>NZ_CAXBEQ010000001.1:0-996024 GCF_963974845.1 uncultured Marivirga sp.
GATGAATTTGAATTGTACAGAAAATGTAGATATTTAGATAAGTTGTATGATGAATTAGCAAAAGGTCGTAAAATGGAAAAAATTTTACGCCAAGAAAAGATCTAAAAACTAGTGCTAACAACCAAAGTCATTGCAAAACCCACTAAAAAATCAAAATACTTGAGGCATTTAAGATCTTAACAGACTCCTTTTTTCAAAGTGAATATAAAGTGGGTTTCATTTATCGAGGCTTAAAAGTGATATAATATAGCCGTCATTGAACCATATAGTATGTAGCCGGCAATATGGCTTTTTTTGTTCTTGATGTTGGTTAGTTTTTGAGAATTCAAGGTGTTTTTCGATGTTAAAGGCCACTGCAGCCATCATCATGACTTTGGTGGCTTGCTTAATTCCGAGCGTATTTACTTTTCGTAAGCCCATAAATTGCGTTAAGGTGCCAAAAACGGGTTCTACGGTTGATTGCCGTTTGGCTTTCATGTATTAGCTTGTTTTACATTTAACCCTGCTGATGGTGCGCTCATACTCATTTTTGTAGGAGCTTACTCGTATTCGTTTCTCATAGCTTTCCTTTGCATGCTACTTTAAATGATCTATCTATACTGGTCCTGATGGCAAGCAGGCCTGCTATAGTATTTTGACAGCGTCCATTTAAAACCTGATGATTCTCTGAAGAAAATATTTATCTAAAAAGAGTAGAGGGCTTCAAAATATGAACTCGCTGAAAAGATTAATCACTCTAGCTCGACCCAAAACATGGCGGCAAGTAATAAAAAACAGAAAATGCTATTCTTTTCTTGCGGCAATTTTCGTAGCTTAAAAAGATGAAATGGATTCCAACCCTATCTTTAATTTACCTGCTTCTCTCAGTCTCCGTAGCAGATGCACAGGAAAAAGAATTAGCAGTTGATCCTGATCTGGCCAAAAAAGGGGAAAAATATGAGGTAAAATATAAAGCTTATCGGGTTGGAAATGTGCCTAGGTACCGATTTGGCCCTTTCAAAGTGGTGGCAGGAAAAGCTGGATGGACAAAGACTTCTCGGCTTTCTAGTATATGGAGTAATGAGGTCAAATTACTTAGTGAAAGTAAATCTCATTTTAACCTAGTTAATGGCCAGGGAGATACTGCATGGGTAAACACCTTTTTTTATGTTAGCACTCAGTATGAGGAAAGTATAACGCTCTTCTCATCTTCTTTTATCAATGTAGCCATCGGTGAGGACGGGAATTTTGAAGAAGAGGCGCTTTTTACGGCAAGTATATTGTTGAATTCAAATCATGATGAATGGTTATTACGCTTGAATGCTGTGGAAAATGAATCGCAGTATATGGAAACATACAGCCTACTAACGAATGGAGTCCGCAAAATAGTCTTAAAACACATTTATACTGATTTTAAAAGAGGCTTTTTCAATGCTCCTGCCCTCGGTTATGAATTTTGGGAAGCAGGTGAGGCTATAGGAGCAGTGAAGTATTTCCCCGGTAAGATGGGCTATAATGCAGTCTGGTTACGGAAAAAAATACCTGAAGATGACAAAACACTTTTGGCAGCTGCTGCTACTACGATTCTATTTTTAAAAAGCATGAATGATTGATTCATAAAGAGGTAGCTCTATAGCATAAGTTTCATTATTAAAAATCATGATGCTTTAAAGATTATGGTGGCTTAAAGGAGCATCTAAAAGTGCAGGCCCTGCATAGGAAGGTTATTAGGACTATTTCTTGAATAGCACTGCAAAAATCCCCGTCCTTTTGGACCCGGAGAGCCAATTAATTATGAGTTTACTCCAGACAATTCATCATTCCTTTGTTGGTGTCATCATCAACCAATTATCTTCATCCACTTTCGCACTTCCTGCAGCTTATGATCTAAAGTCATAACAGAGAAGTCTCAACAAGTTTGTTCCGAGGAATCCAGGACAGCTAGTGCCTTTAACTTTGTAAACGATCTACCTTACCGAACAATAGGTGCGCTAAAAGGCCATAGTTTATACTTTTAAGAATAGTAAATTGAGTAGAGACTTCTAAATACTTTAACTGTATAGTGAATATTCTAAAACAAATTCATGAACTCCGTCACAATTTGATCTTGGAATTTTTTGTTTACTCCTATAGCAAGTAATACAGAAAGTACAAGTCCGATCGTGGCATAAAGGAAATCTCTACCTACAATTTTACTTGCTCTTCTGATATTCTTAATTCTCTTCTTATAACGTTTTTTACTGATTGCTATAGCTACTTCTCTACCGCCTAGTAAGCCAATAAAAACCCAAGTGGTACTAATTGGAACCGTACTTAATACTTTAAAATAGTAAAGTAAAATAGCGTAAACGAAATCAACTATTGTGGCAGCCCTTATATCTGTAACTCCAGCCTTTTCATTCACTATACTTTGGATTTTATCCCCTTTCAAATAAAATAGTAAACCCATTCCAATAAAAATGAATCCAGCAAAGCCAATAAATTGGTAAATATTTAAGCTTCTAGGGAGGAATACCGCAATATTGGCAGCATCCTGGGAGATCCATACAGACCACAAAGCGCCACTAATGATCCATTGAACTGGTGTCCAGAATTTAGCAGGTTTTTTGCTTTTAAAGTATTTGGAGACAAATTTGGAAACTAGAAACCAAACGAATATAGCTGTAATAAAAGCCAAGCCGTATCCCGTTAAACTTTTGCCTATCATAGCTCCAATTGATGAAGCCTGAGTAGAGAAGGCACTTAAGAGCAAGAATGTGGTAGAAACCGGCATTCTGAATCGTGTTAACACCAATAGTAGTATTGGAGCTGCTAATTGAAGAAAACTAAAGGATGTAGGAGCTTTGTCAAACCCTTTGGTTAATAACCTTTGGCTACTCACATCTCCATCAAATACAATCCAGCTGTACAGTACAGTGGCAAGGAAAATCAGGCCCATAAAAAGCCATAATATCCACCATGGTTTTTTGCTGTTAGAAGCAATGAATGTTCCGATAGTCTGAATACTGTCATTAGCAATTGCTGAATAAGCAGCAAGACCGAATCCTACCCACATGGCAATTTGAGGGTATGGAGTGATAAGTCCGCAAACAAAAGTGAAGATGGCAATCATCGTGATGAAAGCTTTTTCCTTCTTTGCTATTTCAAAAGTTTTGTAGGTAACTTCAGAAACTGTATTTCTGTTGTATTTAAGGAATGGTTTTTTAGCCATAAAAAATTCGATTCAAAAATGCTTATTTAGCAAAATTATGTTTCAGACACAAAGCTAATTATTCTTAGTGAAACAATGAGTTAAAAAATTGTTAACAACATTACCTTAATGTTAACTGTGTCGATAATGCCATATTATTAATAATAGAGATCACAAATAATGTTAAGCTTAAGTTAATTAAGAGCCCATTTTATTCTTAACAATTGTTTTACTTTGCAAATGCGAATACTCAACTGTAAGCTGTTAATTTTGCATTTTAAATTACACTCAAATAACACAAAAAAATTAAGACTCCAGAAATAAATACAGAAAACAAATGGCAAGAAACCCTAAAAAGGGGTGTCTTAATTGTATTTAATATATTCTTATTTTTATTGGCAATAGATTTTATTGGTTATTCTTTTCGATTACTCAATAAAGATATTGCTGAATCTATCATAAACCTTACTTCAAATCCATTTATCAGTCTTTTTATTGGCTTGCTAATTACGGCCATAATCCAAAGCAGCAGCACAAGTACCTCCATGATTGTGGCCATTGTAGCCTCAGGTTCTATCGAATTCTCTGATGCCATCCCGATGATTATGGGTGCTAATATTGGGACAACCCTTACCAGTACATTGGTTTCACTGAGTTTTATTACCAACCGAGATGAATTCAGAAAGGCTATAGGCGCAGGCGTTGTGCATGATTTCTTCAATATCCTGCTAGTAGCCATTTTATTCCCTTTGGAGTATAATTATGGAATTCTAACAAATTTGTCATCTGCGGCTTCTAATTTTATTCTGGGTGCTGATTATGTAGTTCAGGACAATGAATTTAGATATTTCTTACTGACAAAACCAATTGTAATATTCATTGGCAATTTGCTGCCATATCCAATAATATTGGCTATTTCTTCCTTCGTGATTTTGGCTTTAGCGGTCAAGTTTTTAGCTCAAACATTATATAAATCAATTACAGGAGGTTCTAGAGAATTTCTTCAGAAGTATTTCTTCGGAAGTCCCTACAGATCATTTTTCTGGGGAGTTGTCTTCACTGCTGGAGTTCAAAGCAGCTCGGTGACTACTTCAGTAATTGTGCCCTTTGTGGCAACCCGTAAAATTAGCCTAAAACAATGTTTTACTTTTATTATGGGGGCAAATATAGGTACAACAATAACAGCATTGATTGCTGCCCTGTTTAAATCAGAAGCTGCGGTAAGCATTGCTTTGGTTCATTTATTTTTCAATTTGATAGGTGTCTTAATTTTCTTGCCCTTTCCGATCATAAGGAGCATACCCGTTAAAATGGCTAAATCCTTTGGTCGACTTGCGATGAAATTTAGGTTGGCAGGTTTTATCTATATTATAGTGACCTTCTTTTTAGTTCCCTTCGCACTTATATCATTTAACAGAGAAGATAGAAGTGACTCCAAGCAAATGGAGAAAATTGAAGAAATACGCAAAGAGCCACAAAATCGACCTGATTCACTAATTTAGTTCTCCTATCACCCGCAAGGTTTCGAAAACCTTGTCAGTATGTGGTGCATCTTTTAACTCATCTGTTAAGTCCTGCCCTGACCAATGTTCATAATGTGTTCCATTCTTCCAAAGCCTGGAATTAGTAACATCATATATAATGCCCTGGTATGCTATCCATATTTCATCTCGATCTTGACCGTTTCTTAATGCAAGCTGCTGAGGGCTATATTTCTTCATTTAGAATATTTTAGTTTCAAATCTAATCAATACAAAATTTTATTACATACAATTGGCACTATAAATTCCTAATCAAAAGGAGGATTCACCTTGAAAAGGAGAATATTATTGCTGTTTGCTAAATTCAGAGCGCATTGCTTGAAGTTCAATTTCAGAGATGAGAATGTAAATGATTCAAAAAAGGCTAAAGAACTACTTCTGTAACTTTGATAAGTAATAAAAAAAAACACTCACAAGAAACTCGATTACTTTTGCAAAGTATAAAAAATTATAAAAATATGTCAACTTTAGTGTCTCAAACTAAAAATGTAACCATTGAAGAACAGATAGATGTTCAAGCGGCCATGATCACTTTCCACGGAAGTTTAAAATCCGAGGATTATCGTGCGGCTATGCTAGCCAACTATGATTTGTGTCAAAAGTCACACATTAAGAATTGGCTTCAGAATAATGCAGATGCAGGTGTTCTTTCCTTAGAGGATCAAAAATGGGTATCTGAATCCTTAATTCCTAAAGCTGCTCAGGAAGTTGAAAAAATTGCCGTTGTAGTTTCCAAGGATGTATTCAGGAAATTTGCAGCAAAGAATATTTTAGATAAACAAAAAGGGAAATTAAATTTCAAATATTTTGACAGCTTGGATGATGCCAAGACTTGGTTGAAATCTTGAATGCAATTGTATGAATAAATAGTGTTTTAGTTTAGGTTAACAAAAAAGCAGGGGTAGTTTCCTGCTTTTATTTTTTGTTCCTAAATCGACTGATCGTCTTTTTGACAAAGCCCGAAAAGAATTTGCTCTGACCGAAAATAAAGCCATAAAGGAGCAGAATCAAAAAATAAACGGGTAAAATCAGGATGTAGTAAATTGTTGTGAAGACCCAGTTCCTTTCTTCTTTTGCCGCTATTAGTGATAAAATGGGTTCTTTTAAAAACATTACGGTAAATCCAGTACAAGCAAAAACCAATAAGACAATGAAAACCTGTCCTCCAGATTTAAGATCCCATCTTTGTTTTAGTTTTTCGAACATTTGTTTTGGAGTTTGCCAAAGTTAATGTCAAACAATAGTAAAGTGAAATAAAATTATGATTAAACCTGCTATATCAAAGCGAAATTTTGTCTTAATTGGGGGTATCTTTATTAAGTAAATTACCGCTAATGGCCAGCAGATTAATTTCAGCTTGTTTCGCTAAAAAGATTGCATTTAATAACCTACTTTCTGCCTCAATCGCATTAAGCTGAAATTCTCTTAGTTCAATAGCATTGGAACGCCCCACCCTGTATCTTTCAATAGCTATACTTGCATTTTCTTTGGCAACTTCCAAATTATCTTTTTCAAGATCAATTAAATCTAGCTTATTCCGATAACGTACATAGGCAGATGATAAGTCACCCATCAGCTGATTTTCCAGCTCTGAGATTGCAATACTATTGTTGTCGATGGCAATTTGAGTAGTTTGATTTCTTCTGAACCGATCTAATCTGTCAAAAATTCGCCAAGATAGGCTTAGACCGTAATTAACCCCAATGGATTGGTTTTGAAGTAAAAACCCAGCTTGTGAGTTGAAATTCGTATAACCATAACCCAAATTGAAATCAATCTGAGGTAATACTTCAGTCATCACGGTCTTATTTTGCAATTGCAATATATTTTCTTGTTGCATTAAGGCTAAGAGCTGTTTGTTTCTGACACTGAGGTCATCAATCAGCATATTGAGTTGAAGACTTTCATCTATTTCCAAGCTATCAATTGCCAGTAATTCTTGGTTTGGATCTTCTCCCAACAGTAAATTAAGAGCGACCCTAGCTTGTTGCTTAATTTCCTCTTGATTTAACAGGTTACTTTTGTCAGTATTTAGATCTACTTTGGCGGAAAGTAGTTCTGTTTTGGAGAATTTCCCCACTTCGTAATTTGCTCTGGCAATTTCTAACCTCTGTTCCGATAATTCGACTGCAGATGCTAGAACGGAATATTGATTTTGCTCAAAGACCAAGGCAAAGTAGGATTGAATAATACTGCCTAAAGTATTTTCAACTACTGCTTGTGTTTCGAAACGACTTTGGTTCCTTTCAATTTGCAAACTTTTATAATCCAAGAACATTTTCGTTCCATCGAATAAAGTCCAGGTCAAATCTCCTCTTATATTAAAATTATTAGATCGTGCTCCGTCAAGTTCATTCGTATCTCCCGTTCTGAATTGTTGCTCAACATTTTCAACATCGAAATTTCTAGCTCCTGTCACATCAATTACAGGCAAGAAACCAGCATAAGCATAATTTGAATTAATTACAGCTTCTTTCTCTGTATTCTTCGCAGTTCTAATGGAGAAATTCTTTTCCATCCCAATGGTAATTGCCTCGTTCAGGCTCATGTCTTGTGCAGTGACTGATAGCCCTAAAAGCATCAAAAAAAGTAGTACTTTATATTTTATCATAAAAAATTAAGATTCAATACGTGATACACGTGCCTGTTTACTTGCGAAATATGAATAAATTGAAGGAATAACGTAAAGCGTTAAACCTGTTGCGAAAATCAGACCACCAATAATAGCAATACCCATTGATACTCTACTTTCAGAACCAGCACCTAAAGCCAGGGCAATCGGTAAAATGCCTAAAATGGTGGATAATGCTGTCATCAGAATAGGTCTGAACCTAGATTTTGCCGCTTCAGTAATAGCTTCATTTAGTCCCAATCCCTGAGCTTTCTTCTGATTAGCAAATTCTACAATAAGAATAGCATTTTTTGAAACTAAGCCTATCAACATGATGATTCCAATTTGACTGAAAATATTCAAAGTCTCACCAAATAGCCATAGAGATAGGAAAGAACCGCCAACTGCTAATGGAACGGTAAAAAGGATGATAACCGGATCTCTGAAACTCTCAAATTGAGCTGCCAGTACTAAATAAATCAGAATAATAGCAAAACCAAAAGCAAACAATAGACTAGATGAACTTTCAAAATAATCTAATGATGCTCCTGATAAAGAGGTGCTGTAGGTTTCATCTAAAACCTCACTTGCTATGGCATCCATAGCTTCGACTCCATCTCCGATGGTTTTGCCAGGGGCTAGACCTGCAGATAATGTAGCAGAAATATATCGGTTGTATCTGTAAAGTGATGGGGGAGTGGAACTTTCTCCCAGACTAACCAAATTATCTAATTGCAGCATTTGACCGTTTTGAGCACGTACATATAGTGACCTTAGATCGATAGGAGCATTTCTGTCATTTCTTTGTACTTGACCAATCACCTGATACTGCTTTCCGTCCATAATGAAGTAATCAAATCGTTGACCACTCAAGCCTAATTGGAGAGTTCTGGCAATGTCAATTACGGAAATACCCAAAGATCGGGCTTTCTCCCTGTCTATTTGTATGTCAATTTGAGGCTTGGTAAATTTTAAGTCCTGATCTACAACAGTGAAAGTGGGATTATTACTAGCTTTCTCGATGAACTCTGGCAATACCGCTTGCAATTTATCTAAAGAAGTAGCCTGTATAACGTATTGAATTGGCAATCCACCTCTTCTGCCGCCAATAGTTTGCTGTTGGAAAGCAAACGCTTTAGCAGCAGGAAATTCATTGAGAACTGGAGTATATTCGTCATACAGCTGTTGTTGGCTTTTCTCCCTATTTTTGGCATCCACTAGCATAATCCTTAAGAATCCAGAATTAGTGCCCTGTGTGCCAAAACCTGGTGAAGTCACTGAAATTAAGCCATCAGTTGGAAGCGTATCCATACTGACTTCCACCAAATTATTGATGTACTCATCCATGTATTCAAAGGTAGCCCCTTCTGGTCCTGTAGTACTTACTGAGATCATTCCCCTGTCTTCTAGTGGAGCTAGTTCCGAAGGAAGGGTTTGAAAAAGACCATAAATAAGACCAACGGCTCCGAAAAACAATAGCATCCCCATCCATCGGACTTTCATGAAACCATCTAAGCTTCTTGAATAGCCTTTATTTAGCCAAACGAAAAACGGTTCAGTTTTCCTGTAGAACCAGTTGTGTCGTTCCCTTCTTTTTAAAATTCGGCTACTCATCATAGGGGTTAATGATAAAGCCACAAATGAAGATATCATTACGGCCGTTGCTACCACTACGCCAAATTCTCTAAATAACCTACCTGTAATTCCTTCCAGGAAAATAACGGGCATAAATACAGCTACTAAAGCAACGGTAGTGGCTATAACAGCGAAGAAAATTTCAATGGCACCTTTTTTAGCGGCCTCCATTGGTTCCATTCCATCTTCCACTTTCGTGTAAATGTTTTCAAGCACTACAATGGCGTCATCAACCACCAAGCCAATGGCCAATACTATTCCCAGTAATGTTAGTACATTTATTGAAAATCCGGCCAAGTACATGACGAAGAAGGTACCGATCAAAGCTACTGGAATGGTGGCAATAGGAATGACAGTTGTTCGCCAATCTCTTAAAAAGGCAAAAATGATAAAGATTACTAAAAGGAAAGCAATGATAATAGTTTGCTGAACTTCGTTGATAGATTCCCTAATATATTCCGTTTGATCAAACCCAATGCCTAGATTTATATCTTCTGGCAGATCTTTTTTGATGTTATCCACTCTTTTGTAGAACTCATCCACAATATCTATACTATTAGAACCCGGCTGTGGAATTAAAACAACGCCTACCATTGGGATTCCATCCCTCTTTAATACAGTCCTCATGTTTAACGGTCCTAATTCCGCATAGCCAACATCGGAAAATCGAACAAAGCTATTATTGCTTTCGGCCACGATAAGATCATTAAAATCTTTTTCAGATTTTAACTGACCCTGAGTTTTTACTACTAACTCAATCATATCACCTTCAATACTTCCCGAAGGCAATTCAACATTTTGGCTTTCTACTGCATTCAAAACATCCAATGGAGTTAGTTGATAAGCTGCCAATTTTATGGGATCCATCCATAGACGCATGGCATAGCGCTTTTCTCCCCATATTCGAACCTCACTTACTCCGGAAATGGTCTGTAATCTTTCTTTAAAAGTGTTTTCAGCAATTGCTGATAATTCTAATAAATTTCTTTCTTCACTGTTAATATTTAAGAAAACTATGGGATCAGAATCGGCATCAGCTTTGTTTACGGTTGGCGGTTCGGCATCTTCAGGCAACCTCCTTCGGGCGCCAGAAACTTTGTCCCTTACATCATTTGCGGCTGCTTCTAAGTCCTCGCTTAAATTAAATTCAATTGTGATCCTGCTTCTACCCTCGGCACTAGTGGAAGTAATGGTTCTAATACCTGCAATACCATTCACTGCTTCTTCCAATGGCTCAGTAATCTGCGATTCAATTACATCGGCATTTGCTCCAGCATAGTCAGTGGTAACCGTAATGATGGGTGGGTCTACCGATGGATACTCCCTAACTCCCAAAAAGTTAAAACCAATGAAGCCAAAAATTAATATGACCAATGATAGCACAATGGCTAAAACAGGTCGTTGAATACTTACTTCTGATAATGATGCCATAGCTTTATTTTTCCAACTTCTTAATATCTACTTCTGCTTTATCCTTTAATTGAGGAACGCCAGCAATAGCAACAGTGTCCCCAGCATTTACTCCTTTCAAAATTTCAACTCTATTTGCGGTTCTGGCGCCCAGTTGAACATCTTGCAGCTTCGCTCTTCCGTCTGTAATTATGAATACGGTATGTCCGTCAGCTTTGGGCATAATAGCGGTTGTTGGTAATAAAATTGCATTTTCTCTGTTTTCTAAACTCAAATTTATCCTTATAAATTGACCAGGAATCAATGTGTTGTCAGGATTTGAAGTTTGCGCTCTGGCTGACAAGGTACGTGTTACAGGGTCAATTTGCGGTTCAATAGCATAAACCGTTGCTTCTCGCTCTTTATTTTCGGCTTCAGATGAAAAAGTGATGTTACTTCCTTTTTTGACCAAACCACTATATCGACTAGGAACTGAGAATTCGATCTTTATTGGATCCACATTATAAAGGGAAGCGATTTGGCTACTTGGTGTGATGTAACTCCCTTCACTGACATATCGTAGCCCAATATAGCCTGAAAATGGAGCTCTGATTCTAGATTTATCAATTTCAGCCTGCAAGGCATCAATTTCAGCTTGCGTAGTTTTTAGATTAGTGAAGGCAATATCATATTCTTCTCTACTAATTGCCTCTTTTTCCAAAAGTTGTTTTTGCCTTTTTTCAGTTTCTGAATTGAGTTGCGCAGTATATTTCAATCGCTGTAGATTTGCTGCTAAATCTGCCACATTGGTTTGAAGAAGTAGCTTTCCTTCTTTAACGTACTGACCTTCCTCAAAATAGATGTTATCTATCTTACCTGAGATTTCACTTGCTAGTTCCACGGATTCATTTGCCAATAGAGAACCAGTTAGTACAATATCGTTTTTAAAGGTCTCAAATTTTGCAAGCTGAGCATCAATTGAGATTTTTGTAGTAGCTTGAGCAGGTGCTTGACTTTCAAGTTTGTTTTCGGGTTTTGATGAAAAAATTTCAGGAAAGACCAAATAAATAACGACTGCCAAAACAGCCACGGAGGCTAAAATCCGAATGATAATTTTGTTCATAATTGAATTTTATAAAAAGTATTAGCTGAATTAATGTACAAACATACAAAGAGTTAAAACTAGCTGAAAGCAATATGGTTACTGAAAGAGCATGCTTTCTCTCAAACGGTGGGAAATGGGGATGGTTGGAATTTAGGAATCTCTGCATTTATTTTCCAGAGATTCCATAAACCTGATCTTTAATCAATTAATGTTTAATAAATTTTTGTATATGGTATTGCTCTTCGCTGAAAATCACTAAGAAATAAAGACCATTGTTTAAGTCGTCAATACGAATACTATTGGCATTTACCTTTTTTTTCAATCTTTTTTTGACGCTCCCATCTGCTGAATAGATTGTTATGGTTAATGGTCCGTCAAAATTTGTCTTTTTAGTTTTGATGAATATTTCATCCTTTGCTGGATTTGGATAAATCAATCCATCTATAGACTGGTAGTTAGCAATTGCAAGTGTTGGATTTTCAGTTGAATCATTTTCATCTTCAACAGCTTCTAAATCATCAATAGTACGAGGAGAAAGTTGGTAATCAACTCCAAATTGTCCCACAAAGCCCGTAATGTTGTAATTGCCAGAAGGTATTGGTTCTCCAACTAGCGGGTGTGCACTTGAACCAATTCTAAAAATCAATTCATTATCACCGTCAGAAATGGTGAAATTACCACCAGCACCACCGCCCATAAAATTGCCCGTTTCCACGAACTCCACATTTTCAATTTTAATTAGTTGAGATTCAAATTCCTCACCTACTTCTGCTATCTCGAGGACTTTTGGTTCTGGGAGATTCATTCCTTGTTCAATTACTGTGATGGTAATTGGAGATGCAGCAATTTGTAAAAGATTATTAAATTCTTCCAAACCACCAGTTACAATTACACTGTCGCCTTGCATAAGGTTTTCAGATTCGTTACCAGCATCAAAGCTTCTTACAACAATTCCGGCAGTGCCATCATAAATTACCCTATTGGTGCTGCTGTTGTTTCCCGCATCAATTACCACGCCTGTTATACTGACAACTGCTCCTAATGCTTGTTCCCTTGCTTCAGCAATTCTAAGCAGCTCAAGAGCACCTTCCTGCCCAGATACACGAAGGACTTCGGAATCACCATCAGTACTATTTACTACTTCAACAGTAGCCTCTTGATCTTCAGTGTCTGGTTCAAATCGAAGATACACGGTGAAAATTTGTTCAGGATCATTATTAGATGAAAATCCGATACTATCAGAGTAGTTTTCTCCGTCAGTAGATAGATAGAAAGGGGCTTCTACTGTAACAGACACATCACCTGTTAAATTATAGGCATTTATTTCATATTGCTGATCCCTTGAAGAGCCTAACTCAACACTACCGAAGTCAGCATTAAAGTCAAGATCATTTACAATAAGGTTTGGTGAAGTAGCTTCTCCCCAGATTTCTGTTACCCATTCAGGGTGGTCAATAAATGGATTTCGATTTCCTTGATACCCGAAAGCACCTTCATGTCTTGCCCTTTCAAAATTATCCACTGGATCTTGATTATGCCATTTGATTAATGTAAATAATACGCCTACCTCAGGATCTCCTGAAAAACTTATTCGATCAACTAACTCGAGGTCTAGTGATTCGCTTTCGTAACGCGTGGCCATATAAAATAAAATTCGAGCGACATCTCCCTTTATCTCATCTCTAGGATCCCAAAAATCTGCATTGGTGAAAGTGTCAGGAGCTTCTCCTTCTGCATTTTCTTCAATATTTTCAACATCATTAAAGTCTTTATTGCTTTTTGAGCTGTTGACGGTGGCATCTGAAGGCCGTAAATTGTGAACATCAGTATATGCGGTATCTTCATCATTAAAGCCGTGAGACGATGGCCAAGTGTGTTCTCTATTCCAAAAGTCAGGTTCATTGTTCGAGGCGAAATTTTGAATTGGAATCGAAGCATTTTTGTAAAAAAGGATGATGTTTTCAGGATTATTAGGATCCTGATCGAGGTCCGGTAAAATTTCATCTCGAAATTCTCCATACGATCTTACCTCATGATCGTTAATTATTTGATGCAGTTTTATCTTTAAAGTTTCTCCAGTCAATCCGTCTGTTCCATCGTAGTATCCATCAGGCTGGCAAATCGCTGTAGCGCTAATAATGGTAAAGCTGATTAGTAGTAAAATATTTTTCATTTCAAGTCTTGATTTTTGAGACACTAAAGTCAAAGTAGTGGGAAATAACAGCTAGTATTTTTTAGCTATTTAACAAGTAGCAAATTTAAATGGATAGATTAATATAACCCAAGATTTTGATGTCAATATATCTGGCATCATGCAAATTAGCTATTTATTCAATAGAGTTTAACTAGTGTCTATGATCTCTAATTGAAAGAGGATAATATTCCGATCTGAATTGTAGTAAATTGAACTCACTGACCTGAACTGATTTGCACTTAAAAATAAACTTTGTAAAAATCAATTGATCGTGTAAAAAGAAAAACCCGAAGCTATTTGATCTGCTTCGGGTTTTTAAAAATTCTAGTGAAGAGATTTTTATTCTTCTCCTAATTGAATGTTATCTATTGTTACTCTTGTCGCACCTGCTCCAGATAAATATCTAAAGGCAAATCTAAAAGCTCCAGAATGCACGTCAGAAGGAATGCCTACTGCTAAATCTGTAAATACATTATTTGCGCTAGCAGGGGCTGGGAAACTAAATTCTAAATTAGTCCATGCCTCCATATCAATTGAAGCACCAGCTTCATAATCATCTTCAGAGATTACCCATATCTCAGGGTTTGGTCCGTCAAATCTACTAGCATACTTAAACTTTAAAGTATTTAAGACTACATCATTTGATTCAAGAACCGGTGAAATAATCCAAGAGTCTACCTCTTGCGCACCTCCAGAAAAACCATTAGCTTGAATTCCTTGTCCTTCAAAGCCAAAGCTTGTACAGCCCCATCCAGAACCACCTGCAAGTACTACATTTTCAACTGTCCAGTCTGCTAGTACTTCATTACAAGCGTCAAAATCACCACCGAAGTCTGCTGAGAAATCGATATTAAATCTAATTGGTAGAAGCACTCTTGATATTATATGAACCGTACCGTTTCCTTCAGAATTCGACCTTAGAATTTGTAAATCTTGATTAGCATTGATAACAACGTTTCCACCATCTCTTGCTACAGGTATATTTATTCCAGATAAAGTTGCCATTGATCTGAATGAACCATTTTCAATTTGAGAAATTGAAAGATTAGCTAATGCAATGTGTGTTTCTAATATTTCTTGCAAGGCTAAATCATCATCTTCAAGTAGATCTTCTGCGCTGTCATATCCTAAGTCTGATGCTAATATTTCAAAAGCATCATTATTAGGTGCAAAAACGGTTAATTGATCTTGCACTCTTTGGCTAGTCAAACTACCAGTTAGTCCTGTTGATTCTACCAGTCCCAAAAATATACTTAACTCACCCGATTGATTTTCATCATTCAAAACTGTAGTTAGTATTTTTTTATCAGTAATTCCTACCTCAGAACTGTCATCAAAGTTTTCGTCAATGCAAGAAGTTGTTAGTATAAACAATCCTACAATTGCGAAAGATGCATGTTTTAATAAATTTTTCATCTTAATATTTATTTTAAATTTTTTCACTTTCAATTAAAAGATGTATTTCACACCAAATTGAGCACTCCAAGTTTGACCCAAGCTAAAGTTAGGTACAGTAACATCTGTCGGGAAAGTTGATTCCCCTTGAATAGGATTAATGGTGAATTGTGCATTTCCATTTCCATCAGTACCTTCAAAATTCATCAAGTTTCTTTGAACAGTTTGTCTACTTACACCCCAAGAATCATTCATCATGTTTAAAACGTTCAGGATGTCTGCTCTAAATTGAAGTTTGTGTGCAGTTGGATCTTTCGTTAAGTTTATATCTTGAACAATGGAAAGGTCCAATCTATGTAACCAAGGCAAAACAGCACCGTTTCTTTCAGAAACAGAGCCCCTATTTTCGCTTAGGTAGGGATCATTTTCAATGTAGTTATTCAATATATCCCACTGTTGTTGTGCAGTTTGAACAATCGAACCTCCACTTACTCTATCTACTAGTTGAGCATCTTCTAAATTTTCAGGAATATACATTAGAGAAGTTCCCGATCCTTCGCCATTCAAGTTGCCACTATATGTATAAGAAAATCTACCTTGTTCTCCAGCAGAATAATATAAATTGAATGATGTGTTGTTTGATTCATTCAGTCCTTTAGTGTTAAATGAAATCAAACCTACTACTCTGTTTGGCTGATCGTTTCGAGAGAATCCTTCTTCAGGATTATTTCTACCTTCCTGTACATCACCTGGCCATAATGAAGCTGCTTGAGATCCACCAATTAAACCAAAGTCTCTTGTCTGGCTTCTAGTATATGCTAAGCTCGTAAAGATCCCTTTCCCCCAGTTTTTTTCAGCTCCTATAGTCAATGAAGCATAGGTACGGTCGTTAATGTTTGTTAAATAGTAAAGTTCATTTATAGCACCACCTAAAGCAACTTGATCGTAGGTTGGGTATGCATTCCCAGCAATATTTATTGATTCACCAGTAGGCACACTTGATAAATTTGCACTGAACGGAGTGTTATAATCTTTAGAGAATATACCTTCTGCTGTGAAAACAAATCCATTCAAAACATAATCTGCTGCTAAGTTACTTCTCCAAGTCTGTGGTAACTTGAAATTTTCATCGGTAACTGACAAAGAACTAGAAACAGTTGGTTCTTGTTCTGCCGGATTAGGTCGATAGTAATTAACATCTGCTTGGAAACCATCCCAAGTAGGATTTCCATCTTGTCCCCACTGATCAGGTAATAAACCAATAAATCCACGAGTTACACCATTGCCATTAACTTGATTCGACAAATGAACGAAAATTGGACGTCCAGTGAAAATACCAGAACCACCTCTTACTTGTAATGACTTATCACCTAATGCATCCCAGTTAAAGCCAAAACGAGGGGAAAAAACTGGATTGACAGAAGGGAATTGATCAACTCGTGGCTCAATGAATTCACCTGGATTTCTTGGATTCTCTACACTAATTCCTAAGTCTTCCACTCTTGGGTTTCTAGGAGCATCTATTGGATAAAATGGCATCTCAACACGTACACCTAAAGTCAATTTTAGATCTTCGGTAGCTTGGTATTCGTCCTGTAAATAAAGGCCTACCTGACCGAACTGAGTTCTATCTGTTGGTAATTCGAATGGGTTATTTTCATCATAAGTAAATCCAATAGCAAAACCTGCTGGACGAACGCTTGGATCACGATCAATTACTGCTGCTACGAAATCATCATATGAGTTCCATCTATACCAAGAATCCCAAGTTGGGTTAAAGGCATTATCGAAAGTCATATATTCGAAATTCACACCAGCTGTGAAGGTATGGTCTCCCATAAAGTAGTTGAAATTATTAGTAATATTGAAAGTCTTATTGTCTAATAGGTTACCTCTCGTAAATAACTCCGTTCCTAAAGAAGCAAAATACAAAGGTGTTGAACCGTCATATTCTAAAATTTCAGACATTGGGAAGTTCTGGTCTCCAGGAATAAATCTCTGACTAACTGAACTAGTATATCCTACATTCAATTTGTTAGCCATGTTGCTACCAATAGTAGAGGTCCATTCACCTACAATTGACTGAACGTTTTCCTCACTTCCGTAATTTCCATTCCTGAAAGTTAATGCTTCATTACCAAATCGATTTGTATTTCTGAATCTCTCACTTTGAGGAAGTCCGCGAATACTGTTACCATTTATTCCAACATCTCTTCTTTGCTGAAAATTATTGTAGCGAACCATAATTTTATTCTCTTGATTTAAATTATAGTCTAGTCGAAAGTTTAATCTTGTTGCGACATCTTCAAATGGATAATTTTCAAAAGCACCAGTTTCGTATCCGTATATTTCTTCCATTTGCTCTTGCACAAAACGAGCTTGATCAGCTGTCATTCTTGCGATTCCTTGTTCAAAATCTGGAAATAAACCTTGCTCAGGACGAGCAGCTCTACGAGTATCACCAGGAATAGCATTGTCTTCGAACTCAAATGAACCAAAAAAGAATAGTTTATCTTTAATAATTGGCAAGCCTAAAGTAACACCATGAATTTGAGTTTTAGATTCAGAAAATGGTACATCTTGCCCACCATTTAACGTAGTACCTTGTGTGTTCTGATTTCTGAATAGCGTATAAGCACTGGCTTGAATACTATTAGTACCTGATTTTGTAACCGCATTTACACTAGCTCCAGTAAAACCACTTTGCGTTACGTCATATGGAGCAACGTTTACCTGTACTTCTTCAATTGCATCTACTGAAATTGGGTTTCCACCTGCAAATTGTGAACTTCCTAATCCAAAGTTGTTATTGTACAAGTTACCATCAATTGTATAATTATTGTATCTACTATCTGCTCCACCAAAGCTAGTGCCGTTGGATTGAGGATTCAAACGAGTAAAGTCATTGATACTTCGATTAATTGTTGGCATTGAAGCAATTCTCTCGTTAGATAAATTCGTAGATGCACCAGTTCTGTCACCATCAATAGCCTGGCCTTTAGTAGATCTAACTACAACTTCTTGTAGAATAGTTGATTCTTCAGCTAAAGAAATATCAAGGTTAAGTGTTTGACCTAAAGATAAGTTAATGTTTTCTACAACATATTCTTGATAGCCAATGAAAGTTACAGTCAGTGTGTAAGGCCCCCCTACTCTGACGTTTGGCATTCTAAACCTACCACTTACATTTGTTACAGCCCCATAAGTTGTACCTGATGGATTGTGTACAGCCTGTACAGTAGCTCCAGGCAATTCTTCTCCATTTGGATCTGTCACTACACCGGATAGACCTGATGTCGTTACACCCTGCGCTAAAGCCGATCCTGTGGCGAAAGCCAGCAAAATCGCCATTACACATAAACTTTGTAAAATTTTCTTCATTTCTTCTGATTTTATTTTTTGATTTAATGCAAAATTAACCTCCTAATCAATCTATATCCTTTTTGATAGGTTAAGTATTGATTATAATTCAGTTGCGTAAAATTAACATTAAGTTAACATTAAAGTGTAAGCATTTAATTTTTTTTTAATAGAAAACAGAAAACTGCCGTTTAAACAATTAAAAATGGTCATCTCAAATTTTCTCCTTAATTTGACTTTTAAGTTTGTTTCGAAAATCCAATAATTAAATTATGAAATATTTAGCCAGCATTGTAGTCATTTTGTTCATGGTCAATAATTCTTTTGCCCAAAAGGATTTATCCTATTTCTTACCCGATAGTGTAGAGTATAATTCTTCCATTCCAACGCCTGAAAGTGTCATCGGACATCAGGTAGGAGAATGGCATGTTACGCACGATAAGTTGGTCTATTATATGAAAGCATTAGCCGATGCTTCCAATAGGATTACAATAATTGAAACAGGTAAAACTTATGAGGACAGACCTCAACTACTATTGACAATTACTCATCCTGATAATCATGCAGATATCGACAAGATAAAAAAGGAACATAAACAATTAACTGACCCTAGTTCTTCGTCAAATTTAAATATTGCCCAAATGCCCTCTGTCATCATGATGGGTTTTTCCATTCATGGAAATGAACCGAGTGGAAGTAATGCATCTATGTTAACAGCCTATTATTTGGCCGCGGCTAAAGGCCAAGATATTGAGGATAAACTTAAAAATGTAGTGGTTTTATTAGATCCTTCTTTTAATCCCGATGGTTTAAATCGATTTGCTACCTGGGCAAACATGCATAAAAGCGAAAACTTAGTTACAGATCCAAATGACAGGGAATTTAATGAAGTTTGGCCTGGCGGAAGAACAAATCATTATTGGTTTGACATGAACCGTGACTGGTTGCCGGTTCAATTAGCTGAATCGCAGAGTAGAATTGCGCAATTCCATGCTTGGAAGCCTAATATAGTAACTGATCATCATGAAATGGGAACCAATAGCACGTTCTTTTTTCAACCTGGAATTCCGGAAAGAACGCATCCCATTACCCCACAGAAAAATCAAGATCTGACCGGACAAATTGGAACTTATCATGCAAAATTCTTGGATAGAATAGGTTCTCTTTATTACAGCAAAGAAAGCTTCGATGATTTCTACTATGGAAAAGGCTCAACTTTCCCTGATGTGCAAGGTGCAATAGGTATTTTATTTGAGCAAGCTAGTTCCAGAGGACATGCGCAGGAAAGCGTAAATGGGGTCTTAGAATTTCCATTTACTATAAAAAATCAATTTACTGCTTCTCTCAGTACCCTTCAAGCTGCTTATGAAATGCGCGAGGAATTACTTGGTTTCCAGAGAGATTTCTATAAAAATTCTGTGAATATGGCTTCCGAGGGAGATGTACAAGCCTGGGTGGTTTCGGATCAAGATGAATCTAAACTATTTCGATTTGCAGAGATGCTAGATCGCCATGAAATTGAGGTGCACAAATTAGCTAAAACTACCAATGGTTTTCAAACTGACAACAGTTATATCATACCGATGAATCAGTACCAGAGCAGATTGGTAAAAGCGATTTTTGACGTGAGAACGAGCTTTAAAGATAGTCTTTTTTATGATGTATCCGCCTTTAATATGGGGATGTCATTTAACTTAGATTACCAAAGCCTTGATAAGCGAAGTTTCAATACCGGATTATTGGGGGATAAATTTGAAGCTACTATGCGACCTGAAGGAAACATTAAAGGTGGCAAAAGTGAATACGCCTACATCATGGAATGGCATGATTTCTATGCACCTAAGGCACTCTTTAAAATTCAAAAAGCAGGTTTAAGAACTAAAGTGAATACCAAGGAGGTCATTTTGAATGATGGGACCACTTTGGCTACAGGTTCGATTTTGATCCCAGTGCAACAACAAGAACAATCGCCTATACAAATTTATCAAATTCTAGAAGAAGCTATTCAAGATTCTGGAGTGGAAATTTATGCTGTAGAAAGTGGAAATACTAAAGGAATTAATTTGGGAAGTCCATCTTTTGAATCTTTGAATCAACCCAAAATTGCCATGATCATTGGTGATGGGATCAGTCCTTATGATGCAGGTGAAATGTGGTTTTTATTGGATCAGCATTATGAAATGCCGATTACTAAAATAGATGTTAATGACTTTAGCAGGGCGGATTTAAGTCGATATAATGTATTGATGATGCCTAATGGCTGGGGTTATGGAAGTATCGGCAGTCAAAAAAATAAAATACAGCAATGGGCTCAAGAAGGCGGGACTATTATAGCATATAAATCGGCAGCAAAATGGCTTTCTGATCAGAAGCTGACCAAAGTAAAATTCATGGATAATAAAGCAGATACAACTGGTTATGAAGCCTATGAAGACCTAGGCAATAACAGAGGCGCGCAAGTAATTGGGGGTGCAATTTTTGAAGTAGAGCTGGATTTAAGCCATCCTTTAGCATATGGTTTGAAAAATGCAAAAATGCCTGTATTCAGAAACAGCACATTGTTCATGGAGAAATCCAAAAATCAATATGCAAATCCGATTCGCTATACGCAATCACCCTTGTTGAATGGCTATATTTCAGAAGAAAATGCTGAGAAATTAAAAGGCACTTCAGCAGTAACTGTTAGTAGAATAGGAGGAGGTAAAGTCATTTCGTTCACTGACAATACTAATTTTAGAGCATTTTGGTACGGGACTAACCGCTTACTGATAAATGCTATTTTTTACGGACAAACGATTAGTGGAAGTGCCGGAGAGTAATTTAGTTTCTTTGCTTTTTCCACACGGAACATTTCTTAAAAAACCTGTTAGGTCTCTTGAAATTACAGTATGCGAATGAAACAATTTTCATCATCAATTTCAAAATAATACCTGACAGGTTTTACCTTCAAGGCTTATCTTCGAAGGGTAACTTAAAAATTAGCTAAATTAAAAATCTATAGTTTTTTTCAGTTGTATTCAGTCGTCTTCTCCGCTACACTCACAAGTAGTATTAGAGTTTTTGGTAGTAGTTATCCCTCTTTTGTATCCATTACTTCTGCAGCAATCATCACAGGCAAGTACTGCATCATCATGGCTAGCTGCGTTGTCAGCAACTCCAATACAAGCATCAATTTCTTCTCCTCCACATGAGCTAAGACCACAAGTGAAAATACCCGCCAATACAAGTACATAAAAAATATTTTTCATAATAGTATGATTTAGTGTTGTACTTAGATCACACTGTAATTTATGAATCGGGTCAGATTTTTAAGTAATTTTTGATTTTATTCTTTGGCATTCTCTCCGAAATAGTCCGTTAAATCTTGTAATGTCCGTTCTGTTACCTCGATATCTTTAACTACTTCTCCTTTATCCAAAATAACTATACGTTCACATATTTCAGTTACATGGTTGAGGTCGTGGCTTGAAATCACAAAAGTCACGGATTTTTCTTTTTGAAATTGCTGTATGATTTTCTTTAAACGGATCTGGCTGGTTGGATCTAAGTTTTCAAAAGGTTCATCTAATAAAACGAGTTTTGGGTCGCCTAATAGAGCTGCAGCTACCCCTAGCTTTTTCTTATTTCCTTTGGATAGATCTCGAATGTATTTCTTTTTACCAAAAATTTCATCATTAAATAAGGTTTCAAATAATTGAAGATGCTGATCTAAATCTCCCTTACTCACGTTTCGGATCTTGGCAGTGAATTGAAAATACTCTTCTGGGGTCAGGTAGCTAATCAGGAATTTCTCATCTATAAAAGAACCTGTGAAATTTTTCCATTCTTCACTATTATGCACGGCTGCATCATCAACTATGACTTCACCCTCACTGGCTCTTATTAAATCAAGCATGAGACGTAAAAGTGTGGTTTTTCCGGCCCCATTGTTTCCAACAAGTCCAAAAGACTGGCCTGCAGGTATATGGAGGTCGGCAATGTTTAAAACAGTTATGTTTTTGTAGCTTTTTTGAAGGTTGTTAATCTTGATCACTTTCTATATTGTTAAATCGTGGATGAGTTTATATTTATCTTTTTTTAGTTTCTTGGCTATTGCATTAAAAAAGGCTTTTCTAAAGATTAAACCAATTAGTCCTGTCAAAGCAATTGCTAAAACTCCAATTTCCGAAGTCCAAATGTTTGCAAAAATAGCGTATACAGCTATAGGTCCAACAATTAGTGGTATTCCTACAACAAACTGTGCGGCCCCTACACCTTGATAATTCATCATGGAGCTTTTATCCAACTCGATTGGTTTTGGTCCCCATAAACTCATGCGCATGATCAACATACTGTTAATACCAATATTATAAATGGCTGTAGCTCCCATGATCATCATTAATTCATATCCATAATAAAAATAAGGTAGGGAGAGAACTGATGTGATAAGAACTGAGTAGATTAGCAAACGGTATCGGGATTCTACCCATTGCGTATAAGGATTTATTTTAGTCAAAAAGAAATCCATTTGGTTGGTATTCCAGCTCCATAGGAATTGTCCATACTGAATAATAAATATGCCTGTAAAAAATATACTGACAAAAATTGGCATGACGTTCGTTTGTGCTTCTTCTCCCATGCTAAATATCAGCAACGGATAAAATAAAAATAGTCCAGCCATTAAGATGCTCGATCTGCTTCTCTTATGGCGTAGGATTAGTTTTAATTCTTGAACGATAAGCGTATTGATTAGTCCTTTACTTTCCCAGCCACTTAATCGGCTGGTTAGTTGTTCCCCTGACATCATTTTAGCATCGAATAAATCTTCTACATATAAGTTTTGATTAAAAAATTGATAGCTGATGTAGATCAAGTAGCCAAGCAAAGCTATGGGAATAAACAAAAGCAAGGGAGAATTATAGATCGCTACAGCCCATTCGCCTAATGGAATTAATGTAAAGTTGAAATATTGATTTCCTGCATAATGAACTAAAATAATGAGGACGAAAATTATCCAAACGATATTTTTGCTTTCTAATTTTTTCTTCAAAAGAATATTGAAAAAATGTAGACAAAGAGATAATACGAGAGTAAAAGCTAACCAAGTTAATGATTTCCCCAATCCCATAGCAGGAATAAAAGTACTAATTGTCAGCGGGATAAAAATTGCCGGAGCAATCAGATTGTATGGGTTGATAATTGATTTAAAAACCAAGAATCTACTAATTAACTTTCTACGAATAGGTAAATGCAAATAAGGCTCAATATCCAAAACAGGCACAGTCTGCATAATATAACGAATTGCTAATTCACTTACGAAATAGTAAAGTAGAAACTGGTTTACTAATAGGCTAGGCTCAGAATCAATGCCTAGTGCTTCAAGTGTTTCATTCAGGTTAGCGCTTACAAATATTAAATTGACCAACACCAGAAATCCAAGAAGCCCTAGAAAGATCTTGATTCCGATATCCTTCTGAAAGGAGGGAGATCGTCTGAAACTAATCCATTGGTGCCGTAAAATCCATTTCATACTGTTTTTCGTTGATAGTTAATATTACTTAAATTATGGTTTGAAGTTCAAGATTACAAATAAAGGAATGTACTACACTACACCTTGAGCTTTCATTGCATCTGCTACTTTCAAAAAGCCGAAAATGTTGGCAGAAGCCAAATAATCATGCTGATTGAGGTCATATTCTTCCGCAGTTTTTACGCAATTATCGTGGATATTTTTCATGATAGTTTGCAGTTTCTCGTCCACTTCCTCTCTCGACCAATAGACTCCAATTCTGTTTTGACTCATTTCTAATCCAGAAACGGCTACACCACCAGCATTAGTAGCTTTGCCAGGGGCATATAAAACCTCTGAAGCACAAATCACATCGATTGCTTCGGTTGTTAAGGGCATATTGGCCCCTTCGGTCAATAACTGAATGCCTGATTTTTTCAAATTCTCGGCATCTTTTTTATTTATTTCGTTTTGCGTAGCACAAGGAAACACGCAATCAGCTTTTATGGTCCACAGCGGATTATGATCTTTATCTTGGTCTACTTCTTCGTAAGTAGCATCAGGATATTTCTCCAGGTACTCAGAAATCCGCCCTCTATTAACATTCTTAATTTCCTTGATGTGTTCTAGCTTTTCGGTATCAAATCCTTCTTCATCAATGATGTAGCCTGAGGAGTCAGAGGCAGTAATTGGTTTAGCACCTAATTCAATTAATTTTTCTAAAGTAAATTGAGCCACATTTCCTGACCCAGAAACAATGCATTTTTTATCTTTTAAGCTATCGTCTACTTTCTCCAACATATATTGAGAAAAATATACTAATCCATAGCCAGTAGCTTCTGGTCTGATTAAGCTGCCGCCCCATTCTCTACCTTTTCCGGTCAGTACGCCAGTGAATTCATTTTGTAATTTCTTATAAGCACCAAATAAATAGCCTATTTCTCTTCCTCCTACTCCAATATCGCCAGCCGGCACATCAGTGAAGTGCCCGATATGACGGTATAATTCGCCCATAAAAGACTGGCAAAAGCGCATGATTTCTCCATCAGATTTTCCTTTTGGATTAAAATCTGCACCGCCTTTACCACCACCTAATGGCAAACCAGTTAAAGCATTTTTAAATATTTGTTCGAATGCTAGAAACTTGAGAATACTTTGGTTTACAGAAGGGTGGAATCGTAAACCACCCTTGTAAGGGCCTAAGGCACTGTTCATTTGAACTCTAAAACCTCTATTGACTTGAACCTCACCACTATCATCCAACCAATTAACTCTGAAGGAGATGAGTCGTTCTGGCTCTGCCATTCTTTCCAAAAGCTTTAATCGGTGATATTCAGGATGCTTTTTAAAGACTACCCCTATGGAAGATATCACTTCTTCTACCGCTTGAATGAATTCCGGTTCGTTGGGATTTCTCTTTTTGATCTGCTCTAGTAATTCGTTTTCAGACATAAGAAATTAGCTTAGGGTATATTTTAGATTTAAATATGGTGAAAATTATTAAACCAACCAGCTTCTCCATACGTTTGTTGCTCAAAATTGAAGATTCAAAATAATATTGAAGGAACTTAGGGTATATCTTGCTGGAGAATCAGGGAAATTAATTATCTCTTTGTCTTTGATTGGCATTATGCTCAACAATATACTTATACCAGAAATGGAATCCATCCAGTTTAGTGATGAATTTGAAAATAGTAATTCTGGTTTAATTGAAGTACTGGTCGAAAATGCAACAGATTCTGACCTAGTTGAGACAGATAAAGACGATGATAGTTCAGATAATCTAGTAGATACCTTGCAGAAATTTTTAAGCAACAGTTTGATTATCGAATTGAATCATGAAAGAATTACTCTTAGTAAAAATCAATTTATTTATCCCCATTTTAAGTTAGCAAGAGGATATCAATTTCTTGATACGCCACCACCCAAACTTCTGTAAATCTCTTAGAAAATCAGCCTCTCGGTTGATCAAAATTATTTTATACCCATAGTTTTTAGGGTTTACTTCATTTAAAATATTAAAAAGATGATTTACAATAAATCTATAGCTATTGTTATAGCATTGGCACTATTATGTGCCATCAATTTCACTAATGCGCAAGAAGCACAAAATGACAGTACAGAACTACCTTTAAAGATTGAACATGCAGAGCCACTTTTTATTGACCTTATCCGTGATTTAGGAGCAAGAAAAGGAGAGAGCGAATGGAATGTGGGCTTAGGGATGTTTGACAGGTTGAACTATGATAAGTATGAAGCCTTGGTAGAATATGAATGGGCTGTAAAGGACAGGTTGGGGCTTGAAATTGAAGTTCCAGTTTCTATATATACCTCTAATGGATTGGAAAGTGCTAATGGGACGCGACCTTCCAACAGGATTGAATCTATCAAAAAAGCATTTCAATGGACTTTTTTAGTATCGGAAAAAATGAATACCTCTATGGCTGTAGGCGGTATTAACGAATTCGTCTTTACACCATTAGATAGTATCTCTACTAGCTCGGTCTTTCAAGGGGATGTTGTCAACCCATTTCTAATTGCAGCCACAAACTGGAGAAACGGGTTTCATTCATTAATATATACTGGCCCAAGATGGTTTATTCCGTTTAATAAGGAATTGAAAAGAGAGTTTGAGTACGAGATTAATACGAACTTTCATTATATGATTCCGAATACACGTAATTTTATAGGGGTAGAATTTAATAAAATTCTTGCTCAAGACGATTTTGACATGACTATCAGACCCCAAATGCGGGTTTCAATTTCAAATAAGCTATTGATTGGTATTGTAGGAGGAATCCCCATAAATAGAGAAAGAGAACGCTTGAGCAGTTTCATAAGATTAATTTATGAACCTGGGCATAGACATAAATAAAATTATTTTGGTCTGATTTTTGGTTTAGAAAAATAAATCAAAAATCAGACTTATGAAAAAGCTATCCTACTTTTTACTGATTGTTATTTTTGTTTCATCCTGTACCGATAGGGGCAGATTAGAGCGAAGAGAAAACCGAATTGAAGGAAAATGGTACTTTGATAGGGCTTTTTACAAAGGTGATTTTGCTCTATTTCGAAAAAATATTCTAGATGATTATAGGGGAGATGAAATTACATTTTATGATGATGGATTTGCGGAATATTATGATGCCTCATTAGATGCCTACTTTGAAGGCGATTGGTTTTTAACTTTACATAGAACAATAACATCGGAAGGTAATGAACGACTGTATACTTTAGATATGGAGTTTATCGACCTTATTCATCGGGAACGGTTTGGATTTTACAGCAATGCCACAAGAATTGGATTTAATAACTTAAACCTAGAAATTTATGAAGACAATGGTTTTTTTACCTTCAAACTCAATAGGATAGACTAAATTGAAATTCAACATGGCCTGAAAGCCCTTTGCTGTGTTTTCATAAGAAATCCAAAGATTATTGGAGGGTCGGTGACAACTTTAGTGAAAACACAGCAAAAGGTAAACTTGACAATTAAGACTCGAGAATTATGCCAATATTTCTATTGAACCTTCTCCGATAGTTTTTTGACCAAGGCTGTAACCCAGCTTCTAGGCGTAAAGCGGACACTAAAAGCCATCAGCTTATTTTGCAAGCCATGAATGGCAACTCTTTTTCCTCTCATCATCGATTTATAGCCGTATGCAGCTACTTCTGCTGAAGTTGGCAATTTTTTGTCTTTTACTAACTTCGAATCGCCTAGATCTGCGGCATCCTGAAACCCTGAGGTAGTTGGCCCAGGACAGAGTGCAGTGACTGTAACGCCAGTGCCTTTAAGCTCTTCGGCAATGGCTTCGGAAAATGCTAATACGTAATGTTTCGTGGCATAATATACTGCCATGAAAGGTCCGGGTTGAAAGGATGCTGTAGAAGCAAGTTGCATTATCTTTCCTGATTTCCTTTCCAGCATTCCGTTGAGATATAACTTTGTCAGAATGGTTAAACTCGAAATATTAAGATCAATCATTTGAGTCGCTTTCGTTAGGTCGGATTTATGGAATTGTTCAAAATCACCAAATCCGGCATTGTTAATCAAATAGTCAACTTCAATATTTTCCTTCTCCGTTAGGTCAAAAAGCTGATGCGCAGCATCGGGCTTTGAAAGATCCAAAGCAAATACTGCAGCTGAAACGCCATATTGACTTTCTAATTCTTTTTTCAGATGATTTAATTTTTTCTCTGATCTGGCGACTAACACTAGATTGTCTCCTTGTTGTGCGTGAATTTTTGCTAGCTCCAAGCCAATGCCTGAAGAAGCGCCTGTTATTAATGCTGTTTTCATTTTTTTACCAGATTGAATGTTCATTCGGTTTTATTTTAAAATTTTTATGCTTTTGCAGCTTGCCAGGCAAACTGTGCTAAGTCATCTATAGATTTTTTAGTGAGTTTTTTTTGCTGGTGGAATATTTTTGCTGCTGAAACCACAGTTCCATGAACCATTTCAGTTAAAATTTCAACATCTATTGATTTAAGAAGTCCTTTATCAATTCCGTCATTTAAAAATTGAATGATGGGTTGATAATGTTTTCTCTGTTCCTCTTTAGTTTCTTTGCGGATAAAAGGAGACTGAGCATATTGTTCAAGAAATTGAAAAGTTTCATAATTCTCGGCATAGAAGATGAACAGCGAAATCCAGATAGATTTAAAATCAGCTTCATAATTTTGACCACCGACTGTTGCTAGTTGCATAGCTCTTCCCATTTTCTGCTTCGATTCAGTATATAGCGCTTCTAACAAAACCTCTTTGTTTTCAAAGTGGTGATAAATAGTGCCAGCCGCAACTTTTGCTTTTTTGCTTATCATTGACATAGGAGTAGCATGAAATCCATTCTCCGTGATCAGACCTAATGTCGTTTGTAAAATAAGTTCTCTTTTATTCATTGATGCAAATATACGAATGAATGTTCATTCGGTTTTAGATTTTAGAAAATATTTTTCATAGACATTTGTAACGTGGCGCTTGGAATGTTAAAGTTTGCTCTTCAAGAATTCTGCGGTATAATTATTTTTCAACTTGATCATCTCTTCTGGAAGCCCTTCAAAAACAACCTTCCCACCTTTTTCACCACCTTCAGGACCTAAGTCAATTATCCAGTCGGCTGTTTTGATCACTTCCATATTATGCTCAATAATAATCACTGAATTGCCTTGCTCGATTAAAGCATTTATAGACTCAAGCAGTTTTTTGATATCATGAAAATGCAAACCAGTGGTTGGCTCATCAAAAATAAAGAGATTGTGGTCATTTTTTGCACTTCCCCCTTTACCTAAATAAGAGGCTAACTTTACTCGTTGTGCTTCTCCACCACTCAAAGAATTAGATGATTGACCTAGGCGGATGTAGCCCAAGCCAACATCAAATAAGGGTTGCAATTTATTGATTACGGGATTATTTCCAGCAAAGAATTCTAAGCTTTCTTCTACCGTCATATCAAGTACATCCGCTATATTTTTATCCTGATATTTGATCTCTAAAATTTCATTTTTGAATCGCTGACCTTTACAACTCTCGCAAGTCAGTTCAATATCAGCCATAAACTGCATTTCAATTTTCTGAATACCTTCACCCTGACACATTTCGCATCTACCTCCATCTACATTGAAACTAAAGAAAGCAGGTTTATAGCCCCGTTGCTTTGCTAAAGTTTGATCTGAGAATAATTGTCTTATCGCATCATAGGCTTTTACATAGGTTACTGGATTAGATCTAGATGATTTTCCGATAGGGTTTTGATCAACAAATTCTATGGATTTTACTTTTTTATAATCTCCTTCCAGCTTTTCAAATTTGCCTGTGCTCTCGCTGCTTCCCTGACCAATCATTTTGGCCAAAGCCGGGTTCAATATCTTTTTGATCAAAGTTGATTTCCCAGAACCACTGACCCCAGTTACCACGGTCAAAACCTCCAAAGGAATTTTTACCTCCTTGATATTCAAATTGTTTTCTTTAGCTCCCTTTATGGAAATGCTGTTTTTCCATTTCCTTCTACTTTTGGGAACTGCTACCTCATTGCTTCCATTTAAGAATCGTGCAGTATGTGTGTTGTCCGCTTCTTTTAATTCTTCCAGGTCTCCTTGAAATACTAATTCTCCACCATGAGCTCCCGCATCAGGCCCAATATCAATTATTTCATCGGCTTCTATCATCACTTCTTCTTCATGTTCCACTACGATCACCGTATTGCCCAAATCTCTTAAGGTTTTGAGTACTTTTACTAATCGGGCAGTATCTCGTGGGTGCAATCCTATTGAAGGTTCATCTAGGATATACATGGAACCTACCAAAGCACTTCCTAGCGAAGTGGCCAATTTAATTCGCTGAAATTCTCCTCCAGATAGAGTGGAAGTCAAACGATTTAAGGTGAGATAGCCCAAGCCTACTTCTAGCAAATACTCTAATCGGCTATTTATTTCTTTCAGGATTCTACCAGCTATTTTCTGTTCACTCTCTGTCAAATCTATCTTCTCGAAAAAAGCTAGCAATTGATCAATAGGTTTTAAAACCAATTCAATTATAGAGGCGTCATTTATTTTTACATATCCTGCATCTTTTCTCAAACGAGTGCCTTTGCAATCTGGACAAGTGGTCCGACCTCTGTAGCGGGAAAGCATAACCCGATATTGAATCTTATGCATTTTGGATTGCAAGTGCTCGAAGAAAGCATTTAAGCCTTTGAAATATTTATTCCCGTCCCAAAGTAGTTGGTATTCTTCTTTTGTTAATTCCTCAATAGCTCTGTGGATAGGGAAGTCAAATTCAATACCACGCTTTAATAGTGGTTCAGCCCATTTTTTCATGGTTTCACCTTTCCATGGTGCAATGGCTCCCTCATAAACTGAAAGTGTTTTGTCAGGTATCACTAAATCTTCGTCTATTCCCAATATTTTTCCAAAGCCTTCGCAAGTTCGGCAAGCGCCATACGGATTATTAAAGCTGAATAAATTGATAGTGGGTTCTTCAAATTGTATCCCGTCTAGTTCGAATCGATCATTAAATTCCTTTTTGCCTTCAGATTCTACGTAATCAATAATGCACTCCCCATGTCCTTCAAAAAAAGCTGTTTGAATCGAATCCGATATTCTGAATTGATTATCTTCATCTTCTTTTTGAACAGAAGCCCTATCAATTAAAATATATAAATCCTTTCTTTTCAGTTCCTGCTTCTCCTCAATTATGTCTTCTATAAAAAGGACTTCCTCTTTATGTGCAACCCTTGTGTAACCTTTACTTAGTAGCAATTCTAACTCTTGCTGTAACGTTCTTCCTTTGGGTACAATTAAAGGAGCTAAAACCATAAATTTTTCTCCTTCTTTATGCTTGTGGATTTCATCAGATATACTACTAACTGTATCTCTAGTCACTCTTTTCCCACTTTTAGGGGAGTAAGTAACACCAATTCTAGCGAAAAGGAGTTTCATGTAATCGTAAATCTCAGTGGTGGTACCAACTGTGGAGCGTGGATTTCGAGTATTGACTTTTTGTTCAATGGCAATAGCTGGAGAAACACCCCTGATGAAATCTACCTCAGGTTTTTCCATTCTACCTAAAAATTGTCGGGCATAAGAACTCAAACTTTCCACATACATTCTTTGCCCTTCGGCAAATAGCGTATCAAATGCCAAGGATGATTTTCCGGAACCAGATAGTCCTGTGACAACAACTAATTTATTTCTAGGAATGGCAACACTCAGGTTTTTAAGGTTATTTACCCGGGCACCTTTAATAATGATATATTTTTTAGGATCAAGGCTTTCAAAATCTACCTGACCATTTGATTTTTCTACTACTTCCATAAGCTTACAAAGATAAAAGGCTAACCCGAGAAAAAGGAATTTGTTGGGAGGATAAGTTAACTGAATTTAAACTATCTGCTGCAGGACTGAAAATCAAGTACAGCTTTAATACTTATTTGGTTTATGATACTTATTATCAGGGTGATAATTCTAAAATAAGGATTTGATCATTTTTTTACTAATATAGCATTTAAGAAGAACTATATATTCAAAATAGGAATGTATCATAATCAAATAAACGGAATTGACTTTGTCAATATTGGTTTTTTAGGAATCATGTTTTTTGTCCTATTGTACGCACTGGGAGTGTATTTTTATGAAAAAAAAGCGATATATTTCTATTACTCTTTATATATTTTTGTCCTCGGTATTTATCTGTTTTCCAGGTCAGAATTTATATACATTTCAATAATTAGCGAAATAGAAGCATATTTTCCCAGAATAAATTTTTACATATCTGATACTTTTCAATACATTGCTCATTTTGCTGCGCTTCAATTTGGGATTTTGTTTTTAAATGCAAAAAAAGATTATCCTATTTTCTTTAGAGCGGCCTATTTCGTCAGGATAATCTTTTTCTTAGCTGTAGGACTTTCCATTCTCAACATTAGCACTTTCAATAACATGTTGTTTAACGATTGGCTGTCTTACATAGAACGCACATTTGCAACTCTTGCCACCGTCTATATGCAAATAGTGATTTTGATTCAGAGTAAAAACAGATTGGTGATTTTCTATATGGTTGGTTCTATTCTATTTTTGCTAGGGGCAGTTATTTCAGTTTTCGCTTTGGATGTTATTTATATGCGGATTGGTACACTACTGGAAATTTTACTTTTTTCGCTAGGACTGGCTTATAGATCAAATTTGATTCAAAATGAGCGAAATATTTTTAAAGAACGGATGATTTCTGAAATCCAAGAAAAAGAAGAACTTCTGAATACTTATAATGAAGATTTGAAAAGGCAGGTGCTGGAACGTAGTGAAGCACTCATTGCTGAGCAGCAACTTTTTGAAAGGGAAAAGCAAAAGGTGTTGAAACTTTCACTTGAAAAGGAAATCGATAGAGTAAAAATGACTGCGCTAAGAAGTCAAATGAAGCCTCATTTTTTATTTAATGCTCTAAATGCTATCAGAGCTTTAATTATCAAAAATGATTCGCATCAAGCTTATGATTACTTAACGGATTTTTCACGACTTGTGAGGTATATTTTGGAAAGTAGTGAAAATGATTATGTGAGTCTAGAAGAGGAGTTGAAAATGCTTAAAATATATGTTAGAATCGAGCGTATGCGTGCGGATAGTAGTTTTGATTATTCTGTTCATGTGGATCGTTCCATTAATGCACGAAAGCTAAGCATTCCACCCCTTATTCTGCAACCCTTTTTGGAAAATGCTATAGTTCATGGCGTTGATATGGACAAACCAAATCAAGTACTCAGTCTAAAAATAAGCTTAGCATCTAATTCTTTAATTAAGTTTGAAGTTCAAGACAATGGAAAAGGCAGAAATAAGAATATTAAAGAAAAGAGATATGCTGGCTTAGGAAAGAAAAAATCTATGGCTGTTGATCTTACTCAAAAGCGTTTAGACTTACTGGATAGTGATCGAGCGAAGCTGGAAATAAAGGATCTATATTTAGATGACGGAGCACCAGGTGGAACAAAAGTAGTATTATATTTACCACTAATTAGTTATGGAAAGAAAACTGACAGCAATATTAGTTGATGATGAGCTTCATTGCCTAGAGACCTTAAGGTTCGACCTTGATCGGTTTTGTAGCGATCAAATTTCTATTGTAGGGGAAGCTCAGAATTTAGTCAAAGCTAGCACTATGTTAATTTCAGAAAAGCCAGACATCTTATTTTTGGATATTGATTTGCCTGAAATGAATGGCTTGGAATTTTTAGAAACAATTGGGGATATTGGTGCTAAGGTAGTTTTTACAACAGCACATAGTAAATATGCTATTCCAGCATATAAATTTAAGGCTGAGGCCTTTTTACTTAAACCCATTGAAGCTTCAGAGTTGCAAGCAGTTGTTTCAAAAATCTATTATGATAAAATAAAGGAGGAAAAACATTTTACAAGTGAAAGGTTGGCTATAAATGATATGCATGGTACAACTTACATTCCATACGATCACATCATTGCCTGTGAGTCCAATAATAATTATTGTAAAGTCCACTTGAAAGATGGTACAAGCATCACAGTTAGTAAAACATTGAAACATATTGAGCAGGCAATCAAGTCTAATGCTTTCTTACGGATTCACCAATCATACCTCATAAATGCAAATTTTATCAGTAAATATCTGAAAAGCGATGGAGGTTCATTAGAAATGATGAATAAGAAAATATACCCCATTTCAAAAAGCTATAAGGAAAAGGTTACTCTTTTTTTAAAAGTATAGATTGATTACTCACTCAAGTAAACCCTTCACTCATTCAGAAGTATCATACACTATTTCTCAGTTGCATAATCTTTTCTTTAGCTGTATAATTGTTATATATATAGATAAAATTGCACTAATTATAGAATTTTAGAACGTTTAAAAGGACATTTATTTGTAAATTCTGACCCAATTAAGAGAAAGTTGGTGTGATGTATCTTGAAAGGAAAAACTATATCTAAACAATTATGAAAAATTTAAAACACTTAAGAAAATGGAGCATGCTAGTAGTAGCTCTCCTCGTAATGATTTCATGTAAAGAAGATGATCCTGAGGTTGGTAAACCACCGGTTGCAGATGCTGGAACAGATATTAGCGCTTTTGTAGGAAGCACGGTAACGCTCAACGGGAGTAACTCTTCGGATCCTGAAGGAGGGACTTTAACATTTAGCTGGGAATTAACGCAAACACCTACAGGGAGTAATGCAAGTTTATCGAATGCATCAAGTGATCGTGCGACTTTTGTTCCTGATGTGGCAGGGGATTATGCTGCAACTGTGACTGTCGAAGATCCTGACGGAAATACAGATACAGATGATGTCTTGATTTCAGCAGAAGTTAATGCAAATGAAGCTCCAACGGCTGTGATTACAGATACAAATAATGACCTAATTACTGCAGATAACAACAATAACGTAGTAAATGTAGGTAATACCTTCCAATTATCAGGAGCTAATTCAACAGATCCTGAAGGTGATAATTTGACCTATTTGTGGGAGCTAACTTCAGCACCGAGCAATAGCAATGCTACCTTGGCAAATGAAGCAACTGCAACTTTGGATTTTACAGCAGATTTGGAAGGTGATTATACAATTATGTTAACTGTTGATGACGGGGAAGGAAATGAAAGCACTGCAGAAGTGACTATTGAAGCTGAAGTTTCACCAGTTATTATTGATGCAGATGTAACAGAAGAAACTACGTGGGAAGATATTTATGATGATCCTAGCTTGCCAGATTATCGAGTGATTGGAAATATTACCATTTCCGCATATTTAACAATAGACCCAGGTGTGAATGTGATTTTGGATGAGAACGTTCAAATATATGTAGGATCAGGTGGAGTGTTGGATGCAAATGGATTAGCAGAAAACGGGGTGAAGTTCACTTCTTCTAATATAGATGCTGGTCAATTGTGGAAAGGAATTTTCATTCAATCGTCTGATCAAAGGAATAGTCTTGAATATACTACGGTAGAATATGCAGGAAATTCAGAAATGGCCTTTGGTAGTAGTGCAGATTATAAAGCTAATATTGGATTAGATGAAGGTGGTTATTTAAATATCGAAAATTCTACTATCAGCAACAGTGACGGATATGGAGTTCACGTAAATGATGACCAAAGTGATTTAGGAAATTTTGCCAACAATGTCTTTGAAAATAATAACAGAGGAATCTCAGTTAGAGCCATAACTGTTGCTAAACTAGATGGCGCAACTACTTTTAACAGTAATGCAAATGCAGATGTTGAAGTATTTGGTTCAACCTTACCGGACACTGAAACAGTAACTTGGAGCAAATTGAACGGAACTACAGCATACAGGGTAAGTGGAGATTTGAATGTTAACGGCAATCTTACTATTGAAGCAGGATCCAATTTTACCTTTGATGAAGATGTTTATTTTTCAATCAATTCAGGGGGTAGTATCACTGCAGACGGAGGGGAGTCCAACACGATTACTTTCACAAGTTCCAATATTTCTGCTGGTTTTTTCTGGAAGGGAATTTATATTGAATCATCCAATCAAAATAACACATTGAACAATGTAGAAGTATCTTACGCTGGAAATTCTGAGTGGGCATTAGCCAGTAGTCCAGATTATAAAGCTAATGTAGCATTAGATGCAGGCGGATTTTTAAATTTAACTAATTCTACTATTTCTAATGGCGATGGATATGGATTGCACGTAAATGATGATTTATCAGATTTAGGATCGTTTTCCAATAATATTTTTTCAGATAATCAAACCGCAATTAGCCTAAATGCATTCCATGTCTCTAAGTTGGATGGTGCTACTACTTTTTCCAATAACACACAGGGAGAGGTTGAAATCTTTGCTTCTTCGCTAGTACCAGAGGAGACTGTTACCTGGAATAAGTTAGACGGCTCTTCAAAATACATTATTGATGGAAGTCTTGATATAAATGGAAACTTGACCATTGCCGCGGGAGCATACTTTGAGGCAAGAGAAGATATATATATACAAATTGATGGTTCAATCATAGCCGAAGGTACAGATGGCAATGAGATCACTTTCACTTCAACTAGTGGAATTAAGTGGGAAGGCTTAAGAATAGCCTCAGCAAATGCAAATAACAAGCTTGACTATGTGATTATCAGTAATGGAGGATTTTCTGAAATGCCTTTTCCAAGTAATGCAGATTTCAAGTGTAATTTGGGTGTTTTTAGTAATTCAGTGATAAGTATTACCAACTCACAATTCTTGGGATCTAGCGGATATGGAATCGTGATTGATCAGTCCGGAGGCGCTTCAGTAAATGATGTTCTAGGAGTAAGTGCAAATAATACTTTTTCTAATAACACTTCTGGAGCTGTATTGATAGACTAAATAATTTGAGAGCAGTATGCATTACTGCTCTCATTTTTAAAAATTGATGATCATGAAAAAAATAACAATTATAATATTAGTAATAATAGGGAGTCTTTTTGCATTTGATACGAATGGACAATCATTTGAGAAGGGCGACAATATACTCAATGCCGGCTTAGGATTTGGGTATTATGGTTATGGCTTTGTTTATAACAGAAGTTTCTCAATTCCAGCAATAACTGCCAATTATGAGGTTGGTCTCGGTGAATTTATAGGAGTTGGGCCATACGTTGGAATTGCAAGTTGGAACTATTCAGGCAGTGGTTTCAATGGTGGTTACTCCATTTTTGCTGTAGGAGGGAGAGCTACGTTCCATTTAACAGATGTTTTGCTTAATGAGCTTTTAGAACTTGACGTTGATGAAAAATGGGATTTTTATGCCACTTTAATTATGGGATTAAATTTTGATTTGTACTCAGGTGACTTTCAAAACATTGAAGCAAATCAGGTGAGGTTAAGTGCTGGGCCAATATTTGGTTTTAGATATCTCTTCAGCAAAAATTTTGGGATGTATTTGGAGGGAGGAAGAGGTTCATTCAGCTATGGTACAATTGGACTAAGTTTAAAAATGTAAACAGATAGGCAAACGAGACCTAAACAAAACAGGTGTTTGTTTAGGTGTTGTTTTTTCATTTTAAGCCGGAAAGCCGCTTCCTTTGGAAGCGGTTTTTTTGCTTCACATAAATAACCCATTCCTCCTTTTATCAAATATAATTTCCACATCCTCTTATAAAATTGTAGTTTCATTCTCAGTTTTTAAAGACCATTTTATATGAGAAAATTATATGTCAGTTTTTGCTTCTTTATTCTTAGTTTATCAACAACATTTGCCCAAGAATTAGGAGAATTAAGTGTTCAGAAAATCATGCGTGATCCTGTCTGGATCGGCCACTCCCCCGATAATTTCTATTGGGGTGAAAACAGTGATCAACTTTTCTTTGATTGGAATCCAAATAATAATCCCAATGACTCGCTTTATACCTATGATTTTCTAGAAGGTGAAATCGTGCCAATCAATCATCAGAAAGAGATGTCTTATCCTGACAGGAGAGGAGTTTATAATGCAGCAAAGACGGAAAAAATCTTTATCCGAAATGGTAATCTATTCTTGGCTGAGATAAAGACTGGTAATATTGAAAGCTTAATAGAAACCTCAGAGCGAATTTCCAATGCTGGTTTTTTGTATAATGAACAGCAAATGTTCTATGTAGTGGATAATAATATCTTTGTTTGGGACAGGAAAACAGGCAAAAACAGACAGTTGGTAGAATTTAGTACAGGTTCTGAGCCTCAAGAGAAAACAGCTAAAAAGTCCGAGAAGGAGGAATGGCTTAATAATCAGCAACTTGAATTAATTAGTGTACTTAAGGAGAGAAAAGAAAAAGAGGAAAAGTCCGATGCATATAAGGAAAGTATTAAGTCTGAAGGCATCCCTACCGTATATTTAGATGGTAAAAGATTAATTGAATCCAGTATAAGTCCTGATGGAAATTACATCATTTACAGATTATATATTTCACCCAATGGAAATGATAATACTATCGTACCAGACTATGTGACTGAATCAGGCAATACAGAAGATTTAAGAGCACGCTCAAAAGTAGGAGGAGAGCAAGCTCATATGGAACTAGGTGTTTTCAATTTGAAGACTAGAGAAAACAAATTGGTGAGGATTGAGGAAGTAGAAGGACTCAATCAAATTCCCGAATTTTGGAGTGACTACCCTGAAAGAAAAGACGAAGATTTTGAAACAAGGAAAATGATTTTTCAATCGCCTTTATTTTCAGAGGATGGAAAATATACGGTGATTGATGCAAGAGCTACTGACAATAAAGATAGATGGCTGTTTTTGCTTAATCCTGAAAGTGGGGAATTAGAGCTTATCGACAGACAAAGGGACGAAGCGTGGATTGCGGGACCGGGCGTAGGCTATGCGTGGGGAGGTTCTACTAAAGGATTTTTAGCAGATAATAAAACGTTATATTTTCAATCCGAAGAAAGCGGTTACAGCCACCTTTATTCAGTTGATTTGTCCAAATCAAAAAAGAAGAAAAAGCAATTGACTAAAGGCAATTTTGAAATATATGATGTGAATTTGTCCAATGATAAAAGCCATTTCTATTTCTTAGCTAATCCTGAAAGTCCAGGCATTCGAAATTTATATAAAATGCCAGTTGATGGAGGAAAGATGGAGCAATTGACTTCTGATAAAGGCGGAATGGAATATGATCTTTCTCCCGATGAAAGCAAAATTGCTTTAAGAAAAAGTACTGCCACTCAACCGTGGGAATTATATGTAATGGATAATCAGTCGAATGCTGAAGCCAAAAGAATTACGAGTTCCATTTCTGATGAATTTCAATCTTACGAATGGAGAACTCCGGAATATATCACTTTTGAAGCGCAAGACGGGGCAGAAGTTCATGCGAGACTTTATCAACCTGAAGGTGGAAGCAATGGCAAACCAGCTGTGATTTTTGTACATGGTGCTGGCTATCTACAAAATGCACATCAATGGTGGAGTTCTTATTTCAGGGAATATATGTTCCATAATCTTTTAGCGGACAATGGCTACACGGTTTTGGACATTGATTATAGAGGCAGTGCAGGCTATGGACGAGATTGGAGAACAGGAATCTATCGTCATATGGGAGGTAAAGACTTAAGCGACCAAGTTGATGGGGCCAACTATTTGGTAAATGAATTAAGTGTAGATAAAGACAATATTGGAATTTATGGAGGTTCTTATGGCGGTTTCATCACATTAATGGCTTTATTTAATGAAGCAGAAACTTTCAAGTCGGGTGCGGCTTTGCGATCGGTTACAGATTGGGCTCATTATAATCATGGATATACCAGTAACATCTTAAATACGCCAGTAGGAGATCCAATAGCATACGAAAGAAGTTCACCGATTTATTTTGCTGAAGGTCTGGAAGGAAATTTATTAATTTGTCATGGAATGGTCGATACTAACGTTCATTTTCAAGATGTGGTAAGATTATCCCAAAGGTTGATTGAGTTAGAGAAAGAGAATTGGGAAATGGCAGTTTATCCAGTTGAAAGCCATGGTTTTGTAGAGCCAAGCAGCTGGACGGACGAATACCGCAGGATATTTGAGCTTTTTGAGGATACATTAAAGGAGTAATAATTATTTGAATTTAGTTGCTTTTTATCAGAACTCGAAATATCTTTCTTGCAATATTGAAACTTCAACTAACCTTAACAAGTCATCATGAAGACTAAACTGCTCGTACTTATAATGTTTACATTTTTACTATCATGCTCAGAAGATGAGATTCTGTCAGATGGTGAGATTGTAGCTCGAAAAATTCAATCTGTCATAGATAGCGAGAACGTTACTGAAGTAAATATTGTACGATCGAATTCTAATGGCGGCAGCTCTTTAATAGAAGCATCTAATGAATTTGAAATAGATGGGATTTTTATAAAAATTGAAGCTAATAGTTCTTATAATTTAAGTAGACTATTTGAATATGAAGTTCGTAGGAGCAATTTTACCGATAACGTACTGCTTATTTTGTATCTAGCTTCATAGTCATTGCATTAAATTGTAAGTTGGCAAAATTCCAAAGCTGTTCCAGACTTTTTAAATTTTAGAATTCTTCTCTAAAAAATGCTTGACTTTTTGGAGCAAATTAAAGTCTGTGGCTTAAGTATGGAATGAAGTGAGGAATTTGAAATGTAATCGAACTCTCTTGTTTTCTACTCGATTCTGATCCGATTAATTACCTTCTTTCCAAATCAGAAGAGCTAAAATTCAGGAGTGCCTACATCTTCCTAATCCTAAAACTCCATAAAATAATGACCACTATTCCTAGTGCATTTCGAAGAAACACTTCATTAAAGCTGTAGCCTTCATCCACCAATACTCCAAAAAACAACGGGCCTAATGCTGTACTTAGAACCATCACGGTTACAAATAAGCTTCTAACTTTTCCGATGATATCGGCTCCAAAAATTTCCACAAATAGTGCATTCTTAACGGTTCCTCCAAAGCCATTTGCAAAACCCATAAGTGCTAGAGATAAAGGATAAATAATGGGCGCATCACTCACCAGTAAGGTCAGCACTCCAATTACATAAGGAATGAGAACAAATGGGAATAGCTTTTTAGCTGTCAGCCTATCAATATAAGGGCCTGCCATAAACATACCTAAAGCACTCGCTCCAGCAAAAGCGGCTAATGAGGAGGAAACCCATGCCGCACTCCAGCCTTTTGCTGCCCCTAATTTCAACTGGAAAAAGAAAATGGCTGTGTTGGTAAATCCTAAAGCAAAAACAGCGGGCGCAATGATTAAGAAGGCTTTATGTTTCAGAATTTTCCAAGCGCTAACTTTGCTTTTACCCAAATTCACTTCAGGTTCTGATTGAATCTTTTCTTTCTTCTTTTTACTATATAGCCAATAAACCAAGGGCATGATAAAGACTAAAACTATGGCTGCATTTAACTGCAATGAGCCTCGCCAACCTAACCATCCAATTATTAATGTAATGACAACCGGCATGGTGGCTTCTCCAAATGGGTGACCAGTTGTGGCAATCCCTATGGCTTTACCTCTATTGGTGTCAAAATATCGGGACATGGTAGAAACAGCAGTATGACTCATTAATCCTTGACCAAACAGCCTCAACATATAGAGCCCAACAAATACCATGATGATATGGATGGAGAAGGATAAAACCAAGAGAGCAGTCATTAAGCCAATCAAAATCATGGCCATGTAATTGCCTAGTTTCATACGGTCGAATAAACTTCCTAAGGTAGGTAAAGTGAAAGCCGATGCAACCGTTGCGGCAGCGTATAAGCTTCCCATTGAAGTATTATTGAGCCCTAACCAACTTTCAATATCAGGCACATAAAGCGAAATCAGGAAGGTCTGTCCAAAACTGGAGAAATAGGCAAATACAAAGCCTAAGCTTAAAATGTATTTATATTCTTTAAATAATGTTTTCCAATTACTCATGTTTGAGATTTTTAGAACCTTGAGTCTAGAATCTAGACTTTTATCTCTAAAGCTAATTTTTTCTAATACTTATCAAATAGGCAGCTGACAATACCCAAAAAACTTGAATTTGTCAGTTCAATTCAATAGTACAATTCTATATCTACTATATTTCCATTTATTTCTACAACTCAATTTTGAAAGGGCGATACAGTTTGGAAATCAGTTCATCAGCACATCGAATCATTAATAAATCAACAAATCATTTCTTCCTCCGCTTATCCTTCGGCTTATTCCCAAAAGCCTTATCTCTTGCTTTCCCACTCAAGTTTTTCTTTTTCTTTTCATGGAAAGCGCCTTTGAAGTCAGGGTTTTCTAAGTGCTTTTGACGATCGATTTCTTGTTCCATGTCTTTTTTCTCTGAAGGGAGTGTTTCCATCAGTTCAATCTCTTTCGGCAGTTCTAGGACCTTGATTTTCTTCTGGATTAGTTCCTCAATTTTATCGATATGGTAAACGTCCGAAGGGTCAACAAAGCTAATAGCAATCCCATGATGTGCTGCACGTCCGGTTCGCCCGATTCGGTGAACATAGTCTTCATATTTATTAGGGACTTCGAAGTTGATGACATGGCTGACTTCTTCTACATCTATTCCCCTGGCCGTCACATCCGTGCTTACGAGTACTCTGACATTTCCAGATTTAAACTCATTGATCGCATTAATCCGAGTTGATTGTGCTTTATTGGCATGGATCACTCGCGCTTCCTCGCTAATTCTTCGCTCAATAAAACTGTATACATTATTGGCATTCTTACGAGTCCTTACAAAAATTAAAACCCTACTGAAATCTTCATTTTCAAAAAGGTATTTCAATAAGTTTATTTTGGTTAGGAAATTGGGTACGTGATATAAAGACTGCTCTATTAATTCTGCAGTCATAGTTTCAGGGGTGACTTCCACTTTTTCCGGGAAGTCTGTAAACTCATAGGCGTATTTTTCAACCTTCTCAGGAAAAGTAGCGGAGAAAAAGAGGTTTTGCTTTTTCATTGGCAAAAGTTCCAGAACTCTACGGATTTGAGGCATAAATCCCATATCCATCATGCGGTCCGCTTCATCCAACACAAAAGTTTTAATTTGCTTGGGTTGTAATACGCCAGCACTATAAATATCTAAAAGCCTGCCTGGAGTGGCTACAATAATATCACAACCTGCAGCTACTTCTTCTGCTTGTTTTTTTGGACCAATTCCACCATAAAGGCAAACTGTACGTAAATCTGTGTATTTCCCTAGTTCTAGTATATTTTCATACACCTGCATCACCAATTCGCGAGTAGGTGCTATGATTAAGGCTCTGGGGTCATGACCTTGGGCATATTTCAGTTTCATTAAAAGCGGTAGTACAAAAGCAGCGGTTTTACCAGTCCCAGTCTGGGCAATACCGATAACATCATGGCCATTCAAAATCCTAGGGATTGCTTTTACTTGAATTTCAGAAGGTTTTTCATAACCCAAATCATCAATGGCATTGAATAATTGTTTGTTGAGTTTAAAATCTTGAAAGGATGCGGTATCTTGCGACATGAAGTCTATTATTTAAGGAAAAATGTACTGAAATATGAAAACCATTCTGATTGTCAATGCAAATATAGTAAATGAAGGGCGAATTCAGCAGCTAGATGTGCTGATGAAAAATGGACGCTTTGAAAAAATTGCATCCAGCATTAATGCTGAGGAGGCTGATGAAGTAATTGACGCCAAAGGAAAATATCTTTTACCCGGCTTAATTGATGATCAAGTGCATTTTCGTGAACCAGGCTTAACGCACAAAGCGAATATTTATACAGAGTCAAGAGCAGCTGTTGCAGGAGGAATTACTTCCTTTATGGAAATGCCCAACACCGTACCCAATGCTTTGACTCAGGAATTATTGGAAGATAAATATCAGATTGCTGCTAAGAATTCTATTGCTAATTATTCTTTCTTCATGGGGGCAAGCAACGATAACATAGAGGAAGTATTGAAAACGGACCCGCGAAAAGTCTGTGGCGTAAAAGTGTTCATGGGTAGTTCAACAGGCAATATGTTGGTAGATAATGAAGATACGCTCAATAATATTTTCTCCAAGGTGCCTATGTTGATTGCCACCCATTGTGAGGACGAAGCGACAATCAGAGCCAATACAGCAGCAGCAAAAGCAAAATATGGTGAAGATGTACCCATCGAAATGCATCCTATTATTAGATCTGAGGAGGCTTGCTATCTATCTTCTTCCTTAGCTGTAAAATTAGCGAAAGAGCACGGTTCGAGATTACATGTACTTCATATTTCAACAGGAAAAGAAACAGAACTCTTTGATAATTCAATTCCACTAGAAAAGAAGAAGATCACAGCAGAAGCTTGTGTTCATCATCTTTGGTTTAGTGATGAGGATTATAGAGAAAAAGGAACCTTGATAAAATGGAATCCAGCTGTGAAAACGGCTAGTGATAGAGCAACTATATTTCAAGCACTTTTAGATGATAAAATTGATGTGCTAGCTACCGATCATGCTCCACATACATTGGAAGAGAAGCAAAACAAATATTTCTCAGCACCATCCGGTGGACCATTAGTTCAGCATAATTTAATGGCACTTTTAGATTTTCATAAGCAAGGAAAGATATCTTTAGAGAAGATTGTTGAAAAAGCTTCTCATAATGTAGCCACTTTATTCAGAATAGAAGAAAGAGGCTATATCCGAGAAGGCTACCATGCCGATTGTGTTTTGGTGGATTTAGAAAAGGAATATACGGTAACCAAAAATAATATTTTAGCCAAATGTGGCTGGTCTCCTTTTGAAGGGCATACTTTTCCTTCGTCTGTTCATAGCACTTTTGTAAATGGGAATAAAGTTTATGAGAATGGTGGGGTAATTGAAGCAGGAGTGGGAGAGAGGATGTTGTTTAAAACCAATGGAATTTAATTTATTTGATTTGAGTTTTATAAATGATAACTTGAAAGTATGAAGAATACCACAAAAGAGGATTTAAAACGAGATCTGATAAGCTGGATTAATGGCCAAGAAAATGATGCCATATTGCGTCAAATTGAGGATATAAAAAGATACTCAGATAAGGATTTTTGGGCGGATTTATCTGAAGCCGAAAAAGAGTATATTAGGTTGGGACGAGAAGATGCTAAAAAAGGAAACTTAATTTCTCAATCGGAAGCAAAAAGGCGCTATGGAAAATGGCTATAAGGTCTTATGGACTGAAAAAGCATTAAGTGAATTAGAAGAGATTTCAAATTATTTAAAAAATAGATGGCCTGAGGTAGTTACTGTTAACTTGAAGAAAGCCATTGACTTCACAATTAATCTCATTGAAGAAAATCCCAAGTTATATCCCAAATCTGTAAAAGAGAATATTCACAAAGCTGTTATCCTAAAATATAATAGTCTTTATTAAGAGATAGATGAAGACGAAAAATCTGTTATTATTTTATCCTTCTTCAATAATTATAAAAATGCAGTAGATAGAGAACTGGGATTATAATCTTAATGAAACTAAATAGCTTTTTATGAAAAGAATTACAGTATTCTGTGGATCAAGCGCAGGTAAAAATGGAAAATACAGTGAGCAAGCTTTTCAATTGGGAAAGATTTTAGCTCAAAAAAATATTGGAGTGGTATACGGAGGTGCTAAAATTGGCTTGATGGGTGCAGTAGCGGATGGCGCTTTATCAGAAAATGGCGAAGTAATTGGTGTTATTCCCGATTTCTTGCAAACCAAGGAAGTAGCACATACTGAATTATCTGAGATGATAGTGGTCGAATCCATGCATGAGCGAAAACTCAAAATGCATGATTTGGCAGATGGATTTATTGCCTTACCTGGCGGTTTTGGCACTATGGAAGAGCTTTTTGAAATTCTGACCTGGGGACAATTAGGTTTGCACCAAAAGCCTGTCGGGTTACTGAATGTGGAGGGTTTTTACGATCCTCTTTTGCAAATGCTTTCTCAAATGACAGAGCAAAACTTATTAAAGGAGATAAACCGTAAGATGTTGTTAAGTGATGACGAAATTTCTACTCTGTTATATAAGATGGAAAAATATCAAGCTCCTGAAACGCCAAAATGGATTCGTAAAACGGAGACTTGAAATTAATAAGTATGTCAACACTTATTATTCCTCTCTTTAGGCTTTTTGGTGCTTCAGTTTAATACTATTCTGTACTTTGAACGGCAGCAATTGGGCGTTGCTGCTAAAAGAATACTAATATTAAATTTTTAAAGACTCTCTTTTTAGTGCTGGCAGCAAATCCAAATAAATCCATTTGTATGTTCTTTTGTTTAAATCATTTTACCTAGTTTTAAGCGTCAATTTTTAAAGAACAATTTTAGCATATGAATTTTTCACTCCCCTTCAAGCAAATCGCTTACAGTTTCCTTATTGCTTTATTATCGTTTTCATGTAGCAAAAAAACTGAAAACAGCACAGAAGTACCCAAAATCCAATTTTCCGAAGAAATTGCGAAAGAGGTGAGTTTTGTAACAAATGGTGAAGTCCATTTTGATGATCAAATACAGGTGATTTTTAACAATCCCGTGATTGAGGAAAATGAAGTTGATAGCAGCCCCGAGGATGTTTTTAGTTTCAGCCACTCATTAGATGGGAAAGCTGTCTGGGTTAGTACTAACGTACTAAAGTTTATTCCAAAGGAGGATTTACCCATGAGGGAGAAAATTGAAGGCCAGCTTGATTTGCAAAAGCTTTCCTCAAATTTTAAGGAGAAAAATCTAGAGAATTTAAGTTTTAATTTATTGATCTTAGGCAGGGAAATCAGCAGTTTCACAGGGGACTTAGATCTAGTTGACAGAAATAATCCTAAAAAAGTGTTGTATAGCGGTGGTCTGTCATTTACTGAGAAGACATCGCTAGAGGCTGTAGAGATGGCTACAGAGATTGAAGGAGGTGATATCCAATTGAACTGGAGTAAATTAGATGACAAGAATTTCAAATTTACCTCAACTGCAATAAACAGAACTGATAGAGAGCAGGAATTCAGTTTTAAAATTGATAAAAAGACCCTCAATATTTCAAACGGTTATTCGGAAGTTTTCAATATAGCTCCGATAACACAAATGAAAATGACAAAATTGTCAGCAGATGAGAGTGGTAAAAAACCAAGGTTGCGCTTAACTTTTTCTGATGACTTGGATGTGGATCAAGATATAACAGGTCTAGTGAGCATCTCACCTAATGTGAAAATATCACCTAAAAAACTGGGGAAAGCAGTAATCCTAGATGGAGAATTTAAGTTTGGTGAAAGTTATTCTGTTACCATTGAAAAGGGGATTCGAAGTAAGTGGGGAACCAAAACAGAGAATATAAAGACAGAAGAAATTAGCCTGTCTAATATTCAGCCTCAGATTGAATTTGGATCAAATGGAATCATCTTACCCTCATCAAACCAAAGTAAAATTCAGTTTTATACCTCAAATCTGCAACGTGTTCATCTTGAAGTTAAAAAGCTGTACACAAATCAAATTGGTCAGTTCCTGAAAGCAGAACAACTCAAGAGTGAAAAAACTAGGAATAAAGCTTTTAATAATGATTATTCAAGTACTGTGGGTGTCATTGTAAAAAATCAAACGATTGAACTGAAGGATAAAAAGAATGAATGGGTATTAAATGAATTTGACTTATCCGATTTATTTTCAACTTATCAGCATGGTGTGTTTTTAGTACGAGTTAATTTTACTCCTTCCGATGTGAGCATTCCAATTGAAGGAGATAAATTGAATCATATTCAGGAAAAAGGTCAGATATACAAACCTTTGTTTATAAGTGATTTAGGGATCACGGTAAAAAGTACATCTAGTGGCTTGGATATTTTTGCCACTGATTTGGTTACTGCTGAGCCAGCTTCAGGTGTGGATATTAAGTTATTGGATTATAATGGCAACGTAGATTATACATTCACTACTGGCTCTGATGGGCATGTCCATTCTAACAGGAGCTATTTTTATTATTTGTTAGCAGAAAAAAGCAATCAAATTACTGCCCTGAAAAAGAATGAAATGCAGTGGAGCACATCAGGATTTGATGTAGGAGGTAGTTATTCAAATAGAGATAGAACTAAAGCATTTATATATACGGAAAGAGGGGTTTATCGTCCGGGAGATTCCGTTCATGTTAGTGCAATAGTCAGAAATTCCAATAATACATTCCCTAGAAGTAATAAAGCAACGATCACTGTTCGTGATCCTGAGTATAAAATTATTCATGAGGCTACCAATCCTAGATCTACAGATGGACTTTTTGTTTTTGCTTTTCAAACGGAAGCTAATGCTCCTACTGGCAATTACACCATAAGAATCAATGCTGGAGGTTCGTCATTTAGTGAAAACTTAAAGATTGAAACAGTGGTTGCGGAGAAATTAAAAGTGATGGTTAAGCCTGAAAAAAGCACTTTTAGCTGGACAGATAAGACCTTGGATTATGATATAGAATCTCGTTATTTATTCGGAACCCCAGCTTCTAATCTTAAGACTGGAGTTAGTGTCGAAATTCTTCCTTGGGAGATCAATTTCCCAAAGTATAAAGACTTCAATTTCAGCAGAGCGGACGTTGAGTTTAAACCGCTAAGCCAGAATGTTTTAAAATCTCAATTAGATGAGGAGGGCATGCTCAGCAGTAGTTGGGTGATTCCGGAATTAGGAACTATCCCATCAGCTTTAAAAGCAAAGTTGGTGGCAAAGGTTTTTGAAACGGGTGGTCAGCCAAATGAAAATTATAATATTGTTGAACTCCATCGGTATCCGAATTATGTGGGATTAAAAGACCCTAGCGGTTATCATTATTATAAAACAAGCGAGGAGGTTAGATTCCCTGTTGTCTTATTAGATGAGAATGGTAATAAAATGAGTGGGAAATCCCTTCAATACAAAATTTACAGGAACGACAGCAGATGGTGGTACCAATATAATAATAGAAGAAATTATCAGCTAAAATATAAGGAAGACAGCCAGACTTATCTGGAAACAGAAGGGAAAATCACTACTTCGCAAAATATGGATTATATCAGTTTTAGTCCCCAAGAAAGCGGAGAGTATTTGATAGAAGTAAGTGATGGTGGAAACGGACATGTTAGCTCTTCATTTTTTAGTGCATACCGATATGGGAGTGTTCCTGGCGGAGATTTAAATGAAGGCAATTTAGCTTTGAAGGCAGATAAAGAAAAATATGAACCTTATGAAACTGCCAAAATAAAATTACCTAATCCTAAATCAGGAAGGGTCTTGGTTACCTTAGAGCAAGGAGATGACATGATAGATTGGTTTTGGGTAAACCCTTCTGATGAGTCGTCAGATGAATTGATTCTCGATATTCCTATCAAGAAAAATATGGTTCCTAATGTCTATGCAACTGTATCCGTGATTCAACGGCACGAGCAGACTGAGAATGACCGACCGATCCGGATGTTCGGAATTATCCCTCTAATGATCGAAGATCCCGATACCAAGATTGGATATGATATAAATATGGCTCAAAACCTTGTGCCAAATGAAGAGTTCGAGGTGAATATTCATACCCTTGATGGGAAAAAGTCACAGTTTACCATTGCTGTAGTAGATGAAGGATTGCTCAGTTTAACGCAATTTAGAACTCCCAATCCCTGGATTTCATTCTACAAAAAAATAGGGCTGCAGGTAAATACTTACGATGTGTTTTCTCATATAATTAGTGCTAATAAAAATGATGTATTTCAAACCTTTTCAATAGGAGGAGGCATGGAAATGGATTACAGAGAATCTCAAACGGATCTTGACGATGATACCAAGCGATTCAAGCCGGTAAGTATGTTTAAAGGGCCTTTCATGACCGATGCAAACGGAAAGGCTAAAGTCAAATTTCATATGCCTAATTATAATGGGGCCGTAAGAGTAATGGTAGTGGGAACGCAAAATGGAAGTTATGGAAGTGCAGAAAAAACTGTTCCTGTTAAATCCGATATAATCATGCAGCCGACTATTCCTAGAATTTTAAAACCAGGAGATGAGTTCACCCTTCCGGTTGCTTTATTCAAGGTAAATGAAAGTGTTAAAACGGCTAAGTTTGATTTGAAAATTGAGGGACCTTTAGAAATAATTGGTGCTGACTCCAAAACTGTTGACTTTAGCAAGCAAGACGATACGCAAATCAAATTTAAGGTAAGAGTAAAAGAAGCTGTGGGTCAAGCCAAAATTAGAATTGAGGGCGTTTCAGGAAATATTAAAGTTGAAAACGAGACTGATATTGCCATTACACCTTCTGCAACAAGGGTTTATGATAAGAATACAGTAGATGTTAATGTTGGTAAAAGCATTGATATGAAAGTTCCCAAAATAGGTATTGAGGGTACTAACTATGCTACATTAGATATCAATATATTTCCTAATATGGATTTTGAGCATCGATTGAAATGGTTGATCCGTTATCCCTATGGCTGCATAGAACAAACAGTATCTTCTGTTTTCCCTCAATTATATCTGAAGAAAATGGGCTATTTTGACAAGGAAGAGTTCAGTGAGATTGATGAGAACATCAATGAAGGTATAAACCGTTTACAACAATTCTTGCTTAGTGATGGTAGTTTTTCCTATTGGCCGGGAAGCAGCAAAGCTTCAGAATGGGGTACCAATTATGCAACGCACTACCTGATCGAAGCCAAGAATCTAGGATATTCAGTCCCTGATTTTATGTATGAGGGGGCCATTGATGGATTAAGTAGACAATCGAGTCGTAGGAGAGGGAAGTTAAGTACTAGGGTGAACAGAGTATTTATCCTCAGCTTGGCGGATAAAAGGCCAATCTCAGAGATGAATTTGTTAATGGAGAATGAACTTTCCAAAATGAATAATGCTGAAAGATGGATGTTAGCCACAGCTTATCATCTCTCAGGTGTAGAGAACGTTAAAGAAAATATACTATCAGAGGCAAGCACAGAAACAACGGAATATGAAGCCTTCTCTTATAATTTTGGGTCTAAATATCGTGATGATGCTATAATTTTATATTGTGCCACTTTGATGGAGGATATGGAAACAGCAGAATTAATGGCCAAGCAGGTAGCAAAAGGATTATCTTCGAAAGACTATTTAAGCACCCAGAGTTCCGGTTATATGTTATTGGCCTTAGGACATTACTTTGATAAAGCAGATATCGACTTGAGTGCTGGAAAGGTAATTAAAGGCGAAATTAAACTTTCTGATGGCAGCACAGTAGAATTCAATGAAAATGGAAGGTTTAGAATGCCAGTAAAAAATAATTTCAGTCAAAACCTCAGCATTAGTTTGAGCGATGATTCCAATGTCGATAAAGTTTATGCCGCCCTTTCCTGGACAGGTGTCCCACTAAAGGATGAAGCTCCTAAGGAAGAGAAAAATCTCTCATTAGAGGTGGAGTATTACGATGATGAAGGAAGAACTATTAATCCAGAAAGCACTAAGCAAGGGCAAACTTTTTATGCTAGGTTCAGAGTCAAAAACACTAGTCCGGCTAGCAGAGCTTCTGAAATTGCATTAGTTCAAATCTTACCTTCCGGTTGGCAAATTGATAATACCCGATTAAAAGGATCAGTGGCTCCTGAATGGATGAATAAATGGAATATTAACAAAGAGGATTATGTTGATATTAGAGATGACAGAGCCATGTGGTTTTTTGATCTAGTGGGGAATACGGAATATGATTTCGTAATGAAGTTAAATGCAGTTTCAGCAGGGGAATATCAACTTCCGGCAACCATAGTAGAGGCAATGTATAACCCAGATTATAAAGCCAGAAATACAAGTAAAAAGGTTTATGTTGAAAGCATGGATTAAAATTAAGAAATGGCAATGGGTATTGGTCGTATTCTTTTCTGTTGCCATTATTTTTTTGTTAGTTCCTTTCAGAAGACCTTATTTTTCAGTTGACTATAGCACAGTTGTAAAATCAGATCGTGGTAGTCTTTTACATGTTTTCCTTAATGAGAATGAACAATGGTTTTTGCCTCCTGACACCTCTGCTATACCCCAAAAACTTGAAACAGCTGTACTTCTATATGAAGACCAGGATTTCTACTCACATTTTGGTATTGATTTCGGAGCAGTTTTTCGTGCAATCAATCAAAATATAAAAGCAGCTAGAATTGTGAGCGGGGCGAGCACTTTAACCATGCAAGTGGTTCGCTTAAAACATCAGAACAAAAGGAATTTCTTTTACAAAACGCTGGAAGCCATCGAGGCGATAAAGCTGAATTTACACTATTCTAAAGAGGAAATTCTCAGAATGTATTTGCAGCACGCCCCCTATGGTGGTAATGTAATTGGTTACCAGACGGCAACACACAAATTCTTCGGTAAACAAATTAAATCTCTCACTTGGAGTGAAGCTGCTACCTTGGCTGTACTTCCAAATGCACCTGGACTAATTTATCCTTCAAAAATCAATAATAAGTTGATAGAAAAGCGAAATTCTTTATTGAAAAAGCTTTATGAAAAGGAATGCATAGATAAGCTTACTTATGAATTAAGTACTTTGGAAGCTGTTCCTGATGATTTCATACCCTTTAAAAGTTCGGCCCCTCATTCGGCTTCGTTTTTAAAGACTCAGTACCCTGATCGAAAAATATTACACACTACAATAGACGAGAAGCTACAAAAGAGATCAAACCTTATTGCTCAGAAATATAAAGAGTTATATGAAGAGGATGGAATTACTAGCCTCTCCTTCGCAATTTCAGATTCGAAAACAGGTGAAATCAAAGCTTATGTAGGCTCCCCGGATTTTTATGATAATGCAAATAAAGGACAAGTGGACGGTGTGTTGGCGCATAGGTCAAGCGGCAGTGTTCTAAAACCTTTTCTATATGCCTTAGGCATGGATGAAGGAATGATTATCCCTGAAACTTTTATCAGAGATCTTCCGACTTATTTTGATGGCTTTTCACCTAATAATGCGAATGAAGATTTCCAAGGTGTGGTGACGGCCAAAGAGGCTTTGGTTAAATCCCTTAATATACCTGCTGTTCGTTTGCTTAATGGCTATGGTTTATTCCAGTTCTACAGTTTTCTTAAAGAAGCCGGAGTAAGTAGCTTATTTCGGTCCGCTGATGAATACGGTTTGCCATTAATACTTGGAGGAGCAGAAGTAAGTGTGTGGGATATGGTCAGACTCTATAGGGGGCTGGCCAATGAGGGCAAATTCTCAGATAATATTATTTTAAAAGAGCAAGTAGGGAAATCTCAGGAAAGTGCCCAGTTGATAAGCGCAGGCAGTACTTATTTGACTCTCGATATGCTAAAAGACTTAAAGCGACCAGGTAGTGAATATTTTTGGCAGAAATTTGATAATTCTAGAGAGTTCTCGTGGAAAACAGGAACTAGCTATGGACATAAAGATGCTTGGGCAGTTGGTTTAAATCCTGATTATACCATAGCTGTTTGGGTGGGAAATTTCGATGGAGAAAGTAATAAGAATTTAAGCGGGGCGAATTCTGCTGGCCCTATTCTTTTTGATCTTTTGGAAGCACTTCCGTCCGACTCTCAAAATGAATGGTTTGAGTTCAATGAAATGGACTTTCAAAAACTTAAGATTTGTGCTATTTCAGGATTTAGGTCATCGCAGAATTGCAAGGAAACGGAGCTTGTTAATGCACCTTACAATATGAAATCAATGAAAAGTTGTGACTACCATCAGACGAAATATTTAAATCGTCAATTGGATTTGCAGACTTGTTCAGCCTGTTGGGATCAATTAGGTGCAGTTCCAACTAAAGTATTGGAATATCCTGCAGATATTGCTTATTATCTAAGAAAAAAAGGGACTTTTGTTGAGGCAATACCTCCGCATAATCCTGAATGCACTAGATATAAAGCGGAAAATAGCAGTAGGATAATCTATCCCAATATGGATGCTAAATTATTTCTCCCCGTTGATTTTAATGGCAAATTGCAAAAGGTCATTTGTAAAGTGGGTCACACGACTTCCGTTAAAAAAGTTTATTGGTACCTTAATGAAGTTTTTCTGGGAGAAACTGATCGACAGCACAAAATGGCTGTTCAATTTAATTCGGGATGGAATGAGCTTAAAATAGTAGATGATTTAGGAGGTGAAGATACCCAGAAAGTTTTTGCTGTAGTGAGTGATTGATTTCAGTATTTTATCATTCTATTTCAGTATTTAAAGAACTTTCCGATATTTTGTAAATCAAGCTGGCAATAGGTTTTTCAATCGTTTTGGTCGCTGTACCTTCGCATGTCAGAGAAACAAAACCCTAATAGAATGAAAATGAGAGTTTTTGCAACCGTAATATTGTCTGTATTGGCTACGGCCGTTTTTGCACAGCAACAAATGCCAATGCCACAACAAGAAGTTTCAACAGACTTTAGTGATCAGGAGATTGAGACCTTTGTGGAAGCCAACTTGGATGTCACTAAAGTACAACAAGCAGCAGAGAAGGAGGCTATGGGAATCATCAAAGAAAATGATTTAGAATTAGAAAGATTTAATGAGATTGTAGCTATCCAGCAGGGGCAATCTGATGAAGAGGCAAGCCCTGAAGAAATGAAAGCCTTTAATGCTGCAGCTCAGGAAATTATGGCTAATAACCAAGAAACGCAGTCAAAAATGGTTTCAGCATTGGAAAAACATGATATTAGCCAAGAAAAATACCAACAAATCATGATGGCCTATCAACAAGATGAAGACTTTAGAAAGAAAGTTGATACAGTCGTTCAAGCTAAATCCAAAGGATAGAAGCAGATTTTTTTTCATAAAAAAGCCATTCATTTTTAGTAATGAATGGCTTTTGAGTGTTTTTATTTGATAATTTTTCTAATTATCACCAATTGTAAAATCCTTATCTCTGCTTAATTTGACCTCGTAGTCAAATCTCCATTTGCCTATATATTTAGAATTCCACACTAAAATCTGACCTTTTTTATCCGGAAGTTCTAATTCAAAAGTGCCGTCCATTTGTGGGACCGTGCCAATTCTGTGACCTTCAACAATCATATTGGTATTAATTCCATTTTTATTATTTTTTTGAAATGTAATGTGCCCTAGCATATAAGTTTTCCCGTCAGCTTTTTTTTCAAACTTATATTTTACCATAAAGTCCTTGTTTTGTGCGGTATGTGGGTACTCAGTTTGAAAAATGATAAGGCTAAATAAGATAATTAAGAATTTCATGTGTACAAGTTTATTTTCAAAGGTCACATGGAATAGTCAAAATTCAAAAGCCTAGCTATCTAACCTTCAATGATCTGTTATATTCATTTCGGTTGGTATGCAGGGTTTATGACTATTTCATGGTGTTGCATTTTTAAGTTTAAACAGATCAAAAGAAAATTGGCTGTCATCTACTTTTTCATATTTATGATTATTGAAAAAATATAAGCCATCCTCATTGATAAAGTTAATCCCTAGTGAATATTTTTTAGCATTAATAGGGCTTTCCCCAATTACTTCAAACTCATTATTCAGAATAATAATGGAAGCATTTTTACCTAATGTGCTTCTATCGGCAAATTTATCAGTGGGATTGTAAACAAAGCGATAATAGACCTTTCTCCATCTGTCATATTTAAAGCCTGAATAAAAGCCCTGTTTTGCCTGCAATCTAAAAGTTCTTTCATCATCATTATAAACCTCATTGGCTAAGGGTTTTAAGGTGTTCATTTCCGATGAGCCGGCAAAGTGCTGTGTCTTATTACCTTGAGCATCTATAACATAAATATATTCATCATTTGGGAAGCTCATGATGATATTTTTATTTACCTCGTTAAAAATAGGAATTGCTTGTCTATAACTATGTTTGTCCCAAAAGCCGTCATCGTATTTCTCAGATAATTTGTATTGAGTGCCAAAAGCTTTCCTATTAATATCAAATTCTATCATACCATAATCTGAAGAGGTAGCATTTTCCATAGGGGAGGGGTAAGTTGGAAGGTATAGTGTTCCCTCATTAAAGTATGCTGGATGGCCTCCGTCCGCAAATATAAAATGCATGTCACCAAGGCTAATGTCATATTTATCTATATTATTTCCAGCAGAATCTACAAGATAAATTTGTTGGGGTAATGGATCAAACAGGAAAATAGAATCAAAATTGTGCATATGGGCATAGTTTATACTTTTTGGAACTGCATTTGGCCCTTCAAAATCATAATGGATTTCATGCAGTAAATCCTGCGATTTCAAATCATAGATGGAAGTATATTTTCTGTGAGAATGGAAGAATAGCAAATATTGAGGATTGTGATTTGTATATACTTGTACTCCTCTTGTGTAGGCGGTTTTATCGTTTTCTAGATTGAAATTTAGTGAATTTTGTATTTCTAAGGTAAAATTGGCCTTTTGGTTTTCTGTTTTTTGATAAGAGTTTTGGCAGGATGAATTTAGAATGCATATAAAAATCGTGAAAAGGAATGCTAACTGATTTTTAGTGAATCTTATCATATTTTATAAGATAAAGGGGGCTGTATCTGTTTGTATAAATATATTTAATGTTAGCAAACATAAAAATTCAATACAAATTTTAACTAAAAAAGAAAGAGTATTTATTTAGTTATGGGTTACTTCGACAAAAAAAAGCCCCTCAGATATCTCTAAGGGGCTCACACTATTACTTATGATTTCGAGATTCTTACTTAGAATCTTTATTATCATCATCATTTACTTCTTCATATTCCACGTCATCTACGCTATCGCCACTTTCGCCTTCTGCTTGTTGCCCAGCGTCTCCGCCTGGCTGCCCTTCAGCACCACCGGCTGCTTGTTGCGCTTGGTAGATCTCCTGCGAAGCCGCTTGCCATGCAGTGTTCAATGCTTCCATTGTGCTGTCAATCGCTTCAACATCTTGACTGCTGTGTGCCTCTTTCAATTTGGTTAAAGCATCATTGATGGCCGTTTTGTTGCCTTCTGAAAGCTTGTCTCCAAATTCTTTCATTTGCTTCTCAGTCTGGAATATTAAAGAGTCAGCTTGATTGATTTTGTCAATCTTCTCTTTCTCTTTTTTATCGGTTTCAGCATTTGCTTCCGCCTCTTTTCTCATTTTCTCGATTTCCTCTTCGGACAATCCTGAAGAAGCCTCGATTCTGATTTTCTGTTCTTTTCCTGTTCCTTTATCTTTAGCAGATACATTCAAGATACCGTTAGCATCAATGTCGAATGTTACTTCAACTTGAGGTACACCTCTTGGTGCTGGCGGAATACCATCTAAGTGGAATCTACCGATAGAACGGTTATCTTTTGCCATTGATCTTTCACCCTGCAATACATGGATTTCCACTGAAGGCTGATTATCAGAAGCAGTACTAAATGTTTCTGACTTCTTAGAAGGAATCGTTGTATTTGATTCGATCAACTTTGTCATTACTCCACCCATGGTTTCAATACCCAATGACAATGGAGTTACATCTAATAATAATACGTCTTTAACCTCACCAGTTAATACTCCACCTTGAATCGCAGCACCAATTGCTACAACCTCATCAGGGTTTACTCCTTTAGAAGGCTTTTTGCCAAAGAATTTTTCAACTTCTTCCTGAATTCTTGGAATACGGGTTGAACCTCCAACCAAGATTACTTCATCAATCTCAGAATTTGATAAACCTGCATCTTCTAAAGCTTTCTTAACAGGAGCCATTGATCTTTTCACTAAGTCGTCAGCCAATTGCTCGAATTTTGAACGGCTTAATTTTCTTACCAAGTGCTTTGGCACGCCATCTACTGGCATGATATAAGGCAAATTCACCTCTGTTTCAGTAGAACTTGATAACTCAATTTTAGCTTTCTCGGCAGCTTCTTTCAATCTTTGCAAGGCCATTGGGTCTTGCTTTAAATCGATACCTTGCTCTTCCTTAAATTCGTTTGCTAACCAGTTGATAATTACCTGATCGAAGTCATCACCACCTAAGTGTACATCACCATTAGTTGATTTTACTTCGAAAACGCCATCACCTAATTCTAATATAGAGATATCAAAAGTACCACCACCTAGATCGTAAACGGCTATGTTTTGATCTTTATCTCTTTTGTCTAATCCGTAAGCCAAAGCCGCAGCAGTTGGCTCGTTAATAATTCTTTTTACTTCCAATCCTGCAATTTGTCCAGCTTCTTTCGTAGCCTGACGCTCTGCATCGTTAAAGTAAGCAGGCACTGTAATTACAGCTTCTGTCACTTCTTGTCCTAAGTAATCTTCTGCAGTGGACTTCATTTTCTGAAGGATCATTGCAGACAATTCTTGAGGTGTATAATTTCTGTCTCCTACTTTTACTCTAACTGTATCATTATTTCCAGATTCAACTTTGTATGAAGCAATTTTTTTCTCTTCTGAAATTTCAGAAAACTTCTTACCCATAAATCTTTTCACTGATGCTATTGTGTTGGCAGGGTTTGTAATAGCTTGACGTTTTGCAGGATCACCTACTTTTCGTTCGCCTTTCCCTTCATCCAAAAATGCTACAATTGAAGGTGTAGTTCTTCTACCCTCACTGTTGGGGATGACAACGGGCTCATTACCCTCCATTACCGCCACACAGGAGTTGGTAGTACCTAAGTCAATTCCAATAATTTTTCCCATGATCTATTTATTTTTCTAATTCTAAATTCATTTTTCACAATACATAACAATGGATGTGCCAATAAGAAATAGACTCATATTATCTGACATTATGACATTTGTGAAGTAAAATCATGGAAAATCGTCTGCTTTTATAGCTAATTGATTTTGAAAAACCTTTATTTTGTCATTCATATCAATCGTATCCAATGATTCAAAAAGAACATGAACGAATTCAAAACGATAGACATCAATTACAAATCGTAGTTATGGCTGAAAATATCCGAACTCCTGAAAATGCAGGGATGATTATGAGATTGTCCGAGGCTTTTGGGGTTGAAAAGATATATTTTGTCGGTAAACATGCCATTGATTTGACAACTAAAGTCAAAAGAGCTTCTAGAAATACTTACAAAACCATAGAATATGAATTTGTAAATGATGGAAACAGTGAAATTAATTTATATAAAAATGCTGGATACCAACCGATTGCAATTGAGATTACGGAAAAGAGCAAGCCCATTTATAATCTCGCAGTTGGCCCTTTCAAAAAAATATTGTTGGTTGTCGGCTCCGAAAGGCAAGGCATAACCGAGGGACTATTAAATCTCTGTCAATATCATTATCATATCCCGATGTTTGGGCAAAACTCTTCAATTAATGTGGTGAATGCCTTGGCAATTGGCTTGTTCAAAGTAACAGAGAATTAGTAGTACCGATTAATTTGCCTCTACTTTCTTGATTAGCTCTTCAATAATCTTTTCAATGCTCATGCCCTCAGCATCTGCTTTAAAGTTTTTTACCAAACGATGACGTAGAACTGGTACTGCAACTGCTTTCACGTCTTCAATATCTGGAGAGTATTTTCCGTTGAGCAAGGCATTGCATTTTGCTCCCTTAATCAAGAATTGAGATGCACGAGGTCCTGCTCCCCATTCCAAATATTCGTTAGTGATATTAAATGCTTTGTTGGTATTAGGTCTTGAACTATGAACTAATTGAACTGCAAATTCTATAACATTATCAGTAACAGGTACTTTATCCACTAATTTTTGAAAATAAAGGATCTCCTCTGAGGTCATCACTGCATTGACCCCTTCAAGCTCTTGTCCAGTATTTCTTACAATATCCAATTCATCTTCATAAGAAGGATAGTCCAAAGTGATATTAAACATAAAACGGTCTAGTTGAGCTTCAGGAAGAGGGTAGGTTCCTTCTTGCTCTATTGGATTTTGTGTTGCAAGTACGAAAAATGGATCTGGCAACGCATAGGTTTCACCTGCAACGGTCACATTTTTTTCTTGCATCGATTCCAATAGTGCCGCTTGTGTTTTAGGAGGTGTTCTATTGATTTCATCTGCCAAAATTATATTATTGAAAATCGGGCCTTTAATAAACTTAAAGTTTCGATCCTTATCTAAAGTTTCAGCTCCTATAATATCAGATGGCATTAAATCAGGAGTAAACTGAATCCTATTGAATTTCAAATTCATAGCAGAAGCTACCGTATTGATTAATAAAGTTTTGGCCAATCCTGGAACGCCTACTAAAAGACTATGAGCGTGACAGAAAAATGAACTAATAACTAATTTTATAACATCATCTTGCCCAACAATTACTTTTGAAATTTCCTTTTTTAAATTTTCGAATTTTTCATGTAAAGCATTTGCCGCTTCTACTTCATTTTCAAATTTCTCCATATTGATTAGTTAAGAATTTGGCAGTCTTTGTAATGATCGTCCAAAACAATGAATACATCACTTTTTGATTCCTCAAACCACTTTGCCAATTTTTCACTTCTTTTTTTATTTAATGCAGCTTGTTTAATTTTTTGATAATCAATTCTAATATCAGCTCTATGAGGTCTTATTCTATCTTTATAGTATAGTATTCTTACTGCTTCAGACCGGTCTTGCTGCCTGAACTCAATTGGTTTTGTAATGCTTCCGACCTCCATTGTATCAATAGTGAAGAACACATTAGGATCCAATTCATCTACAGAAATTTTGGTACCTCCCGCTTCACCTTCCATAAAATATCCTCCATTTGAAGAGGTATTCATGTCATCGGAATGTTCAGCTGCAGCTGCTTCAAATGTAATGCTATCTTTGATTATTAATGTCCTAATACTATCTAAGAAATTTATTGTTCTGTCCATATCATTCTTAGTGAATTTTGGTAAGATCAGAATATGACGAGTATTAAACTCATTTCCCCTTCTTGCTAATAACTCAATAATATGAAATCCAAAATCTGTTTCAACTGGTTTTGAAATTTCCCCTGGCTTTAGCCTTAAGGCAGTAGCTTCATACTCAGGTGCTAATTGCCCTCGTTCAAAAAAACCAATGTTACCACCAGATTGTTTTGCGCCTGGTTCCTGTGAGTATAGTCTTGCAATATCATCAAAATTCTCCCCTTCAAGAATCCTATCACGCAATCCATTCAGCCTAGCTCTAATATTGTCTTTAGCTTCTTTGCTCATGGTAGGCTTTTTTACTATCTGTCCAACTTGCACTTGTGTTGAATAAAAAGGGAGGCTATCTCTTGGGATATTGTCAAAGAAGGTTTTCACCTGTCTTGGGGTTACTTCAATGTCGGAAGTAATAGTACGTTGCATTTCGCCAATTATCATTTGCTCTCTTACATCGCCTCTGATCTCCACCTGAAATTCTTCTAGTGTTTTGCCATAATACTCTTCTATCTTTTCTTCAGAACCTATTTGCTGCACCATCATTTTCATTCGGTTTTGAACTTGTGCATCTACTTGTGCCTCTGATACGGTAACAGAATCTATTTCAGCTTTGGCTAACATTAATTTATTAATGACAAGGTTTTCCAAAACCTCACACCTGGCTTCTGGGCTTCTAGTCATGCCACCCCTTGATAAGAAGTCTTTATAGGCAAGGGATAAATCCGATTCTAGGATAATATAATTATCAACTTTAGCTATAATTTTATCTACCACTTCTCCCTCGGATTGAGATTTAGATAATAATGGCAAAACTAAAAATGCCAATAAAAGTGCTATGGATTTATTTTTACTGATTGTAAATTTCATATTTGTTTGAACTCTTCGCTTTTTCAAAAACTTCCTCTTCTAATTGGTTGGCCAAAGCCACCTTTCTTTTATTTAAAATAATTTGCTTAATATCATTTCGTACAAATTCCAATGGTGAAATCTGATCGGATATTTTGTATTCTTTTATTCGTAAAAAGTATAAATTCTCATCATTTGAATCTTCTACAAATCTATTGGATTTCAAAAAGTCAACTTTATTGGTTACACTTACAAATGGAGTGTTTCTGATTGCCTCATCAAAATTTATCCAAACGGAGTCTTCTAAAAAGTAGGTTTCGGCAAATCTAAAACAGTATGATTTTAATTCCTTGAAGTCTTCAGACTTATCGGAATTAATTAACATTTTGAGTTGGTTTATTTTAGGAGCGTCTTTGGTGACCGTTATAAAATAGCCTCTTATAATATTTTGTTTTAGCTCAAAATTATCTTTATTATCATTGTAATACGTCTCTATTTCCTCTTGGCTAACAAGGGTGTCCAGATTATTTCCCACATAATATTTTTTATACTCATGAACCATCAGCGCATAGCGGTAATCTAAAACTTTCCTCTCGATGGAAGCTTGATCGAAATTAATTTTTTCGGCAGCTTCTGATATGAGCAATTGCTTTTTAATCCATGAATTGACATATCTGTTCACCAAATTGGCGCTGTCTTTTGGGCTGATTTCATTTCCAACGATTCCGTTTAAATCTTTTTGATAAAGAGTAGAGTTCCCAACTTTTGCCACTGGAACTTGGATTTCCTCTTTGCCTTCCTCTTCTGATTCGAAATTTTTTAGGTTGATGTAATCACAACCCATGAAGCAAAGAGTGAAGCCAAGTGACAGTATGATTGATAAATTATTTTTCAATTTCTGATTTTATTTTATTTAAGACGCTCTCATTTACGGAGACCTCATATTTTTCTTTGAGTTGCCTGATCCACTCATCCTCAAGATGCTTTTGATAATCTTCCATTACTTCCGCACGAGCTTCCTCAAAAGATTTTTGCTTTGGAGGGATGCTCTCGACAGCATAATTTAATTCTATCATCCCTTCCTGAGTCACAGTCTTGATATAATCCCCTTGCGTTTTATTTTTCCATTTTGAGTCTTGCTTAACATCAATTATTTCAATTGATGCTGTTTCAACACTTTTATTGTTCCCTGCCAAAAGCTCGTTAGCTTCTGAAAGCAACTGCAAATATATTTTATTTTCATCGGAATAGGTAAGTTTCACCACTTCCATATTGCCAAATGTCTGATTTAAATCTTCAAATAGCTGTAAAGAATCGCTTTCCCCTAAATTTTCAGGTATTTGTAAGCTTATATAATATTTATAGTCAACGCTGTCCGCCTGCTCTAGTTGATCTTTCAAATTCATCTTCATCCTATATTCCAACTTCTGTGTTAACGGAAAATAAGACCCATTTATTGGGTTTTTAAATGGCTTTATTGCGGAGGTATCTGAAAACACAATTTTGGCAACTTTAACAATCTCATTGCTTTTGTATAGCTCTTTATTTTTTTCATAAAACGTTTTCAGGGCTAAACTGTCTTGTCCAATTTTACTCCATATTTTCTGGTTCATAATTTCAAAGAGCAATAAACCGTCTTTATATTCCTGTCGTAACAGTCGATATTCAGGATATTTAGTTTCCAGATTATCTTCTTCGTATTGAATAACGGAGGACTTTTCATATTGCTCTAGTTCGGATTTCAGATCTTTAGATGAATCAAAGCTGTCTAAGAAGTCATTCACGGAATACTTTTTTCCTGATATCGAAAAAAGTCTCGTTTCTAATTCTTTCTTTTTGAAATTTTCTGTCCTCAAATCTTCCTTTTCCTTCAATAAATTGTAAGCTTCAGGATTTGTAGTAAAATTATTTTCTTGCTTCAATTTTTTAATAACTTCAACTTCTTTCAAATCTGATCTTTGGTCACGTTGGACTCTTCTGCTTAGGCTCTCGTGCATACTTTCCAAACTCCCAACGCCTCTCTTGTCTTCTAATTTCAGAATATGCCATCCGTAAGGACTTTTTACGGGAAGTGAAACATCTCCTTTTTCTTCCAGTTCAAAAGCGACTGTTTCTAAAGATGCGGGTAAATTTCCAGCTCCAAACCAAGGTAGGCTTCCTCCCTTATCTTTAGTATTTAGATCTTCCGACTCTTTTGTTGCAAGGCTAAACCAGTTACCACCAGATTGCAACTCCCTGTGTAACTTTTTTATTTCCTTTTCTATATTTACGGAATCCTCTTTTGTAGCCTGAGGGGGAAATCGTTTCATAATATGGGCAATTTTGATCCGACCCAATGTTTCCCTTTTATCGTTTACCTTGACGATATGATAGCCAAATTGAGTCCGTATAATAGGAGATAGTTCTCCAGCAGCCGTTTCAAAAGCTGCAGATTCAAAGGGATATACCATCTGGAAGGCAGTAAACCAACCCAAAAGGCCATTATTACTTTGAGCAGATGGGTCTTCTGAGTACTTCCGTGCTAAAGCCTCGAAACTTTCTCCTGCTTCATATTTTTCTTTTATTTCGCTAATTTTCTGATAGGCTTTTGCTGTGTCCTCTGAACTAGCTTCTTTATCCACCATAATCAGAATGTGGCTTGCATTGATTTCTTGTTGTAACCTTGTGTATGCTTCTTTTACTAATTCCTTGTTTACCTTTTCAGTAGTTAGATAAGGCTTTTTGATTTCTTCTAAGTAACCATTGAGTTCATTTATGTAGGCCTCAGTTGTATCTAGCCCTTCTGCTTTGGCTTCAGTGACTTTCAATTTAAAGTTAATGTACAAATCAAGATATTCCTCAATAGGCTCCACTTCACCTTTATTTCTATTACTTTTTTCATAAGCGTAGGTGAATTCATCGGGAAAGATGGCTAATGAATCTACAGTGAATAAGGGCTTTCCAACGTCAGATTTGGAAGTTTTTTGGGTTGTTTTACAAGAACTGATGAATATAAAAAGAATTGGGATTATTAGTCCTTTAATGTTCCTCATTTGGCTTAAGTGAATTTTGAATGGCAATTTATGCAAATCGATTCAGACAGTAAAATAATAAATACAGGCTATGGGATAATTATATTTAAGAAAATATTTAAAATACTGATTATCAGCAGGTAAGGCGGGGGGTTGAATTTTACTGATATGGATGTATTGAAAAATACTAACGACAAAGGGTAATCATTTAAATTTACTGCGATTTAAATCTTTTGTGTAATATACAAGTGTTCTTTTCTTCTTCATTTTTGAATTCCACTTTATCCATAATTCGCCTAACCAGCATTAAGCCGATTCCACCTTTTTTCTTTGTTTGGACCACTTCTTGTATGGAGGGTTCTTTGTATTTTTTAATATCGAACTTTTCGCCTTCATCTGAAATCTCAAAAGTGACCCCATCTTTTTCGACAAATACTTCCAAATTTATGGCTTCATTGGCATTACAATAATTGGAATGAATAATTAAGTTGGCACAGATTTCATCCACAGCCAATACCATTTGATTGATTTCCAGATCATCATGTACATAAGCCTTTAGCTTTTCGGTTATGAATTCCCGAATATCTTTAAGGCGCGTTTTTTCACAATATACTTTAAGATTGAACTTCATGTAACTTCTTCTTCGCTGTCTGCTTGTCGGTCACTATAATCATTAGTTGATCTAAGCCTAATATTTGGAATACATTCAAAACTTTTTCACTTAAACCATATATCACCATTTTAATATTTTTGTTTTTAAAATCATCTATATATGACATAAAAACTCCCAAACCCGCTGATGAAATATAATTTAAATTTGTTCCGTCAACTAAAATGAACTTTACTGCACTATTATTCGCCAGAACTGTCAAAGCTTCATCTAAGTGAATGCTTGAACTGGCGTCCACATCTCCTTCTATTTTCAGAATGTGGTCTTCTCTCTCTATTTCTGTCGTTATGTTTATCATACAAATCTTATTACGTGCTTGTTTTCAGTAAGTTGACTGCCATGTTATAAAAATCTAATTATTAAAGCAGTATAATCATCATCAAGATTTTCTGTTCCAATAAAATCATATAAATAATTAATCAAACCATCCTGAATTTCCTTAGGACTTTTCTCGCTATTTTGTTCTAAATAGGCACTAAGCCTGTCATATCCGAACTCCTCACCTACAGTATTTTTCGCCTCAATTATTCCATCAGTATATAAAAAAAGAATGTCACCACTATTGTAATGTATTTTGGTGATGTCAATAAATTTTTCAAAACTATCATTGCGAACAATGCCGAGCCCCATGCCATTGTTATGAAAATACTCAGCTCGCGCTTCCTTACTATTATAAAACAATCCGGGACAGTGCCCTGCTCTTGAAAATGTAATGCTCTTTTCATGAGAGTCAATAGTATAATAGGCAGCTGTTATAAAAGAAGTTTTTTCTAAACAGTGGCTTAAGGCGTGGTTTGCTCTGCTGAAAAAAGTTTTAGAATCTAAATCGAATTGCACCAGACTATGAAAAACTCCTTTCATTTGCGACATATTAAATGAAGCGGAAGTTCCTTTTCCTGATACATCACCAATGATGACAGCGGTTTTGTGGTCGGCCGTTTTAAAGAAATCGTAATAATCACCACCAACTTCATCAGCAGATTCATAAAACGCATGCATTTCGAACTCTGTATCTGAAATTAATGAATGCGGTAAAAGACTTTTTTGAACTTTAGAAGCAATTTTTAATTCTTCTCTATAGCGTTCATTTTTTAAAGCTTCAGTTAATAGCTCAAAGTTTTCTATGGAAATACAAGCTTGGTTAACAAAGGAGTTGATGATATTCACCATTTCTTTATTAAAGCCATCAGAGACGTCTTTTAAAACTACTAAAAGTCCGATTTGACGATCTTGTATTATTAACGGCATTACTAAGACTGAACCATAATCAGGATCATTTAGGTTTGATGTGAGCTTAGCAAGATTTAAGTCCTTTTTGAAATTATTGGCTTTTTGCTTATTCAAATAGACGAAAATCCCACTGTCTTGAATGCTTTTTCGGACTTGAGTAATTTTTAAGTCTGTTATATTCGACTTTAGGATTCTTGCGGTCTCGTCATTTTCATGAATTTCCAACCACGCACTAGTAGAGAAAACTGCATTATTACTACTTTCCAATAGTACTTCATAAACCTGATTTTCATTATCTCCCTTTTGAATAGATTGGCTTAAACGCTGAAAATTTAAAACTTCACTAATTTTTTGTTCAAAGACCGAGGATGTAGGAAGATTGAAAAGTATAACCAAAATGGAGATCAGCGCATAAATAAATATGAATCCTGCAATGACCAAAATGAAAATGTTGTCCAGTAAGTCCATAATTAAATTGAACTCCTGCGAAAAACCGAAAAGATTATTGATGAAATAATATAGGTATAATATAACTAAGCCCAGTAGCAAAATACTTCTCCACTTTTGCTTAAAGTTGAGATAGGCTATCCATTTCAGATTGAATGATAATACTAATCCATAAAAGATAAATATGCCCAATAAGCCATTGAATAACCACTGCTGAGAACCAGTTTGGAAGAAGCTGTAAAGTAAAGAGGCCAATAATGAATATTCGAATACCTGCCAGATAATTAATAATCTTTTGTTTTTTTGGTACAGTATTAGCCTTTTCCAAACAATAAAGGTAGATACCAAAAATACGATAACTGCTCCTAAATTAATGTGGTAGAAGAAATTTACGGTCAGCGGATTTTGTAGTAGTTTGCTGTCACTCAATAAATAGAAAAATAAACTTACAGATAGTTGTACGAGAGAAACAATTAGCCCCGTTGAGAAAACATGCCACAGTAAATCAATAAAATTGATACTTTCAGCCTTTTGAATTCTAATTTTGAAAAAGAAATAAAAGAATAGAATGTAAAGGGACAGCAATAATTGGGGAATTTCTTCCGTGATTCCTGCATTAGCTCCATTGATTTCAGCAAATAGCAAAAATAAATCTGCAAGCACCAATGAGAGCCAGCAGAGCACAGCAAATAGTATTGTGAGGCGTAAGAGTCCTTTTTCTGAAATCAAATTTTTATTTATCTAAACTTTGGCAAAATAAGCGTTTAAATATTATTGTGAAAATAGTTTTACAAACATTAAATTCATGCACACAAAAAAAGAATTCAAAATGCTCAAAAAGCTAATATTTATTTTTGCGTTGTTTTTATTTACGCTTGGGTCTGTTTTGGCTCAAATCCAAAAAGGGACAGCTTCATACTATGCAGATAAATTTGAAGGAAAACAGACTGCCAGTGGTGAAAAGTACAAACATAAAAATTTGACTGCAGCTCATAAAACATTACCATTTGGAACCATAGTCAAAGTCACCAATCTGGAGAATCAAGAATTTGTTGAAGTAAGAATTAATGACAGAGGTCCTTTTGTTTCGGGGAGGGTGATAGATTTATCTAGAGCGGCCGCAGAGCAATTGAAATTTATCAATCAAGGATTGACTGAAGTCCAAATTGAAGTAGTGGATGCAGGAGATGGAAGAACAAATAGTAACAGACCAGTTCAGATAGATCAGCAAATTGATAGAGAATCATATTTCGAAATGAAAGTAAAACGAAAAGAACCTTCAGGATATGGCGTTCAAATCGGAAGCTTTCAAGGTTTTGATAATATGCTGAAGCTTTCGGAAAATGTTGAGAAGTCTTATCGGGCTAAAATTTATGTTGAAGTCAAAGAATTGAATGAAGCTAAAGTTTATGCTATCATTTTAGGTGATTATAGTAATAGGAAAAGGGCGGATAAGCTAAAAGCGAAAATTACTGACCGTTTTCCTGATGCTTTTGTCACCCGGTATTGACCACTAATAGGGGAAAATCACATATACATTTCAACCAAACAAGCAGGTCATGTGTCTTTTGCAAAATGAAAAATGTACCTATTATTTTCTTAATACTAGTTTTGACTTTATCTGCCTGTGGTGATAAAGAAAATATAAGTTTGCAAAAGTGTTGGTCATTAGCCGAGAGGGGTGAAACTATTCAGGTATTTTATCCGTGTGGGGATGATCGTTTAACGCCCTCTTGGTTTCGGGATACTTACCGTTTTTATTCGAACAACAAATGTGAATATTTGGTACTTAGTCCCGTTGATGCGCATTACATGCAGGAAGGTCTCTATTTTTATGATGTCGAAACGTCAATTCTAAAAATAGAAAATCTTGAAGGTGATTTTATCAAAAAATATATTGTTGTGGAAATAGGGCCGGATCATTTAAAATTAGCAGAACTATAGCTTTTCGTTACCTGAATTTGAATGTTTAATCTTCATTTATGGATAAGATCTTAAATCCCATCTCATCTTCCATGTTTTTGTAAATGTAGATTTTGCCATTTTTTACAAAATAAGTTTCTGGAACTTCATCTAAATCAATATTTTCTATTTCATTGATTTGATTTAGGTTTTCATCAAAAATGGTCAAGATGATATTCCAATTTTCATCCTCTTGGTCGGGAGTAGTTGAAAATGATGAAAAGCGGTAATACTGATTTCTATTTTTATCGTAAACGAGCTTCTTGAATCGAATAGCTTTATTCCGTGCCGTCATAATTTTACCTATTTCTTCTCTTGAATCGACATCTTTCCCAAAAATCTGGTTTTTATTGGCACTTAATTGACTAGTATATTTTTTATGGATTATGCTGTCTGATTTTAAATCATAGTAATAAAGTTCATTTTCCATATCATGGGATAAAATATATTTATCGTCTTGGAAATTGGTATACAAATATGTCCTTAACATCATCATTCTTCCATCGATTGTAAGTGAAATGTGATAGTCAGAAAGCTTTTTTAAGTCATTAATGAAAACTACTTTTCGAATTTTTTTGCGCAAGTCAATTTTTGAAAAACCTCGTACGTAGCCGTACCCCTCATTAACCAAGTTAAAAGATATATTTTCTTCTGGAACAAATAATCCGCTTGCCTCCATGCTGAACTCTTTAGGAATCGAATCTCCTTCAAATTCTTCATCCCTGATAATATATTTTTCCTGTAATTCGCCTTTCCGGTTAAATATTAAAATAGCTTGATAAACCACTAAAGCAATTTTATCTTCTGAAATAAAATAGACATCATTCACTCTGTTAGTAGTGCCATTTGGTCCTTCAACTTCAAACGGAATAAAGTCAACTAATTCCAATTTATTCATGTCAATAATTTCTAAACCATGTCTATTATTGGTGTTGAACTTATACATAAAGTCCTTATTGTCATCAAAGCCAAATGAGTAAATTCCAAATTTTGTATCAATGATTTCTCCTTTGGCATCCACCAATGCGGAATCGATTGAAATGGTAATTTCGGATTTTTGGTCATTTTCTCCTGAATTTCCGTCACAAGAGGAAAATGAAATGATGATAATTGAGGCAAGAGAATAGATGATATACTTCATTTCAATGTAAAATTTTGCTTAAGTGGCATGAAGGTATTATAATTTTTACAAAATACTAATAAGTTAGTTTAATTTCTTTTGCTTTTTCCAAAGGATTGAAGCTGATTAAATGTAAATTCGCTTCATAGTTTGAAGATTGAAAAAAATGACAAAAGTAAAAGATAAAATTGCCTGGGTAACTGGTGCTAGTTCAGGAATAGGTGAGGCGATAGTTTATGAACTAATAGCAAAGGGAGCAAAAGTTGTAATTTCAGCAAGACGCAAGGAAGTTTTGGACGAAGTAAAAGCGAAATCTTCTAAGCCTGAAAATATCATGATTCTGCCTCTGGATTTAGCTGATATGAAATCTTTTGATTCCAAAGTAGCCGAAGTTTTGGATCATTTTGGAAGAATCGATATTTTGTTTAACAATGGGGGCATTAGTCAAAGAGGAATGGCTTTAGAGACTGATTTAACCGTTGATAGGCAAATAATGGAAATTGATTATTTCGGTACAATTGCTCTTACGAAAGCAGTTGCTCCCCATATGGTTAATCAAAAATCAGGTCATTTTGTAGTAACCAGCAGCTTGGTTGGGAAATTTGGTTCGCCTTGGCGCTCATCGTACGCAGCAGCGAAACATGCATTACATGGATTTTTTGATTCTTTAAGAACTGAACTTCATGAGTCAAATATCAAAGTGACCATGATCTGTCCTGGCTTTATCAAAACGGATGTGTCAGTTAATGCTTTAGGTTCGGATGGCAAACCAACAGGGGAAATGGACACTGCTCAAGAAAATGGAATGTCAGCCCATGATTGTGCAAAAAGAATTATCAGAGCAGTAGAAAAGAATAAATTGGAGGCTGTAATTGGAGGTGCTGAGAGATTTGGCGTTCTAGTGAAAAGATTGTTCCCTAACATATTTGCCAAAATTATTTTGAAAAGTAATGTAAGGTAAATTATAGAGCAGAAAAAAGGCCCGAAATAGTCGGGCCTTCAATTAGTATTATTAAAAATGTTGATTAGCTTATTTCAACTAACTCAATTTCAAAATTTAAGTCTTTTCCTGCTAAAGGGTGATTAGCATCTAAAACTATATGATCATCATTTACTTCTGCTACTAAAACAGGTAAAGCTTGACCGTCAGGCTGTTGCATTGATAATTGCATGCCCACCTCAGGTTTTATTTCTTCCGGAACTTTATCTTTAGGAACCGGAACCATCATATCATCTCTTTTGTCACCATAAGCTTCCGCGCTTGGGATATCTGCAGTTTTCTTATCTCCAACTGCCATTCCGTCTACCGCATTGTCAAAACCGGCAATCATCTGTCCTGCACCCAATTCAAATTCGATTGGTTCTCTTTCCAAAGAACTATCGAAAACAGTGCCGTCAGTTAATTTACCTGTGTAGTGAACTTTTACTTTGTCGCCTTTTTTTGCTGTTGACATAATTTTTGCTTTTGTAATTTGCTTTTGTAAACTGCAAAGCTACCATTATCATTCCCCAAAGAAAAAATATTCTCCATTAAATCCTAAAATTGTTCATTTTCGCAACATTATCGTACGAAAATGAACAGTATTTATTTGTGATTTATTAAATTGTGAACACTTGAGCCTTATTTTGGCTTTGGCATTGTTTTTATCCAAATATCAATACAAGCAATAAAGTATGGAAAAAGAAATAAATAAGGTTCTAATTATCGATGATGATGAGGATGTATTGTTCGCAGCTAAAATGCTGTTAAAAAAACACGTAAAGGAAGTGATCATTGAAAAAGATCCTCGCAAGATTCCTTTCTTATTGAATCAAGCTACTTATGATGTCATCTTGCTGGACATGAATTTTAGTCAAGATACCACAAGCGGAAAAGAAGGGATGTATTGGTTGGAACAAATCAAAGAACGGGACCCAAAAGCAGTTGTGATTTTAATTACCGCTTTTGGGGATGTAGAAACTGCGGTAAATGCCTTGAAAAAAGGGGCTACTGATTTTGTGTTAAAGCCTTGGCAAAATGAAAAATTGGTGGCGACTATCCATGCTGCTTCACAATTGAAGAATTCCTACAATCAAGTAAGTCGATTAGAACAAGAAAAGCAACAATTGGAAGAATCTATAGATGCTCCTTTTAAATCAATAATTGGGGAAAGTAAGGCTTTACAGAATGTCTTCACTATTATTGATAAAGTGGCAGCTACAGATGCCAATGTTTTGATTTTGGGTGAAAACGGAACTGGAAAGGAATTAATTGCGCGTGCTTTGCATAAGAAGTCGAGCAGGAAAGATAACTCTTTTGTAAGCGTTGACATGGGAGCTTTGACCGATTCGTTATTTGAAAGTGAACTATTTGGACATAAAAAGGGAGCTTTTACCGATGCTAAAATAGATCGGGCAGGTAGATTTGAGATAGCTGATAAAGGTACTATTTTTCTGGATGAGATAGGGAATTTAAGCGCTCCGCTCCAAGCAAAGCTTTTGAATGTCTTACAAAATAGAACGGTGACCCGTTTGGGAAGTAATGAAGCAATTCCATTTGATACGCGCTTAATCTGTGCAACCAATGAGGATATTAATGCTAGAGTTAACGAAGGTGATTTTCGACAAGATTTACTTTACAGAATCAATACAGTAGAAATTCATTTACCTGCTTTACGAGAAAGAATTGAAGATATCCCACTATTGGCTGAGCATTTTATTGGCATTTATGCTAAAAAATATAAAAAAGAGAATATGAAAATTAGCCAAAATGCACTAAGGCTATTACAAAAATATCATTGGCCCGGTAATATCAGGGAATTGCAACATGCCATAGAACGTTCCTTAATCATGGCCGATAATTCCACCTTAGAAGCCGATGATTTCTTCTTTTTATCTAAAGGAGGGAGTTCAAATTCTCTGCAAGCTTCAACTATGGATGATAGTTTTAATTTGGAAGACGTTGAGAGGCAAACCATTCAAAAAGCAATACAGATTCATGGAGGTAATATTTCGAAAGCAGCTGACGAGCTAGGGCTAACTAGAGCTTCTTTGTATAGAAGATTAAGTAAATATGACCTTCAATAATCCACTTCTAAAAAAGTTCTTAATACGACTGATCTTGTTAATCTTGACAGTATTTGTATGGGCAATTGTTTCTGTTCATAATGAGTCTTTCTTTCTAGGATTGGTTTTTTTGGTACTGATCATTATTCAAGCAAGGGCTTTTTTTAAAGAACAGGCTGCTAATGAAATCTCCATCAATCGCTTTTTGGAGCAATTGAAAAAGAATGAAATAGATTTTGAACCGGAGGAAAAGAATGAGGAGTTGAAAAATCAGTATAAAGCCATTATCAATTCAATTAAAGAGCGACAGAAGGAAAAAGAAGCCGAGTACCAATATTTCAGAAATATAGTCCAACATGTCGGTATTGGTATTATTACGTTTAATAAGTCTGGTGACATTCAGCTATATAATTTTGCGGCAAAAAAATTATTGAATACTTCTTATCAAATAAATAATATCAATCAGCTCGCTAAAGTAAGCGAGGAGTTATTGGAAACCTTCAGGGAGCTAAAAACGGGAGGAAGTAAATTAATTCAAGTGAATATAGGCGAAGAGAGTAGGCAATTGTCAGTTTATGCTATAGAGCTGCAATTGCATGATAAGCACTTTAAATTAGTTTCGTTGCAAAATATTCAAACCGAACTAGATGAAAAGGAAATGGAGGCATGGAGAAATCTTATTAGAGTATTGACTCATGAAATCATGAATTCCGTAACACCTATTTCTTCCTTAACAGGCACCACTCGTGAAATGCTGAGTGAATATAAAGTCAACGATGCGGAGCAAGTACCTATCAAAATGGATGATATGGAAGATTTAATGTATTCACTTAAAACCATCGAAAATAGAAGTGAAGGCTTAATTAGGTTCTTGAATGAGTTTAGAAACTTGACCCATACTCCAACTCCAAAGCTCAAAAGCGAAAACATCAATATTCTTTTGGAAGGAATTTGCTTGCTTATGAGCAAAGATTTAAAGGGGAAATCAATTCATGTTCACAAGGCACTTGACGAACGGATTCCCGAAATTTCAATTGATCGGGAGTTGATTGAACAAGTAATCATCAATTTAGTTAAAAATGCTTCAGAGTCCTTCGATTCAGATCAACTTGAAAAAAATATATGGATTAGTTCCAACCTCGATGCCAAAAAAAGAGTCGTTATAAGTGTGAAAGATGACGGAACAGGAATAGAACCTGAAGCATTAACTAAAATATTTATTCCGTTCTTTACTACCAAGAAAAACGGCTCAGGTATCGGATTGAGTCTATCAAAAGAAATAATGAGAAAACATTCAGGTAATATATCAGTTCAATCAACGTTAGGACTTGGAACAGAGTTTGTATTAAAATTTTAGTGATTACCCTTTAAAAAGTTATATTTGTGGAAAAAATAATTAAAATGCCAAAAGAAGAAATTCAAAAAACTATTACAAACATATTAGTTGAGAAACTTGGGATTGCTAGCTCAGAGGTGACTGCAGACGCGAGTTTTATCAAGGATTTGGGAATAGATTCATTGGACTATGCAGAATTGGTGATGGAATTCGAACAAAATTTCAATATCAGAATTCCAGATATGGATGCAGAAAAATTGTCTACGATTAATCAGGCAGTTAAATATATAGATGAGAAAATCCAGTCTGCTGACTAAAAATTCTTAATAGTACCGGCTTTGATTTAGTACCGATGGCAAAATCTTATTGACCATCGGTTTTTTATTTGTCCTCATAATACTCCATTCATCAAAACTAATGTTAAGTTTTGATGAATTAACTAACAAAAGTAGAAGCATATCGTTTTTTGCTCATTGTTTGCTAGCTACTATCAACCGTTATGAAATTCAAACTTTTAATTTTACTGATTTTTTCGGTCAGCCATTTACATGCTCAAAAGTATACTATAAGCGGATACGTCAAAGAAGCAGGTTCTGGTGAAGTTTTAATTGGTGCTACAGTTGTGGATAAAAACCAACCCGGAAATGGAATGGCCACTAATTTGTACGGCTACTATTCATTCGATTTGCCGAAAGGTGAGTACATCTTAAAAGCAAGCTATGTTGGCTATGCTTCGAAGGAAATGAAAGTTAGCCTTACGGAAGATAAATCGATCAACTTTAATTTACAAGAAGAAACTTCAAGTCTAGAGGAAGTAGTGGTCTCAGCAACAAGAAGTGATGAAAATGTCAGTTCTGTAAAGATGAGCACCGAAAAACTGCAAATTGACAGGATTAAATCTATGCCCGCGCTTTTTGGGGAAGTGGATATAGTGAAGAGCTTACAATTATTGCCGGGAGTTTCTACCGCTGGAGAAGGTACATCGGGCATGTTTGTGAGAGGAGGAAGCTCAGATCAGAACTTAATTTTACTTGATGAAGCAACCGTGTACAATGCCAGTCATTTGTTAGGATTCTTTTCAGTTTTTAATCCTGATGCGGTAAAAAATGTAGAGATCTATAAAGGAGGTATTCCTGCCAAGTATGGAGGAAGGATTTCTTCCATTTTGGATATTCAAATGCGTGAAGGGAATAATCAGGAATTTGAGGCCTCGGGCGGCATTGGTAGTATTAGCAGTCGTTTAACTGCAGAAGTCCCGCTAGTTAAGGGGAAATCTTCCTTGCTTCTTTCTGGAAGGAGAACCTATGCTGATCTATTTTTAACTTTTGCGCAGGACGAAAATATCAGAAACAACACATTATACTTCTACGATTTTAACACCAAATTTAACTATCGCTTTAGCGATAAAGATAAAATTTTCGTTTCTGGGTACTTTGGACGTGATAACCTGGGATTCCAAGATTTATTTGGATTCGATTGGGGGAATGCAACAGTATCTACCAGATGGAACCACCTTTTCAATGATAAACTATTTCTAAATACTACTTTGCTGTATAGTAATTTTGACTACGGATTTGATATAAATACTGCAGGTTCAGGCTTTATTTGGAATTCTGGTTTACTAGAATACAATTTAAAACTGGATTTTGATTATTTTTTAAATAACAATAATACTCTTTTCTTTGGAGCTAATGCTATTTACCATGTTTTTGCACCTGCAGAAATACAGTCACAAGATTCTAATGTGCAAGACTTCAATCTTCAAAATGATTATGCCGTTGAAACCGCTCTTTATGTAAGTAATCAACACACGATTACTGATAAATTAAGCATGGAATATGGCCTTCGCTACTCATCTTTTGCTAAAATAGGCGCAGATTCTGTTTCTATTTATACTGAGGGACAAAGGAAAAGTCCTGAAAATGAAATCAGGACTGATGTTTATGAAAGTGGGGAATTAGTAAAACACTATGGAGGTTTTGAACCAAGATTGGGAATTCGGTATCTCGTCAATTCTAAAACTAGTTTGAAGGCATCCTACAATAGAATGCGTCAATACTTGCAAGTAGCTACTAATGCTACAGCAGGGTTCCCAACTGACCGATGGATTCCAGCTGATTATCATATAAAGCCAGTAATCGGGGATCAAGTAGCCATTGGATATTTTAGAAACCTGAAAGACAATGCATGGGAAATATCAGTTGAAGGTTATTACAAATGGCTACAAAATGTGGTGGATTTCCTACCTGGAGAAGATGTTTTGCTAAATGACAGAATAGAAACAGCAGTTGCTGAGGGAAAAGCTTGGTCATATGGAGCCGAATTTATGTTGAGGAAAAATACTGGAAAAACTTCAGGTTGGATAAGTTATACTTTAGCAAGAACCCAGCGACAAATTGAAGGGGTGGCTAGTGGTGATCCCTATTTGGCTCGCTATGACAAACCACATGATATTTCAGTAGTAGTATCACATAAATTTTCCGAACGACTATCATTTTCTGGTAATTGGGTGTATGCTAGTGGTGCAGCGGTAACCTTTCCTGAAGGAAGATATATCATGAGCGGGCAAAATATTCCATATTATGATGATTCCAAAAGAAACACCAGCAGAATGCCTGATTTTCACCGAATGGATTTAGGCCTGACTTACGAATTAAAAAGTAGATGGAAGCGCTATGATCACGAGATTAATGTTTCTTTCTATAATGTATATAACCGTAAAAATCCATTTTCTATAGAATTCAGAGAGGTCAATAACAATGATCCAAATTTCAGTGAATCTCAAGATGGTCCGATAACGAGTACTAGACCTGCTGCAGTAAAAACTGCTTTGTTTGGCATTATTCCTTCCATCACCTATAACTTTTCTTTTAACTAATGAAAGCGAGCAGAAACAAAATATTAAGCCTTCTTTTAGCGGTATTAGTGAGCTGGTCTTGTCAAGAAATTATCGATTTGGATTTGGAACAGTCAGAACCTAAGTTGGTCATTGAAGGCAGGTTGGTCAATGAGAGATCGTTTCAGAAAGTAAAAATTTCAGAGAGCTTAAATTATTATGATACTAGCGGCTTGTCACCTTTTACCCAGGCCGAGGTTAGTTTACTGGATAGTGACTACAACGTAATCGATGAATTTGTTTATTATAGTGAAGACAGTGCTTATAGATCTAACAGACCGATAGAGCTTTCTGTAGGACAAGAATACATTCTTCAAATTGAAGCTAAAGGTGAATTGTTAGAGGCAAAAGGTGAAATTTTAGAGAATGCCACTTTGGATTCTTTGTATTATTTATCAGCTGAAGAATTAAATAGTTTAGGTCAACCTGCCTTCGGGGACGGGTTCTTCATGTTTGTGAACGGAAAATTGAATAATGAAGGAATTGAATATTTTAAGCTTGATGTAATCGTAAATGATACCCTTCAAAATTCTAGAGGGGATTTGTCAAACTCTGTTTTAACGTCAGAATTTTTTGGTAAAGAGTTTAGTGCATTACCAATTCCTGGTTCGTTCGAAGAGGAGGATTCTGTTGGATTGGAGCTTTACACAATAAATGAGGACGTCTACCAGTATTATGTTGAGTTTATTAATCTGCTATTTAACGATGGAGGGGTTTTCAGTCCACCACCAGTGAATCCGACATCTAATATAAAGAACATAACAAACCCTGAAAATAAACCTTTAGGATTCATTCAATTTAGCTCAATTCAAAGGAGAAGTATCGTAATAAAAGCTAGAGAATAATTATTTCTATTGCTTGAACTTTTGTTGATTGTTATTCGCGAATTTTGTCCATTGGTTTTTCCACTATTAATTTAATATTGAGTCTTTTTTAAAGGAATGTTACTATAGTTGTAATAAGTCTAAAAATCTTTTCAATTGTTTAACAGGCACTTAAACATGGAATAATAATCAATGATGACCTTTAAGAAACCAATAAAGGTCATGATAACACACTATAAAACTTTAGTCATATCTGACGTGCATCTTGGCACCAAAGGATCCAAAGCGAAAGAACTTGTCAAATTTCTCAAGCAATGTAGCTGCGACCGATTAATTCTCAATGGAGATATTATTGACGGTTGGCAACTAAAAAAGTATGGCACCTGGAAAAGGAAACACACCCGTTTTTTCAATAGAATTCTTAAAATGATTGAGGATCATAAAACCGAAGTGATTTATTTAAGAGGAAACCACGATGATTTTTTGGACCAAGTACTTCCATTCAAAGTTGGAAATTTGACCATTACGCGTGATATAGTAATTGAGAGTAATGGTAAGAGGTTTTATGTTGTACATGGTGATATTTTTGATTCTATTACTACAAATCTTAAATGGATAGCTAAATTAGGAGATGCAGGTTATACATTTTTGTTGTGGGTCAATTCTCAATACAATCAATATAGAAGGAAAAAAGGTCTGCCCTATTACTCTCTAAGCCAAGTAGTGAAATCAAAAGTGAAATCTGCAGTTTCTTATATTGATGATTTCGAAAAACAACTTGCAGAAATAGCAAAAATAAAGAACTGCGATGGAATCATATGTGGACATATTCACCAAGCTGCATTAAAGGAAATTAATGGTTTAATATATATGAATTCAGGTGACTGGGTTGAAAGCATGAGTGCACTAGGTGAAGACAAAGAAGGAAACTGGTCTTTGGTATACTATGCGGACACATCAGATTATATATCAAATCATAAAAAGATGGGTAAGATTAATATAAAGGAAATAACTGAATCGGAAGAATTAAACTTACGAAAAAAGACTGCATAATTATTTATTTCTGAAAAGGCTTTATATTCGAATATGGCTTTAATCAGTAAAAAGAAAAAAATATTTCCTGTAAGTGACCATTTGATGAAGTATCTAAAAAATCATGGTCGTCAATTGGATATCCCTATTAAGTATGATGATTTAACACGAGCAAATAATGCCATTCCGCTCTATGACAGCGAAGATAAAGATACGCTCTGGGAAACATTGTTTTTCCCACAAGATGATATGAAGCATATCTACTATGGTCTAAAAAATATATATGCTATTCTCAAAGCAGACGGTGATTTGTCTGTAATGGAGCATCTTTATGTTGATAGAGTGGATGCATGTACATATGGAAATACGTATCCTTTCCGTGTCAGAATAGTCAATAAAATCAACGACAATTTTGATTACTTCTATATCAAAAAAGCCGATGCCTCCAGAATTTATGGATTGGAATTAGAGCATTTATTGTCGCCCAATAGGATGAGTTATATTGTAAATGGTGCGACATTAATCGAGGAACATATTCCTGGTATTCCTGGCGACCAGTTTATAAAAAACTATATGGATGATGCTAAATTAAACAAAATTAGACTGGCAAAAGAATTTGTGAAATTCACTGAAAGATGTTTTGTACGTTTATTGGGTGATATGCATTCTAGTAATTTTGTAATAGATATTACCCCTGATTTTGAAGAAATCCACTACAGAATTAAATCTATAGATTTTGATCAACAATCTTATGAGGGTCGGAAAGCTGTGTATATGCCTCAGTACTTCAAACAAAACAACCCTATTATTGAATTAGGCCTTGAGCTAATGACGCCTGCAACTGTCAAGCAATATCAAAAAGAGGAACGATCCCTGATTGTAAATAGGATGAAAGCATCAGATCATAATCTGAAGGAGCTGATGAGAGCTATGAAAAAAGATAAATTAACAACCCCTGAAAATTTGAAAAATCTCAAAGCGGAACTTGCTGAACACTACAAGCACCAGGAGTTTAATAATTGCAAAAGCATGGGAGAAGTGGTAGCAGTAAGCTTAACCTATCTGAAAGAACATAATAATTTAACGAATCAAAACAATTTTTTGAGCTAAGGTATCCGTGATTTCTTGCATGAAAGTTTTAATTACCACGTATTCATCTGGCATGTAAATGACTTTATCATAGTTAATACTATACTCAATTTTCAATGTATCCCCCATTTTTTTGCATTGGTACATCAATTTTCCTTTCCCATCTGGAAGTGCTACATTTTTTTCGGAAGGAAATTCCAATACCGTCCAACCCTCAGGGATGGAATAGGAATAGCTAGCTTTTCTAACTAATGGAGTGTACAAAGTTAAAGGATTTTGTCTTTTTTCAGCTTGAAGTGGATTCTCAGGGAATTCATTGAAAACAATAGGTTGAATTTCCATATAGTTTTTTGCAATTGAATCTGCAGGTCTAGCAAAAGACAAATACTCTTTTATAATTTTAGATTCTTCAAATTGATCATTTACCTCATGTTTCTTAATGTTCCAATCCATATTTTGAAATATGGTTTCAATGAGGTAGTCGTTGTAAGTTCTATTGTTGTTTAGAAAACGGGAGTCGAAATTATATACAGCATAGCCTTCTCTTTTAACCTCATATTCACCATTGATTGTGGCAGAATCTGAGATAACGAATTCTGCTGTTATCATTTCCTTGTCTTCATGGTCAAAGCTTAAGGGAACAAAGCCAGGTGCATCTTGAGAAATGACTAAGCCGCCATTGTTTACATAATCAGGAGGAAGCATATTGAACAATAAATCCTTTTCAGATGCATCCATAAAATAATTATCCCCATTATACCTAACCATACTTATATATGTATCGAATAATTCGAAATTTGGATTATCAGGATATGTAGGTCTGTTGGAAATTGTGCTCAAAGCAACCAAATAGGCATCGAATCCAGACTGGTTCAGCATTTTGGTTAATATCATATTTATTTGTTGTGGAGTACCTTTTCTAGCTCTGTAAGCTTCCTCCAAGCTTTTATCTCCGTATGTTAAATCTATATTGAAGTTATTTCTAATGAAGAAATAAAACCCTTTTATGACATCCATTTTAAGTAATTGTGGGTGGTAGATCCGGTCAATTTCTCTTTGTAAGTAGCTGCTTTTTGAGTAAACGTCTTTGAAGAATGGAGCGCCAGCCCAATTAAATGCTAGTTCCTCATAATTCTGTGGCAACAAAAATTCGGTATTCTGTCTAGGAAGGGTATATTCTGCCAATTCAAATTTCAATTTGGAAACAAAATAGTCGTATCCCGGAACGTCATTTTCTTGCACGTAGGCAGGAATACTATCCATTTGATAATTCTCAATCAAGATGTCTGTTTGTTTGTCGTTGATCATTTTTTTAACAGTTTTCCTGCTAAAGTCATTTAAATTCAATAGACCTTCCAAATACTTGTAGAAGAGTAAATAATTAGGAGTTTCAGTAGTGTAAATTGATTTTAAGACTGGTATGTCATTTTGAAAATACCACGTATTCAGCTCTTGCCAATCAGCAATCTTTATTTGATAGGAGTATTCAATAATACTTCCAACTTTCGCATTGGGTAACGAAAAATAATTTTCCACTATCCCATTATTTACCTTTTTCTTAATAGTGGCAGAATTTAAACTGTCAATAACTAAAGAATCATTTGCCCCTAGATTATAGGTTTGTCCTTTTATAGACAGCAATGAATCACTTTCACTGTATGGAATCATTACATTTGCCCAGCTAAGTCCAGATTCTTTTAAGATTTCTATTTTTGTAGTGTGTGTAAAAATGAGTTCAAAATCTTCGTTATAGACACTTTGTCCGCTGTCTAGTAAGATGATTGCTTCGGCTCCTAATCCAAATGCAGAATCTGAGGATTGATCTTTTTCTTGAGCAAAAATTTGTAAGCAAAGTAAAATGGAAAGAAAAATAGTAAGAATTATTTTCTGCATATTGAATCTAATTTATTGAGATATATCAAATATTAAAAGTCAGAATATTACTAGCAATTATTATTCCAATTGCAATTTAACATTATTTAATACGGTTAATAAAGCTTTACGTTTGCTTGATCGGAATTACAACTAAAATATACTTTTTAACTGACTCAAACAATCTACTTCATGGGTTACACTAGATTTATGTTCTTGTTTTTTGGGATTGTAATAGACAGTATCCATTCCGAAATTTCTAGCTCCCATGATATCGGTTTGAAGATTGTCTCCAATCATAATACTTTCATTTTTCCTTGCTTCCGCTTTATCGATTGCAAATTTAAAAATAGAAGACATGGGCTTTTTGTAACCGGCACTATCTGAGGTCACAACAGTTGAGAAATATGTATTTAATCTGGATTTTTCTAGTTTAAGTCTTTGAACATCAGTAAAACCATTAGTCAAAATATGAAGTTGGTAATTATCTTTGAGGTAATCAAGGACTTCAAATGTATATGGCATTAAATGTGGTTTTGTAGGACATAACATCAAATATTCGTCAGATAATTGGTCACTCAATTTCCTATCATCGATTTCGAACTGATTCAATATTCTCAGAAACCTTTGCTCCCTAATTGTGTCTCTCGATATTTTGCTTTTGTTAAAATCACTCCAAAGTGATTGGTTTACTTGTTCAAAACATAGATTGAAATGATCACAACTGTCGATTCCTAGTTTGTTGAGTTGATATTTTAGAAATAGTTCACCTAAAGCCTCATTTGAATTTTTTTCATAATCCCAAAGCGTATGATCTAAATCAAAAAAAATATGTTTGTATGATTTTATTTCACCCATTTTTTACTGTGTAGTTTGTTTAAAGCTAATGCTCTATTGGAGTACATCACTTTAAAGGTTTCTAAATCTTTCTGTAATTGCTGATCTTTTTCTACAAATTTTAAAGTCTGCGCTAATAAATCTTTTACTTCTTCTTTAACATAATAGAACACCCACTGGTCTACCTTCTTAGAGTTCAAAACGCCATTATTCTTTAAGTAAGAAATGTGTCGCGATGTTTTGGCTTGCGTAAAATCTAAAATTAACTCTAAATCAGATATGCACATTTCCTGATTTTGGTGAACCAGAAATAGAACACGCAAGCGTGAGTCGTCCGATAAACATTTATAAAATTGTACACTGAAGTTTAAAGTAAAATTCTTTAGCCTCATAGAACCTAGATAGTTAGCAAGGTAAAAGTAATAAAGGAATAATGAACTTTTGCATCTATTTAATAATTATCATTCTTATAACTATAGCTTAACTAATACGTTATCAATTTAGTTTTAGTAAACTAGAATAGGTATTTTGAAGGTGTTACTAAGCACTGGAAGATATATTTCTAGAATTCGCTTTAATCCATTATATTTGTAGTGAATGAAGATTAATAAAGCCATATTATTATTTTGTTTAGTAATTGTACCCTTTCTATCTTATGCTCAAGAAGAGACGGAGGAAGACCGGGTGATTCAATTTACGGGAGTTGTTTTAGATCAAGACAGTGCCAGTGTTCCTGGAGTCCATATATATACCCCAGTCTTTGGAAGAGGAACATCCACAAATCAGTATGGTTTTTTCTCTATGCCTGCTTTAGAAGGTGATAGTTTAGTAATTAGTGCAGTGGGTTTCAAAAAGGCCACATACATCGTTCCCAAAATAAAGACATCTACATTAAAAGTAATATTTCAACTTGAATCTGATACAGAAATGCTTAATGAGGTTCAGGTTTACAATTTGCCACCTACTGCGGAAGCTTTCAAGAAAGCGCTTCTTGCTGTAAGACTGCCAGATGATTATGACAATATGAACAGAAATCTTGATCCTGCAACTTTGCAAGAAATGTATAAATCCTTGCCTGCTGATGGCTCCATGAACCATCGTTGGTTTGTTCAGCAACAAGCATTTTACGATCAGACCAGAAGTTCTGTGAGAATAAATCCACTTCTTAATCCAATGTCTTGGGTTGAAATATTTAGAGCTATAAAAAGAGGAGACTTTCAGAACAATGATTAACTCCTCTATCAGAGCTTAATTATTTCTATGAGTTTTTGATGAATTTTGGGAAATCCTGTATTTTTCAAATTTGAATTTATCTGTACCTTTTAATTGAACTCCACTAAGTAATTTTAATATAAATTTAGTTTCTTGCTGAAGCACTTATTTGGAAATATCGTCCATAATAGGTCAATTATTTTTTTAAATGGTAGCTTTCTGTTTATTTTAAGAATTGAAATGCTTTTATAGCTTGAAAAAAATTCTCGTCATATCATCCATCTTGTACCTAAGCACGTTTATTTTAGGTGCACAGTCATTTGAGGAAATTCTTGAAAAGGGATCAGGGAAGGTTAAAGTTTATTATTACCCAATTGAACCTTTTATTTATCAAGATGAAATTGGGAATTTACTAGGAATAGAAAAGGAAATGATGGATTCATTTCTTCGGTTTATTGAAAAAAAGTATTCTGTTAAACTTTTTGTAGAATGGGAGCAAGTGCCCACCTTCGATTCTGTATTTGATTATGTCAATAAATCAATGATTCCAGCATTTGGGGTATCAGTAATTTCAAAAACAAAAGAGCGTTCAAAATTAGTTGGCTTTTCTTACTCATATATGCCGGATGTTAGTGTTTTTATTACGCATCTGTCAGTTCCTCCATTAGAAGACGGTAGTAATTTAAGGACGCACATTGACGGCTATGAGGCAGCTACTATGTCCAGCACCACCTATGAAGATGATTTGAACGAGCTTAGTAATCAATATGAATTGAATTTAAATTATGTTGATGTGCCAAATGATGAGGATATTATTCGATTGGTGAGCAGAAATAAGGAGATGGTTGGCTACGTTGGTTTACCATTTTATGTAATCGAAATTGCCAAGGGTCACCCTGTTAAGAGACACAGTAAATTCCAGGTCAAAAGAGATGGATATAGATTTGTTTATCAGTTAGGTAATGGACTTGATAAACCTGTAAAAAATTATTTTGAAAGTTACTTGTATAGAGCAGAAGCGGATAAAATTATTAGGAGATACCTAGGGAATGATTATTCAGAATTGATTTGGGGTTTGGCTGGAGATAATATTACAGGTAGTGCCGATGAAATTGCATTTTTGAACAAAGAGAAAGAAATTCAAAGTCAAAGTTTGATGGCTTCTGAAAAGCAAAAAGAATTACAATGGACCATCATTTTATCTGTTAGTTTTGGATTACTTTTTGTTACTATTATAGTTTTTTTATTGATAAGATCTAATCGCATTCGTGAAAGGGACAATGTACTATTGACAGAGAAAAGTGAACAATTAGAAGAATTGTTGTCTGAATTGAACAGGAGTAAAGATGAATTGTCCCATCAAAGGCAACTTTTGCAGAAAAAGAATAAGGAATTAACAGATATAAATAAGCAGAAAGACGATTTAATTGGAATTGTAGCTCATGATTTAAAAAGTCCCATCAATCAAATGAATGGGTTAATAACAATTTTGGGATTTAAAAGTGAGAAGTGGGATAAAGAAGAGGTTCAGATTTTTGAAAAACTTGAGAATTCCAACCATCATCTAAAGGAGTTGGTTGAGCGTATCTTAGACTTGGAATCCATTCAGAAAAGGAGCCTCAATTATAAAGTTAAAACCGTTGATTTAGCTAATATTTTAATGGAAACTGTATCCGAATTTAGAGAAAAAGCGGAGTCTAAAAATATTTCAATTGATACAAGCCAAGTTCTCCATGGGAAAACTGTCATGGTAGATTCTTTTTTTCTAAAACAAGTTTTTGAGAACTTAGTGAGCAATGCTTTGAAATTTTCTCCATTTGGGAGCAAAGTTGTAATTGGGAGCGAAACACATCACGAATATCATCATGTTTTCGTCAAGGACGAAGGACCAGGCATATCTGAAAAAGATAAAGTAAAATTATTTTCTAAATACATGACCTTGTCTGCTAAACCAACCGGAGATGAGACTTCCACAGGGCTTGGCTTGTCCATAGTCAAAAAGTATGTAGAGGAAATGAACGGAAGTGTGTGGTGTGAAAGTGAATTGGGTAAAGGGGCCAAGTTCATCGTGGCATTTCCAAAAATATAAACCATTTAAAAATAAACTATATGAGAATTATTGTAGTAATAATTTTGCTAAGCTTTTTGGCTACAGCTTGTAATAATGAAAATGAAAACAAAGTCATCTATCTAGTTCGACATGCAGAAAAAGATGTAACCCCTAAAAATGATCCTCCTCTCACCACTGATGGCGTAATAAGGTCTGTGGATTTGGCTAGTTGGTTCAATGATATAAAGGTAGATTCAATTTTTTCAACGGATTATGCTCGGACACGTGAGACAGCCGAGCCAGTTGCGGAGCGTCAGAATCTTCAAATCTCACTATATGAACCCAAGAACTTTGCAACAAAATTAAAAGCATTAAAAGTGGATACTATTTTAGTAATAGGTCACAGCAATACCATTCTTGAAGAAATAGAAGCGTTGGGTTTTGAAAAGCCACAAAAGGAAATCAAAGAAAGTGAATATGATAAAATTTTTGAGTTAAGATTTGCTTCAGGCGAGGTTATTACCCACAGCTATGGATCAAAATATAAAGAATAATTTCAAACATTTTGTGTCTAAATTGATTTTGATTTCATGCACTTAAGACTCAAAACTAAAGTCAACCAAGACTTTTTATCGGTAAAAAGCGGATTTGATGAAAAACTGTTTTTATCCTTGAATCCTCCTTTTCCACCAGTTAACCTAAAGGAGTTTGGAGGTTGTGAAACAGGTGATAGGGTGCATCTCGAACTGAATTTTATTTTTTTTAAACAGGATTGGATTAGCAAAATAACTTTTGATAATACCTCAGATTCTGTTTTTGAATTTGTAGATGAAGGCATCAAGTTACCATTCTTTTTAAAATCATGGAAGCATCATCATGTGGTTGAGAAAATCGATGAAAATGAATCTAGTATCATAGATGATATTGAATTTAAATCACCATCCATATTAATGGATTACTTATTGAAGCCTGTTTTGTGGCTTCAATTTGCTTATCGGAAGCCCATTTACAAGAAGATATTTCAGGCTGTGGGTGCATAAAACACAGATTAATCCCTCATATGTTCTCTACTAATAGCAAATATTTATAATTTTGCTTATTATGTTAATAAAACTATGAGGGGCAAGCTACTATTCGGCATATTGTTATTTTTTTTTAGTACACTCGAGCTTTCGGCAAGTTCGGTAACATTTAAGCATAAAGAAAATTTCAAAATCAAGCTTCAGGATCCAACTTATCCTCAATTAATAAGCTATTTTCCAAAATTTGCGTACCCAACCTCCACAGAATTTCAATTAGTAGGAATGGATTTTCATTTCTATTTATTGAGTCTGAATGATACTCAATACTATTTATGGATTAAAGACATAAACTTGGATTTTGAGATTGAAGTATCACAGCCTGAAAGGAATGACCAAGACATCTTGATCGTGTCAGTAGAAAACTGGCGATCTGGAAATCTTAGTTTAAGCAATTCTAAACTTAAGAAACTCAATAGTATAGACCTTTATTATTCGAAAGTTTTAGATAGCATAGAACACTTAGCTTTAAGTGATGATAAATATGGAGCTGAAACCGGCTATAAGACTACGGTATGGAGTCATAGGTCTGCTAAGCGTTTATTTAATTTTGCTATAGAGAATTATAATCAGGAGTTTGAGGAAAATATAGTGGGATATTCATCCAATTATGTCAAGTATTGGCAATTGATGTATAAATTATTTTATCAATATTTTCATACCAGTGCTTTTAAAGGATTGAAGAAAATTGAAATGAAATCAGAAATAGAGTCTGATTTTGGGGAGCCCGAATCAAATGCCTTGGTTTTTTATCATTTCTTTAGAATCGGACTGCCTTTATCCGAATTAGAAGAGAATTACCAATTACTTAAAGGTGATTTAAATGATAGGGAAAAAAACATAGTTCAGGAACTGATCCAAATGCAAAAGTTAAAGGAGCTATCTGTTCGATCCGAAATAGATTTTATTTTTGGAATTGACATAGACGGAGCAATGGAGAACTATATTGCCCGTGATTCATCTGAAAGGTCGTATTTACTAGTTTTTTGGTCAATCTGGGATACAGACATAGCCCACGAATTTAATTTGTTAGAAGATTTAAAACTAGAAGTAAAGGACAATTTCAGATTCGTGCATATCTGTATTGATGCTTATGAAGTGCCTGAAAAAACCAAAGCATTTATTTATCAAAATAGGATAAGAGGTCATCATTTATTACCCGAACAATCTAATGCCTTTAGAAAAAGTAGATATAAAAATGACTTAAAAATACGGAATTTCCCATTTTACATAATTTTAGACAAAAAGGGTGAATTTATTGAATCAGAGTCAATGTCATTAATTATCAGTGATCGTCTTGAAGAAAAGTTGATCAAAGCAGGTGCAAAAAAATAGCTCTACAATCATTGTAGAGCTATTACTTTTTAGATAAATGGATTCCTACTTATCCTCTTTTTTATTTTCTGAGTTTGAAGATTCGGAAGTAGTTTCTTCAGCTACAGCTTCATCTTTTTTTGATTTTCCTTCTTTCTTTTCCTGATCTAATTTTTCTTGCTTTTTACCATTGGTATATGCTTCATAAGTTGTTTGTTGAGCAAATGGTCTTTTACCAATTAATTTCTCTAAATCAGATTGGAAAATTATTTCCTTCTCAAGAAGTTGCTGTGCTAAAATCTCCAACTTGTCTCTTTTTTCTGTCAAGAGCTTTTTAGTTGTTACATAAGCTTTGGCTATTAATTTATTAACCTCTTCGTCAATTACCTTAGCAGTATCTTCAGAATACGGTTTCGTAAATTTATAATCACCACCGTCTTTAGAGTCATAGAAAGAAACATTACCGATTTTATCGTTCATACCGTAAACGCTTACCATGCTGTAAGCCATTTTGGTAATTCTTTCTAAATCACTTAAAGCTCCAGTAGAAATTTTACCAAAAACTATTTCCTCTGCTGCACGACCACCAAGAGCCATACACATTTCATCAAATAATTGTTCTGTTTGATGTAAGAACTGTTCTTTAGGTAAATATTGAGCATATCCCAAAGCTGCAATTCCTCTTGGTACAATACTAACTTTCACCAATGGATCTGCATGCTCTAAGAACCATCCTGCAACAGCATGCCCCGCTTCATGGTAAGCAACAATTTTCTTTTCTTCTGGAGAAATGATTTTATTTTTCTTCTCGAGACCACCAATAACTCTATCGATAGCATCTTGGAAGTCATCCATATCAACTGCTTTCTTATTTCGTCTTGCGGCAATTAAAGCAGCTTCATTACAAACATTAGCTATTTCAGCTCCGGCAAAGCCAGGAGTTTGCGCAGCTAATTTCTTCGCGTCCATTTCCTTACTTACCTTTAATGGGCCCAAATGAACTTTGAAAATAGCCTCTCTTCCGATAATATCTGGCTTATCTATACTTACTTGTCTATCAAACCTTCCTGGTCTCATTAAAGCAGAATCCAGTACGTCTGGTCTGTTTGTTGCAGCTAAAATGATAACCCCTGAGTCAGTAGAGAAACCATCCATCTCCACTAATAAGGAATTTAAGGTATTTTCTCTCTCATCATTTGAACCCGGCATTCTTCCACCACCTCTAGAGCGACCAATTGCATCGATTTCGTCAATAAAAACGATACAAGGAGCTTTTTCCTTGGCTTGTTTGAATAAATCCCGTACTCTAGCCGCACCAACACCCACAAACATTTCTACGAAATCAGAGCCTGATAAAGAAAAGAAAGGAACTTCAGCTTCACCAGCAACTGCTTTTGCTAGTAATGTTTTTCCAGTACCCGGAGGGCCTACCAATAATGCACCCTTAGGTATTTTTCCGCCAAGCGTTGTGAATTTGGAAGGGTTTTTTAAGAATTCTACTATCTCTGCGACTTCTTCTTTTGCTTCGTCTAGTCCGGCTACATCTTTAAAAGTAATTTTAACTTTATTTTCCGCGTCAAATAATGCTGCTTTGGATTTGCCGATATTGAAGATTTGGCCACCAGGTCCACCCTGCCCGGACATTCTTCTCATTAAGAACCATACACCAAATAATAAAAATATTAAAAAGCCATAGCTCCAAAACATTTCCGACCATTGGGTTCTTTCTTCTACCTCATAACCAATTCTGTCCCCTTCGGGAACTTGGCTTTCAAGCTGAGCAAAGTTTTTATCGAAGATATCTAAACTAGGAATTTCAAAAGAATAGTGCGGACCTTGTTGATAATTCCAAGGATTACTATTCTCTAACTCCTGGATATATTTTGAATTTTGGAGTGCTTCTTCTTTAAGGAAGACTTCAACTATTCCTTGATTTTTGAGCAATAAGACTTTTTTTACATCATTACTCAAATACATTCTTTCGAATCTTTTTTCAGATATTTTAATAGCACTACTGCTGCCACTAAACATGGATATACCAAAAACCACTGAGATCAAAATAATAATTACCCAAATTTGATAATTAGGCTTTTGAGGGGGTTTAGGTATGATTTTTTTTCTTTTGTTATCTTTTGGTGTTTCTGCCATTACTTTTTACTATTACAATGCTGCTAGCATAACGTTAGCATTTAGCATTATGTTTATGATAATTTTTTATACATTTTCAACCTCGATGATTTTTGCATCGCCCCAAAGATTTTCTAGGTCATAATGTTCTCTTTTGTCTTTTTTGAAAACGTGGGCGACAACGTTTACAAAGTCAATGAGAATCCATTCTCTATTGTTTTTTCCTTCCGACTTCCAAGGGTTCTCTTGTGTTTCTTTGTATACGTATTTTTCTATAGATTCTGAAATCGAATCTGCCTGAGTATCAGAAGTAGCTGAACATATAACAAAGAAATCAGCTACTGCGTTTTTCACTTCCGATAAATCTATGATGGTGATGTCTTGAGCTTTTCTCTCCTGCATTCCCTGCACCACTAAGTTACTTAAAGCCTCTGAATTCATTAATTATTTTTTGGTTTCAAATCAAAAATGTTTATTTGCTGTAAATTTAATAAATAATATTGCATAAAATCTTTGCCAATACTTTATTTATAGGGAAACAAGTGATTTCTCTGCCAAGCTGTCATTCCACTAATGATTTGATGGCACAAATGTCTGCCAAAAATCAACTTCATGAAGGTGCAATTATCATCACAGATCACCAAACAAAGGGTAAGGGACAAAGAGGAAATACTTGGAATTCGCCACAAGGCGAGAATTTAACTTTTTCCGTTTATTTTAAACCAAAATTTTTGAAGCCTTCTCAGCAATTTGAGTTGAATCGAATGGTGTCTTTAGCACTTTTGGATGTGTTAAAAAGACTTGTTCCTAACGCAAACTTGTTTGTAAAATGGCCTAATGATCTTATTGTTAACAAGAAAAAGATTGCCGGGATTCTAATTGAAAACTCCATTAACCAAAACAGCATTTCGGAAAGCATAGCTGGAATTGGGTTAAATGTGAACCAGAGAGATAACCTTTTATCAACTGCTACTTCCTTAGCTTCTCATACTCAAAGGACTTGGGATTTAAACCAGCTTTTGCTTGAAGTTGCCCAAAGAATAGAGCATTACTATTTAATTTTGAGAGGAGGTGATTTCCGATTGATTCATGAGCTTTACGAGGCCAATTTGTATTTGAAGGATAAGGTGGCTTTTTATGAAGATTCGGTAAGTAAATTCAACGGAATTATACGGAAAGTTCATCCTGACGGAATTTTAGAAATTGAAGATGATAGTGGGATTTTCAAGAAATACCAGTTCAAAGAAGTCCGCTTATTGTCAAACCATTAAGCTTTTTATCCAATAAATTCTTAGTCTCTTTATTTATTAAAACTAATGTGGTAATTTTGTGTTGCTTTAATCAAATCACAAGAAGAAAATAAGTTAAGATGATAGATACACAGAATTACAAAGTAAAAGACATTTCCCTTGCTGCTTGGGGAAGAAAAGAGATTACACTTGCAGAGGCTGAAATGCCAGGATTGATGGCTTTAAGAGAAGAATATGGAAAAGAACAGCCATTGAAGGGTGCTAGAATCGCTGGTTGTTTGCATATGACTATTCAAACGGCTGTTTTGATTGAAACCTTAGTGGCTTTAGGTGCTGAAGTGACTTGGAGTTCTTGTAATATATTTTCAACTCAAGATCAAGCTGCAGCTGCTATTGCTGCTGCTGGTATTCCTGTTTATGCTTGGAAGGGCATGACTGAGGAAGAGTTCAACTGGTGTATAGAGCAAACACTTTTCTTTGGAGAAGATAAAAAGCCTCTAAATATGATATTGGATGATGGTGGTGATTTGACCAATATGGTTTTAGATAACTATCCTGAATTAGCAGATGGTATTAATGGTCTTTCAGAAGAAACTACTACAGGAGTTCATAGATTATATGAGCGTATGAAGAAAGGTACACTTCCAATGCCTGCAATTAATGTTAATGATTCTGTTACTAAATCTAAATTTGACAACAAGTATGGTTGTAAAGAATCGTTGGTGGATGCTATCAGAAGAGCAACTGATGTGATGATGGCCGGAAAAGTAGCTGTTGTTGGTGGATATGGAGATGTTGGAAAAGGCTCTGCTGCGTCCTTAAGAGGTGCTGGGGTGAGAGTTATAGTTACAGAAATTGACCCGATTTGTGCCCTTCAAGCTGCTATGGACGGATTTGAGGTAAAGCCAATGAAGAAAGCAGTTCCGGAAGCTGACATTATTGTTACTGCTACCGGCAACAAGGATATCATTACTTCTGATTTATTTGAAGCGATGAAAGATAAAGCTATTGTTTGTAATATTGGTCACTTCGATAATGAAATTGATGTAGATTGGTTACATAAAAATGCGGAGTGGGACAATATCAAACCACAAGTTGATTTAGTTACTATGAAAAACGGTAAGCAAATTATACTTCTTGCCGAAGGTAGATTGGTAAACCTTGGTTGTGCTACAGGTCACCCGTCATTTGTAATGTCTAATTCATTTACAAATCAAACATTGGCTCAAATCGAATTGTGGACTCGTAAAGATAATTATGAGAATGCTGTTTATATGTTGCCTAAGCACTTAGATGAAAAAGTTGCAGCATTGCACTTGGCTAAAATTGGAGTAGAACTAGATTCTTTAAGCAAAGACCAAGCAGATTACATTGGAGTTGAGGTTGAAGGACCATTTAAACCAGAGTATTATAGATATTAAGATATTCATGCTTAATTAACCATTAGAAGAGACTAAATTAGAAGTTTAGTCTCTTTTTTGTTTTATAACTAATTTGAAAAGGGAAGAAAAAAGTAATGTATGAATAGGTTGATTTCTTATGTTCATTCGGTAGATATTACCTCCATGTCACCATCAGTTAATTTTGTGTTTTACAATGCTTTGTCAATTGCTGAAAAAGGTCAAGAAATCAACCTTTATGTTAGAAGTGGGTCAAGTCAGCCCATTAGACCGTATTTAGAAGATAGGTTTAATACAATTATTCCAGAGAATCTTAAGATTCGAACCTTCAAAAGGCAGAAGTTCTCTATTTTCTTTTATTTATTTTGTATTCTAAATCTTTCTAGGAATAAATCTCAACAACTGATAATTACAAGGACATTAGGTTTTTTACCCTATCTGGTTACTCTCAAAAAATCGAACTGGAAAGTTTATTTTGAGACGCATGATTTTTATACCGACCTAAAGGTAAGAACTGATCTGAATTCCAATCGTCTGGCAAGAAAGCAGAAATTAGAGAAATTATTTCTGAAAAAACTGGATGGGATTATTTGTTTAAGCAATGTTCAAAAGCAAGTTTTTAGAAAATATTATCCCCACCAATCTATTAATGTATTTCACACTGGATTAATCATTAGGGACAAGAAGAAACCGACAATTGACCAAAAATATTTGGTGTATGTAGGTTCTCTAGATGCATTAAAAGGTATTTCCAATATATTTAAACTTTCAGAATACCTCGATGAGTCAATAAAAATTAAGATTATTGGAGGTAAATCAAAAGCTGAGATTGCTAAAGTTGAATCGCAAATCACGCAGAAGAGATTGGATAACAAACTTGAGATCACGGGTTGGTTAGATAAGAAGGAATTACATCATCTCCTCCAAAATGCTCAAGCAGGTCTTTTGCCACTAATGGATAATTTTTTTAATCGATATTTAACAGTTCCTTTAAAACTGCTGGACTATTATTCATTTAATTTGCCAGTATTTGCTACCAAATTACCATCTTTGGAAGAGTTCATTGAAAATGCTAATACCGGTTTATTCGTTGATTGGGAAAAGCCAGAACAGGCGGCTCGAGAAATTGAGTCTTTTTTAGGTAATCAGGATAAGATGGAGAATGCTAGGCGAGAGCTGAAGGATGTCGCATTATCATTAAGCTGGGAAACTAGAGCCCAAAAACAAATAGACTTACTAGAAGAAATATTTTAATTAGGTAGATGAATATTATCAGGAAAAAAATACTCAAACAACAGCAGTTATTAGAAGACATCTATGCAGATAGTCTTGTTTTGCAGCAACTGCTAAAGGGTTTTAAAACCTATATACCATGGACACAGTATGCGATTAGACCATTTGCCATATCCATCGTACTGAATGACCTCATTTTAAACAATAGGAAATATTATTTAGAGTTTGGCTCAGGTGTATCCACCTTTTTAGCTGCAAAACTGGTCCAGTTAAACAGCCTTGATTGTAAAATTGTTTCTGTCGAACACGATGATGCATGGTTACAAATTGTGAAAGATACATTAGAAAAAGAGGGGTTAGCTCATCTCGTTGAATTGGTACATGTGCCCTTAAGAAGTCAAGAAAACGAGTTGATTTCTAAAACAGTAAACTGGTATGATAGAGAGGACTTAAAGTTCAAATTGCCCAACTACCAGTATGATGCAATTTTGGTAGATGGCCCTCCTGGTGAAAAGAAAATGAATCGTTTTCCTGCCATAGAGTTTTTAAATGATCATTCACTTTTAGCTTCAGATTTGGTTGTTTATTTAGACGATTTCAATCGACTTGAAGAAAAGAAAATCGTCAAGTATTGGGAAGAAATACTAAATATCAAATTTGATTCTGTACTAAATAAAATTGCAATTGGTACTAAAGGGAAAGGCTTTAAAGTAAGATTGCATAATTAAGAGCTAATTAGGCTTCTCTTGATAAATGAAAACGGCTGGTAAAATTGACTTCACTAAAAAAAAAAGAGGCTTTTTTAGAGTATTGAATTATGCTCAAAACCTCAAAATTTACTATTTTCGCTAGCATTCGGGGTTGTATAGTTTCAGCACAAAATAGAATGCCGAATTATATTGGGTAGCTTTTTGTCCTTTTTTTCATGAGTTCCCTAATTACTTAGATGCCTTAATTTCTTGGTATAAATTAAGGTATTTTTCAGCCATCACTTTTGTATTAAACTTCAATGAATATTCATAAGCATTATGGATCAGTTGATCCTGAAGCTTTTCATCTTTTTTCAATTCAAAAAGGTTTTCGGCTAAACTTTTAGAGTCTTTTACCTCAGCAATAAGACCAGTATCTAAATTTTTGACCAATTCGGGAATACCACCTGCCTTGGTGCCTACTACAGGTACTTTTGCCGCAAAAGCATCTATTACACTAGTACCTAGGCCTTCTGTCTTTGAACTAATGAAAAAGATGTCTAACGAAGGCAAGACCTCTTCTATATTCTTTAGAAATCCAGTGAAAATAAAGTAATCTTCTAGTTTAAGTTTCTTAATGTAATCTTTGATTTCACGTTCCAGTTCGCCTTTTCCTATGATGAAAAACTTCACTTTTTTATCGAAATTTTGGATATAATAATAGGCACTGTCCACAAAAGTAAAATAATCTTTATGAGGAGCTATCGCACTTGTGTTTCCGATTAAGGTGATGTCATCAGCAATTTTATATTGCTTTCGAAGAAAATCATTTCCAATGTGGGCTTCAAATTTTTTATGATTGATAGCACTGTAAATAGTCACACATTTTTCTGGCTGCTTGGTGGTTCTTATTACTATTTCTCTTATTGCATCAGAAACGCAGGCGATCTTTTTAATTTTAGGAAATGTGTATTTGTGCTTCGAAAAGAAGTTATTTTTCAATTCAAAATCTACTCTTCTCGTTAATACCACGGGCGTTTTATTACCTAACAGATACGATAAGTAGGCAGTGCCATGAGAATGCGAACTATGTACGTGTACTATGTCAATTGATAATTCATGACATAATTTTTTTAACCCAATCCCTGATTTGAAATCAGTGGAATTTTTCATGTTGAGAGGGTAGTGTTGCCATCCTTTTTCAATGCATAGTTCTTCGAATTTTGAGTTGGGTTTGCAGGCCACAAGTGGTTCAACTCCCATCTTATCCAATTCTTCAATCAGATAAGCAATTTGCTGCTCTCCTCCTCGCCAACTAGATTCAGAACTTAGGTGAAGAATTTTCATTTCTTTGATTTTAATTGCCTGTATTTGGCGTATTTTAAAAATTTTGCCGTAGCTGAAATCACGGCAATGCAGAGACCATAAAACCCATCCAAAAATCCCAACTGTAAGATGTATCTTTTAATGAAAATAAAAGGAGGATCGAAAATCATCTTAAAGGTGGCCGATGACTTTTCATCTGAATTCATAAGCTGACGAGCTGCAATTTCAGAGAATTTATTGACTTGATTAATATGTGCACTTAAGCTTGCAATCGTATAATGCAACAAATCTGCTTTAAGATTTCCCGCTCGTAAGTCAGTATCTAAAATAACTTTGTCATGTGGATTATTACCGCCCCATTTCCCTATTTTTCTATTCCATAACCTAACTTTTCTGTCAGGGTACCAACCGCTATGTTTAATCCATTTCCCACAATAGTTGTTTAACCGCGGCATTGAGTAGGCTTGGAAATCAGTTTGATCGAACGATTTAATAGTCTCTATTTCAGTTTTCAAATGATCGCTTAAACATTCATCAGCATCCAAAGAAAGAATCCATTCATGCGCTGCTTGCTCAATGGCAAAATTTTTCTGTTCAATATGTCCCGGGAATTCATTTTTGATAAATCTGACTTGCTCGTAGGACATACATATAGTCTCTGTTTGATCAGTGGAATGACTATCCACCACGACAATTTCATCAGCAACTTCAAGTAGAGACTCTAAGCATCTTTTGATGTTCTGCTCCTCGTTAAAAGTGATTATAGTAGCACTTATCTTCATGCTGAATATTTTTGAGCAAATTCAATGCATTTTTGCCAATCTTCCTGATAAAATTCTGCTACCCTCTTTTGATGGTTTGCATCAACCAAAGGTTCAGATTTAGATTTTGGGATTAGGTTTGCACCGTAAAGCACCAAATGGTTGATGAGCCATTTTGAACGGTAAACAATAAAAGTTATAATTCTATTGGAGTAGTGAGTTTCTTTATCTTTATTAATGGGACTAAATTTCTTTACCAAACGCAACTGATGATCACTATAGGCCGAATGCTTCGGTTTTAGATTAATGTCAGCGATCGAATATTCTGCATTTAAATAATTTGAAATTCGATCTAAAAATTTCTCTGAATTCAGTTTTAAATCCTCATGAAACAGAACTAGCGGTTTTTTAGTAAAGTGATCCTTGATAAAATCGAGCATCGGGAAGAAGTATAGATCCTTTTGTTTCCATGCGCCATGATCATTTTCCAAGTCTATAAAGTGATTAAAATTCTGTTTTCCTCCATTTTTCACATATCTTCTGTATTGTGAGGCAATCCAACTGTCGTGTCTTCTTAAAATAATGATGATGTGAGTGTCTGCAGAAAGCTTAGCTATTTTTTCTGTTTCAGTGTAGAATTGTCTGTCAAATTCCCTTGAAAAGAGATATCTGTTATGCTCCCCTTTTTTCACTATTTTTGGAAAAAATCTGTAGATCTTTGAGGGTGTGTAATGAATACCCCTTAATTTTGGAAAAAACCGAGACTGCAAAAAAGTAGAGGCGGTTTTACCAAGACCAACATGAAAATATAGTTCTTGATTATGGGAATTCATTTATTTCCAAGATTTGTAAGAGAAGATAAACACGAAATTACTCAAAATTTAAGAAATTGAGTAATTCTATTTTGTCAAGTTCATCATAAAGATGAAATCTGTCAGGTTTTAAGAAATTATAGTATTGTAGAACATCACGTTTTATCATCAATATCAGTTACAATCCTGACAGGTTTTGATAAATTTGCTAATGTCAAAAATTGAGTAAATAAAATTAAAAATTTAGGCTAGATGAAAATTAGTGGATTTACGATGGTGAAAAATGCAGGTAAACTGTATTACCCAATTAAGGAATCAATCGCATCGATATTGGATATAGTCGATGAATTTGTAGTGGCCTTGGGTGATTGTGATCCAGATGATAATACAAGAGAGCTAATATTGTCCTTGGGAAGTCCTAAAGTCAAAATTATAGATACTGTTTGGGATACGGAAAAATTTCCGAAAGGAATGGAAAATGCTCATCAGACAGATATTGCAAAAGAAGCATGCTCCGGAGATTGGCTTTTCTATCTGCAAGCAGATGAGCTTATACATGAAAAATACCATACTGAAGTTGTTGAAAATTGTAAGAAGTATCTGGATGATGAGCGCGTAGAGGGGTTTTTGTTCAAATACACCCATTTTTGGGGAGATTACAATCATTATCAGCATGAACATGGTTGGTATCCTTGGGAAATTAGAATTGTTAGGAATAGAAAAGATATCCATAGCTGGAAATCAGCTCAATCTTTTAGGAGAATCCCAAATTTTGATGGTGTTAATTACAGGGTTAAAGAAGGGACTTATAAGTTAGGGGTGAAAAAATTAGACGCCTACATCTACCATTATGGTTGGGTGCGCCCACCAAAATTAATGACAAAAAAATCTGCCTCTTTAAGTCGAATTCATTCCAACAAAGTAGATGAAAATGATTTCGAGAAGCCCAAAAACTTTGACTACGGTTATATGTTAAGATTCCCCGAGTTCAAAGGGACTCATCCAAGGGTGCTGCAGGATTGGATAGAAACTATGGATTGGCAGAATGAATTAAACTTCACAAAAAAAACGAAACAAAAAAGACAAATTTCAAAGACAAAAACCATCAAAAAGCAATTACTAACTTGGGTTGAAAATAATATCCTCGGGGGCAAGAAGTTATTTACAACTAAAAATTACAAATTAGTAAAGTAAGCTTTTAGATGAGCGCTTAAAAACATAACCTTCTCACTAATTTTTGGTTATATACAATAATTAAACTATTCTGTGGGAGAGCGCATGTCATACGAAAGCAAAGATAAAAAAAGAGTATTCAATGAGGAATTCATGCCTCATATTGATGCGATGTATAATTTCGCCTTTAGGCTTACTCTAGATGAAGATGATGCCAAGGATTTGGTACAGGAAACCTTCATGAAAGCTTATAGATTTATTAATTCTTTTGAAACGGGAACCAATGCTAAAGCTTGGCTGTTTCGAATCTTGAAGAACAGCTTTATAAACAATTACAGAAAGAAAAGTAAACAGCCGAACAAAGTTGACTATCAGGAGGTAGAAACCTTTTACAATTCTGATTCTGTAAATAAAAATATAACAACGGATTTGAGAGTTGAAACTGTTCAACATTTAATTGGCGATGAAATTACCAATGCACTGAATTCATTGGACGTGGATTTCAGAACAGTTATAATATTGTGTGACTTAGAAGGCTTTACTTATGAGGAAATGGCTAAAATCTTAGATATACCAATTGGCACAGTAAGAAGCAGGTTACACAGAGCAAGAAATTTATTAAAAGAGAAATTGAAACAGTATGCTAGTTCCTTAGGCTATAAGGATAAGCGAAAATAATTGAAACAGATTTTTTGTAGAAAGAAACATTCGGCATATTTGCATTAGAAAGCTAACAGCCAAAATTTTTTAATGAATAAGCAAACCATGGAAGTTGAGCAAAACCAAGCGTGTACAGAATTGCTACAATTAGTAATAGACGGACAAGCAACAGCAGAGCAACATCAAGAATTAATGAAGCATCTGGAACGCTGCGAAGAGTGCCGTGAAGAATATCTGCTGAGTAAGTCAATTACAGACAGCCTCAAAAACCATATTAAACCCAATTATTCTCCTAACGGTTTAGCAAACACAATTCAAAGTAAGATTTCTGAAACAGCCTCATTAAAATGAAGAAGAAGAAGGGTAAAGCCATTATCTTTTCTGCTCCCTCTGGCTCAGGAAAAACCACCATTGTTCAGTATTTATTAGATACAAATCCTAAGTTGGGTTTTTCAATATCAGCCTGCACTCGCGATAAAAGAGGCAGAACTGAAGTTGATGGGGTGGACTACTATTTCCTTACCGTTGAAGAGTTTAAAAGACGGATTGATAAAGATGAGTTTGTAGAGTGGGAAGAGGTGTATGAAGGAAATTTCTACGGAACGCTGAAAAAAGAGGTTCAAAGGATTTGGGATGCTGGCAAAGCTGTAATTTTTGATGTGGACGTTAAAGGTGGATTAAAACTAAAAAAATATTTTGGTGAAGATGCATTGGCGGTCTTCGTTAAAGTGCCTTCCATAGAAGTATTGGAAGAAAGATTAACAAATCGAAATTCTGAATCTTCATCTAGCTTATCACAAAGACTTTATAAAGCTAAGTTTGAAATGACTTTTGAAAAGGAGTTTGATGTTACCCTAGTAAATGAAGATTTAGAAACGTCACTTCAAAAGGCAGAGGACATGGTGTCGGGCTTTATTGAAAAATAAACTCATGAGTAAAAATGTAGGTCTATTCTTTGGTTCTTTTAATCCGATACATGTCGGACACCTGATCATTGCAAATACCATGTTGGAGGAGCCCGATGTGGATGAAGTTTGGTTCGTGGTCTCGCCTCAAAGTCCTTTCAAAAAACAGAAATCTTTAGCTCATGAATTTGACCGCTATGATTTGGTGCAATCAGCCATTGCTGATAATTTCCAAATGAAAGTGACTGACATAGAATTTAATATGCCAAAGCCTAGTTACACGAGCGATTCCTTAGCCTATTTGACCGATCAAAACCCCAATCACCATTTTAAATTAATAATTGGGGAAGATAATTTAAAAAGCTTTCCTAAGTGGAAGAACAGCGAAGTCATTTTGAGGGACTATGGATTGTTGGTTTATCCTCGTCCCAACGCGAAAAAATCAGATTTGGATGAACATGAAAATGTACGTTTTGTCGAGGCACCGATGATGGATATTTCAGCTACCTTTATTAGGAAGTCTATAAAAAATAATCGTTCAGTGAAATATTTAGTCCCTGAAGAGGTTTTAGATAGGATAAAAGGAAAAAAGCTTTACATATAATCTTTTTCAATTAAGCTTCTATTAACAAGCTTTACTTTAATATCTTGACCCTTCATTTGAACCCACAATATGAAAAAACTATTTACCGCCTTTATTTTAGTAGGTTTAATATTTCAAATCAAAGCCCAGGGTGTCCGAGGAGTTGTTTATGGTGATGATGGAGAGCCCCTGCCTTTTGCAACTATCTATGTTGAGGAAACTGGTTCAGGTACGTCCACAAATCAGGAAGCTTACTACGAATTACAATTACAAGCAGGAGACTACACACTTCAATTTAAGTTTGTCGGTTATGAAACGGTAAGGAAGGAGATAACTGTAAAAAATGAGAATAGCCGGCTGGATGTGGTTTTACCAAAACAAAGTCTGCTGTTGGATGAGGTAACCACAACGGCCAAAGCAACTGATCCTGCGAATTGGATGATGAGAAAAGCTATAGCCAAAAGCAGTTATCATCGTCAGCAGATTGATGCCTATGCGGCAACAGTTTATGTGAAGGGCAAGGGTAGAGTGACCGACATTCCATTTTATTTGACAGGAATGCTAAAAAAGGAGGGAATTGATACGGAAACTATGATCATAACTGAGTCTGTTAGTGAGGTGAGTTATCGAAGACCCAATCAGTTTTCTGAAAAAGTGATCTCAGTTTATGCTTCAAAAAAGACCGATTTTAATGCAAACCCCATGCGATTCATAGCGGGTAGTTTTTATCAAGATGAAATTGCATCTGTCATTTCACCTCTTTCTTCCAAAGCATTTCGTTATTATCGATTCAAGCATTTAGGAGCTTTTATGGATGGTGAATATTTAATTAATAAAATTAAAGTAATACCCAAAGTACCAGCTCCTAATGTGTTTGAGGGTGAAATTCAATTGGTTGAAGAGGATTGGGCCCTATTCAGAGTGGACTTGGATGCTCAAATTGAGTTAGGAATTAAGGTCAGAATCCAGCAAGTCTACCAAAATATTAATGAATTAGCTTGGATGCCTATAACGCACCAATTTGATGTGGATGGTAAATTAATGGGAGTAGGTTTTGAAGGGAAGTATTTGGCCTCCATGAGTAAGTATAAAATTGAGTTAAATCCGGCATTACCAAGAAATATCAAGATTTTAGATAAGGATGATGCCGAGCAGGGCAAAATGACAGAAGAAATTATTGTTGAGGCAAATGAACTGGTGAAGTCAGAAAAGAAGGGAAAGGTTGTGGTGAAATCTGAGGACTTAGCAGACATCATGAAAGATTATAAAAAAGCTCAACAAGATTCCTTGGCTAAGCAAGACATCATTGGGGTATATGATTATAAAGTTGATTCCTCTGCCTTTAATCAAGATTCCAATTTTTGGGCGCAAATCCGTCCTATTCCACTATCTACTGATGAAACCAGAGGCTATGCCAAGATTGACAGTTTAAATACTCTAATTGAAGAAGATCTGTCTAAAGATTCTGTTAAGTCTGCTAAGAAATCATCTTTTCAAATTACTGATATTTTAGTTGGGGGAGATTATAGATTAGATAGCGCAAGTAAACTTTACTTTAAAATTTACAATCCCTTTCTCAATATTCATTACAACACAGTGGAAGGCTTTAATATTGATTACAGCATAGGTTTGAAAAAGTTTATCCCTATTAAGCACGATACTACTCAAAGGAACGATGAAATTGACAGAAGTTATTACAATTGGAGGTCTTATGCGTTATTAAAGCCTACAGTAAGATATTCAGTTGCTCGCAATAAATTTATTGGGAAAATCCTGGCCAAATATCAATTCAAAACAGGTGATATATCCTTTAGGGTAGGACGTTATGTAGAACAATTCAACGATGCCCCTGCCGTTTATCCACTACTCAACACAAGCTTCTCGACAATATGGGAGCAGAATTTCATGAAGCTGTATGAAAAGGATTTTATGAAACTAAATTATGAAAGAAGATTCTCTACGAAATTTGAGATGTCTGCTGAATTGGAGTATGAGGAACGAAACAGGCTAAATAATAATGCAGATTTCAGATTAATTGACTGGAGACGGGAATTTACGCCTAATTTTCCTGTTAATATCAATCCTGTTGATGATTTTGACGGACAAACGGCATTAACTGCAAATGTTAAATTTTATTATAAGCCGTTTGTAAAGTATGTGATTAGAAACGGAGTGAAGCGACCCGTGACCCAAAGACCTACACGCTTTTCTCTTGAGTATTATAAAGGCTTTAAAAATCTTGCAGGAAGCAATGTGGATTTTGATCGATTGGTAGTTGGATATAAGGATGAGTTTGATTTTGGTGCAAAAGGCAAGACTTATTTTAATACTAATATTGGCGCATTTCTCAATAATAGTAGCTTAGGCTTTATGGATTATGCTCATTTTCCTGGAAATCGAGCATTTATAACTCAAAACGATCCTGTGGAATCCTTTAGATTATTGGATTACTACAGGTTTAGTACCGATCAGTTTTATGCACAAAACTTCATTTTTCATCGGTTTAGGAAATTATTAATAACACAAATCCCTGCTACGCGCTTTTTGGGTCTTAAAGAGGGAGCTTTCTTAAACTACCTTTACACACCAGATAGTAACAATTATGCAGAGCTAGGTTACTCTTTGGATGGTATTTTGAAGTTTTTCCGTATTGAAGTGGCTACTCAATATGAAAATATGAAATATAAAGGTTGGGGAATCAGAGTCGGGATATCTACTAGTCTGGGAGGCAACATATCTGTCAATGTGCAAGATGATGAATAATGGTTTAAATGACCTTAGGTAATTCTATTTCAAAAACTGTGTGAGTATGGTCCTCTGGATGGATATTGAAATTTCCATTTAATTTTTGAATACATTGCTTTACTGTGTATAGGCCGATGCTGATATTCTCAAATTCATTCTGGGCTTTAGAAAAGCCTTTCATCAGTTTGTTACTCTCCTCGTCAATCAACTTTAGATCAAATAATTTAAAGATCATGCTGATGCTTTGAGGTTGATGAGTAATGGAGAATTGCATTTTATAGTCACTTAGATTCTCGCTCTTCATGAACTGGATTGAGTTTTGTAAAATATTGAACACTATCAGCTTAATGATGGACTCATCAGAGTAGAATAAGAAGCTATTCTCAATGTCGATGCTGAGATCGAATTTCCTTATATTCTCAATATAAATTACTTCATTAAAGGCTTCCTGCACAATAGTTCTAAAATCTATTTGGGTGTTTTCAAGCGTTTTGTCATGTAATTCACCAATTAATTTTAGTTCTTCAATAATTACATTCAATCTCATAGCTGCTTTATCCAGCATACTAAAATAATTCAAGGCTTTGGCATCTTCTACATCTCGTAGGGCTAGGTTGCAAATACCCATCAATCGTACTATTGGCCCTTTTATATCATGGGAAGATTTGTAAATAAAATTATCAAGTTCTAAACTGGTGGATCTTAGCCTGTCATTGACCGTTTGTAGTTCTATATTACGCTGATCAACAGTCCCCGCTAATTGTTCATTTAAGATTTCGAGCTCATCTTTTTGTTGACTTATCACATTTTTTGCTTTCTCTAACTCCTTTAAATTCAGTTCTAAATACTCCTTTTGTGATTCTATTTCCTCTTTTTGAGCCTCAACCTTATCATTTTGCTTTTTAAGCGTATTATTTATTTTTTTATTTCTCTGGAAGATTAAAACCAATAAAATTGAAAAGGGAGTTATTAATACGAGTAGAGAGATGTAAACCAAATTTTGAAATTCCTGTTCCTTTAATGCAATTTCACTTTCTTGCAATCGCATTGTGTTTTCATTTTCTGTTAATTTTAACGGAGTTAAACTCAAGTTTCTCCTTAGTACATTTACATACAATGAGTCTTTGAGTTTTCCGTTCATCCTCAACAGATCATTTGCTTTTTCAAGATTTCCCGATTTTTGATGAATCATTGCCTCGATTTCATGAATTTTTATGACTAAATCCTTTGCTTTAATTTTAGTAGCTATGGAATCACTTTTTTTCAATAAAGCTAAAGACTTTTCTGATTCGCTTTGCATAAAAGATAGTTTTGCCAACCACAGATAGATTTCACCCATGCCTTTTTGGTCTTTGATGGATTTTCTGATTTCAAAAGATCTATTGAGGTAATAGACAGCTGAATCGTATTGTTCCTTGAAAAGCATGACCTGGCCCATTCCATAAAGAGAGACAGCATGCCAATTTCTATTTTCATAGTTTTCCATATGTTGTAAGGAAGATTTAAAATACATTTCGGCTTTTTCGAATTCAAATTGTTGAAGGTGGGTGTTCCCAATGTTATTTTGGGAATATATTATTAAATCGTAATCGTTATTTCTTTGAGCCACCTGAAGCCCTTTCCGGAGGTAATGATGGGCGCTGTCGAACATTAGCGCCTTCTGATAAACTAAGCCGATATTGTTCAATGTATGTTCTAAACCATATTTCACGCCTATTTTTTTCTTCATTTCATAAGATCGTATTAAATACTCCAATGCATTCTGATAGTTTCCGAGACTGATATTTACAAATCCTATATTGTTTAAGGCATTGTGCATTAAGATAGAGTCGTTAAGTTGACTGGCTATTTCCAAAGCTTGGATGTTATATTGCAATGCTTTTTCGAATTCACCTTTATAATTATATGTACCTCCTAAAAGCCTTAAAGACTTGGAAATATTGACTTGATCATTTAATTTATTGGAAATAAAAAGTGCTTGTTCAGCATACTTTAGAGCGGAATCTGGCTGATTTAACCAGTTTTCAAATATTAGTAAGTGGAGGATCTCAATTTTTTTTTGCTCATCGGAGTTTGATAATTGCAGTCTCAGACTATCAGTTTTTTGTGCATTGACCAATTGAATATTTATCAATGTAACTATGATGGTATATAAAAGTCTGACTTTCAAATCAATAACGTTATTTACTTAGTGCCATTTAATATAATAAATAAATTGATGATATAATAGTTATTAATTACAGCTGTATACGGAAGAGCATTTTAATAGATGTAATATGGTTGGGGTAATCGTGTTCTTGTTATTCTCTCACAGAAAGAAGTGCTAAATCTTACAGTTGATTAGGCTATTAGTCATATAGCGTGTTTAAGAATACCCTCTGTAATAAGCGGAAGTGGAGTTTAGATTTATTAATTTAGAGTTATAAAAAAAGCCCTTCAATAGAATTGAAAGGCTTTGAATACAATTTTTTTAATGAGACCTAATTAACCGGTTCAATGGAAACGTAAGATCTATCTTTTTTGCCTCTTTTAAATTGAACCACTCCATCAGTAAGTGCAAATAAAGTATGGTCTTTTCCCATACCCACGTTATTGCCCGGGTGATGAGCAGTACCACGCTGACGAACCAATATGTTTCCTGCTATTGCAGCTTGGCCACCATATATTTTCACACCTAATCGTTTACTTTCCGACTCTCTTCCGTTTTTGGAACTACCCGCTCCTTTTTTGTGTGCCATGGTTTATATTATTTTGAAATTTTTTCGATTAAAACTTTTGTGAAATCTTGACGATGTCCATTTCTTTTTTTGTAGCCCTTTCTTCTTTTCTTCTTGAATACGACTACTTTATCGCCTTTAACATGACCAAGGATTTTCCCTGATACCTTAGCGCCCTTTACTAAAGGTGCACCTACTTCGACTTTTCCATCATTGTCTACTAACAATACTTTGTCGAACTCTACGGAAGCGCCATCTTCACCCTCCATCTTTGGAGCGTAAACGAACTGGTCTTGCGTTACTTTGAACTGCTTTCCGGCTATGTTTACAATTGCGTACATTGAAATAATTGTTTTATAAAGTATACTATTTCCCAAAAGGAATGCAAATATAGTGATTTTATTTATAGTTACAAAAGCTTATCTATTATGAGCGGTATTTTATCACTCAATCGTTCTACACATTTATTAAGCGATTATATCTTCGCTTTAATTAGGCTGAAATGCAAGCAGTATAAGCTATTTATTAGCTTTAAATTAATATTATATCTTATTAGGCGCTTGATCTGCTTGCTTAGTTTGCTTGAAATGCTTTATTTTGTATAGTAAAGACAACTATAAAATATCGGACAAATGAAGGTAAACATTCCTGAGAAATATACTGACTTATATATAAAGGCTTTAGGTGATAAAAAAAAGGCTTTGCAAATGAAAATCAATCAATTTAAAGCCGAGATCGAGGAGATTGATAGCCATCTTTCTAACCTGGTGAATCTCCCTCTATTTCAGGAAAATGAGACGCAGAATTTATTGCATCAAAAAACAAATGCTTACCATGATCAGTGGGCTTGGACTAAGAAAATCGCCTATTTTATCGATTTTAAGCGGAAATTGGTGAAGACCAATGAAGTTGTGGATTTTATCATGGAAAAGGAAGCTGATCTCAATAAATCTAAAGTAAGAAGCTCAGTTTCAGCTGCATTATCTAATAAAATGAAGAAGGGAGTTTATCGTAAATTTGAAGACCCCGTTTCGGGCAACACATATTACGGTCCAGTCGCTTTTTTCTTAAATCAGCATGAACCGCAAATCGAATTTATGCCTGAAGACCTGAAAGAGAGGTTGTTGTATAATAATTAAGGATGTAATAAAGCGGTTCTACTGGCATTTTTTTAAAGGCTAATTTGCTTGTGCTTGTGGAAAACTTTTGCAACTTTTTTTAATGATTGAATACAGCCGAAATTCCCCTAAGTATTGATGAGATAAAAGTATATAAAGAACTAAGAATCAAGTAAATATGTACTTATCCACAGCTTGCTGTCCATAACTTTTAGACCTTTGATTTTTCAGCTTTCTTCCTAATATTTGTAAGCACAGCCAAGAAAATAGGGAAGAGAAAAAAGATTTTTGACTGCGTAATTTTTTCTATCTGCTTTAGTAAGAATTCATTAGCCTAAACCACCCTGTTTTCTTTGAAGAATTTATTAAGTAACTAAAAAATATTTCAAAGATGAGTGAAGTAACCACATTCCAAGACGAACCAATTTTGAAGGAGAACAAAGACCGCTTTGTTTTATTCCCTATACAACATAAGGATATATGGGAATTTTATAAGATGGCGGAAGCTAGCTTTTGGACGGCTGAAGAAATTGATCTGAGTCAGGATATGAAGGATTGGGAAAACCTAACCGAAGGAGAAACACACTTCATAAAACACGTATTAGCATTCTTTGCTGCAAGTGATGGTATCGTAAACGAAAATTTAGCAGAGAATTTTGTAGCTGAAGTTCAATATACTGAGGCCAAGTTTTTTTACGGGTTCCAAATTGCAATGGAGAATGTGCACTCTGAAACCTACTCTCTTTTAATTGACACTTATGTGAAAGATAATAAGGAGAAAAGCAGTCTTTTCAATGCCATTGATACGATGGACTGTGTGAAGAAAAAAGCAGATTGGGCATTACGCTGGATAGATGAAGGAAATTATGCTGAAAGACTAATTGCCTTTGCTGCTGTGGAAGGTATTTTCTTTTCTGGAAGTTTCTGCTCTATCTTCTGGTTGAAGAAAAGAGGCTTAATGCCAGGTTTGACATTTTCTAATGAGTTAATTTCTAGAGATGAAGGTTTGCATTGCGATTTTGCTTGTTTGCTTTATAATGATCATCTGGTAAATAAATTATCGAAAGAGAAAGTGACTTCTATCATCACAGATGCGGTAGAAATTGAAAAAGAATTTGTGACTGATTCATTGCCCGTTAAATTAATTGGAATGAATGCAGATTTGATGTGTCAGTATATCGAGTTTGTGGCCGATAGATTATTACAGGAATTAAAATGCGATAAAGTGTATGGCTCAAGTAATCCATTCGACTTTATGGAAATGATTTCATTACAAGGTAAAACCAACTTCTTCGAAAAGAGAGTAGGGGATTACCAAAAAGCAGGTGTAATGAAAAAAGAAGAAGATAGCGATAAAGCTAAATTCTCTTTGGACGAAGACTTCTAAGATTTTTCTAGGCGTGATTCCCGCGAAGGCGGGAATCTCATTAAAACAAATACCTATAACCCCATAAAATAAATAAAGCATGTTAGTTGTAAAAAGAGACGGTAGGAGAGAAACCGTTAAGTTCGATAAAATTACTGCCCGCATAGAGAAACTATGCTACGGCCTAGATCTTAATTATATTCAGCCAATTGATGTGGCCAGAAAAGTAATTAACGGTATTTACGATGGCGTAACTACCCAGGAATTGGATAACCTAGCAGCTGAAACGGCTGCTTCCATGACGGTTAAGCATCCTGACTATTCTAAGCTTTCCGCCAGAATTGCCATTTCCAATTTGCATAAAACTACAAGTAAGTCTTTCAGCAATACAATGAAAAGACTTTACACTTATGTGGATGCAAAGACAGGACAAAACGCACCTTTGCTTTCTACTGAAACTTACGGTATCATCAAAAAACATGCGGCTCAATTAGATTCTGCTATTATCTACGACCGTGATTTCGGATATGATTTCTTTGGTTTCAAGACCTTGGAGCGTTCTTACTTAATGAAAGTGGATGGTAAAATTGTAGAGCGCCCGCAACATATGTTGATGCGTGTAGCTATCGGTATCCATGGGGAAGATATTGAATCAGCCATCAAAACGTATAATTTGATGTCTGAAAAGTGGTTTACACATGCTACTCCAACACTTTTCAATGCAGGTACTCCTAAACCACAATTGTCATCTTGTTTCTTATTGACCATTCAAGAAGATAGTATAGATGGAATTTATGATACTTTAAAGCAAACGGCTAAAATCTCTCAATCAGCTGGAGGTATCGGACTAAGCATCCACAATGTAAGAGCAACAGGTTCATACATCAAAGGAACCGGTGGGGTTTCCAATGGTATTGTGCCTATGTTGAGAAACTTTGACATGACCGCAAGATATGTTGATCAAGGTGGTGGAAAAAGAAAAGGTAGTTTTGCTATCTACCTTGAACCTTGGCATGCTGACATTTTCGATTTCTTGGATTTGAAAAAGAATCATGGGAAAGAAGAAATGCGTGCACGTGATTTATTCTACGCCATGTGGATGTCAGATTTATTCATGAAGAGAGTGGAAGCCAATACCGAATGGACTTTGTTCGATCCGAATGAAGCACCAGGATTGGATGAAGCTTATGGAGATGATTTCGAGAAGCTTTATGAGAAATACGAAAGAGAAGGAAGAGGAAGAAAAACGGTTAAAGCACAAGAGCTTTGGTTTGAAATCCTGGAATCTCAGATTGAGACAGGGACTCCATATATGTTGTATAAAGATGCGGCTAACAAAAAGTCGAATCAGAAAAACTTAGGTACAATTAAGTCTTCGAACTTATGTACTGAGATTATGGAATACACGTCTAAGGATGAAGTAGCTGTTTGTAATCTGGCTTCTATTGCCTTGCCAATGTTTGTGCAGCAAGATGAAGACGGACAGAATTTCTTCGATCATGATAAATTGTATGACATTACTTATACAGCTACAGTAAACCTTAACCGTGTAATCGATGTGAATTATTACCCGGTAAAGGAGGCGAAGACGTCAAATATGAAACACCGACCAATTGGTTTGGGTGTTCAGGGATTAGCCGATGCTTTCATGTTATTGCGTTATCCATTCGATTCTGAAGAGTCAAGAAAACTGAATAAAGAAATCTTTGAGACCATTTATTTTGCTGCTATGACCGCTTCTAAAGATTTGGCGATCAAAGAAGGGGCGTACGAAACTTATAAAGGATCTCCGGTATCTAAAGGGATTTTCCAATTCGATATGTGGAACGTAACACCTACCGAAAGATGGGATTGGACTACTTTGAAGCAAGAAGTGAAGAAAAACGGTGTGCGTAACTCGCTATTGGTAGCGCCTATGCCTACAGCTTCTACTTCTCAAATCTTAGGAAATAATGAGTGCTTTGAGCCATATACTTCAAACATCTATACCAGAAGAACATTATCTGGCGAGTTTGTAGTAGTGAATAAGCACTTAATGCGTGACCTGATCGAAAGAGGCTTGTGGAATGATAATATGAAGAACAAGCTGATTGCAGCCAATGGTTCAGTTCAGGATATTGCTGAGGTGCCGGCTGATATCAAAGAATTGTATAAAACAGTTTGGGAGATTTCTCAAAAGTCAATTATTGATATGGCAGCTGATCGTGGAGCATATATCTGTCAGTCACAGAGTATGAACTTGTTTATGCAAGATCCTAACTTTGGTAAAATGACTTCTATGCATTTCTATGCTTGGAAGAAAGGCTTGAAAACGGGTATGTATTACTTGAGATCTAAAGCGGCAACAAGTGCAATTCAGTTTACGGTTGATAAGAGTCAATTGGGTGAGCCGCAACCGGAACAGAAGCCACAGGATATCACACAAAATACGGATACTAAAGTGACCAGACCTAGCAATCCAAGTCCGGGACAAGGACCACAAGCTAGTAATGAAGATGACTTAGCAGCGCTTAAAGCAGCGCAAGTTGCTTGTTCATTAGATAACCCTGATGATTGTGAAATGTGTGGGTCTTGATTAGAATCTAGAACCTAGATTCTAGATGTTAGACAAAAGTATTAAAGATAATAAACACACACTGTTTATTCATAACCGAAAGCCACCTGGGAGACTGGGTGGTTTTTTGTTAGTAAGCTACTATTTCCAAATCTCCATATCCTTCCTTAAATTTACTTTTGTATTCACCAAAACAGCACCAAATGAAAAAGTATCTGTTTACCGCCCTAGTTGTAACATTAATTGTAGCTCCACTAGCAGTCTGGGCTACTTTAGAGCTGCAGCATCCAAGGAAGTACTTGGAAGAAACACAAGTGAAAGAAGTAATCCTCCAACAAGATTTTCATGGAGCTAAAGTAGTATTGAACGATGTCTATTTTGTGCATCGAAGGAACAAACCCAACCGACCTATTATTGCCTATTATGAAATTCCTGTGGAAATTTCCGCTTTTGTGGATTTGCAACAAATGGCCGTGAGCAGTGATGATAATCAGAATATTGAAATTCTATTGCCTGATCCGCAATTAGATGAGCCCAATTTTCAATGGGACAAAGCAGAATTTGAAAGTTTGAGAATGTTGGATTTAGACATTACGCTCTTCGAAAACAGAATGGAGGCAGCTATGAAGGAGATTAGAGAGATAGAAGAATCGAGGAAAGATATAATCACCGAAGCAGCATTAAAGTCTGGTATCTTGCAGCTTACCAAACTACAATTATCGGAAGTATTTGAAGCTATTTTCCTACCGCTAGATCAAGAAGTGAGCATTCGCTTTGCTGGAGATGAGGAGAAGGATGAGTTTGAAAATTCTATAAAAACTTCCAAGGAAATTTTAAGTGATTTGGAAAAGGAATTGATGTCTTTTGATACACAAAAGGATATTGGGATGGAATAAAACAGCATTTATTTCGGCAAAGCCAAAAATAGTGTTTACTACTAAATAACAAGAGTTGATAAAAGACAAAAATTTTCTTTCAAGAAGGCATAAACTAGCTAAAGCTGGAAATTTTACCACAAAAGAGACCAAAGAACACATAAGAAAACAGCCTAAGGCTGTTTGATTCAAGACTATGCCAATTTACAAAGAAAACATATTGTTATCTCCTTTTAGGTTGATTCTGTAAGAATGCGATGACTTGACATAAGGTAAAATTAACCACAACTTGTCACGATCAAAATCGGGAAAATAGATAAAAGAACACAAAAGAGGAATTGCCGCTGGCAATTCTTATTTGAATTTTTTCTCTAGTACTTTGAATTGCTGTCAAGAGATTTAATTAATTAAATGAAAAATTCATTTACAAAAGTTTTTTGTCCTTCGTTATAAAGATTGTAGACATTGAAATTATATAAAATACCCTTTGGCACCTTCAAAAGCTTCATATATGATAAAATTTGGGCATCATGAATCGGTAGCATTTCTTTCACGGCTTTGAGTTCGACACAAATTGATTTTTCCACTAGTAGGTCACATCTTAGATTAGTATCTAAATTCAATCCTTTGTAATTTACTTCAATTAATCTCTCTGACTGAAAATAAACATTTCGGTTTCTCAATTCATGTATCAGACATTGATGATATACACTTTCTAACAGGCCAGGTCCTAATTCCTTATGAACCTCTATTGCAGCACCGTTAATTTTGTAGGTTAATTCTTTTAAAAAAGCTTTTCGGGTATTCATTAAATTTAACTTAGGTTGAAATACCATATAAATTCATAAGGTTGTCTTATAGAGTAAATACTAAAGTATATTAATTAGTATTGATTAACAAATTATTATAAAATTTACTTAAGGTAAATTTTCTGTTGTGCTCTTTTTTATCTTTTGTGGTATTTATTTAATTGCGGTGAAATGAAATTTGATGACATTCAAGTTACATCTCCTAAGTTAGTTTAAGACTGGGAATCAAAACCTATGTAGCAACATGTAATTTAAATATGCGTTTAGATTCTTAAAAGTTTTTACATGAAAAATCATACTATAGAGGATAAAAATATCAGCGCTCAAGAACAATTGGAACTGCTGAAAAAGCGAAGAAGCACAATTGCTTTTTCTGATCAAGAGGTGACAAAGAACCAATTGGAAGAAATATTTGAAGCTACGCGCTGGGCAGCCTCTTGTTTCAATGAACAGCCTTGGCGATTTATTGTAGCTAAAAAATCTCATCATGAGCTTTTCAATAAGGTTTTAAGCGGAATTAATGAAAATAATCAAAGTTGGGCAAAAAATGCGCCCGTGCTGATGCTGACTTTTGCTAAAAAGACGTTTGAAAAGAATGATAAACCCAATATGCACCACATGCACGACCTAGGCTTAGCCGTTGGGAATATGTCTGCTCAAGCCACCGCTATGGGCTTATATTTACATCAGATGGCAGGAATTGTAAGGGATAATATCCAACGGGATTTTGATATTCCCAATGATTATGAAATTGTTTCCGGTATTGCTTTGGGATATAAATTGGAGATAAAAGATGTGCCTGAAGAATTACAGGCGAGAGAATCCAAAGAGCGTGCTAGAAAAGCTATTTCTGAAATTGTATTTGATGGCAACTGGGGAGAAAGTTCATTTTAAAATCTAGATTATGAAAGATTACAAAATTCCTCCGCAGACACATATAGGACACGTGCATTTAAAAGTGTCAGATCTCGACAAGGCCTTGGATTTTTATCATGCGCTTTTAGGTTTTGAAATTATCCAAAGGTTGGGTGATCAGGCCGCCTTTATTTCAGCAGGTGGATACCATCATCATATTGGTCTAAACACTTGGCAAAGCAAAGGTTCGCTCCCTGCTCCTAAAAAGTATCCTGGATTATTTCATACTGCAATAGTGTATCCAACTAGAAAATCTTTGGCAGAAATCTTCTTGCGGTTACGAGAAGCTAAGTATCCACTCACGGGTGCAGCCAATCATGGTGTTTCTGAAGCACTATATTTGGATGATCCTGATGGAAATGGAGTAGAACTTTACTGGGACAAATCAAATGAGGATTGGCCGAAGAATGCTGAAGGAGGTATTGATATGTACACACAACCACTCGATTTGAAAGACCTTTTAAGCGAATTGAATTAAAAAGCTAGACTTATGATTGTCCAGCAATTTAAGACTAAATAAAAATCTTGATCAATTCCAATTTTATAGAACTACCCGGCCCAAAATCAAAATTCTGGTTATATTTAGGCTATGATTTTCCTTTCATTATTTATTTCATTATTCATTTCCGATCCCTTGAAAGTAACTCAGGATCAAAATGAGATAATTCTTGGTCTGAAAGAATTGCAATCATATGAGGACAAAAGCAATCAATTAACATTTGCAGATGTGAAGTCTCCATCTTTTGCGGCAAATTTTACCCAGAAACCCAACTATAAACCCGAAGACTATAATAGGAATTCTACTTATTGGGTAAAATTGAATTTTACGCTTCCAGAGTATGAGGGAAATTATATTTTAGAGTTTTACGATCAAACCATTGATAGCATAAATGTTTTTATCAGGCAGAATAGAGGAGTGTATCGAAAGTATAATTTGGGTGATTCCTACCCATTCAGTAGTAAATCAATCAAGCACAAGAATTTTGATTTGACGTTAGATGCCAATAGTGAATATGAAGCTTATATTCAAATAAGGAATTCTCAATATGCTGATATAAGAGTGGCTATAAAGCGGATTGATCGTTTTATACAGTACAGTCTCAATGAATACTTTTTGTATGGGATATTTTATGGAATGATTTTAATCATTTCACTGTATAATTTATTGATTTATCTGGCTATCAGAGAGATAAAGTATATTTATTATACTTTTTACATTTTGAGTGTGGGTTTTTATGCCCTATGTATTGATGGGATAGCGTACCAATACTTATGGCCTGAACAACCCAATTGGAATCAGCTGGCCTATGGCGTTGCCCTGTATTCAATTATTCTTTGGTCATCTATATTTTCCATGCGCTTTTTGAATACTAAAATTAGAGCGCCAAAGCTTCATAAATTGATAGTAGCAGTATTGACAGCTCGATCATTACTATTTGTTTACTCATTATTTTTTGATCCCTCTTTATTTAGATTTCGAAATCTGGAGATTATATTACTTTCCATCATATTTGTCAGTAGTATTTTTGTTTTTAGAAGAGGATATAAACCGGCTCGTTTCTTTGTTGTGGCGTATGGAATACTATTCCTAGGGTTTCTGATGCGAGCCCTCATCAATTGGTCGGTAATTCCATTTACTACCTTCAGTTACTATAGTCTTCATATTGGCTTTATATTAGAAATGTTGTTTTTAACCTTTGCCCTGTCTGATAGGGTAAGAATTTTGAAGGCTAACAGAGACAGGGCCTTAAAAAGGATTGTTACGCAACATGAACAAAATGTAAAAGTGATCAATAAGATCAACAAAGGGCTAGAAAGGAAGGTGGAGGAAAGAACAAAAGACCTTCATGAGAAAAATATTGAGCTACAAGTTTCAAATGAGCAAATTAATAAGCAATCGAGGGAAATCGCTGAAATTAACTCAATGCTTGATCTGGATAATTGGAAACTAAAAAACAATATCAAGAAGATTCAGCGGGAAAGACTACTGAATAAGAACTTAAATTTTTCTGAGTTTTCAGAAATTTTCACCACCAAAGATCAATGTCTTGAAGTTTTGGCTTCTTTCAAATGGAAAAACGGATACGAATGCCAAAGGTGTGATAATACTAAGTATCAACTTAATGAAGAGAATCTAGCTAGAAGATGCACTAAATGTGGATACAATGAAAGTCCAACTGCATACACCATTTTTAAAGGTATTAAATTCGACTTACCCAAAGCTTTCTTTATTGTTTATGCCCATCTCAATGAGGACCGTTATACGTTGGATGAACTAGCACAGATCATGAACATGAGGAGGAATACCATTTGGGATTTCCAGCGAAAAGTACACGATGAAGTAGAAAATAATGGTAAAGCATATCTCAATAACCTGCTACACTTTGGATATGAAAGATTAACAAATTTTGTAGAAGTGAAGCGATAATTGCATTATTTTAATATATCCTTAAAATTATTTTCATTGTTTTTTTAACAGGAAATCAAAATCAAAGTATCGCTTCTTTAGCCTTTATCGAAATATATTTCCTGTTTTTAAAGCGTTATAGAAAGTTGAAAAAAGCCTTTTTTCTCAATTGTATAATATAAAAATATCTATTTTTTAATTTTGAATTCATAAAAACATTCTCTTAACTTCATTAAAAGTAAGTTGTAGTAGAGGTCGCTCTTAGGGCCTAAAATGTTTTCTTATGAACAAAATTATACGATTAGTCTTGTTATTATTTTTCATCGCCAGTTCGTCCATGGCTCAAGTGGAATTAAAAGGAACTGTATCTGATGTTTCTACCAAAGAAGCTATTCCCGGTGTTTCTATTCAAGTAATTGGAACTGGAAGCGGTACTGTAACTGATCTTGACGGTAATTATAGTTTAACTATTGCAGAAGATGCTTCTTTGAGATTTTCATTTATTGGTTACAAAACTCAAGAAATAAATGTGAATGGTAGGAGCGTGATTAACATTCAATTAGAAGAAGACATTGAGGCCTTGGAAGAAGTTGTGGTAGTAGGTTATGGAGCTATCAAAAAAAGCGATTTGACTGGTTCGATTTCTTCTGTAAAGTCAGAAGAGATGATTAAAGCTCCTGCTGCAGATCCGATGCAGTCTTTGCAAGGGAAGGTAGCTGGATTGCAGGTGTTGAATAGTTCAGGTCAGCCTGGATCAGAGTCAAACGTCCGGTTAAGAGGTATCAATACATTAAATGACAATAGAGTATTATATGTCGTAGATGGGGTCATAATTGAGGGGGGAATCGGATTTTTGAATAGTAATGACATTGAATCTGTGGAGGTTTTGAAAGATGCTTCGTCCAAAGCAATCTACGGGACGAGAGGTGCTAATGGAGTAATTCTAGTAACAACAAAATCTGCAAAAGAAGGCGAAGGTAGTATTTCTTTCTCATCCGAATATGGGGTTGAAAGCATTGCTAATAAAATAGGGGTCATGTCAGGACCTGAATTTGCTAATTATATAAATGACGTTAATCCCGGTACATATAATAACATTGGAATTCTCCCGGATACCGATTGGCAGGACTTGGTTTTTCAAGATGCGCAACCCGTTCAAACTTATACGCTATCAGCTAAAGGGGCTACAGAAAAACTTAATTATTACATTTCAGGTGGATATTTCTCGCAAGAGGGTATTGTGCCCAAGTCAGATTTTGAAAGATTTACTTTCAAATTGAATACGAGCTACGAAGTAAAGCCCTACTTGACCATTGGGACTAATCTAACGGGGATTAATCTTCAGGCTACTAATCCTCCGGGCGTTGTGAATACTTTAATCAGAGCCTGGCCAATCAATGCTCCTTATAATAGCGATGACACCTTTGCTGAGGTGGAAGGAAGTAACCCTTTGGCAGCTATTGAATATAATAACTCCTCTAGAAATGAGTTAAGAGCTTTAGGTAACTTTTATGCGGAATTCTACTTCTTGGAAGATTTTGAATTTAGAACAAGTTATCAGTTTGACTTGAGTAATAGTAAAAACCGTTCTTTTACTCCAGAATATTTTGTTGCCCCCTTGCAGCAAAATGAAGAAAGTAGTATTAGTGTAGGCTTTGGGGAGAGCAGAAATTGGATATTTGAAAATACCCTTTCTTACAATAAGGAATTCGATAAAAGCACAATAAATAGTGTTATTGGATATACCGCTCAGGAAATAAATTCGGAGTTTATAAATGGTGGAAGAAGAAACTTAATAGGTGTTGACCCAAGCCTTTGGTATTTAAGTGCTGGTGCTGAAGATTTGCAGACCAATTCAAATGGTGGAGGAACTAGTGCTTTAACTTCCATTCTATTTAGAACAAACTATGCTTATGATGGTAGATATTTAGCTACTATCACTTTTCGTAGAGACGGTTCATCCCGCTTTGGACAAAATAATAGATACGCAAACTTTCCGGCTGCTGCATTAGGTTGGAATATTTCAAATGAAGATTTCTATCCGGTTAATTTTATTGTGAATAATTTGAAATTTCGAGCTAGTTATGGTTTAAATGGTAATCAAAATATTCCGGCAAATGATCAATTCTCTAGAATTGGTTCTGGCGTTAATACAGTTTTTGGTTTTGATGATACCCTAATTAACGGAGCTTCTTTCGTGGGAAGTCCTGGGAACTCTGATTTAAGATGGGAAACCACTGCAGAATATGATTTAGGCGTTGAATTTGATTTGTTTCAAAGTCGATTAACTGGAGAGTTGGATTACTATAATCGTACTACAAGAGATATACTGGTAAATTTAGACTTACCAGGCTATGCCGGTGCTGGGGCATTTGTTCAGAAGAGGTTTAATGCTGCCACAGTGAACAATAGCGGAATCGAATTTGCATTAAATTGGGTCGATGATATAGGGGAATTCACCTACGGTTTGGGGATTAATGGTTATACCAATAAAAACGAAGTACTGAATTTAGGTGAAGATATAGGAGCCTCAGAGCAGATTATCGGTGGAGATTTAGGCAATGGACAAAGAGTTACCTATACTGAGGTCGGGCAACCGATTGGGTATTTTTATGGCTACAAAGTGGCAGGCGTTTTTCAAAATGAAGAAGAACTAGAGGAATTTCCTCGCTTAAGCCAGCAAAGAGTTGGTGATTTTATTTATGAGGATGTGAATGGTGACGGAGAATTAAATGATGAGGACAAGACATTTATTGGTTCTTGGATCCCCGATTTTGTTTATGGCTTTAACTTTAATGTGGGTTATAAAGGCATTAATGTTTCAGCTGATTTTGCAGGACAAATGGGGAATAGTATTTACAATGGAAAACAAGCCATCAGATTCTCGACTCTGAATTTCGAGGATCGTTTTTTAGATAGATGGACTGGCGAGGGAACCTCAAATACTGACCCAAGAGCTTCTCTTTCAGGTATTAATTACCAACCTTCAGATTATTTTGTGGAGGATGCCTCTTTCCTAAAACTAAGAACAATTACCGTAAATTATCAGATACCACAATCCCTACTCGAGAAGATTAATTTTAGCAATGCCTCAATTTTCTTTAGAGGAACCAACCTTTTTGTATGGACTGATTATTCAGGATATACTCCAGAGATTGGGAGTGGTAATTCTGCATTAGGCGGTGTGATTGACAATGGTATTTACCCAACCACTAGGGTGCTAAGTGGAGGTTTAAATGTGACATTTTAAAAAATTATAATTGATGAAGACTTACAAAATATATTCATTAATCGGTTTGATCGCCTTCTTTCTCATTGTTGGATGTAAAGAAGAATTTCTGGAGAGACCACCGCAAGCAACTTTGGTGGCCGGTAATTTTCCCTCCACTGCTGAAGAAGCTATTATTGCCACCAATGGTATTTATAATACCTTAAGAATTTGGGGAATTTATTCTGGTGGATTTCCTTTAATCGATATTATGACTGATGAAATGGTCAAAGGAAGTAATCCGGGAGATGGAGTTCAAGTCTTAAATTTTCAAGACTATACCTTTACTTCAGACGATGGAAATATTGAAACCTGGTATAGAACATTATACTTAGGGATTAGGAGGTCCTACCTGGTTTTGGAAAAAGTACCTTCTATTGAAATGAATGCGGAGCTCAAAAGCAGATTATTGGGTGAGGCTCGGTTTTTACGCTCATTTTTTTATTTTTCCTTAGTTCAGGCCTTTGGAGATGTTCCATTAGTTGAGTCATCCGAAGCTCCAGATGGATTGGCAAGAACTGATAAAGAAATCATTTATCAGGATATAATTTTCCCTGACTTATTATTTGCTGTAGATAATTTACCTGAGAAGTCAGAATATGCGGATGAAGATGCAGGTAGGATTACAAAAGGTGCTGCGCGAGCCATGTTAGCAAGAATCCATTTATACAGAAGCGAATTCCCTGAAGCGGCCACTTATGCACTAGAGGTGATTAATTCCCAGCAATATGACTTGGAAAATGAGTTTCAAATGGCTTTTCGTGTAGCTACGGAACATGGTGATGAGTCTGTTTTTGAGATTGGTGCTGTTGCTGAAAATAGTTTTGCCTTAGGAGGAAATCAATATGCCAATACGCAGGGGGTAAGAGGAACTCCCAATTGGGGATGGGGCTTTGGTAGGCCGTCATATACCTGGATAGAGAAATTAAATAATGAAAATGATCCGAGACTGGATGGATCTGTTATCTTTTTAGGCGATGTTATTGATGGAATCACTATTCAAGGTGATGGTACCACACCTGATACCACTTACGCTGAAGATGGTGCTATAGCTGAAATCGAAACTTACAACCAAAAGGTTTATGCCACAGGAGAATTAGCCGCAGATCGATGGGGGCATAATAGAAGAGTGATTAGATATGCTGATGTTTTGTTAATGGCGGCAGAAGCTTTAAATGAAACTGGCAATTCAGCACAAGCATTAAATTACCTGAATGACGTGAGAGAAAGAGCAAGGGAGGATAATGATCAGATATTGTCAGATATTACTACAACCGATCCAAATCAATTAAGAGAAATTATTTACGAAGAACGCAGCCGAGAGCTAGCTTTTGAAGGCTTACGTTATTGGGATTTAGTTAGAACTGATCGTGCGGAAGAAATTTTAGGTCCTTTGGGATTTGAAACAGGGAAGCATGAATTATTCCCTATTCCGCAATCTGAAATTAACATCTCGGAAGGAAAGATCTCCCAAAACCCAAATTGGAATTAAATTTTTTACACTTAAAACAAAAACGATTATGAGAATGCTAAGTAAAATGAAGTATTGGATCGGTGCCTTAATGCTAAGTGCGCTGGTTTTTACAGCTTGTGATGATGAACCGGATGAGGCACCCGATTTGACTATCACAGCTTTAACTGCAACTGGAACAGACATCACAACTGGTGATGAGGTAACTGTTGATTTAAATGGAGCTACGTCTGCCTCAGACGTTCCGCCTGATGCTGTGTTTGAAATAACATTTGATAGAGAAGTAGATGCGGCAACAGCCACAGCTTCAAATATCACAGTTAGCGATGGAGATAATAATGTTTCCATTTCTGTATCAGCAAGCGGTAGCGTTGTAACTGTAACCCCAGATGAAGACTTAATTCAGGGGACTGACTACACAGTATCAGTTTCAAGCGCACTTACTGGCGCTGATGGTGGAGCAGTTACAAATGGCTCAAGAACTTTCGATACAGCTGGTAGACTACCAGTAGTAGCCCCTCAAGAGGCAAGCCAAGTTGCATACTGGAAATTTGATGGTGATGCTTCCGATGAGATGGGTAATTTCCAAGATGGAGAGGAAATTGCTATAGAATATCAGGAAGACCGATTTGGTTCCGTTAATAGCACTGCATATTTTGATGGTGATGCTAGTATAATTGAAGTACCTGCAGCAGCTTCATTATTAGATGATACTGAAAGTTTTACGCTTAGCTTTTGGTTAAAAGTTCAACCAGAAGGTCATGTAAATGATAATGGAGATCCAACAGGGATGTTTGTTTTTGGTTTGGGAGCATTTTTCGGGATTCAATATGAAATTTTTGGTTCTTTTGAAGGTTCCAAATACGCAGTAAGCTATGTAAACGATGAGGGAGTAGAAACTGCTGAAGACATGTTCTATCCAAGTGAAGCTACTGACAATACTAATGGTGGATGGCAAGGCTGGGATTTCGCAAGAAGTCTTTCTCCAACTCAAATGCAAGACATTATTGTTGACAATTGGTACCATAATGTATTTACATATAATGCTGAAGAGAAAAAAGGCTATTTGTATTTTGATGGACAATTAATGAAGAGTTTTGATTTCAACTTATGGCCAGAAGGCGATACAAAAAGAACAATCACAGGGGTAACTTACAGGGGAGCAGAACCTGAGGTATTTGATGATCTTGCATTCGGATTTATCCATTCCAGAGCAGGTAGTTTATTTGATGATGCCGCTTTTGGAAACTACGAGAATCCAAATGCAAACCACTTTAAAGGTTGGTTAGATGATTTCAGAATTATTCATGCAGCATATTCTGAAGACGATGTGACATCTCTTTACGAAGCCGAAAGACCATAATAGTTTAATTGTTTTTCATAGAGCAGGGGCTGTAAAAAGCCTCTGCTTTTTCTTTTAAAAACCAATTCGATGTCATATTCACCTAAGCCTTTATTATCCTTCCTAGTATTGTTCCTACTAAGTGGAATCTTGGTCTCCTGTAAGGAGGAGCAAGAGCCTGAGGAATTAGGTCTTTTACAATTGAGAAGTATAAGATTAGGTACCCTTGATTTAGTTGAAGGGGAGGTAACCGAAAATGCTCCATTTGACAAAGGTCTTGTCATTGAATTTACTGATCCATTGGATAGAAATTCAGCTGAGGAAAACATTAGTATTTCAACTGAAGAGGTTGATTTAGCCTTGAACTTTTCTTATCTGAACGAAGATAAAGCCATATCAGCATTGCCTGAAAATGACTTTCAAAATAATACTGTTTATACTATAACAGTTGGGACTTTACGTTCTGTAAACAACAAAGAGTTCCCTGGTGGAACCTATCAATTTAAGACAGAACAAGGGGAGATAAAATTACTTAGTGTAGAAGTAGATGGTATATCATTACAAAGCACTAACCGAATTGACAACATATCCCTAAATCCTGAAATTATCTTGGCTTTTAACCAAATGCTAAATCCTAATACTGATTTTAGCGATTTCATTTCACTTATCAATAAAGGAGCTCGCTTGCCTTTAAGTTTCAACCTTTCAGAAGACCAAAAAACATTGCAAGTCCAAAGCCAAGAAGAGGCAAGAGATTTGGTTCGATATAACTTTAATATATCGAATGATTTACCAAGTGAAAATGAATTTCAATTCTCAGGATTTGACAAAATATTCTATACCCAATTAGACTCTACCTTCAAATTTAACGAACTATCAGATGAAGCGCTTTTAACAAAAGTTCAAGCCCAAACTTTTAAGTATTTTTGGGATTTTGCCCATCCCAATAGTGGATTAGCCAGAGAGAGAAATACCTCTGGAGATGTGGTGACTATTGGTGGTTCTGGTTTTGGAGTTATGGCCATTATTGTGGGCATTGAAAGAGGTTTTATCACAAGGCAAGAGGGAATTGATCGACTTGAGAAAATTGTTGATTTTTTATCTCAGGCAGACCGCTTTCATGGTGTTTGGCCGCATTGGATGAATGGAAATACAGGAAATACGATTCCTTTTAGTGAGTTGGATGATGGTGCTGATTTAGTAGAGACCGCTTTTATGATCCAAGGTTTGTTGGCGGTAAGACAATATTTGAATGGATCAAATGCACAAGAACTGGCTATTATTAACCAGATTACTACATTGTGGGAAGAAGTAGAATGGGATTGGTTTACCAAGGGTGGAGAAGATGTATTGTATTGGCATTGGTCACCCGAAAATGAATGGGCAATGAATCTTCCCATTAGAGGTTGGAATGAGAGCTTAATAATCTATGTACTTGCTGCTTCTTCCCCTACTCATCCTATTGAAAAATCAGTTTATGATGCTGGTTGGGCCAGAAATGGCGGGATCGTTAATGGTACTTCAACTTATGGTATTTCAATGCCAGTAGGGGAAGATAGAGGAGGCCCCCTTTTCTTTGCACATTACTCATTTTTGGGCCTAGATCCTCGAAACCTTCAAGATCAATACGCCAATTATTGGGAACAAAACCAAGCACATTCTTTAATTAACCAAGCTTATTGCATTGACAACCCCAACAATTTTGTGGGCTACAGTGAAGCTTCTTGGGGATTAACAGCAAGTGACAATCACGTAGGATATAGCGCTCACTCTCCTGGGAATGATTTAGGAGTAATTACCCCTACTGCTGCCTTATCATCAATTCCCTATACTCCTGAAGAATCTATGAAAGCTATTAAGCATTTTTATTATTTGTTAGGAGATAGGTTATGGGGCGAATATGGCTTTTATGATGCTTTTAATGTGACCCAGGATTGGTATGCCAATTCTTATTTAGCTATCGATCAAGGACCGATCATTACTATGATAGAAAATCATAGAACGGCATTAATCTGGAATACCTTCATGCAAGATTCAGATGTGCAGAATGGGTTAGATGATTTAGGATTTACTTTTTAAAGAGAGTCTATTAGGTAACTACTCGAGGGAAAATTGTATCTCTTTGATAGTCAGTGTCAAATGATAAATATTTTTAAAATTAATTATTAGATTCCATACAAATAATTTGAAATGAAAAATATACTTTTATTAATTACTACGGCATTGCTTTTTTCTTTTTGTTCTTCCCCTCAAAAGGAAAAGGAAGAAAACACGAATAAAATGGATGATGATTCACTATTGAATTTAGTGCAATATCAAACTTTCCAGTATTTCTGGGACGGGGCAGAACCTAATTCTGGGCTAGCTAGGGAAAGATTTCACGAGGATGATGTTTATCCTTCAAATGATAAGCATATCGTAACTACCGGAGGCTCAGGCTTTGGTTTAATGGCCATCATTGTAGGTGTAGAAAGAGGGTTTGTCGAACGAAATGAAGCGATTGCAAGATTTGGAAAGATATTAGATTTTCTGGAAACGGCTGATCGTTTTCATGGAGCTTATCCGCATTGGTTAAATGGTGAAACGGGAGAAGTAAAGGCATTTAGCAAAAAAGATGATGGTGGAGATTTAGTGGAAACTGCTTTTCTGATTCAAGGACTTTTAACAGTCAGACAGTTTTTAGATTCTTCAATTGCAGCAGAGGAAAAACTTGCGCAACGAATTACAAGCATTTGGGAAGGAGTAGAATGGGATTGGTACACAAAAGGTGGAGAAAATGTGTTGTATTGGCACTGGTCGCCTAACCATGGCTGGGACATGAATTTCCCAGTCGGAGGCTATAACGAATGCCTAATTATGTATGTGTTGGCAGCCTCTTCTCCAACGCATCCTATAAAGGCCGATGTATATCACAAAGGTTGGGCAAGAGATGGCGCAATTGCTAATGATACAACTGTCTTTGGCTTGCCAACTATATTGGATCATTTCGAACATGCCAATAAAGCTGTTGGGCCTTTATTTTGGGCTCACTATTCCTATTTGGGTTTAAATCCTAAAAATTTGAATGACAAATACGGCAACTACTGGGATTTGAATAAAAATCATGCAATCATTCAATATAGATATGCAGTAGAGAATCCTAATAATTTTGAGGGATACGGAGAAAATATGTGGGGCTTAACCTCCAGCTATTCCATGAGAGGATATGCTGGACATAATCCTAGTGATGATTTAGGTGTGATTTCTCCAACTGCGGCACTCTCTTCCTTTCCTTATACCCCAAAGGAAAGTATGCAGTTTCTAAAATTTTTATATGAACCTAAAAGAGATAGTTTGATAGGAAATTTCGGTGCGTATGATGCTTTCTCTTTTGAACATGATTGGTATGTACCTCGCTACTTGGCGATTGATCAAGGACCAATCCCAGTCATGATTGAAAACCATCGTTCAGGTTTGATTTGGGAGCTGTTTATGCAGAATAAAGAAATTGAAAATGGGCTTTCTAAACTAGGGTTTTACTATGAAGAATAAGGGGAAATACTTCTTTGGTATTCTTTTGAGCCTTCTGGTATTCAATGCCAGTGGACAAGATAATTCGAGCTTCCTCAGGGCTGAATTGATTGAAGGGAAAGATACTTTAAGATATAGAATCTTGTATCCTGAAAATTTTGATCCAGCTAAAAAGTATCCTCTTGTTTTGTTTTTACATGGAGCAGGCGAAAGAGGAAGCGATAATGAAAAGCAGCTTGTTCATGGTAGTGATCTTTTTCTTGCAAAGGATACTCGTGAGAATTTCCCAGCTGTTGTTATTTTTCCACAGTGCCCTAAATCAGAATACTGGGCGAAAGCTGAAATAGTTCGCTCTTCTGAAGGGAACACATTTGATTTTGATTATTTACTTGACCCTCATGCTAGTATGCGAATGGTCATGGATTTGGTAAAGAGTTTTAGCCAAAATCACTTCATTGATGAATCAAGATTATATGTGGGTGGCCTTTCCATGGGAGGTATGGGGACTTTCGAAATACTGCATAGAATGCCGAATACATTTGCCGCAGCATTTGCCATTTGTGGTGCTGGGAATCCTTATTCTGTAGGGAATTACGCCAAAAAAGTAGATATGTGGGTTTTCCATGGTGCAAAGGATGATGTTGTAGAGCCTTCTTATTCTAAAAATATGGTGAAATCATTAGAGGAAGCAGGAGCTAATGTGAAATTCACACAGTATCCTAAGGCTAATCATAATAGCTGGGACCTGGCTTTTGCAGAACCTGAATTACTTAGTTGGTTATTTTCAAATTCAAAATAGATTACAAATGAAATTTTTAATAGTATCCTTTCTTGGTTTTTTGTTGATTTTGGGCAGTTGTACAAATGTTCAGCAAAATGAAAACACTTCTAGTATAGACCAAAAAGTAGATTCTCTACTGGCTGTTATGTCCCTGGAAGAAAAAATTGGGCAATTGAACCTGCCTTCCGCTGGAGATGTAAGTACTGGAATTAGTACAAATAAAGGTATAGCCAAACAAATTAAGGAAGGAAAAGTAGGAGGATTGTTCAATATTAATGGATTGGACAAAATCCGCGAAGTGCAAAAGGTTGCAGTGGAGGAAAGCCGCTTAGGAATCCCTTTAATAATAGCAAAAGATGTTATACATGGTTATAAAACGACTTTTCCGATTCCTATTGGCCTATCTGCCAGTTGGGATATGGATTTGATAGAAAAATCGGCAAGAATAGCCGCTGAAGAAGCCTCTGCTGATGGTATTGCTTGGACTTTTTCTCCCATGACTGATATTTCTAGAGATCCACGATGGGGAAGAGTCTCAGAAGGCAGTGGTGAAGATCCCTATTTAGGTGGTCAAATTGCTTCGGCCATGGTGAGAGGTTATCAAGGAGATGATCTATCTGCAGCCAATACTTTGTTGGCCTGCGTAAAACATTTTGCGCTTTACGGTGCCTCTGAAGCTGGTAGAGATTATAATACAGTGGACATGGGACGCTTGAGGATGTATAATGATTATTTCCCGCCTTACAAAGCAGCAGTAGATGCAGGAGTTGGTACTGCTATGGCTTCTTTCAATGAAATAGATGGGGTTCCAGCCACAGGCAATAAATGGTTGATGACGGATGTACTTCGTTATGCTTGGGACTTTGATGGCTTTGTGGTGAGTGATTACACAGGTGTTAGCGAAATGATTGCCCACGGAATGGGTGATTTACAACAAGTTTCGGCTTTAGCCATCAATGCAGGAGTGGAAATGGATATGGCAAGTGAAGGCTTTTTAACGACATTAGAAAAATCTGTAGCAGAAGGCAAGGTTACGGAAGCAACCATAACAAATGCAGCTAGACTGATTTTGAAAGCCAAGTTTCAATTAGGCTTGTTTGATGACCCTTACCGATATATGGACGAAGAACGAGCTTCTCAGGAAATTTTCTCAGCTGAAAACAGAGCAGTTGCAAGAAAAATTGCTGCTGAATCTATGGTTTTATTGAAGAATGATAAGGCCTTACCGCTTCAAAAAGATGCTAAAATAGCGTTGATTGGTCCATTAGCCAATAATAAAGAAAATATGGTGGGAACCTGGAGTGTTAGCTCGGATATCAGCAAATCAGTTTCGATTTATGATGGGATTAAAGAAGTCTCTACTAATCCTGAGAATGTGAAATATGCAAAAGGCTCTAACTTGGTCGAAGATGCTGATCTGGAAGAGCGTATTGGCATGTTTGGCAAAAACACTTACCGAGACGACCGACCTGAAGCAGTAATGATTGCTGAAGCAGTGCAATTAGCTAAGAATGCTGATGTGGTAGTGGCTGTTTTAGGCGAGGCTTCCGAAAGCTCTGGCGAAAGTTCAAGCTTAACGGATATCAGTATTCCTGATGTTCAGGTGAATTTATTAAAGGCATTGAAGGCCACTGGGAAAAAAATAGTAGTGGTTTTGTTAAGTGGAAGGCCACTAGTTTTAAATGAAATATTAGAAGATTCAGATGCTATTTTGAATGCTTGGTTTCCAGGCTCTGAAGCAGGTTTGGCTTTAGCAGATGTTTTATACGGTGATGTTAATCCATCTGGAAAATTGACCATGACCTATCCTCAAAATGTAGGACAAATTCCAATTTACTATGCCCATAAAAACACGGGACGTCCTTTGGAAGGAGAATGGTTCCAAAAATTTAAGACCAATTATTTGGATGTTTCTAACGAGCCGGAATTTCCTTTCGGGTATGGATTAAGTTATACCAGTTTCTCTTATGATAATTTAAGCTTGAGTTCAGAAAGCATAGGTATGGATGAAAGTTTAACCTTATCTGTGGAGGTAACGAATTCCGGAGATCTTACAGGTAAAGAAGTTGTTCAATTATATATCCGTGATTTGGTGGGAACTGTTACGCGTCCTGTTAAAGAATTAAAAGGCTTTGAAAAAATCGAATTAAAGGCTGGAGAGACTAAAACCATAGAATTTACTTTAAGTAAAAGTGATCTAGGATTCTATCATCAAGACATGAGTTTTTATGCGGAACCGGGAAAATTCAAGGTCTTTGTAGGAACTAATTCGGATGAAGTTTTAGAATCAGAGTTTGAATTAAAATGATATAGTTGAATGAAATTTTTAATTGTTCCAATTAGAAATTCATTTTTCAGATGGCGAAAACAGGGTTAAAAATCTCTTTTAAGACTTAAAAAGAGGAGCTTAAATTGAATGTCATTGAAATGCGAAAACCATGATACTATGAAGAATTTGTGCCTTTTACTTATATCGTTCTGTGTTTTGTCTTGTAATACTGAACAGAATACAGAAAGTGAAAATACGCGGAAAAGGCCTAATATTATTTTTATTATGGCCGATGATCATGCTGAGCAAGCCATTAGTGCTTATGGGCATGAAATTAGTCAATTAGCACCGACTCCAAATATTGATAGGCTTGCAAAAAACGGTGCGATTTTCAATAGTAATTTTTGTACCAACTCCATTTGTGGACCAAGCCGTGCTGTAGTTTTAACCGGGAAGCATAGTCACATCAATGGTTTCAGGATGAACGGTGAACGCTTTGATGGCACTCAACAAACTTTGCCCAAATTACTTCAAGCCGCAGGTTATAAAACAGGAATAGTGGGTAAATGGCATTTGCATGGCTATCCTCAAGGTTTTGATCACTGGAATATCTTGAATGACCAGGGAAATTATTATAATCCACAGTTCATTAAAATCCAAGACACGGTCAATATCAATAAAGATAGAATTGATACTACCGCGCATTGGACAACTGATTTGGCAGATACAAGCATCGTAAATGGTTATGCCACCGATTTGATTACTGATTATGCAGTAGATTATATCAAACAAAACCAAGACAAGGAGGAACCCTTTTTTTTAATGATACATCATAAAGCACCTCATCGAAATTGGATGCCTGCTTTAAGACATCTCAATAAGTATGACGCTGTAAAGTTTCCTTTGCCGGAGAGTTATTTTACGGATCATGATGGTTCCAGGGCCTCAAAAGAGCAATTGCAAACGATTTACAAAGACATGTATGAAGGGCATGACTTGAAAATGACCAAAGAAAAAGGGAGCCCGGAGTTGGCCTGGAATCCCTGGAAATCAGATTTTAAACGCATGACTCCGGAGCAGCGTCAACAATGGGATGAAGCATACCAGCCAAAAAATGATGCCTTTCATGAAGCTAATTTATCTGGTCGAGCATTGGCGGAATGGAAAGGGCAAAGGTATTTGCAGGAATATTTGGCTACGATTGCCTCAGTGGACGAAGGAGTTGGAAGAATATTAGATTATCTGGAGGCGAATAACCTAAGTGAAAATACCATTGTGGTTTACACATCAGATCAAGGTTTTTATTTGGGTGAAAAAGGATGGTTCGATAAACGGTATATGTATGAGGAATCATTAAAAATGCCATTACTAATTCAGTACCCAGAAAAGATCAAAGCGGGAACCGTAGTGAATGCTTTAACTCAAAACCTAGATTTTGCCGAGACCTTTTTAGATTTTGCCGGAGCGGAAGTTCCATCAGACATGCAGGGGAAATCCTTCAAATCTGTTTTAGAGGGGGAAGTGAGCGATCAGGATTTTAGGGATGCCATATACTACCATTATTACGATTTTCCTGCTTTCCATATGGTGAAAAGGCATTATGGAGTGCGAACAGATCAATATAAATTGATGCATTTTTATGATGATATTGATACTTGGGAACTGTACGATTTGGAAACCGACCCAACAGAAATTAACAATCAGATTGATAATCCTGAATATGATCAAATTGAAGCAAACCTTCGAGTTAAATTAGATTCACTTCAAAAATTGTATAAAGTGACGGCAAAGGAATTTGAGCCCACGCCTAAAGCGAGAGTAGATAGAGCATATAAGCAGTTTGAAAAATTGCGTGGAAATACAGGCACTTCATATGATCCTATTCTTGATAAAGACATAAAATTATGTTTATGAATTACCTTAGGAATAGTATCAATTTTGACTAATTTACTGATAAGCATGGGGTTGTAAAGGAGGAGGTGTTGGCTACAAAACATTTAGATTATGAATTTAAGGAAAGACAAAAAATGATAAAATCTAGATTATTCATTTTATTAATCTTAGCAATGAGTTTTTCTTCACATTTGAAATCATTAGCTCAGCGTTACGAGAATCAAATCTTCAATGAGGTAGATATTCAAACGCAAGTTTATTTAGAAACTGATTCTGAAGAATTGAAGCTTGATATTTATCAGCCTAAAAATGATGAAATGGAAAATCGGCCAATTTTGTTATTTGTGCATGGTGGTGGTTTTGCAGGTGGAGCACGAGATGAATATGCCATTATGGAGTTTTGTAAGAATATGGCAAGAAGGGGAATTGTGGCCGTAAGCATGTCTTATACCTTAAGCATGAAGGGACAGTCATTTGGATGCAATCAAGCTGCAGAAAATAAAATGAATACTTTTAAGCAAGCAGGATTGGAGATTTCGAAAGCCACAGTGCACCTTCTTAATCAAGCAAAAGTGTTAAAGATAGATCCGTCAAAAATCGTTTTGACAGGCAGCAGTGCAGGAGCTGAAGCAGTTTTGCATGCAGCATTCTGGCCAGAAGCTAATACCCCACTTCCAGATAATTTCCAATTCGGAGGATTAATTTCAATGGCCGGTGCCATTTATGACCTAGACTTAATTAATAAGAAGACCGCAATTCCCATGCAGTTTTTCCACGGAACTTGCGATGATCTAGTTCCTTATGGAACGGCTCCTCATCATTATTGTAATGAATCCGATATTGGCTATTTGCTACTGCACGGTGCAGGCAGTATAGTTGAAAAATTGGAAGAGCTAAATAAAGGATTTTACTTAGTTACGGGATGCAACGATAATCATTCCTGGTCTGGAAAACCTTTTTTTTCTTTTCGATCCGAAATTGCAGATTTTGTATATCATGATGTAGTGCTACAAAAACTTCGTCAACATCATCAAGTGATTAAAGAATTCGATTCTTGTCAATTAGTTGATGCGGCTGATATATGTTTAGATTAGGAAACGAAACCTTAATAATTTAGCAACTCTCAATTACTACTAATTATTGAATATCAATTTATTTTTACAGATGAATTCAGAAAAAACGATGAAAAACTTAATTCTGTTAGTTCCAATTTACTTACTCATCACTGCTTGTAATCCTGTCCAAAAACAAGGAGATGGAGCAAATTCCAAGCAAGATTCACCAAATGTAATTTTGATGATAGGTGATGGGATGGGGATGTCACAATTATCATCTGTTTACTATTTCAAGGAGGGAGAAGTAAATATTTCGAGATTTAAGCATACCGGATTTTCTAGAACTTCATCAGCAACTCAAAAAATCACCGATTCAGGTGCGGCCGGGACGGCCATGGCTAATGGTGTGAAAACCTATAATGGGGCCATTGGTGTAGATGTCGATACCAATAAGGTTGAAAACCTTGTTGAAATTGTTTCAAGAAGAAATTACAGCACAGGAATAATAGCTACTTCAACTTTAACTCATGCTACTCCAGCATCTTTTTTTGCGCATTCGGATGCCAGAGGTAAAGAAGATGCAATGGCTGCTCAAATGCATAATTCAGAAGTAGATTTTTTTGCTGCCGGAGGATTAAAGCATTTTAACAAACGAAAGGATGGAGTAAATTACATAGATAGTTTAACTGCTTTTGATTTTACAGTTGATACAACTGCTTTAATAACTGAAGATGAAATTTCGGGCGATAAGAAGTATGGATTTTTATTGCAAAATGGCGCTATGCCGAAGAAAATAGACGGAAGAGATGAATTCTTACCGAATGCAACTTCTTTAGCAATCGAATATTTCAAAAAGACAGAATCCCCTTTCTTTCTCATGGTAGAAGGTTCACAAATTGACTGGGGAGGGCATGATAATCATCATGAATACTTAGTGGGAGAGATGAATGATTTTGATGATGCTATTGGTGTAGCATTAGACTTCGCTGAAAAAGAGGGGAACACTACAGTTGTCGTAACTGCTGATCATGAAACTGGAGGTTATACGCTTAGATCTGGTAAGAATGAAAAAGGTCATACAGATTATAACGTTATTAATCCTTCATTCTCAACGGGAGGGCATTCTGCAGCAATGGTCCCTGTCTTAGCCTATGGCCCAAATGCAGAAGTATTTACAGGGATTTATGAAAACACTGAAATATTTCAAAAGATTTTAAATTTGACAAAATGAGAAGATTTGCAATTACAATTTTCGCGCTACTCATAGCCGTAGGTTCAAGTGCTCAAACATTTAAAGTCTGTACTTTCAACATAAAATATGAGAATCCGAAAGAAGGTGTACATCAATGGGATAATAGAAAGGATCAAATTTTAAATTTTATTCAAATAGAGGAACTGGATGTTTTTGGTATGCAAGAAGTATTGCACTCTCAAATTGAATTTTTAGAAAGTAATTTATTAGAGTATGGACGTTTGGGAGTTGCACGTGATGACGGTAAAACTAAAGGGGAGTATTCTCCAATCTTTTATAAAAAGAATAGATTTTCGATTTTGGAGAGTGGCACTTTTTGGCTGTCTCCTAATCCTGAAATTCCTGCTAAAGCCTGGGATGCAGCTTTGCCAAGAGTTTGCACTTGGGCTAGACTTGCAGACTTAGAATCAAAAGACACCGTTCTATTTCTAAATACTCACTTTGACCATGTGGGAAAAGCAGCCAGATCTAATAGCGTAGATTTAATTTTATCGAAAATTCAAGAATTAAATCAAAGTGGAAAAGTGATACTAATGGGAGACTTTAATTTAGAACCACAGTCAGAACCAATAAAGAAAGTGCTCAGTACCCAATTGCATGATGCTTTTGAGACCAAACTAAATTTAGGACCGGTCGGAACTTATAATGGGTTTAAAATTGGAGAAAATTATAACAGGCGCATTGATTATGTATTCTACAAGGGTTTTACCTCAAAAAGTTATAAGAATTGTAGTCTCAGAATTCAGGATACATTTTTGTCAGATCATTTTCCTGTAGTGGTCGTTTTTGAATAAGTAGGCTGAAATTAAATCCAAATTCCCCATCTTTGCATATTATTTAGAATTCAATTTTATGCAAAGCTCATTACCCATCATCAATCTTAAAAAAGGCAAAGAAAAATCATTGGAACGTTTCCATCCTTGGATATTTTCCGGTGCCATTCATCCGGTGCCTACTGAAGTAAAGGAAGGAGATTTTGTAGAAATTCAAACGCAGGATAAGCGGTTTATCGGCATTGGCTATTTTCAGGTGGGTTCTCTAGCCGTTCGAATGCTGACGTTTCAAAAAGAGGAAATCAATCAGGATTTTTGGAAGAGGAAATTACAATCCGCTATTGAATTAAGAAAAACAGCCAATCTATGGGGAAATGCTAAAACAAATGTTTTTAGATTAGTTCATGGAGAGGGTGATGGTTTCCCTGGGCTTATTGTCGATTATTATGACGGCTGTGTGGTTTTTCAAGCGCACACTGTCGGTATGTACCAAATCAAGGAAGTCTTCTTAGAAGCGCTTAAAGAGCTGTTGGGAGATCAATTGAAATCGGTATATGACAAAAGTAATCATACACTTCCGTTCAAAGCAGATTTAGAAACTACTGATACTTTCCTTTATGGTGAAGAAAAAGAAGAATGGCTAGTTAAAGAATACGAAAATACCTTTAATATCAATGTTGTAACAGGGCAAAAAACAGGCTTTTTTATCGATCAAAGAGAGAATAGGAAATTGTTGGAACGGTACAGTAAAGGTAAAAAAGTCTGCAATACATTCTGCTATTCTGGTGGGTTCTCCATTTTTGCCCTGCAGGCAGGTGCAGAATTGGTCCATAGTGTGGACAGTTCTCAAGGAGCTATGGATTTAACTGATCAAAATGTGAAATTGAATTTTCCAGATGCTCAAAACCATCAATCTTTTACAGCAGACGTATTTAATTTCTTAAATGAAATGCCTGAGCAATATGATGTAATCGTATTGGATCCGCCTGCATTTGCCAAGCACAGAAAAGTATTGAAAAATGGTTTACAGGGCTACAGAACCATCAACGAGAAAGCCATGAAGAATATGAAATCAGGAGGCGTGCTTTTCACATTTAGTTGTTCTCAAGTGGTGAGCCAAGAACAATTTAGAACTGTTGTTTTTTCTGCCGCTGCTCGTGCTGGGAGAGAAGTGCAAATTTTGCATCAACTTCACCAACCTGCTGATCATCCAATCAATATTTTCCATCCGGAGGGAGAGTATTTAAAAGGACTGGTTTTGAGGGTGGTTTAAAGTTGACTTGATTGTAAAGTCAAGAAAAAAGACCTTTATTAATTTCCTTCCTCATTAGCAGCTCTCCTTTTAGGTATTTCCACCTAAAAACCGATTGATAATATTTAAAAATTTATATATTAATCACTTTGTTGTTTGTTTTAACCACAAAGTAACAAAAGAAAACAAAAGTTGAATTGCCTTAGGCAATTCATAAAGCCAAATTGAATGGTATGAATTTTCTATTTAGAAACTGCAGTTTTGGAATAATACATCATAAATAACACATTTGAAATTCTATGCAATTCAACCGAACCCATAAAAAATGAAAAATAGTAAGGCCTATCTTAACGAATTAACCTATAAAATTAATGGTGCAGCAATTGAAGTCCACAAGGAATTAGGAACAGGTTTATTAGAAAATGTGTATCAAAAATGTTTGGCGCATGAACTTCAAAATCGGAATATAGAAATCCAGACTGAAAAAATAATTTCAATTGATTTTAAAGGATTGGAATTGGATGTAAATTTAAAATGTGATTTACCAGTTGAGGATACTATTTGCATCGAATTGAAGGCAGTTAAAGAAATAATACCAGTATATGAAGCGCAAATATTGTCTTATATGAAACTTTTAAAAGTCCCTAAGGGTACTCTTTTTAATTTTAATGTTTATAACCTTTATAATGAAGGACAAAAGACCTTTGTAAATGAATATTTCAGCAATATGATTTAAACATAATCTTGATTATTTTCTTTTGTGCTCTTTTGTTACTTTGTGGTTGAATCAATATGTTCAGAGTTTTAGCTTGCTAATTTATTGGAAGCTTATCAGATTCCCCTTCACCACCACCTGATAATTTTTTCTACTTCTTTGTTCCATGTAAATTTCTTTGCCCGTTGTCATTTTAGTGATTAATCTTTCTTCAAAATTTTTGATGGTGATTAATTCTAACCCTTTGTTATAGAAAATAGAAAAGTCTTCTTCTAAATCTTTCATGAGTTGATCTAAGCGGTGCAAATCATCGTTTACACAAATTGAGAAAGAAATAGCAGTGTTTTGCATCATATTGATTTTGATATGGTGTTTGTTTAGGGTCTTAAATATTTTCCCGATCAAAGCCTCTGTTATAAAAGTAAAGTCACTTAACTTAAAAGTAATCAGGCTTTGTTTTTCCTTTATGATAATGCAAGGGGTTCGATGAATCGTTTTACAATCATGGATAATTGTCCCACCTTTTTCAGGAGAACTGAAAGAACGCACATGTAAAGGAATGCCAGCATTTGCCAAAGGTTTTATAGTTTTTGGATGGATGACTGATGCTCCATAATAAGTCATTTCTGCAGCTTCCTGATAGGAGAGTTCTTGGTACAGAACTGCATCTTTAATCTTTTTCGGGTCTCCGTTTAAAATTCCTGGTACATCTTTCCAAATGGTAACCGCTGTTGCACTGGTGCAGTAAGCAAAAATTGCAGCACTGAAATCAGATCCTTCTCGTCCCAAAGTAGTAATTCTACCGTCTTCAGACCCTCCTAAAAAACCTTGAGTTATAATGAATTGATTTTGCTGGAAGTCTTCATGAACAGCGGTTTCGATTAGTTTTTTTGTTTTTCCCCAGTCCACCAGCGCATCCCGGAAACTTTTGTCCGTTTTGATGCAATCTTTAGCTTCAATTTTTGAAATAGTAAGATTCTCACTTTTTAAAAATTCAAATAGAATTGAGGAGGAAATGATTTCTCCAAATGAAATTATACTATCATAGGACCTATCATAATGAGAATCAGCAACTTCATCAAGTTTCGCCTTTAGCCTACCAAATATATCCTTGAGAATTTGGAGTCCATTAGACTCATTGCTGGAGAAAAGGGCTGAAATAATATTTTCATGATACTGAAATAGGTTTTGAATAGCAGCATCAGTTGATAGGTCTTGCAACTTCAAGTGCAGTATTTCCTCCAGGGCATTGGTAGTTTTACCCATTGCGGATACTACTATAACTATTTTTTCATTTGGAAATCTTTTAAGGATTCCCGACATATTGCGAACTGCTTTAGCATCTTTTATAGATGCACCTCCAAATTTAAATACCTGCATATGTTCCTTTTCTGTAAGAATTGGCAAAATAAGCTACATTTTTTTCATAATTTAGCGGCAATACAAATAAATATTCCATGCAAACTAAATTAGCCACCTCTGTTGGTATCACTTTAGACCGATTTATTAAAAAGAAACAAAATGATTTTGCATTTGCATCTGGGGAACTTTCCCAATTGTTGCGAGATATAGCTTTAGCTGGTAAAATCATTCATAGAGAGGTTAATAGGGCCGGTTTATTGAATATAGGCGGGGCGTTTGGAACCGAGAATATTCAAGGGGAAGAACAACAAAAGCTAGATGTCATTGCTAATATTCGGTTCATAAGAGCACTCAAAAATGGAGGAGAAGTTTGTGCAATTGTTTCGGAGGAGGATGATGAAATTCTTGATTTGAACAATCAAGATGGAAGATATATCGTAGCGATGGATCCCTTGGACGGCTCATCGAATATTGATGTAAATGTTTCCATCGGAACCATATTCTCTATTTTTAGACGGGTTTCTCCGGTTGGAAGTAAGGTGACTAAGGAGGATGTTTTGCAGAAAGGTTCAGAACAAGTGGCAGCAGGATATTTATTATATGGTTCATCAACTATGTTAGTATATACTACAGGAAGAGGTGTAAATGGATTTACATATGATCCTTCCCTAGGTGAGTTTTTCTTATCCCATGCAGACATGAAGATTCCTGAAGATGGAAAGATCTATTCTATTAATGAGGGTGGCTACAGAAGCTTTGAAAAAAAAGTGCAGGATTACATTGAGAATTGTAAAGATAAAAAATATACCGCACGTTACATTGGATCACTTGTTGCAGATTTCCATAGAAACTTATTGAAGGGAGGGATTTATATTTATCCGTCTACTGAAAAAGCTCCTACAGGAAAGTTGCGACTGAACTACGAATGTAATGCTTTAGCTATGATCTGCGAACAAGCGGGAGGAATTGCAACTGATGGAAAAAAGAGAGTATTGGATATACAACCAGAATCACTTCATCAGAGAGTTCCCTTCTATGTAGGGTCCAAAAAAATGGTTGAGGAGGCCATGAAGTAATATCTTTTGTTGATACCATTTCCCTTAGCTTGAAGAAAATTACTTTTGCCGATTCTGAAGTTTACTATTGAGAATATGATTTTTCGTTTTTAGAGATAACATTCCAGACTTCAAGATCTTGGGCATAAAAAAAGGCTAACAAGTATGATAGCCTCTTTCGAAATCGTTCAAATTCTAATTAAGATTTGTTCTTGATATCTTGAACTTCAATTCTGATTTCTTGTGCTAAGTTTTTCAACTCTTGCATTCCTTTTCTTACTCGAGTACCAGCTGCCTGATTCTCTTTGTCGTAGAATTTTTCAAAATCACCTTCTAGACCCATGATAAGGTCTCTTACTTGTTCGAATCTTTTCATTCTTATTTTAGTTTACGGTTGACTAAATAAATTATTTAATTGAAAGCAATATAGGCAAAAACATATAAAAACAACAATTAGAGTGGTTTTTTTCCGAAAAAATTACTCTTTAAATGCTTTTGCGAGCTCATTTTCTCTGTAATGACCCTCTTTTAGCTTATCTTTTATTGCCTCGAATGCTTTAATTGTACGGTCAACATCTTCCAAACTGTGTGATGCAGTTGGTATCAATCTTAGTAAAATAGTGTCTTTTGGCACTACAGGATAGATAACAACGGAACAAAATATGCCGAAATTCTCTCTTAGATCGTAGGCCAAAGCCGCTGCTTCACCAACGGTCCCATTTAACATTACAGGAGTTACTGGCGACTGAGTTAATCCAATACTAAATCCTTTATCTTTCAAGCCACTTTGCAACGCATCTACTATCTTCCAGAGATTCTTTTTGTGTTCAGGCTGGTCTCGCAACAATTCTAATCTTTTCAATGCACCTTCAACCATCGGCATTGGCAGTGATTTCGCAAAAATCTGCGAACGCATATTATATCTTAGAAATTTAACGATATCTGGATCTCCTCCTACGAAGGCACCAATTGAGGCCATGGATTTAGCAAAAGTACTGAAGTATAAATCTATTTCTTCCATTACGCCTTGCTGCTCAGCTGTTCCAGCGCCAGTCTCTCCCATAGTTCCAAAACCGTGAGCATCATCACATAATAAACGGAAATTATATTTTTCTTTCAAAGCAACTACGGATTTCAAATCACCCATTGCCCCGGTCATTCCAAATACTCCTTCGGTAATAACCAATATTCCGCCACCGGTTTCTTCTGTTAACTTAGTAGCTCTTTGTAATTGCTTTTCTAAGTTTTCAATATCGTTATGTGGGTATACAAATCTTTTGCCCATGTGTAATCGAACACCATCCACTATACATGCATGGCATTCAGCGTCATATACAATGGCATCTTTTCTACCTACTACTGCATCGATAATAGAAAGTACACCTTGGTAACCGTAATTTAATAGCATTACGTCTTCCTTTTTAATGAAGTCAGCCAGTTGTCTTTCTAATTCTTCATGCTGTGAAGTATTTCCTGACATCATTCTAGCCCCCATCGGGTATGCTAGACCCCATTTAGCTGCAGAATCAGCATCTGCTTTCCTGATCTCGGGGTGGTTACCCAAGCCCAAATAATTGTTTAAACTCCAGGTTAAGACTTCTTTTCCTCTAAACTTCATGTGAGGAGATAATTCTCCTTCCAATTTAGGAAACATAAAATAACCTTCTTCTACATTGGAATGCTTACCCAAAGGTCCACGATCCACCTTCAATTTCTCAAATAAATCCACGTTTATCTATTTTATTGTATGAATACTATTTCTAATTAAACCTCAAAGGTAACAAAAAAGCCGTTACCTAAAAAATTGATTCCCTGCTTTTAAGGCTTATTTTTTAGTAAAAAAGACAATTATTATGTAGCATTGTACTTCAATTTTTATTTGATATTGAACGACTAATCAAAATGCCGAATATTAAAAAAATCTTAGTTGCTAACAGAGGTGAAATAGCCCTTAGAGTAATGCGTTCTGCACGAGAACTGGGTATAAAAACCGTAGCAATATTTAGTGAAGCCGATAGAAATGCACTCCATGTGCGATATGCAGATGAAGCAGTATGTGTAGGTCCTCCGGCTTCTTCAGAAAGTTATTTGAGAATAGATAAAATCATTGATACTTGCAAGGAATTAAATGTTGATGCCATCCATCCTGGATATGGCTTTTTATCTGAAAACGCAGATTTTGCAAGACAAGTAGAAAAAGCAGGTATAATTTTTATTGGGCCGTCAGCTGAATCCATCGAAATTATGGGGGACAAACTTTCTGCTAAAGCCGCAGTTCTGAAAAGAGATGTGCCATTAGTTCCGGGTTTAGACAAGGCCATAACCGATGTGGCATTTGCTAAGAAGAAAGCAGATGAAATTGGTTATCCGATACTGATAAAAGCAAGTGCTGGAGGTGGTGGAAAAGGAATGAGAATTGTTGAGGATCCTGCTGATTTTGAATCTCAAATGGATAGAGCGGTAAGTGAAGCTAAAAATGCTTTTGGTAATGGGGCTGTTTTCATTGAAAAATTTGTGACCTCACCCCGCCATATTGAAATCCAGGTAGTAGGTGACCAAAAAGGAAATGTCGTACATTTATTTGAAAGAGAATGTTCTATTCAAAGAAGGCATCAAAAAGTGATAGAAGAAGCGCCTTCAAGTGTTTTAACTCCTGAAATAAGAAATCAAATGGGACAAGCTGCAATCGATGTGGCAAAGTCATGTAATTACTATGGTGCAGGTACTGTTGAATTTATAGTTGATGATAAATTGAATTTTTACTTCCTTGAAATGAATACCCGTCTGCAGGTGGAACACCCTGTGACGGAACAGATCACTGGCGTTGATTTGGTAAAAGAGCAAATAAGAATTGCTGAAGGTAAAGCTTTGTCTTTTAAGCAAGAAGATTTGAGTATTAAAGGACATGCGGTGGAAGTAAGGGTCTATGCAGAAGATCCGCAAAACAATTTCTTACCTGATATTGGAACTTTGAAAGTTTATAAAAGACCGCAGGGCACTGGGGTTCGTGTAGATGATGGTTTTGAACAAGGAATGGATATTCCAATTCATTATGATCCTATGATAGCTAAATTAATAACCTATGCAGACAACAGGGAAGAGGCTATAAGCAGAATGCTCCGTGCAATAGATGAATATGAAATTGTGGGAATACAAACCACTTTAAGTTTTTGTAAATATGTGCTAAAACACGAGGCTTTCACTAGTGGTAATTTTAATACCAAATTTATAGAAAATCACTTCAAACCAAGTGACCTAGATGAGAAAGTGAGTGATACTGAGTCGGAAATAGCAGCGGCTTTGGCAGTGAAACTATGGTCTGAAAGGCAAAAAAAGCAAACTGCACAAGAAGGAAACGGGAAGAAAATATCTTTGTGGAAAAAGAATAGATTATAGCAATGGCGGAAATTAAGCCTATTAAAGCCTGGCGTTATAATGCTAAACTTCAAAAGGAGATTGAGAATTTGACCAGTCCATTATTTGATGTAGTTTCTCCCCAGCAACGTGAGGCATTATATAAAAATCCTTTAAACAGCATTCATCTTTCAGTGCCAAAAGGTGGAGAAGAATCTGCGGATATGGCTGCGGATCGATTAGCTAAATGGAAAGCGGAAGGAATTCTCAAGCAGGATCCTTTGCCGGGCATTTATGTATATTATCAGTATTTTACTTTGCCTGGTTCAACCCGTGAACGAGTTAGAAAAGGATTTATCACTTTCATTAAAGCTTATGATTGGGATGAAAATGTTATATTAAGGCATGAAAATACCATTCCCAAGTCAGTGAATGACAGAATTGATTTGTTAGATAAAACTCAATTAAATGTAAGTGCAACTCACGGTCTCTATTCCGATCCTGATTTTGAATTGGAGCCTTACATGGATGAGAGCATGGAAATGCCATTGGGGGAATTAGAAGATTACCAAGGCGTAAAGGAGGTTGTAAGTGTTATCCATGATGCCAAAATCATTAAAAAATTCATAGCTAAAATTGCGTCTCAGCAGATAATTTTAGCAGACGGCCATCATCGATACGAAGGAAGTTTGCTCTATCGAAAAAAGATGATAGAACAGAATCCCAATCACACGGGTCAGGAAGGCTATAATTTCCACATGATGTATTTGACCAATGCTGATTCGGATGATTTAAGAATTCTACCCACACACCGGTTGATAAAGGATATTCCTGATTTTTCAGAAAAGGAAATTTTAAAGGCGTTAGAAGATGATTTCATCATCAAAACGCTAGAAAATCCGGAAGATGTCCATGAAATTATTTTAGGAAAAATGTGGGCTTTTGGTCTATTGTTTAAAGAAAACACTTACAAAATCAGACTAAAACCTGAAAAGATTTCTGAACTGAATTGGAATTTTCCTAATGAGGTAAAGCATCTTGATCTTACGGTTTTACATTATTTTTTCATTGAAAAGATATTGGGAATTAAAGGAAAGGAACAACGAAGTTCAGAATCCATACAGTTTGAAAGAAACTTCACAGCTTGTATTCGCAAGTTGTTGAAAAATGAAGTGCAGTGTGCTCTAATTACAAAGGAAATAAGCATGGAGCAGGTGAAGAAAGTCTGCAATACAGGCTTTACTATGCCTCAGAAATCAACTTATTTCTACCCTAAAACTATTTGTGGATTTTTATTTGGATCAATACAGGAAGATGAATTTGAGTTACCCTCTTATTTTAGGGTCTAAGTCACCTAGAAGAAAAGAAATACTGACCAAAGCAGGCTTTGAATTTACAGCTGAAGCTAAGGATACAGAAGAATCTTATCCAGAAGATATGCCTCATAATGAGGTCGCGGCTTTTTTAGCAGAGAAGAAAGCTAAGGCTTTTGCTGAAGATGCTCAATATTCAGATAAAATAATTTTAACAGCTGATACTACTGTTTTGATTGATAATGAATTATTGGAAAAGCCTCTAGATGAAAATGAGGCTTTTAGCATGTTGAGTAAATTGAGTGGGAGAGCCCATCAGGTAGTTTCAGGCTTTTGCGTGTTGCAAAATGGAGAATTTGAAAAATATTCTGATGAGACTTTGGTTTATTTTAATCCGATAGAGGAGAAAATCATTTGCGATTACATTCGAAATCATAAGCCATTTGATAAAGCAGGAGCTTACGGAATACAGGAAGGTATAGGCTTAACTCATATTGAAAAATTGGAAGGTTCTTACTTTACGGTAATGGGTTTGCCGATTCATAAGGTTTATCAAGCTTTATCTAGATATAGTATTGGATATTAAACTTTCCAAAGTTTAGAGCTTTGATAATGGAATTTAAAAATATGAAGACAATTTGGCGTTATTTTGCGGATTTTCACAAGGAAGTTAAACACCCTCCCGCCTTGTATATTTCCATTAGCATTTTCATTGGAATTCTTACTGCCTTCAACTATTTAATAATGGATGTCAGGTTCGAAAAATGGATCGACAGATTGAAACCTGACTCACTACCATATCTTGCGCATTTTATAATGTTTTCATTCATTTATTATGGCATAATTTTTCTTTGTTATCGGTTTAAAACCATTCCCAATCTGTTTAAAGACAAAGCATTTATGGCCAAGAGCTTGTTTATGCTTATAGTGTTAACTGTAGATGTTTGCTTTCAATATCATAAAGTCATCATCAATGATCTATTTGAGTACAAAGACCGGTATTATTTATACAAAGTGATCGGACAGATCACTAGTGTTTTTGCAATGATGTTGCCACTTTTCATATACTATAAAAAATTTGAAAAAAGTAATAACAACTTTTACGGATTACGCACTTCCGCTCGAAAAATTAGTCAGTATTTCCCTCTGATACTTTTAATGATACCGTTAATTGTTGGAGCGTCTTTTGAGGAGAGCTTTAGGAGTTTCTACCCAAGGTTTTCCCCAACCTATCAATTTATGGATTGGTCGGTTGAGTTAAGAGCTGTAGTTTTCGAAATCTTCTATGCATGGGATTTTGTCACTACTGAATTTCTTTTTCGTGGATTTATGGTGCTTGCTTTTACTGCCTTTTTAGGCCCTAGGGCTATTTTGCCGATGGTAGGTTTATATGTGGCCTTGCACTATGGTAAACCCCTTGGTGAGACCATTGGCTCATTTTTCGGGGGATATATTTTAGGTGTTTTGACCTACCAAAGCAAGAATATTTGGGGAGGAATAGTGGCACATATGGGAATTGCTTTGTTAATGGAATTGGCCGCTTGGATGCAGAAGGTTTTTAATTAAAAAATGGTGCGAACTAAGAAGCTCTCACATTATGTTGTTAAGTTAAGCTTTTAATAAGGTGAATGCCCTATTGATTAGGTGTTTTTAAGTAATTGATTTTTAAATTTTTTTGATTAATCAATAATCTTAGTTTGTTGCTTTAGTCCTGAAAGGACGTAATATTATAACACAGGGTGAAGACCTGTGATAACAAGCCGAGTTCAGCTCAAAAGCTCTGAAAGGGCGTAATATTGCGCCCTTTCAGAGCTGATTTCCCTTCTTTTTTACGTAGGGCTTCACCCTACGTTTTGCTATGTTAGCCCTTTGGGCCTTTATTTTCGGTTGCACATTTGTTGCTTCGAAATGGACGATACAAGCTTTAAAGCCCCATCTTTAATTCCTTTCCAAAAGGGATGATAATTGCCTAATCCGTAATTAATCTACATCTTGCTCAGTTACTATTATCTTAACTTAATATCATTAAGCTCGCACCAGCTTGATTAAAACCACGGTTTTAACCTTGGTTCAAGGACCACGAACGAAACCAAGACCGTTTTACCGGTTTGATACTGGATATTTCACCCAAAATGATCCCAGCCCTGCGCTTTTAACGGGATAGGATTTCCTTTAGCAGTCACCATATTCAAACCACTTGATTTTTCATTTACATAACCAATAAAATGAATATCCGGATGCTTTTTTACTTTTTCGAAATCATCTTGTGAGATGGTGAAAAGCAATTCATAATCTTCTCCACCATTCAAAATAGCAGTATTTGGATCTAGTTTGAACTCAATTGCGGTTTCCTGCATATTGGTGGCGTAGGGCAATTTATCTTCATGGATATTGATACCCACATCTGAATGCTTAGCAATATGATGCAACTCAGAAGCAAGTCCGTCAGAGATATCAATCATTGATGTAGGGACAATTTTTAAATCCAAAAGCTCGTGGACTAAATCCATTCTAGCTTCAGGTTTCAATTGTCGACCCACAATATATTGGTAATTGTTGAGTTGCGGTTGCATTTCAGGATTTTCTAAAAAAACTTGTTTCTCTCTTTCCAGAACTTGCAGTCCCATAAAAGCACCTCCTAAATCTCCGGTTACGCATACAATATCATTTACTTTAGCACCTGATCGGTATGCGATTTTGTCTTTATCTACTCTACCTATGGCCGTAACTGAAATCATTAAGCCTGATGGTGAAGCCGTAGTATCGCCTCCCACTAAATCTACCTTATAAGCATCGCAAGCAGCTTTCACTCCTTCATAAAATGCATCTACCGCCTCCAGCGAAAATCTATTGCTTAAAGCCAAGCTAACCGTTATCTGTTCGGCTATCCCATTCATAGCCGCAATATCTGAGACATTTACCGCCACTGCTTTGAACCCTAAATGATGTAACGGGAAATATGAAAGGTCGAAATGAACCCCTTCAAGGAGCAAGTCGGTTGAAACCAGCTGGAAATGATCACCTACATCAATGACTGCTGCATCATCTCCTATGGCATAATGAGTAGAATTATTCTGTTTGCTGAACTTTTCTGAGATTTTATCGATTAAACCAAATTCACCGAGTTTATTGATCTCTGTTCTATTTTGATCGCTCATTATATATTTTTTTGAGTTTCTAAATTGAATTATTTACTTTTGTATTATGCGAACGAAATTATTTAAGTCATTCATTTTCTTGCTTTTAGGCGCATTTCTTTTTTCTGCCTGCCAGAAGAGTTCTTTTCAAACCAGAAAAGGAAAGAAAAAGCTGAAGTATTATAATTCCATTCAGCACCAATAATCATTTTTTGATTTCTTGGCACAGTTCTATTAGTACGCCATTGGTGCTTTTTGGATGTAAAAAGCAAACTAATTTATTGTCTGCTCCCTTTTTAGGGGTTTTGTTGATGAGTTGAAAACCTTCAGATTCCAGTCTCTTCATTTCAGATTCGATGTTTCCCACTTCATAAGCTATATGATGGATTCCTTCGCCTTTTTTTTCAATGAATTTGGCAATAGCGCTGTCCTCACTTTCAGCTTCTAATAACTCAATTTTAGTTTCTCCCATCTGGAAAAAAGAGGTGGCTACACTTTCACTTTCCACTTTTTCAAGTTTATAAGGTTGCCTATTGAATAGTTTACTAAAAAGTGAATTAGCACTTTCCATGTCTTTTACTGCTATACCTATATGTTCTACTTTCAACATGCTTTTGAATTTTCTAAAACTAAATGATTAACTTTGCAATTGTAAATGCAAAAATGCAGAAACTTTTCCACGGATAAAAAAGTTGGGTTACTCAAAATCATTATTTAAATTTCAAAAAGGATATTATTAAAGATGGAAACATCCACAGACATACATATTGAAAGTGCCAGATTGCAAAAAGAAATTACTAGCTATTTGGGTTTAAACAGTAGTGAGTTGGTTTTTGAGTTTGGCTCTCAAGATGGGAAGGTTAAACTGGACTTAATAACGATCAATCCTAGGCATAATCAATCCTTTTTGTTTCATTCGGAATCAGGTTACGATAAGTTGGAAGCCTTGAAGAAAATGACGGATTATGTGAAAAATTTCCGAGATAGAGAAAGTTCTTACACTATCCAGTGGATGACAAAGGATGATAAGCAATTACATACCTCTTATTTTAGAGCAAGCAATATTTTAGATAGTTTAGACAAACTTTACTACGGCAGAGATCGTAATACAATAACCGTTTTTAGTGTAGTTTTAAATCCGGTATCATAAAATAAATAGTTACAGTTATGATTATTGTTACAGACAAAGCGAAAGACAGATTAGGAAAGATAAAAACTGAAGAAGGGCACAGTGAGACTAGCAATGTAAGAGTGTCAGTTAAGGGTGGAGGTTGCTCCGGCTTAATGTACGACTTAAGTTTCGATGAGGAAATTAAAGATGGGGATGAAATTTTTGAAGATAAGGGTGTGAAGCTTTTAGTGGATAAAAAGAGCATGCTGTATCTTTTAGGTACCACCTTAGATTTTTCCGATGGCTTGAATGGGAACGGATTCCAATTCATCAACCCCAATGCAACTCGAACTTGCGGTTGTGGCGAAAGCTTTTCCATCTGAGTCTAATACACATAAAATTTTATGTAAATTGACCCTTGATATTTGCGAATGTCAAGGGTTTTTTTGTGTATTATTATTTTATTTAGGGCATCATTTGTATATTTTGGGATATAATTTGTACAAAATGCCACTTAATAAATTTAATCCTAAGTATCAAGGAGTTCAAACCAAAAGCACCAGCAAGCAGGAACAGAAATTCCATCAATTAATGCATGCTCTGGAGGAGCAAGAAATTCCCAAATCAGTAGTAAACTTAATTAACGAAGAAGTCGATAAGGTAAATCAAGCAGATTCGAAAAAATTATTAACGGCTCAGTTGGCAAAATCATTTCGAACGATATTAAAGATTGCAGAGAAAGAAATGAATTTAGTTGCTAAAAATCATTACAAAAATATGTGGTTGGCAATAGGGATGAGCGCATTTGGAATCCCTTTAGGTATAGCGTTTGGAGCTTCATTAAATAACTACGGTCTCATGGCGGTAGGTATACCTATTGGTTTTGCAATTGGAATTGCAATTGGTTCTAAAAAAGATAAAGAGGCTGAAGAACAGGGCAAGCAACTTGATATTGAGATATAGAATTTTCATCTCAATTTCTAAATTATTCCAACAACTTCCCATCTTTGTGATATGAATAAAGATAATTCAGCACCTATAGGTATTTTCGATTCTGGTATTGGCGGACTAACTGTGGCGCATAAAGTCAAAGAACTTATGCCTAATGAAAGTATGGTCTACTTTGGCGATATTGCGCATTTACCTTATGGTGATAAATCAGCGGCAGCTATTCAGGCCTACAGCATTAAAGTAACGGATGTATTGTTACAGCAAGGATGTAAGTTAATATTGATAGCTTGTAATTCAGCTTCCTCAGCAGCCTTCGAATTGGTTAAGGAGTATGTAGGTTCCAAAGCTAAAGTTTTCAATGTAATTGATCCTGTGGTTGAGCATGTTGGACAAAACTACAGCAAGCAAAAAGTCGGACTGATCGGTACGAAACAAACAGTAAATTCAAACGCTTATGAGTTGAAGTTAAAGCAACTTAACCCCGATGTTGAATTAAAGAGTTTGGCCACTCCACTTTTAGTACCTATGATAGAAGAAGGGTTTTTTGAAAATAGAATTAGTCATGATATAATTGAAGCATATCTTCATCACGATGAATTAAAGCATATCGAAGCTTTAATATTGGGATGTACGCATTATCCTCTAATCAAAAATGAAATTGATAAATTTTACAACGGAGGAGTTGATATTTTGGATTCAGCCAGCATCGTTGCCAAGCGATTGGAATACTTTTTAAAAGAGAATGCTTTGCTCTCAACTAAAAAAGATAGGAAAGATAGATTTTTGGTTTCTGATATTACGGCATCTTTTGAGGCGTCTGCTAAAATATTCTTCCATGACGAAGTGCATTTAGAGAAGTATCCTATTTGGGATTAATCGGAATTTTAAGTGTGAACTGTGATCCCTCATTTACTGTAGAAGTAACGGAGATTTCTCCAGCTAAAAAGGAAATAGCCCGATGTGCTAAAAACAATCCTAAGCCGGATCCTTGTGTTTTATTACTTATTTTAAAGTACGGCTTAAAAAGATCTTCAAAGTATTTTTCTGGAATGCCGTCACCATTATCTTTCACATGTATGTAAAAATAGTAGTTACCTGAATCAGTGAATATTTCTATTTCATTTTTCGTTCCGTTTTGATAGAGCAAAGCATTCTCTATAATATTGTCAAGAGCTATTCTTAGAAGGGACTTATTGGCTTGTACATCTGCTGCATTTTCCCTTATATCTAATTTTATACTTGCGTTATGCTCCTCAATTTCCAGTGACATATCCTTAATACATTCATTCACAAGTTCTGTAATTTTAACATTTTCGATCTTGTGAGAATTATTAAGTGCATAAGCCATTTGTAATTTGAAAAGCATTTTATCCATACTCATAGCTGTGGTATGCACTTTGCTAAAAAGGGCTTTCATTTCATGAGGATCTTCATTGATCTGAGCAATGTTATTCAATCCCAATAGTGTCCTGATAGGCCTTCTAATGTCGTGGGAAGCTCTATATAAGTAGGTGTCTAATTCCTTATTGATTTCTAACAATCGTGTTGTTCTTTCCGACACTTTTGCTTCCAACATCTCATTGAGTTTATCAATTTTCCGATTTTTGTTTCTAAGGGTAAAAGCGTACCAAAGAACTACCAAAAGTGTGACAGCAATGATAATCAAAAGAGCTGTCCTTAATTTTAAATGGGAGGATTGAAGTTTATTAGTGTTTTGAAGTAGTTCTAATTTACTAATTTCTTGTTCCATCAGGTGTCTTTCATGCAAACTTGCCACGTCATTGCTCATATTAATGGAATCTCTTATATTATCCTGTAAAATGTAGTCTTTCAAGTACTGATTTGCCATAGCAGTATCGCCTTTAATTTCTGCTACTGTGGCTCCGACTTTTAAGTATTCTGCCTTAGATTTTGGGTTTGTAATGGGATAGTTATTTGCAATATCCTGCATTGTTTCAAATTTACTTACAACAGAGTCGGCATTATCCATTTCAAGATAAATCCAACATAAGTAAATTAAAGCATTCATTCCACTATTGTACACGCCTGCATTTATGCTGGTTTCAAAATCTTTTTCCAAGAGAGGAATTGCTAAATTGTAGTCTCCTTTTTCATAATAAATAGTAGCTTTATTTCCATTATTAAGTGCTAACCGAACGGAGTCATTTAAAACGGAAGATAACTTAACTGCCTTATCGATATTAATTAAGGCATCGTCAAAACGATGAGTTCTTCGATAAGCAATTCCTTTTATTTCATATAATCCCAGCAACGAAAAGGAATCTGAACGACTAAATTTTTTCACCTTTTTTAAAGTTTCCAATCCTTTGTCTGCATATTCAATACCAATATCGTTATTCCAGCCATTCATATTTATTCTCCCGATTCTATTGTAAACGGCTGCCAGGGTGGCGTGGACTTTTAATTTTTCAAGTATTGAAGAAGTTTTTAAATAACATTCTAAAGATTCTACCAATCTATTCTCTCGGTAGTAGAATTGGCCTAATTTATAATATAGAAAAGCTTGAAATTCATTAGAAGATTTAGTGACTGGAATTAGTTTCGAAATCTGTTTAATTCCTAATTGGTATTCGTTGTTTCTTTCGGCCAAAGCCAGAAGTTTCAAATGCTTTTTAAATTCTGAGAAGTCGGATATCTGCTTTGATGGTATTTCATTAATCTCTTGAGCTAACTTTTTATTATCAACCTCAACTGAATGATCTGAGTTGATTTCATGTTTATAATAACTATCCAATGAATCAAAAGATAAATTCTGTGAAACACCTACAGTTATGAAGGAAAAAATCAATAAAAATTGTACTAAAAAAGTCCTTATCACTTCTATACTTAGTTTGAGTCTTGGCTTGAGGCAGTGAGCATCAATAATATAAATTCAAAAATAGGATTATTTTTAAACTTAACCTGTACCAATTAGTAAATTTCATCCCAATTAAACCATAGTTCTATCGAATATCTTACTTGGATTATTTTTAGATATGGTCTTAATCAAAGAAAAAGATTGAACATCAATTATAATAAACTTAACTTTGCACTTTAAGTAAAAAATCATGAGCGATATCATCAAACACGAATGCGGGATAGCCTTTATCCGCTTAAGAAAACCTCTCCAATATTTCATCGATAAATATGGTCCGCTTTACGCCATGAACAAGCTTTATTTGCTGATGGAGAAGCAGCACAACCGTGGGCAAGATGGTGCTGGAGTAGGAAATGTAAAGCTTAATGTGGAGCCAGGTCATCGATATATCAGTCGTTATCGCTCTGTTGATAATCAACCAATCACCCATATTTTTAAGAAAATCTCGAAGAAATATAAAAAAGCTAAGAAGGAAGGTGGGAAGTGGTTTAACCAAGAAAAGTGGTTAAAAGAGAATTGTGCCTTTACTGGAGAGGTGTGGTTAGGTCATTTGAGATATGGAACACACGGGCAAAATTCCATTGAAAACTGCCACCCAATGTTACGTCAAAACAACTGGAAAAACAGAAGCTTGATGGTGGCTGGCAATTTTAATATGACAAATGTTGAAGAGCTTTTTGATATTTTAACTGAACTAGGACAGCACCCGAAAGAAAAGGTAGATACCGTTACCGTGATGGAGAAAATCGGCCATTTCTTAGACGAAGAAAACCAAAGGATATTTGAGGAGCACAAGGATGAGTATACCAATGCGGAAATCACTCAAATAATTGAAGAGAAATTAGATTTGTTGCAAGTTTTACAAAGGGCTTGTAGAGATTTTGATGGCGGGTATGCAATGGCAGGTATAACAGGTGCTGGCCACGCATTTGTAGCTCGTGACCCTTCTGGCATAAGACCAGCACATTTCTATGCTGATGATGAGGTAATTGTAGTAGCATCCGAAAAAACAGCAATTAAGACTGCATTTAATGTAAATTACAAGGATATTCAGGAGATTAAACCAGCTCATGCTCTAGTGATGAATACCAATGGAGATTACAAAATGGAGCAGTTTATAGAGCCGTTGGAAAGGAAATCGTGCAGTTTTGAGAGGATTTATTTTTCCAGAGGATCCGATCCTGAGATTTATGCAGAAAGAAAAATGCTGGGGAAGCTTTTGGTTCCAACGATCCTTAAGGCTATCGATTACGATTTAGAAAATACGGTTTTCTCCTACATCCCCAATACTGCAGAAACTTCCTTTTTAGGAATGATGGAAGGAATGGAGGAGCATTTGGCTAAAAGACAGCTTAAAGAACTGCGAAGTGCCAGAGAAGATGACCATGCTCTTGAAAAACTACTATCATTTCGGCCAAGAGTAGAAAAATTGGTTATCAAAGATGCCAAATTAAGAACTTTTATTACCGATGATGCGCATAGAGATGATTTGGTGGCACACGTATATGACACTACGTATGAAGTAATCAAAAAGAAAGTGGATACGGTGGTTGTGATTGATGATTCCATTGTTCGTGGTACTACCTTGGAAAAAAGCATTTTACGAATGCTAGATAGATTAGAACCAAAGAAGATCATCATAGTCTCCTCAGCGCCTCAAATCCGTTTCCCGGATTGCTATGGGATTGACATGAGTAAAATGAAAGATTTTATTGCTTTCCGTGCTGTGTTAGCTCTGTTAAAAGAGACGAAGCAGGAAAATATATTAGAAGAGGCTTATCAAAAATGTTTACATAGTGACAATACAGAGAATCACGTAAAAGATGTATTTGCACCTTTCACTTATGAACAAATCTCAAGGAAGATAGCTGAACTAGTAAAAATCGATACGATTGAAGCAGAGGTGGAAGTGATTTACCAAACAGTAGAAGATCTACACAAAGCAAGTCCGGAGCATTTAGGCGATTGGTACTTTACAGGTGACTTCCCAACTCAAGGAGGCAATAGAGTGGTGAATAAGGCCTTTGTTAACTTTATGGAAGGAAAAGAAGTGAGGGCTTATTAGAATTTTCTAGTTGGCAAGGTTACAGGTTGTCAAGTTGGCTAACTGACCACTTTTAAACTTTAAACTCACGAACCTGCTAACATAGTTTTTCCATTCTCGAAATACTTTCCTATTTTTAATCACCGCAAATTGACTAAGGAAAGCATGATTAAGAACTCATACGTATTTTTCATTTCACTTACAGCTGCCTTGGGTGGCTTTTTGTTTGGTTTTGATACGGCTGTAATATCCGGAGCAGAGCAAGCTATTCAAGAAATATGGGAGCTTTCTGACTGGATGCATGGCTTTTCTATTGCTATTGCACTTTACGGGACAGTAATAGGTGCATTAGCTGCAGGTTATCCCGCTAACCGTTTTGGAAGAAAGCCTATGTTGTTATTAATTGGCGTTCTTTATACGGTTTCAGCTTTAGGTTCAGCTTTAGCACCTGATGTGAATACTTTTATGTTCTTTCGTTTTTTGGGCGGCTTGGGAGTTGGGGCTTCATCTGTAATTGCCCCGATGTATATTAGTGAAATTGCTCCTGCCGGTAAAAGGGGAATGTTAGTGGCCTTATTTCAATTCAATGTGGTATTGGGAATCTTGATTGCCTATTTCTCTAATTATTTAATTGCATTGGCAGATTTGGAAAGTAGCTGGAGATGGATGTTGGGGGTAGAAATAATTCCTGCCATATTATATTCATTATTGAGCATCCGCTTGCCGAGAAGCCCTAGATGGCTAATTGCCAACCGTAATGATTATGAGGATGCCAGAATGGTTTTAACCAAGACCGATCCTGAAAATGTAGATCATATAATCAAAAACATTGAAAAGGAAAAAGCAAAAATGGAAAGAAAAGAAGGCTTTTTTGCCCTCTTTAAAAAGCAATATTTCAAATTCACTTTAATGGCTATTTTAATTGCTTTTTTTAATCAACTTTCCGGTATCAATGCCATTATATATTTCGCCCCAAGAATATTTGAATCTGCAGGTATAAGTACAGAAAATGGATTGCTGTCCACCATGGGAATCGGGTTCATTAATGTGATCGCCACCATGATCGGTCTTTATTTGATTGATAGGATGGGTAGGAAATTCTTACTTTATTTAGGCTCTGGGGGATATTTAATTTCATTGAGTTTAATGGCCATCAGTTTCAGTGGAGATATAATTCCTTCAAACCTCCTTCCCTTCTTTGTATTTCTATTTATTGCCGCACATGCAGTGGGAAGTGGCTCTATTATTTGGGCTTTTATAGCAGAAATCTTCCCCAATAAGCTAAGGGCACACGGACAGTCTATTGGTAGTTTCACTCATTGGCTTTTTGCCGCTATCATTGCCAATGTTTTTCCATTTTTCGCCAACACTTTCGGTTCATCGGCTATATTTTGGTTTTTTGCTATAATGATGTTTATACAGCTATTATGGGCTATTTTTGTGATGCCGGAGACCAAAGGACGAGAGCTGGAAGAAATAAAATAGAGCTTATTCCCCAAATACTCCAGGGCAATTTATAACTGTTTGAAAATGATGATCAAATGACTGCCATTTGGTTTATTAAATTTTTGCTACGGTATAAATGGCGTGAAGCATTAGAAATGATTTGGCTTTAATATCTGGAAATCTTATTCCTAAATGTGGGAATTTTAAAATATAGATTTTTTTATAATTCTGCTAAAAAGTCAAACTGTCAATAGAAAGTGTTTTCATTATATCACATATATTTATTTGGAACTAAGGAAGTAAAATCATTAAAGAAAAGGCCGTTGCAATTTTCTTTTCCATTTCCTAAAACCTTTCCTATTATCAGGCTGTTACACTACCGTAATTAGAAATTAAATTATGGCAAAAAAGCAAACAGCAAAACCAATTGATATAAAAATAAAGGAAGCCTACGTGGATTTTGTTTTAGAAAATGGAAAAGAACCTGCTTCTATCTACAAATTCGCTAAAGATTTGAAGATGAGTGAGGTAGATTTTTATAATCACTACAATTCCTTCAAAGCTTTACAAAAACATATTTGGGCAGATTTCCTCAAGGAAACGATCGAAAATTTACATTCCGAAGAATCTTTTGTGGAATATTCATCGCGTGAAAAATTATTGGCATTGTACTTTACATTAATAGAGGTATTGAAAGCGAATCGTTCTTATGCCATGATGGATTTACAGAAAATGCGAAAGGGAGATGTAAAGCCAGCCTTTTTGGAAGCCTTCAAGAAGCATTTTCATAAATTTGTGGATGAAATTTTATTGCAAGGAAAGGAAACGGAAGAAATAATTGATAGGCCTGTAATTGGAGATAAATATGTAGAAGGCTTGTGGATTCAAACCCTTTTCATACTTCAATTCTGGGCTAATGACGACAGTAAGGATTTTGAAAAAACAGATGCAGCTATAGAAAAAGCGGTAAATGTTGCCTATGATTTGATGGGTAAAAGTCCTCTGGACTCTATGTTTGATTTCGCCAAATTCATTTTTCAAAATCGATAATCATGAGCGAAAGAAAAGAACAATCTCGAATCCCCATATCAAAAATTCAACGAGCTAGCAAATTTGTAACCACTGGGGCAAAAGTTGGAGGGAACTATATAAAACATTATTCAAAGAAGGCTTTCAATTCTAAGCTTGATCGATCTCAATTGGATTTAGATAATGCGGAAGATATATATGAGTCTCTGAGTGAATTGAAAGGAAGCGCTCTTAAAGTGGCTCAAATGCTAAGCATGGATAGAAATTTACTGCCGCCTGCTTATCAGGATAAGTTTACCATGTCACAATACAGCGCTCCACCGTTGTCTTATCCTTTAGTGGTAAAGACCTTTCAAAAAACTTTGGGTAAAAGTCCAGAAGCGATTTTCGATGATTTTACAAAGAATGCCGTAAATGCAGCTTCGATGGGACAGGTTCATCGGGCCACCAAGGATGGTAAAAAGCTTGCTGTAAAAATTCAATACCCAGGAGTTGCAGATAGCATAAGCTCCGATTTACGATTGGTTAGACCTTTTGCTACTCGCTTATTCAATATGAGTAATGCTGAATTGGATCATTACATGAGCGAAGTGGAAGGGAAATTAATGGAGGAAGCTGACTATGATTTGGAATTGAGACGTTCCAAAGAAATTACTGAAACCTTAGCTGGAAAAATTGAAGGACTTTATTTCCCTAAATACTATGAAGAGTATTCTGGCGGACGAGTAATTACTATGGACTGGTTGGATGGAGTGCATTTGAAAGAATTTTTGGCAACTAACCCATCTCAAGAAACCAAAAACAAAATTGGTCAAGCACTTTGGGATTTCTATAATTTCCAATTTCATGAATTAAAGCAAGTGCACGCAGATCCACATCCAGGTAATTTTATGTTCATGGATGATGGTACCATGGGTATTATAGATTTTGGATGTATCAAGGAAATCCCGGACGAGTTCTACGAAAATTATTTTGCTTTGCTTAAGCCAGGATTTTTGCAAGATAAAGCAGAAATAGATAAACGTTTTAAGGCTTTAGATTTCTTCCACGAAAAGGATACTCCTGCCGAAAGAGAAATTTTTAGTGGCGTGTTTACTGAAATGATTGGTATGTTGAGCAAGCCCTTTCAATATGATATATTCAATTTTGGAAACAATGCCTTCTTCGAAGAAATATATGCCATGGGCGAACGAGTTTCTAAGATGAAAGAAGTACGAAATAGTAATGGTGCTAGAGGATCAAAACATGGGCTATATGTAAATAGAACTTATTTTGGTCTATATAATATGCTCAATCAATTGGATGCGGAAGTAAAAATCACCAAGCCAGTTTGGTTGAAAGGAAGCACAGAGAAAGTGGCTTAAGCGATCATTTTGTTCCCTTTATGGTTAAAAATAAATTTATAAACCTCATTCATATTTTAATGAATGAGGTTTTTATTTTGAAGTATTAATTTAGGGATCTATTTATATTTTTCAAACCAGCCCGTGATGTAGGCAACATGTCTAATAATATTACTTGGTCTTGCCGTAATACCGTGTCCTGCTCCCGGTATTCTCACCATTTTACTTTCTACCTCCAGCAATTTCAATGCACCATAATATTGCTCAGTTTCACTCATGGGAGTCCTATAATCATTTTCTCCTGTCACCAAGAGGGTAGGGGTTTTTACATTTCCAACCAATGAAATCGGGGATCTCTCTAAATATTGTTGAGGATCTTCCCATGGCTTTTTATTAAACCAATACTGAGGATAATAATTATAGCCATCTGCAGTTAAACTAAAGCTGTACCAATTGATTACCGGCTTGCTTACAACCGCTGCTCTAAAACGATTTGTTTTGCCAATGCTCCATGCTGTTAATACTCCACCACCACTTCCACCAGTAATATAAAGTCGATTTTGGTCAATAAAGCTTTTGTCCTGCATCATGTCAACACCAGACATTAGATCATCATAATCTTCACTTGGATAATTATGATTGATGTAGCCTCCAAATTCCTCACCATAGGTAGTACTTCCTCTAGGGTTGGTATATAAAACTACAAAACCTCTTGAAGCCATTAATTGAAGTTCCGGACTAAAATGAGGCCCATAAGCTAAATGAGGACCTCCATGAATTTCTAAAATCAATGGGTATTTTTCATTTTCATCAAAATCTGGAGGATAAACAATCCAACCTTGAATGTTTTTATCATCGAATGAAGATTTGAAATTAACCTCTTCTACTTTACCAATATTCTTATTTTGAAGGAATGTATCGTTCAGATTTGTGATGGTTCTATTGGCCATTTTTGTTGGGAAATGACCAACTGATAATTCTCCTGGACGTTGGGTGTTAGCCTTGGTGTATGCATATCTTCCGTTTTTAGCTATACTATAACTTCCACCTGAATAAGGTCTTCCGAAAGATCCATTTCCAATTCCTTTTGTGATTGTAACTGCATTTCCGTCCATTTTTAGATTTGCTAAAACACCATTTCCATGGTCATCATAATAAGCAAATATGCTTTTGCTGTCTTTGGCCCAAGTAAAATTTTTGAAATCCCTATCTAATCCATGATTGAGCTCTTTCGTATTGTTACCTTCAATGTCCATCACAAAAACATGGTCTAATTGATAACCCACAAACTGATCTTCATAGCTTAAATAGACAATAGACTTACCATCTGGCGAAACAATAGGACTATGATGAGGACCCTGTCCTTCTGTTAATTGTGTTAAAGCTCCTGTCGCTATGTTGATTTTGAAGATGTGTGTGTTGTTTGGTTCTAAATCTGCCTTCTCAGATCGATTAGCTGAAAATACCAAATGTCTTCCGTCAGCAGTCCATGATGGGGCCGCATGATTGTAATCTCCGCTAGTCAGTTGGCGCGGAGCTCCTCCTGTTGAATTCACGATAAATACATGATTGTAAGCAGGTTCTAAAAATGAAAAATTACCATCTGATTTATAAGAAACTTCTTCTATTACTTTTCCGGGGGAAGCCCAATCTGCTCCCTTTGGAGGGGAGGGGAATTGCCCAAAACTTTCTTGTTTTTCAAGAACACTCATGTTGAAAGCAATATGTTCTCCATCGGGTGACCAGGTGATATTTCCAGGTCCAGATGCCAGGTTTGTGACAGAAGCTGTTTGGCCGGTTTCCATCCATCTAACAAATATTTGAGAACTTCCTTCTTCCGCTGACACATAAGCCAATTTTTTTCCATCGGGCGACCAAATAGGCTGTTTGTAACCAGACTTTCCTGACGTTAACGGCATATGATTTTCACCAGTAAAATCTATGATCCATAAATTAGTATATTTTCGATCAGTCATCACGTCAAATTGATTTCTTACATACACTATTTTTTCACCATCAGGAGAAATTTGTGGATCACCAACATATTGCAAATCGAATATATCCATATACTCTAATGGAGTTTTTTCCTGAGCATATGAAACCACTCCCAAAAGGAATAGGAAGGAAGTTAGCAGTAGAATTTTCTTCATAATCTTAAGTTTTATTATTGTTACTTCTCAAGTTATGAATTTATTCAATTGTATTGATGGATATTATATTAATGGTTTATAAAAAAGGCCTCAAATTTATGAAGCCTTTTGGAGTGGGTATTAATTTAAATTTTATTGATTACCTGGAATAAGCATAGGGGTTTTACCATCTGTTATAATCACTTTTGCATTCGGGCTTTTGGCCAATTCTTTGAAAGCTTCGATACTTCTTAATTGAATGATGGCATCATTTAATCCTTCGGCCAAAATTTTCTGTGCATCTCTATTGCCTTCTGCTTCAATTCTTCTTCTTTCAGCTTCCTTGCGCTCAATTTCCAAAATAAAATCCATACTCATGGATTCTTGCTCCGCTTGTAATTTCCGTTCTATGGCGGCTGATAATTCACGTGGGAGTTCAATGCTTTTCATTAAAACTTCCTCTATGATGAATCCTCGCGGACTTAACACTTCAGTCATTCTTTCTTTAATTTCCGTTTCTATCTGCTTTCTTTTTCCCGAATGCATATCCTTGGCCATAAAATTGGCGGAAATATCAGAGGAAGCTGATCTGAAAACAGGTAGTATGGCATTTCTAACATAGTTTTGACCAATGTCTTCTATTATTAAAGGAGCCATGTCCTCTTTTATTCGATAAAGAATGGAAATTTCGGACTGAATGCTTAGACCTTCTTTACTGGGCAGGCTTAGATTTAGTTCAAGGTTCTCGGTTCTTGTAGGGGTTTTGATCATCTTCGTAAAAAATGGGTTTATTCCGTAAAGACCAGCATAATATACATCAGGGTCTATTTTGCCAAGTTTTCTTTTTACGCCAACTTCACCTTGACGGACAACAGTACAACTACAAATTAATAGTGCAACTAAGGGAATCATTAGATTTTTCATGGTTTTCTAGTTTTTTCCATTTATAACCAATAATTATACCGATGTGTTAAGTATTTAGTATGTTATATTGTACGGAAATGATGAGTGAACAAGAAAAATTAGAATCAGAGACGAATTATGCCATGAAAGTAGTATTTGAGGGTTTTCTTTTTGATGAAATTAGGACAGAGTTAGAAGAAAAGGGCCTGCACGAAAAGCAGATTGCAAGTATAATTAAGGAGGTTGATGATATTGTTTTATTAAATTCCGTTGAACCTAAGCTTGCAAAGAGAAGATTTAAATACGAAAAATCTGGGGTAGGCATTTTGGTTACAATGGCACTTTGCTTATTCTATTTAGCATATAGTTACGAAATGATTAAATTGGAAAATTTAGAATTTGGACTTGTAACGGTATTTTTACTTACGCTTTCCTTTATATTTTATAAAAAGGAAAAAAAGCCGCAAGGAAAATTTGTAAATAAAAATAAATTCAAGAATGATTAATGAATTCCTGATTTTCGAATCTTGTCCTTTTTGATTAATTTGTTAACAAATTTTAAGGTCATGGCAGAAAGAAAATATAAAAGCTTTAAAGAGTTTTATCCATACTACTTAACCGAACACCAAGACCCTACTTGTAGGAAATTGCATTTTATAGGTACCGCTTTATTGTTTGGTGTTTTAGCTTGGGCTTTGATTACCCAAACCTATTGGGGTTTAGCATTAATTCCCGTTGTAGGCTATGGTTTTGCTTGGGTAGGACATTTCTTTTTTGAGAAAAACAAGCCAGCTACTTTCATCTACCCACTTTGGAGTTTAGCCTCGGATTTTAAATTGTTCTTTCAGATTTTAGTAGGTAAACAACCACTCAATCCTCAGCGATGATTTTCGGGTATAATTTAAAGATTACTGCTCCGCATAAAATACTGAACAGTAATAGGGCGCTGGCTTTTAAGATTTCCCCATATATAAATAAGCCAGTACTGAAAAGGAATCCATACACTCCCATACTTCCTGCTATCATACAAATGATTCCTGTAGGCACTTTCCATTTCTGAGATTTCTCCTGTATTAATCCTTTTGATGATAATCTTGCAATGATGTTTTTCCAACCTGGCCCACCCGGATTTACTTTATTTAAGAAATTGGCTAATTGTTGATCGGTGGTTTTTTCGGTAAGAAAACTAGCTGTTACCCAGCTTACCGTTGTAATAGTGACCCCTATAATTAGTTTTTGCCAGGAGAGTAGCTCATCAAAACCAAATGGCTGATCTGCAAATGCAAAATAAAGTGCAATAATAAAGCTGACCACCATGGCTACAATTTCACTGATGGCATTGATTCTCCACCAAAACCAGCGGAGAATATAGATTAATCCAGTACCAGCACCGATTTGCAACAATATTTCAAAGGTTTGTAAAGCGTTTTCCAATACCAAGGCCATTAGCATGCTGAAAATCATAAGAACTACAGTTAATAATCTCCCTAGCAGTACTTGCTTACTTTCAGAAGCTTTAGGATTAATGAATCTTTTGTAAACATCATTGACCAAATAAGATGAGCCCCAATTTAAATGAGTGGAAATTGTGCTCATATAAGCTGCCACTAATGAAGTGACTACCAATCCAAGAAGGCCTGCAGGAATAAAAGTCAGCATAGCTGGATAACCCATGTCGTGCGTAGCCACTCCTGAATTTACAGCAGGGAATGCCTTCGCAAAACTATCCAAATCGGGAAAAACAATAATGGAACACAGTGCAACGATTATCCATGGCCACGGACGGATGGCATAATGTGCCACATTAAAAAATAATACAGCCTTGATGGAATGATCCGCATTTTTAGCAGCAAACATTCTTTGTGCAATGTATCCGCCTCCACCAGGTTCCGCTCCTGGATACCACGTACTCCACCATTGCACAAGTAGAGGGATGATCAAGAGCATCACCCACATTTCAGGATTGGAGAATGAAGGGAAAAAGGATAATTTGTCCACCACATTTTCATGGACTAACAATTTATCTAAACCTCCAACTTTGGGATGGTTCAAAGCTACGTAGGCAGCGACCAAAGCACCCCCCAAAGAAAGAAAGAATTGCAGGAAATCTGTAAACAAAACCCCTCTTAAGCCACCCAAACTGCTATAGATTACTGTGATAATTCCTGCAATCACTACCGTTTGCACAGGGCTTAGTCCTAATAAAACGCCTCCTATTTTAATGGCTGCCAAACTCACGGAAGCCATGATCATCACATTGAAAAGAAATCCTAAATAGATGGCTCGAAAGCCTCTTAAAAACCGAGCAGCTTTGCCAGAGTATCTTAATTCATAGAATTCAACATCGGTGAGCACACCTGATTTTTTCCATAAGCCCGCATAAACGAAAACGGTCAACATTCCAGTCAGCAGGAATGCCCACCATGCCCAGTTACCAGAAACACCATTTTGGCGGACAATATCTGTTACTAAATTAGGGGTGTCAGTTGAGAAAGTGGTGGCTACCATTGAAACACCCAAAAGCCACCATGGCATTTTACCTCCAGCTGCAAAAAATTCGGAGGCACTTTTATTTTTTCTGGACGTCCAAAAACCTATTCCTAAGGAAATTAATAAAAAACCAAAAAGTATAATCCAGTCAATGGTATTTAAAATCATATTGAAATACTAAAAATTTGCCTGAATATAGAAAAGAATTTTAGCTTAGCATGAGATAAGAAGGTCAGGCCAGAATATTTTTCAAATCAAAATGTATTTTAAATCAAAACGGTTAATTCTATTTAGGGATCGACAATCTACAAACTTCAAGCTTCCAACTCCCTATCGTTCCTTAGTTTCTACCTTTATTTTGCTTTCCAAGGTCTTATGAACCGGACATTTATTGGCTATTTCAATCAGTCTTTTTCTCTGTTTTTCGTCCAATGAGCCTTTAATTTCAATGCTTCTATCAAAGAATGTGATTTTGCTATTATCCGATTCGCAATCTTGGCTGTCTTCATCATAGCGTTGATCTTGATCCACATGCACTAAAATTTCATCCACATCCCAATTTTTTCTATTGGCATACATTCTCAATGTTATGGCTGTGCAAGCGGCTAATGCAGAAGTTAATAATCCATAAGGGGAAGTACCGAAATTATTACCGCCCACATCTTCAGGTTCATCTGCAATCAAATGATGACCTTCTGCTACAATTTGTGTGGTGTATTGATCTTCCTTTTTGCCGATAAATGCCACTGTCTGCGAATCAGTAGATATTTTTTGTTGCTTTGGTTTTTCAATATACCGATCTGCCCATGTGGCAATTACTTCACCTGCATATAGTGAGTCTTCTTTATTACTCAATAAGTGATCTGCACCGTCTAATGAGATAAAACTTTTTGGATGATGTGCTTTTTCATAAAGGGTTGCTGCATTGGAAATGTCCACAGTTTGATCCTGTGGGGAATGTAAAATTAGTAATGCTTTCCGTAAGTCTTTTATCTTTTTCAGATTGTCCTTACTTTGAAGGTCATCTAAAAACTGTTTTTTAATTTTAAAGGGTCTTCCACCTATATTCACTTTAGCCTCGCCTTTTTTGAGAATTTCTTCCTTTTTATCTTCAATTAAATTTAAAACATGATCTGCTTCTGCAGGAGCTCCAATGGTAGCAATTGCAGCAACTGAATCTATTAAATCTGCAGCCATTAAAACTGCTGCTCCACCCAGCGAATGGCCAATTAATAAGCTTGCTTCTCGGTAATTTTCTTTTAAATAGTTTGACGCTTTAATCAAATCGTCTATATTGGAGGAGAAATTAGTATCAGAAAACTCACCCTCGCTTTGACCCAAACCAGTAAAATCGAAACTTAAGACAGCGAAGCCTTTTTTGGTCATGGATAAAATAATATTTCTAACCGCATTAAGGTTTTTGTTGCATGTGAAACAATGGGCGAAAATGACATAATTATGAGGTTGATCATCAGCAGGAAAATGAATTGCAGCCGATAGTTTATCACCCGTTGAACCTTCGAATTGAATATTTTCCTTCTTCATGAAATTAATAGTTTTATGCTTGGACTTCCTAATTTATGAAAAGGAATCGGATTTGAATAGAAGAAAAGACTTTATGACGTATTGCAGACAATTCAAATTTTACTTTAAAAACTATGGAATAATTACATTAGCCGACAAAAAAATGTGAATATTCAAAAGTATTATTAACTTTAGATGCAAATATTAAAATTGCTAATAGTTAATGACGGGAGGTTATCTATTCATCTTTCTTGTCTAACACCATAAATAGATACTAAAACTTAAAAGTCTAAATCTCAAACCATGTTAAAAGAACAGCTAAAAATCTTAATTAAATTAGCCACAATTGATAATGAGCTGGCGGATAAAGAAGCAAACTTAATTGAAAAAATTGGAAAGGCTAATGGGGTTACTGAGGATGAAATTTATCATATGATGAAGAATCCTGAGCCTATGAAAAACTTGGATACTTTATCAGAAGACCAAAGGTTTGAATACTTGTACAATATTATTCAATTGATGAAGATTGATGGCAAAGTATATAAAAGCGAAATAGTTTTTTGCCAGCATATTGCAGAAAGATTAGGCTATAAGAAAAAAGCAGTTGCTGAACTGTCTAAAAGTATTTATAGTGACCCTAGCATTACAAGTGATAGGGAAGAATTAAAAACAAGATTGAGAAAGCATTTAACTAAATAATTTTATGCCCCTTTACTGGGGCATAAATTTTTTTATGAAACAAAGTTTTTTTAAGGTTCTTGCTAAAATTAATAAGGTAGTACTTCCCAGCATGGCCAAAAAGGATTTGACCAAGCTCAAAAAGTGGGAAAAGGCAGTGGTAGCCTTTCGCTATATAGTAACCAAGAATTCATTAGGAGACTGACCCTAGTAGTTTTCGGTATAAAGTTCATTCCCCTTTTGGATATATTTTTTATCCACTAAAAAATATTGTTCTCTAGCCTGTCTGTTTGTAAGTTCTTTCAATATTCTTTGAGCTTTTTTCTCTTTTCCAATCACATGAAGAATTTTAGCATACAAATAAACATTAGCCGTGTGTTCAGGGGCTATGCTGTAGGCTTTTTTCAATAATTTCTCAGCTACCTCATTGGAAGGCCAGCTAAGAATCAAAGGAATACTTGGTGCTTCCATATGCAATCCTCCTAGTAATCGTAAAGCGCCTGCTTGATTATATTTTTTATCTAGTTCAATGGCTCTTTCAGTCAATTTTTTGATTTTATCAAGAACACCTTCTTGTGCTGCTTCAGTGATTTCAATTAGATTTGCCCATCTGGCGTAATTTGCTGAATACCAATAAGCTATCGCACCATTATTAGGATATTCTCCAGCTTTGCTTTTAGCTAAAGCGATTGCTTTTTCGTATAAGTCCCTTTTTTCGCTTTCTGAAACTTCGGTCCATGAAGCTTTGAATTCGTAGCTTTTCAGTAAACCTATGGTTTTATCAGGTTCAGAAGTACTTTCTCCGAATAATTGGATGGCTCGATCTATGTTTTGACTATTAGCCTTTCCATTTTCAATGATATTATACTTTTTGCTAAAGTACTCTTCAGCAGCTTTTAATTTACTTTGAGAAAAAACTGGAAGTTCAATCGAAAGAATGAATACTATTGATAGCAAAATGAATCTCATTTACAGCTAGTTTTTATGTGATTGATATCATTCTGCAACCCTAACGAACGAGAATGGTGTTTGTTGGACTTAGGATTTATGATAATGCTTAAGTAAAAATTAAGTAAATTGAAGTTTTAACAATTATAAGTGATATGCAAGGCAAATCAGCCCAAAATTCAAGGACTACAATTACCGAATTGATGATACCTTCTTATGCCAATTTCGGTGGTAAAATACATGGCGGAATTCTACTTTCGTTAATGGATAAGGTGGCTTATGCTACTGCCACCAAGCATAGTGGGGCTTATTGCGTAACGGTTTCCGTTGATAATGTGGATTTTCTCCAACCAGTGGAAGTGGGAGATTTAGTGTCAATGCTGGCCTCAGTAAATTATGTTGGAAATTCCAGTATGATCATTGGCATTAAAGTAATTGCAGAAAATGTGAAAACTGGATTGGTTAAGCATACCAATACCAGCTATTTTACAATGGTAGCCAAAAATGAGGATGGTAGTTTGAAAACGGTCCCAAAGTTGATCCTTAAATCTAAGGACGACCTAAGAAGATTTGCCGAAGCAGTGAAAAGAAAGCAATTAAGAAAAAGTTATCAAGAGCAAATGGAAAGTGAAAAATCTGCTTTTACTGTTGAAAAGCAAAAGAATTTAATAGAAAACCAGCGTTGCGAAGTGCAAATGTAAGAATAAAGTAGTCTTTTAAAGGAACCTAGCCTTTAAAAGACCACCTTGATACTTTATGATTGTTTAGATTTTAACCATTCTTTCGCTTCATCAACTGTTTTGAAAGTGGCCATTTCTAAATGTCCTCCAATATTCATATTTAATTCTTTGGCTGACATTTCAGAAAAAGTGTTACTGGATACCACATGAGCATAATATTTTAGACCCGATTCAATAACTTTTGGAATTAGAACTGATTCTATCCAATCCATTGCCTGAGTCCATGGACCCGTTGATTTGCTATCATCATTTAGTAAATAAGGACATTTACTTTTCTTAATGAGGTCAGCAAACTCTAGCCCCCAACTTTTTACTGCATCAACATTTGCATATCCTTCCCAATCGCAGTAAATCCAATTATCATCTGCATTATACTCTGTCTTACAGATTACTCTATCTAAATTGTTTTTAGTGTTAAATTTCATTGCAATAATTTTTTTGGTTAAACATTTCTCAAAATAATATTTTCATCAAAGAAACTAAAATTATAAATAGTATATTGTTCATCTTTTATAAGTTTAATACATGGGTGGTCATATTATTCTGACCGTTAATTAGTGGCTAAATAAAGATGAAGAAAATAATTTTAACTATTTCCATTTTGATCATATCAATGATTATATATTCTTTACTGACATCAGAAAATATAAATTCATTGAAAGGTGGCTTTCAGGAGCTGGCATTTATGAGAAATGGAAATAATATCGGACCAATTCACAGAGTTTATGCTTATTCGATAAATGATACATTATGGTCAGAAATGGAAAAACATGCTGATTTATTACCTCATACTAAATACGGAAGCACTGAAGTTTACTATTTTTTGAGTGATGAATTCACAAATTCTGATGTAAAATTAAGGATGAAAGGAATTGGCCAAGAAGCTCAAGCTTATTGTATTGCCTATGCAAGCATAGATGGCCAATCGAGAATTAAGTTTATTAAATATCCATTTAGATAAGGGTTTCTAACGCAGAAGCACCTTCCATGCCTCCATTACTTTATTTTCTTCTAATAACTGATGAGCTATCTCGTGAAGTTCATTGCTATCTTCAGTAAATGTTTGATACTTATCAGGTAGCTGTAAGCCTTGTAAATCATCAGATTCAGGAATTTTTTCCGTATTTCCCAGTTTTCCTAAATCATTGCCTGTTAACATTTTACTTCTTCTTATCTCCTCAGGTAGGGCGTCAATACCTATTCCCAGCTTCTGCAACGGCTTTTCAACCTCAAATAGTGCTTTTTTGGATCGACTATACCAATTCCCTCCGAGCCTACCAATTGGATCTAATTTTAAGGGGTCAATTTTTCCGTTTTCATCTAAAATTTCCTCATTAATATGAATATGAATAACTTCGCAAATAACAAGATTTCCTGCACCACCTTCTTTGCCAGTTTCTATCACTTCATTGACTTTACATTCAAAAGCAATAGGCGCTTCAGCCACTCTTGGCGGTTTTACTTTTGTCGATTTAGCCTGTGTGAATCCTGCCTTTATAAATTCATTCACACCTTTATCATATTCTGTAGAAGCCAAAGACATTTGCTCCACCATAGGATAATTGGCTATGTTAATGACAACCTCAGGTATTTCTTTCACATTTTCATAGGAGTGTTTGGTTGTATTATTTTTACCTCTCCTTGCAGGAGAAAAGATGAGTATGGGTGGATTTGCTCCAAATACATTAAAGAAACTAAAGGGACTTAAATTCACATTTCCTTCTTGATCAATAGTACTGGCAAAGGCAATAGGTCTAGGGGCAATAGCCCCCAATAATAGGCCGTGCAGTTCTGGTGTTTTAATCGATTTCGGGTCTATTTCTTTATAACTCATGCTCGAATTTTGCTAAAGTTTTTCGATTATTCAAGATAATTTCTTTTAGTTGTCTTTTTGTAACCACATTTCTAGCACCAGCAAGCTATAAATCATGTATTGAGTATTTCTTTCCTGATATTTCACGCCCTTCATCATCAGCATGATTTCTGTATAGTTTACAAACTTATAAATTTTTGCCTGCGGATTGAGAAGTAGATCTTTGATGAGCGTTCTAAAATCATTTTTTATCCAATTTCCGAGTGGTGCTTCAAAGGAAGTCTTTGTTGCTTTTGTCACGGATTTAGGAAGCTGTTGGGCATAAATAGATTTTAGAATATGCTTTCTATTAAAACCTGAAATTTTAAATGAATCAGGAAATTGATTCATTAATTCAAACAGTTGATGGTCTAAAAAGGGAGATCTAGCTTCAATAGAATACGCCATGCTTGCTCTGTCCATTTTCACTAAAATGCCAGAGAGTAGATTGAAAGTACGATCCCAATGCATCAATTGATCTAAATCTGATAAATTCTTATTGAAGTGTGATTTAATTAGGTTAGATGTGGAAGTTTCCAACTCATGATTCCATAAGGAAGGAATGTCATGGTCTTGGAACATGTCCGTAGTGAATAATAAATACCTTTCTGAATCTGATGAACTGGTGATCCTGGCAGTTCTTTTAAGAAAGCCTAATTCGGATCGCCTTTCTCCGTTGGGTATAATTTTATTGAGATATTGGGTAAATGCCAAATATGAGATGTTTTTAGCGGTAAAATACCTTCTATACCCTCCGAATAACTCATCACCTCCATCTCCATTCAACATCACTTTCACGTGCCTAGAAGCGGATTCAGCTATTGCTAAATTGGGCAAGGCACTGCTGTCTGCCAACGGTTGGTCAAAAGTTGAAATTGATTTTTCCAACAACGTCAATGGACTTTTATCGATTCTAATTACTTCATGTTCTAAGCCAAATTTTTGCGCTGTTTCACTTGCTATCTTGCTTTCATTTTGGCTAGTTTGAAAAGGGTATTCAACAGTAAAAGCTTGCAAATTTTGCTCATGTTTAGAGGCTTCCAATGCAATCACTGAACTATCCCATCCGCCAGATAGAAACAGTCCTTTTTTCACATCTGCCCTTAACCTAATTTTTACAGAATTCTCAATGGCATGCTGAACTTTTACCTTTGCCTCCGCAAATGAAAGATTTTCTTTAGGCAAATATTGGTGTTCCCAATAAGAGGTTATACTGGTTTTTCCTTTCTGATATTTTAGAAAATGGGCAGGTGGAATAGCAAATACATTTTCATAAATAGTCTCTGGTTCAGGGATGTTAGAGTAACACAAATAATGATAAATAGCATTTTCATTGATTTGAACCGCAATGTCATTGAGCTGCATCAGTTTTTTAAGACTTTTAATTTCTGAGGCAAACAGCAGTATTCCCTCATCTTGATAGTAGAACAGTGGTTTTTGTCCCATTCTATCGCGAGCCAAATAAAATAGGTCTTCTTGTGCATTGTAAAATGAAAAGGCAAACATTCCTCTTATTTCTTTAAGAGTTTTAACAATTCCTCTATTTAAAATAAGCTGAAATAAGATTTCTGTGTCTGATCTTGATGAAATATTTAGAGAATTGGCTAATTCTGGATAATTATATATGGCTCCGTTAAATGCTAGATGATTTCCCGATTTATCACTTCTGGGTTGATTTCCTTCCTCAATGCCGATTATTTTTAATCTTTGGGTACCTAGATTTAGATTTTGTGTTTTTATGGAGTGCATTGCATCAGGGCCCCGATGTTGCATAAGATTCAATGCATTTTCAAATTGGGTTTTGTCCAATGCACCCTTTTTTCTCCAAGCCCCTGCTATCCCACACATTTATTTAATTACTTTTTCCTTTTTTGATATAATCTTTCCTGAATCCACCACATTAAGGTATAGTAGACAAAAATACACCCTAGAATAGATATTAACAGAAATTCTATTGTAAATAAAAAGGTAATTAGATCAGTCGAAGTAAATAGAAAATGTAGAAGATTGAAGAAAAAAATAAACAATCCAAAGCTGATACCATAAGCAATAGAAAATTTCCAGCGACCTATTTTGCGGGTTTCTTGCCAATTGGTATAGGGATTATTTTTAGTCAAATTCATTAGTTAAAAATACGAAAGAATACTTAAAATAAAAACCATTGGTCCTTAGCAAAATCTTCTTTGTATTTGAGGTCATCGAAATAATAGTATTGTGCTGGTTTATGGGAAACGCCAGTTTCCTTTTCGTTCATTGGGACTAAAAACTTATTTCTTAGCATCCGTTTCCTGAAATTTCTTTTATCCAATTCTTGACCAACAATAGCTTCATAAAGGGTCTGCAATTGCCTTAAAGTAAACTTCTGAGGTAGCAGGGAAAATGCAATAATGGGCTCCCTTTTGATTTTCTCCCTTAACATAGCCCAACCTGTATTGGCGATTTCATTATGGTCAAAACCTAGTTTTTGCGGTTTTTCAATTGGATGCCAAAGCACCTCTTCAGCAAATGAAGAAGGTCTGTAATCGAAATCGTCAGTTTTAACTAATGAGTTATAACCAACAGTTATAACCCTCGCTTCGGGATGTTCCCTGATCGAATTAATCCATTCCACATCAACCGGATCTGAGAGTCTATCTGGAGATCCAAAAGTCTTAAATTGCTCTAAATATAAATTTTCCATTCCAGTGAGTTCAAAAAGGACTCTATTTGCAGCTACATCTAAATCTTCCCCTCTTTGGACTAAATCTCCTGGTAATGCATAAACATTTTCCCTTTCTTGCTTTCGCTTTATTAATAAAATATTGATCTTTTCATCATCAAAGCCAAAAACGACACAGTCGACCGATATATGCGGATTGTAATGGAATTCTGACATGTTTCTATTCAATTAGTATTGCAAAGATAGTAAAATAGTATTGGGTAAGTGTACTCATTACACTATCTTTGGCGGGGCGAATAATTTTTTAGATGAATAAGATGAATCGAATTGGTGTTTTTACTTCAGGTGGGGATGCCCCCGGCATGAATGCAGCTATTAGAGCTGTGGTGAGAGCAGGTATATATTACAATAAGGAGATTGTTGGGATATATCGGGGATATGAGGGCATGATTGAGGGTGATTTTGAAGAGATGGATGTGCGATCAGTAGCTAATATCTTGCAGAGAGGTGGCACAATGCTGAAATCTGCACGTTCCAAAGAATTCAGAACTCCTGAAGGTAGGAAAAAAGCGTACGATCAGCTTAAGAAACACAATATTGATGGATTGATAGGTATTGGTGGTGATGGTTCATTTACGGGAATGCATCATTTATATTTAGAGCATGGCCTTCCTTATATTTGTATCCCGGGTACGATTGATAATGATATTCCAGGAACAGACTATACAATAGGATATGATACAGCAACTAATACGGCAGTAGAGGCTATCGATAAAATAAGGGATACAGCATTGTCTCATAATCGTTTGTTTTTTATTGAGGTGATGGGTAGAGATTCAGGATATATTGCGATCAGCAGTGGGATTGCTGGTGGTGCTGTTTCCATTATAATTCCAGAAGAAGAAACATCAATTGACGAATTGGTGGAGAAATTGAATAAAGGGGGTAAGAAAAAGAAGACTTCTAGTTTAGTAATTGTGGCTGAGGGTGGAAAATCTGGTTCCGCAATGGAAATTGCAGAAAAGGTGAAAGAAAAATCTTCCTATTTTGACACAAAAGTTACTATATTAGGTCATCTGCAAAGAGGGGGGACTCCTACTTATTTTGACAGAGTATTGGCTAGTAAAATGGGTGTTGCGGCAATAGAAGGTTTGGACCAGGGAAAAACTGATGCTATGGTTGGCATTAGGCATCACGATATTATATTCAATAAATTTGATGATATTATGAATCAGCCAAAAGATATTCATAAAGATGATTTAAGAATTGCTAAAATTTTATCAATATAAGCTATGATTTTAATAGGCACAAGTGGTTCCACAAAATGTGATTGGCAGTTGGTTGATGCTCAAGATTCTTTGGTGCGGAAAAGTACCAAGGGTATAAATCCATTTTTTATGGATGATGTAGCCATTAGTGATATTGTAAAATCTCTTGGGCCTGATATACTTGATCATAGTTCCGAAATTGAAGTTGTTTATTATTTTGGTGCAGGATGTTCAAGTAAGCATTTCGCAGCCATGGTGGAAAGAGGACTTTCTATGATTTTCAATAAATCGCACCTCTATGTGAAGGAAGATATTGTAGCAGCTGCATTTGCCACCTTTAATGGCGAACCATCCATAACTGCCCTTATGGGTACAGGCTCTAATTCCTGTCATTTTGATGGGGATATAGTTCGCCAGGAAGTTAGCGGAATGGACTTCATCTTGGGTGACGAAGGTAGTAGAAGCCACTTTGGAAAGCTCTTATTAAGTAAATTTTTGAAGAAGCAACTGCCTGTTGAAATATCTCGGGATTTGGAACGTGAGTTTCAATTAACAAAAGAGGATATTCTTTTAAATGTTTACATAAAACCATATGCAAACGTTTACTTAAGCACCTTTAGTCAATTCATAAAGGAAAGGATCGAGAATCCATATCTACACAATCTGGTAAAGGAAAGTATTTCAGAGTTTGTGAAAACATATATATGTAGCATTAAAAATTATGAAAATCTCCCCATTCATTTTGTTGGCTCTGTCCCTTATTTCTTTGAAGAAATTGTGAATGAGGTGGTAGAGGAGTATAAGTTAAAAAAGGGGATCTTTGTAGAGGAACCTATTGATTTATTGGTAAGTTATTTAATTAAAAAGCATTATAGAAAATAGTATTGCAGCCAGGTGAAAAGTTGCAGAGCAGTTCTTAAATATTATTGATATGAAAGTTAGCATTGGGATCGATATAGGAGGTACGGGAACAAAATTTGGTATTGTAACTTTGGATGGGAAAGTTTTATATCAAGGAGCAATTCCAACTCAAACAGAAGCTGTTTTTACAGATTATATTCATGTTTTGTCAAATGAAATTCGAAAAGGTTTGGATCATGACAAACATGAGTTGATTGGAATTGGAGTTGGTGCTCCAAATGCTAATTACCACAAAGGAACAGTGGAACATGCTCCCAATTTACGATGGAAAGGGATTTTACCCCTTGCTAAAACCTTGGAAGATGAGTTTTCGGTGCCAGTTGTTGTAACGAATGATGCCAATGCAGCAGCAGTAGGGGAAATGATTTTTGGAGGTGCTAAAGGAATGAAAGATTTCATTGTCATAACCTTAGGTACTGGCCTGGGTGCTGGGATTGTTTGTAATGGACAATTAGTGAATGGAGCAAATGGATTTGCAGGAGAGTTAGGGCATACTACTGTTACTTATGGAAATGGAAGGTTTTGCGGATGTGGTAAAAGAGGATGTTTGGAAACATATGTTTCTGCAACAGGAATCAAAAGAACCATTTATAAATTGCTGGCTGATTATACCGAGGATAGTGCCTTAAGATCTGTTAGTTTTGACGAATTAAGTCCTGAAATGATTACTAAATATGCATTAAAAGGCGATATTATAGCCAAGCAAGCATTTGAATATACGGGAAGGATTTTAGGGACCAAATTAGCTGATACAGTAATTCATACAGACCCCGAGGCGATATTTATATTTGGAGGACTATCTCAAGCAGGGGATTTAATTTTTAATCCAGTTAAGGAGCACTTAGAGTTAAACTTAATGCCAGTTTTTAAAGGTAAGGTAAGAGTAATCTCTTCTCAGTTGCAGAATCAATCTGCCCCTATAATTGGTGCGAGTAGCTTGATTGTTGACAAACTGAAGAAAGATGAGATAGCACTAATTGAGAATAAGTAGAGATCTCTAATTGTTATTCCAATTTGCTTAAGCAATAGTTGGCGAGAGTAAAGGTCTCTTTATATTTTTGGATGTTACCTTCCTTAACATTAAAATCCAATGTATTTCGATCAATGATTTTGGGGATAATTTTTTCGTAAATTAATTCTTCAGGAAGCTCATGAACAGGTATTTCAGTTCTTGATTGCTTATCATTTTTAAATGCCTTTTCAAATTCCAATGAATTCAACCAAAGCACACAATCAGAGACCACATCAGAATGGTTTGATTTTAGGTATGCTTTGAAATGATTCTGATTTTTCTTTCCATTTAAATTAGGTGTAAAAGGTTTGTATTTTTCTTCAAAGGCAATCCGTTTTCCTAGATTGATGTTGTTTTCCTTCATTAAGTTTTCAAACATATTAAACAGGCCTTGCTGCTTTAAGTCAATTAAAATAGAATTGAAAACCTTAATTTTTTGCCAATCTTCCTTTAATGCATTGCTTAATTGTTCGAATGCTAATAGAACCCTTAATCTTCTACATATTTCTAACTTAATTTCATAAAACATTCCATCCAATTCTTTCTGAAATGCTTCCTCTTTGCCTTTAAGATGCTTATTGTGATTAAGAATGTCAATAATGGTTTGGAATTTTACTTTTCCATAAAATTCACTCTGATTAATTTCTGCGTTTTTAAATTGATTTAAAAAGGCAATAATTTCGTCAGTTGTAGTTCTTAGTTTAAAATGTAAATCGAAAACTAAAACTGCTCCCTCTTTCTGTGAAATCATATAAATAAAATTTCTTACTTTTTAAAAAGCGTAAGGGCTGGTTGAAGTTCGTGCGTTGTAAAATGGCTGATAAATCTACCTATAAAAACAGTACGTTAAAAGTAGGTCTATGTTTTTTGTTGAAAAATTTACTGCTTGAGTAAAGAAACTTCAATTTTAAAGAAATTTTAAGCTATTTTTGCGGCAGATGAATATAAGTTCCAACAAGCTTCTTTTAGCAATAGATCAATTGAGTGAAATAGGATACTATGTTTGGGATGATTTCGTCTCGCTAGAAGATGTAAAGAATCTCGTTTCGATTGCTAACGAAGGTCGTCTCTCCGGTGATTTTAAAAAGGCAGGAATTGGTAAACAAGCCCTTTTTCAGTTAGACAAAAGCATAAGAGGTGATTTTATACAATGGATAGACAGAGGTAGCAAGCATGAGATTGTCAAAAAGTTTTTAAACCAAATTGAATTACTGAAAGATAAATTAAATGAAACCTGCTATCTAGGAATTAAAGACTTTGAAACCCATTTTGCTATTTATCCTGAAAATACCTTTTATAAGAAACACGTAGATAGATTTCAACAAAACGCTCATCGGGTAATTTCTTTTGTTCTTTATCTTAACGAAAATTGGGAAGATGGTCATGGAGGGGAATTGGCACTTTATCCAAGTGGGACAATTGAGAAAGTGCAGCCGTTTGCTGGACGATTACTTCTATTTAGAAGCGAACTGGAACATGAGGTATTAATGTCCTATAAAACTCGCTATAGCATAACAGGCTGGATGCTAGACAAAAACATGGACCTAACATTTTTACCTTAATTCAGTTTATTAGTATAGTATTAAATACAGTATTTAAGGTTTGAATTTTAAACAAAGCGGCCTTAAATTGTAAATGTTCATAAACCAAAATTTTACAATATGTCTTTATCTTCAACCCCATATAGAAAGCATTATCATCTGTTCGATGAGCAAAATGTAGATCATATGTATTTTGATATTTCTCCTGCAGGGGAAATAGATGCCAACAAATATTCTTTATATAATTTCACAGGTGATCCCAAACTCGAATATGCCGAATGGGATAGTCGAATGGATATGATGAATAGTTGGTTTTCGGATATGAAAAAAAGTAACCGATTTTTATATGAAAGAGAATCAATTGATGGCTCAAAGGTAGTTTCCAAAGTAATTGATCCGGAATCGAAGGAGATCAGAGAGATGCTCAATTTTGCTTCCAATGACTATTTGAATCTTACTCAAGACAAGAGAATATTGAAGAAGGTGAATGAAGTTATTGATCAATATGGAGGAGGTGCTGGTGGAGCTCCGTTATTGAGTGGGACAATGGGCATCATAAGAGAGTTGCAGGAGAAAATATCCTCAATGAAGGCTATGGAAGCCTCAATAGTCTATACTTCTGGTTACGCGGCCAATATTGGGACCATTTCAGGGCTATTAGGTCATAAGGATATCGCTATTTATGACATGTTTTCTCATGCCAGCCTGATTGATGGAAGTAAAGGCTCTAATAAGAAGTTCTTCGCACATAATGACCCCGAATCGCTGGAGAAAGTATTGAAAAGTGTCCAAAATAAGTTTATTAATAAACTAGTTGTGGTTGATGGTGTGTATTCCATGGATGGTGACATATGTAATTTGCCAGCAATTTTGGACATTGCGCATTATTATGGGGCATGGGTTTTGGTGGATGAAGCGCACGCAACCGGAGTGATTGGTAAAAATGGAAAAGGGACTGTTGATTATTTTGGTCTAGAGGGAAAGGTAGATATTATTACCGGTACCTTAAGTAAATCTGTCGGTGCTGTAGGAGGGTTTGTTTCCGCTTCCCAGAAATTAATCAATTATTTAAAGTATAGTAGTAGGTCATACATGTTTTCCACCTCCCCATATTTGCCTGGAGTTGCAGCGGCTTTGGAAGGCTTAAAGCTAATTGAAAATAATGAGGCAGGTCAGGAAAGACTCTGGGAGAATATTCAGTACGTTAAAGAAAGATTGTTGAAAGCAGGATTTAATATTGGGAATGCTGAAACTGCGATTTTTCCTATTATCATAGGGGATGACAACAAGGTCAAAGAAATGACATATAGATTGCATTTGAGAAATATTTTTGTAAATCCAGTGCCGTATCCAGCAGTTCCGAGGAAGCTAACTAGAGTGCGAATGACAGTTACCGCTGGCTTTACAACCGAGCAGTTAGACTATACTTTAAAGCAAATTGAAGAGATTGGTAAGGATTTGGAGATTATTTAAAGGGTGATTATCGCTGTCTAAAATAAGCTTCCGGTTTTTAATATAGATTTCAGTAACCTGTGGAGTTTCCTTCACAGGTTTTTTTATGGCTTGGGTTTCCGTGATTCCATTCTTAAAAATTTTGTGGTCAATCAGTCTTTTTTTTGTACGATTGTTCGTTTCTGAAATTAAAAAGTGTTCAAAATCGTACATGGATTATGTTGAAATTTCTTAAAATCACCTTCTACATCTAGAATAAGCCACCTATACAATATGGCACATTCCGTGCATCAAGAGCTAGCATAAACGCATCTAATAACTAAAGGACAAGAAAATGCAAACGCTCAAGAACATGAAAACTTTTTTATCTTTAATAACGCTAACTCTTTTGTTAAGCAGTTTTGCACAAGCGCAAACTGGCTCGATCAAAGGTGTCTTGACTGACACCCAAAATGCCTCGCTTCCTTATAGCAATGTAGCGATTTACCAAGCTACTGATTCAAGTTTAGTAACGGGCAGTATAACCAATGAAAATGGTCTTTTTAGTATCAATGTGGAGTATGGTGAATATTATTTAAAAATATCCGCTGTTGGTTTTAAAACCTACATTTCTAAAAGCATAGTTGTGAATGCTACTAATTCAACTGTTGATGTTTCCACTATTAGACTGCAGGAAGATGTGCAAGTGATGGATGCTGTAGAAGTGAAAGCTATGCGTCCACAAGTAGTTGTAGAAGCAGATAAAATGATTGTCTCAGTAGAAGGAACTGCAATGGCAGCAGGTGCTACGGCATATGAGGTTTTGGAAAAGTCCCCAGGCGTATTCGTGGATCAAGACGGAAATATTCAGCTGAATGGCAAATCTGGAGTTCAAGTAATGATTGATGGTCGAAGATCCTATTTATCTGCTACAGACTTACAGAATATGTTACAGGGCATGTCTGCAGATAATATCAAAACTATTGAAATCATTAATAATCCATCTGCTAAATATGATGCAGAGGGAAATGCTGGAATAATCAATATCACTCTGAAGAAAAATAGTATTCAAGGAATCAATGGAAGTATAAATGCAAGCTATCGTTATAATGAAATGCAAAATTATAACTCAGGAATACAATTGAACCATAAAAAAGGGAAGTGGAATTCATTTGTCAATGCGGATTTATCTCAAAGAGGAAGAATCAGAGATGCTGGGTTTTACAGAGAAATCACACAGACTGACGGTACTCTGACCATTTTTGATCAAACAGGTAAAGAGTATGTAAACAGAGTGATTCCATCGATTAGAGTAGGAACAGATTATGACATAAATGATATGCAGTCTGTTGGAGTGATGGTTAATGTTTATGGACAAGATGTCTACCATGACTTTAATATCGATACTGATTTAGAGCAAGGTGCTAACGATTTCATGATTAATTCTGATAATCAAATTGATTACCAGTTTTTAAATACACAGGCTAATTTGCATTATGTTCACAAATTGGATACTAACGGCACGAAAATCACCACGGATTTAAACTATGTTAGACTGTTTAATGATGGAGGATCTACTTTTACTAACAGCTATTTCCAAGAAAATAATAGTGAGCCATTTGCCGTAGAGCGACTAGAAAATGAGAACCCATTTGCATATGATATTTATTCAGCACAAGTGGATTTTGAAGCAAAATTACTTGATGAAATTAAGGTGGAAGCGGGACTAAAAGCAAGCCATGTGGTTTCGGATAATTTACTTAATTTTTATGAAATTGAGGATAATCAGAAAACACTCGATCGAAATCGGTCCAATCATTTTATTTATACAGAACAAATTTTTGCTGGCTATAGTAGTTTTGCGGGAGCCATTGGTGAAAAAGTATCATATAAAGTAGGTTTAAGAGGGGAGCAAACGGTTTCCTCTGGAGAATCTCTGACCCTAAATACAGTAAATGAGAGAAATTATTTTAATCTTTTCCCTAGCTTTTTCTTGCAGCATAATATATCAGATCAATATCAAGTGAACTATAACTACAGCCGTAGAATTGATAGACCCAACTACCATAATCTAAACCCATTTGTGATGTATTTGGACCCATACACCTGGGCTCAGGGAAATCCTTATTTGAGGCCACAGTTTACTCATTCTATGTCCGTAACACAAACCATTTTAGGTCAATATAATTTAGTATTGAATTATGGTTTAACAAGTGATTTCATAGCAGAGGTCCCTACACAAAATCCTGAAGACGGGACAACTGTGTTTATCCAAGAAAATATTGACGATCAAGTTAACTACAGTGCTACAGCGGTAATTCCCTTTCAACCATTCAAATGGTGGTCAATCAATAGCAATATATCCGTTTTTCACCAGGAATTCACTACCTATTTAAACGGAAACCAAGTGGAGAACAATGCTACCTCAGCTTTCGCTAGAATGGGCAACACTTTCATACTACCAAATGATTTCAAATTGGAGCTTAATGGTGACTATAGATCTAATACAGTTTGGGGACTATATGCAATTGGCGAACAATGGGGCATTGATTTTGCAGTTAAGAAAAGCTTCATGGATAAGAAGTTTGATGCATCCATAAATATTACAGATATCTTCAGAACCAGAAGATTTGAAGGGAGTTCAAATTTTAATGGTAACATTAATGAAATTAGTCAATATTTTGGACAACAAAGTATAGGATTTACGTTACGATATATGTTTAGCAAAGGTGAAGAATTTAAAGCCCGTCAAAGAAATAGTAATCTAGAAGAATTGAACAGGGCAGGAGGATAATACACAGTTTAGGTTAACATTAAAACTGTGGAACGGTAGTCTGTTAGGACTGCCGTTTTTTGTTTCAAAACAGAACTATTTACTTTTTCGTAAAATCAATCGGCACAATATATGTCAGTTAATTTCATTAAGTAGATAAAGGATAAAATAAATAGAAAATGAATAAATATTTGAAAACAACAATAAGTGCGTTTCTAGGAGGAATTGTAGGAGCCCTTCTTATTCTGCAACTAACTGATAAAAATCAAGATTCCCAAATAAATGAAAATTCATTTAAGACTCCGATTAGCCAGGTATCGAATCAGAATTATACAGCAGATAATGCGAATTCCACTGCCACAATACCCGATTTAGATTTCGTGGAGGCGTCCAAAAATAGCCGTGAAAGTGTAGTGTACATTAAAACGGTTTCAGAAGCCTATGGCAGGAGTTCTTGGTTAGACTTATGGCTTGGTGGAGGCGGAAGTATGCAGCAAGTAGGCTCTGGTTCTGGAGTTATTTTCAAATCGGATGGTTACATCATTACTAATAATCACGTGATTGAAGGAGCAGACGAAATAGAAGTAGTCAGAAAGAAGAAAACCTATATAGCGAGCTTAGTCGGACGAGACCCATCAACCGATCTGGCTGTTTTGAAAATTGATGACAATAATCTTCCAGCTATCTCCATCGGATCCTCAAGAGATTTAAAAGTAGGGTCATGGGTTTTGGCTGTTGGTAATCCTTTTAATTTGACCTCTACTGTAACAGCTGGCATTGTAAGTGCAAAAGGTAGGGAACTTAATATTTTGAAAAGCAATTTTCCAATTGAGTCTTTTATTCAAACGGATGCCGCTATCAACCCAGGCAATAGCGGTGGAGCTTTGGTAAACCCTCAGGGAGAATTGGTAGGAATTAATACGGCTATACTGTCACGAACAGGTTCTTATGCTGGTTACGGATTTGCTGTCCCCATTGATATTGCCAGAAAAATAGCTACCGATATTATAGAATATGGTATGGTACAAAAGGCTTTTCTAGGAGCAGAAGTTTCAAGTCTTACAACCGAAATAGCTGAAAAGTTGGAAACTGAAGATTTAGATGGAGTTGTAGTAAGCTACATTCAAGAAAAAGGTGCAGCTAATAAAGCGAATCTGCAGAAAGGAGATATCATCAGAGAATTAAATGGCGAAGATATTACTACACATTCAGAGTTTGAGGAAAAGCTGAGCATGTTGTCTCCGGGTGATAAACTCTATTTGACCATTGATAGAAGTGGGAAAAAAATTCAAAAGGAATTAATTCTGACTAACAGTGAAAATACTACAGAATTACTGAAACGAGACGTTTACTTCTCTAAATCATTAGGTGCTGAATTTGAAAGTGTTCCCCTTGTTGAAAGAAATTTACTGGATATCACTGGTGGAGTACGAGTAGTAGATGTAAAAAATGGGTTTTTTAAGAGGTTAAATATTGACGAAGGCTTTATTATCACGAACATCAATGGAACTGAGGTGAATAGTCCTAAAGAACTATCGGATATCTTAGAATCTGTAAAGGGAAAAGTAGTGGTTCGTGGAGTCAATAAGAAGGGCGTCAAGGGCTATTATTCCTATTATTTCTAGGGAAACATAATATCACAAAAGGCATTAGTAAAAAAGCTGATGCCTTTTGTGATATAAATTCAATTCTGAACACCGCTTTCATGTATTCTTAATTCCTCTCCTTTATCCTGGGGAATGAATTCTTCAGTACTGAAAATAGCTCTTTCATCAATTAAAATATCCAGATCGGGCTGTCCGGCATTTACCCAAGCAGTAAACCAGAAATCTCCCACCATTTTAATAGAGTTCTTCATTCTTCGTTCTACTTGATGATTTAGCAAATCGTGATAAGCTTTAGAGAAATCTCTTGAGTAGACTTTTACGTTTACATTTCCCCTTAGCTCTGAACTATATTTTCGGTCATCAGCCATTTTTTCGGTTAATTTTTTTTCGAAACCAAATACTGAATCTAATGCTAAATGAGCATCTTTAACAGCATTCCAGATGGCAAATTGAGTATTGTCCACATATTCAGCTTTTCCGATAAAGAAATCGTATTCATTCGAGTAGAGTTCAGGTAAACGAGACTCCCAAAAACCATGAATCCCGTATTGCCCTGTTAATTGACCGTTGTAGTTTTTCGTGGTATGCAATGGGACATTTGCATCTGCGATGTAATGACCTAAATCAGCTGAGTATCGAAGAATATCCTCGGCATTATTATTCTTAAAGGCTTCTGTTAGTTGGTAGGTGACAAAATGTACATGCCAGGGTACGATACCATAGGCCTGTAAAGTATCTTCTGTGAATTTTTCCACTGCATCATTCCAGGAACGAGGCATTTTATATACAGCACTATCACCATAAACATCCAAATCTATATAATGTCTGGGGGCCTCATAATCCACCGCATAGCGTCTTCTGTCTGGATTCACCGCATTTTCTGTGATATACTGAATATGGTGCTTGTAAAAAGTAATCATCTCAGGTGGAAGCGTGAAAACTGCTAATCTGTTGATTTTTTGGTGTGCAAAGAAGCCCCAGTTTGCTTTTCTGATATTTTGAAAAGAAAGTGTTGGAGAGAAAAATATTAAAATGAATACTATCAAGTAAAAACGTTTCATCTCAGGATTTTGGCTGTTTCAGAATCTAAAGTAAAAATTGTATTCGAAAAAACATCGAGTAGAATTCAATAAATGGTTTATTATTTAGGAAGAAAGCCTATTTTTGTACAATTTTGAAAAATAAAAACAGCCATTTCGGAAGAGTTTATTGCTATTCGCAAAAATAAATGCTGATAAAAACGAATTGGCTTTGTTTAGTAAAACAAATTCTTTTAAATTTGCAGTCCTTAAAAAGAAAGCAAGAATTTCATTAGATATAAATCAATATGGCAAATCACAAGTCAGCATTAAAAAGAATTCGCTCAAGTGCGGCAAGACGTTTGAGAAACAGATATCAGGCTAAAACCACTAGAACTTATATCCGTAAGTTGAGAGCTACAGAAGACAAAGCGCAAGCTGAAGACTTATTGAAAACTGTAACTTCAATGTTGGATAGATTGGCAAAGAAGAATATTATCCACAAGAAAAAAGCGGATAATAACAAATCTAAATTAGCCAAGCACGTAGCTAAATTAGCTTAAGAATTTTTAAGATATTAGTCTTGAGCCTCAACTCTATCAGTTGAGGCTTTTTTAGTTTGTACTAATTTCATAAATTTTGGGTTCTAAAAGTTCAACCTTAACGGCACCCAAATGGAAAATGAACAGTACGATGCAGTCTCTAGTATTAAAAGTTGGGCCGAAGCAGACCGACCAAGGGAAAAATTAATAACCCATGGTCGAGCAGTCCTTTCCGATGCTGAGTTAATTGCTATTTTGATAGGCTCAGGAACACAATCTTTGTCAGCCATTGATGTTGGTAAGAATATCCTGGCAGACGTCAACAATGATCTAAATCATTTGGCTAAATTCTCGGTGAAAGAACTTATGAAGTTTAGAGGAATTGGTGAAGCGAAGGCAATTTCAATTATCGCGGCTTTAGAATTAGGTAGAAGGAGAAAAGAATCAGCTGTTCAGGAAAAGCCGAAAATTGTTTCCTCTGAAAATGCTTATGATTTGCTTAAATCAGTAATGCTAGATTTGCATCATGAAGAATTTTGGGTCATAATGATGAACAGGGCAAACCGCGTTATTCGAATGAAGAGGGTTAGTAGCGGTGGCATTTCAGGAACTGTAGCAGATGTTAAAATCATTTTTAAAGAAGCTATTGACCAGATGGCTTCAGCGCTTATATTAGCGCATAACCATCCTTCTGGAAATCGAAACCCAAGCGAGCAAGATATACGTTTGACAAAGAAAATGAAGGAAAGCGGTCTTTTGCTGGATATTCCGGTTTTAGATCATATTATTTTTGCAGAAGATAAGTACTACAGCTTTGCTGATGAGGCAATGCTTTAAAATAGATTAACTATTATGGATAATAATCCCGAATTAAACGGAAAATATTTAGGTACAATCACGGAAGATTTTGTGGCCATTTCTGAAACGTTAAAAGAGGCTTCCTATGCCGTTCGAAAGCAAGGTTTTTCGGAATTCCCTATTTTTCCTATTTGTAAAACTGAGCAACCGATCGGGCAAGTATTGATCGGTGCAGGAGAATTAAATCTAACCTGGAATTATTTCATCACTTATTTGGATGAGTTTATTCAGAGGAAAATCGTTGATGAAGATAAAGTGGAGGAATTTAAAAGAGCTTATAAAAATCCGGATGAATTCTGCTGTCTCTTCGTAGTTGATACAGATATGACCAGCTTTGTTTATGTGCCTTATCCTGAAGATTGATTATCTCTTTTTTCTTGAATAAGTTCCAAAGCAGTTCTGCTTAAGCTGTCGTTCATTTTTCTAATGACTTTATCCATTTCGGCTGCTGTGCCTTTTAATTTCTCAATTAGAAGAGATTGGTTTTCATATTTTTCGAATAGTAAAGTGAAACTCATCATGCTGGTTAGAGGGCCTCGCAGCTCATGTGAAGTTTGAAAGGCATATTCAGTAAAATCATCCAGCAACTTTTGTTGATTAAGTTCTAGTTTTTTCTTTTCAGTAATGTCATAACTGATTGACATGAATTTGTAGATTTGCCCTTCATGATTTTTAATTGGGCTGATTACAATATCTACCCAGTAATACTCATCTGATTTGCTTTTATTTTTAACATCTGCCCTCCATATTTCTCCCGCCTTAATTTTTTTCCACATATCATTCCAAAACTTGGAATCGTGTTCTCCCGATTCCAAAATTTCCATAGACTGTCCAATTAATTCGTCCTTGGTGTAATTGCTTACCCTACAAAACTCACTGTTTACGTCTTGAAAGTTTCCATCAATGCCTGTTACAGATACTAAGGCAGCTTTATCCAACGCTTTCTCAAAATTTGCACGCTCCATTTCCGCTAAAACTTTTTTATTGATGTTAATGGAATTCACAATTCGACATTCTTTTCCTCTATAGACGGTTTTATGTGAGAAGATATTTACATAAAAAAGCTGACCATTTTTATCTTGATGAATCCATTCCCCACTATCTTTAAAGTCATCGGTCAAATTTTGTAGATGCGCTTTCAGTTTTTCCTTTTCTGAGTCAGGTCTTAAATCATGGAGATTTAATTGAGACAATTCCTGTATCGTATATGCATATTGGTCACTTGCAGCCTTGTTAGCTAACATGATATTTTTGGTATGGATATCAAAAATATACATTGGATTAGGGTTATCATGGAATAGACGCTTAAAGTCGTTTATAACAAATAAAATGAGCTTAGTTTTTCTTTTTATTAAGTAGTACAAGAGAAAGGTTGTTAGAGCAACATAGAAGAAACCTTTCCATTGGCTTAAGCTGTTAAGCGTATTTGTGCTAAACTGGAACTTATCACTCAAAAAAAATAGTAATTCATCACTAAGACCAATCCATATTATTCCCGCAAATAGATAAATTAGAGGTATAGTCCAATCTTTTTCTTCAAGTGTCATGAATAGTCGGGGAATGTCTTAATAATTTGATTTATCATTTATTTGTTAAGGTAAAAAAAATCTATTTATTTTAATATATATGACAAAATTTATTTGGGATGGTACTTGAAAATTTGAGGTCAGTAAATTTCCGTTTTTAGAAGTCCGTTTGATATCTATGTTTTATCTTTGTGACAAATTAAATTTACTATGGCAAAACAAGCAAAAAACCCAAAAGATACTTATACTATAATGACCGAATTGGTATTGCCCAATGATACCAATCCGCTCAATAATCTTATGGGTGGACGTTTGATGCATTGGATGGATATTGTTTCAGCTATTGCAGCTCAAAAGCACTGCAACAGAATAGTAGTCACAGCTTCGGTTGATAATATTTCTTTTCAACATCCAATAGCCCTGGGAGATGTAGTGACTTTAGAAGCTAAAGTAACTAGAGCGTTTAGTTCTTCCGTGGAGGTTCATATAGTGGTTAAAGGGGAGAATATCCCTTCGGGAAAAAAATATCCTTCCAACTCAGCTTTCTTTACATTTGTTGCTGTGGATCAATCTGGAAGACCGATTGACGTTCCTGAATTAGTTCCTGAAACAGATGAGGAACAAGAACTTTTTGATGGGGCTCTGCGAAGAAGGCAATTACGATTAGTTTTAGGTAAGAGAATGAAGCCAGAAGAAGCTACAGAATTGAAGTCTATTTTTAAACTAAATGAGTAATGGATATTGATCAAGATTACTTAACGCAACTATTTGATGGTGACCAAATTTATGTTTTTCAGGAGGAAAGCGATACGGTTGAATATAAAGTGCAGAAGGATACTATAGACAAACAGTTGGTCAAAGAGCCGAAGAATGTGGTACAGTCAAAATCAAATGGAGCTGAAACTCAGAAGGACCAAAAAGAGGTAGTGATTTTATTAAAGGATAATTTAGGGCGTCAAGAAAAGGAAACACTCAATAAATTATTGCGAGCCATTAATATAGAAGAAGGTCAATATGAAATTATTCATGAGCACCCTGAACAATTAAAATTAGTCCAACACCTGAAGCTATTTCTCTCATTTCACAATCAATATGTGCAGTCTTCAGAATACAGCATTCTAAAAATAAATAAAGGCAGTGCTATCTACGCACATGACCTTGTAGACCTTAATCAAGACACCTCCAAAAAGCTTATGCTGTGGAATTTGCTCAAGACCATCGTTTAATCCGTCTTTGCCACCCTTATGGTTTTTGGTCGTGAAGCACAACATAAGGTTGTTTTTAATAAATCTGTATAATAAGACCTAATTGAATGGCTTACTAGTTCTAAGCCGAAAGTTCCACAAGTATAATTTCTTTCTCTGTTTCAACAGTGATTGAAGATAACAGCTCAAAACAAAATTATAGTAGCTTCCCCAAAATAATTTATTTGTAATTTGGTTTATAAAATAAACTAGATTATATTTGTTTTGTGAACAAAATATTGAAGTATGAAAAGACTATTGACTTTAACAGTTTTGATTTGTTTTTCAGTTGTGATTGCTGAAAAAGCTAAAGCGCAAGGTGGTTTCGGAGGTGTGCATGCCAATTCTGAATTTACTTCTCACGGAAACTTATTAATGATCGGTGGCGGTGGAGCTTGGGTGATTAATCCTAACTTTTACCTGGGTGGTGCCGGATACGGAAGTGCAAATAGTGTGGCTACGCCAAATGGAGAATTCAATTCCTTAGGCTATGGTGGGCTAATGCTAGGATATTTTTCAGAGTTGAAAGAATCAGTTCGATTTGGAGGAGATGTTTTGGCAGGTTCTGGAGGTTATTCACTAGATGATATTTCTGAAAGTTTTTATTTTCTAGAGCCTAATATCAAAGTTTGGTACTCTATTAATCATACCATGCATCTATCGGCTGGAGTGTATTATCGAATTGCCTATTTGAATGCAGACGCAAATTTAAATCAACAACACCTTAATAATTTCGGAATAAAGTTGAGTGTAAATTTTGGGAATTTATAAAATTATAAGGAAACATGGAACAAGAAAAATTAAAAGTAGAGGAAAGTTTGAGCATCATCTCAGAGATGATTAGTACCACTAAGTACAATATCAGTCAAGATAAGGTAATCTATTTGATGTGGGGCTATGCAGTGGCAATTTCATCGATGTTGCATTATTTACTGCAATATCAGTTTGGTATTGAAATGGCTTGGCTAGTATGGCTTTCGATGCCAATCGCAGGCATTTACAACGGTATTTACTTTAGCAGGAAGAAGAGAAGAACTCGAGCGTTTAGTTTTACAGATAGAGCTTTAGCATCCATTTGGAGAGCTTTCATTGCAGCGCTCTTTGTGTTTCTATTTGCATCACCCGCTTTAGGTTGGAATGGGATATATCCAATTTTAATGGTTTTATATGGAATAGGAACTGCCAGCACAGGAGGTGTCATAAAGTATAAAGCACTAACTGTTGGTGGATATTTAAGCATGCTGGTAGGTTTTTTCGCATTTTATGCTGGATTTGAAACGCAACTTTTCCTGCTATCCTTATCAGTAATTGTTAGCTTTGTTATCCCAGGGCATCTGTTGCCGAAAAAGTTAAATGTATAAGTATGTTTGAGCCATTAGATCCATTATTGCATTCTCAATTACGTTTGGCTGTTATGAGCCTTTTGATGAACGTTGAGGAAGCGGATTTTAACTTTATAAAGGAGAAAACAAGTGCCACCTCTGGAAATTTAAGTGTACAGGTTAATAAATTGAAGGATGCAGGTTATATAAAAGTGGATAAAACATTTAAGGACAATTATCCACACACAAGTTGTAAGATTACAGAACAAGGGGTTGATGCATTCGAAACGTATTTGAACGCTCTGCGATCATATATTAAGCCAACAGATTGATCTTGAAAAGGATTTGAAGACTTTAATTAGTCTTTTTTTATCAAAATATAGTTTATAAATTAAAGTAGTTTATTATGAGAAATTTAAGTGGAATCTTAGGAATTGTTTTAGTAATGATTGTGAATGCACACATTACCAAAGCACAGGAAGTCGATAGTTTAATGTATAAAGCCTATCTAATGAATAGTGAGAGTTTATGGGAGGCTGCTCTTGATCAGTACAACGAGGAATGGTCTATAGAGAAAGGCATTGCTTATTACGGTATTCTGAATAATACTATGGTCACCAAAAATGAAAAGAAGTTTGATCAGTTTGTAGATCCAGCATTAGATTATCTAGAGGCCTTAGAAGAAAAGGGTATTTATAGGGCAGAGGCCATGGCGCTGCGCTCGTCAATTTATGGATTTATAATGGCCTACTCCCCTTGGAAAGGCATGTACTATGGTCCAAAAAGTTCAGGAGCTATTGAAAGTGCATTGAAGGCCAATGCTGATTCACCTATTGTTCATATGATTTCGGGATCTTCATTATTTTATACACCTGAAACCTTTGGTGGAGATAAGGAAGCCGCAATCGTATCATTTAAGAAGGCAGTGGAGTTGTTCGAAAAGCATAATTACAAAGGATGGCTGTATATTAATACACTTGCAAATTTAGGACAAGCTTACCAAGAGGTCGGCCAGCATAGCAAGGCTATTGCCACATATCAGAAGGCTTTGGCTGTAGAACCTGAGTTCAGATGGGTTTCTTCCCAGCTTTTACCTAAGGCTCAAGCGAGCAAATAGGTAAGGAACTATTCTATTTGTATTATTTAAAGCTTATCCGTAATGAAGAATTTGCTGTATTCAATTTTCTTATTTTTTTTCTTTTCAAGTGCTTCTGCACAAATTAGAATATCAGGTAAGATAGAAGCAGATGGTGAGTCACTTCCTGGAGCACATATTTGGAAAAAGACTAATTATACCATCAATGATGTAGCAGATATTAATGGTTTTTTCAATCTGATAGGCCTCGAGGACGGGGATACTATAGTCTGTAGCTTTATTGGATATAAGGAAAAGTGGTTCGTTGTGAAAAAATCAGATGATAGCCTACTGATCAATATGGAGCAGTATTCTCAACAATTGCAAAGTGTTGAGGTAAGAGCCAGTGTATTAGGAGCGGAAAATTTCGCTTTTGAAAAACTTAATCCTATTGATATATATATAAATCCAAATTCTAAAGCGGACGCTTTAGTAGCTATAAACACACAAATGTCGTCAACCATCAAAGACGAAAATGCAGCAGTTGCTTTTAGAGGTGCATCTCCGCAGCAAACTGGGTATTTTTTGAATGGTGTTCCTGTAAAGAATCCTGTGAAATATGCACAACTAACGAATACCGGGACCCTAAGTATTTTCAATACTGATTTTCTAAAAAGTGCTACCGTTTTTCCTGGAAACCCACCTGTGGAGTACGGACAAGCGACTTCAGGTACTGTAGTTTTGGAACTAGCTGATCGTTTTCCTGAATATTGGCAACATACAGCTAGTCTTTCAATGGCCAACTTTGGGTACTCTAGTCGAGGAGCAATTGGTGAGCAATCTTTTTTAGGTGTTTTTGGCAACTACCAATTTGATGAAGTTCTGAAAGGAGTGAATACAGTGAATTTTAAAGACATTAATAGTTTTAACGCTGTAGAGGGAGGTGCTCTTTTCACTACTCATCAACCTTGGGGATCGATCAAAATATACCAGTATGCAATAATTGATAACTATAATTTTAATTTCAGACATCCTAGCTATCAGGATGGATTTTTACAATACGCTGAGAGGAGCTTAACCACTGTTCAATGGGTGCAGGATTTTGGTTCCTGGCAAAGCTCTTTGATAGCAGGAAATTCTATTAGCAAAAATGAATTCCAGTTTGGGAATATGGATTACCTTGTAAAAAATTCTGACCCTTACACGTCTGTAAACCTAACCTATTCTAAAAAAGGTGATGTGTTGAAAACGGGCTATGCCTATTGGCTACAGAATAGTGTATTTAGTGGAGATGTGCCCACTTTTGCTTATGCACTAGCACCAATTCATCCTATACTTACAATCAGTTCGAACAAACAACTCGAAAGTCATGAGTATTACTTTTATGGAAGAAAAAAATGGGGGGATCATGCTTTTGGCAGTGGAATGCGAACTGCCTATATACCTAATAGTAGTGAGCAATTATGGAGCTATCAGTTTAACTACTTATGGGATATTAATAAACGGTTGAATTTGATAGGAGCTCATGGGAAGTATTATCAAACGAGAATAGATACGAATCCGCAAATATTAGAACAAGTTCAGTCCAGTATGGACTTAGATTTTAGCGATAAGCACTGGGCAATTCATCAAAGCTTTTTTCGAATTCATGGAGATAGTGCAGTTTCGGGGAGCGAGAGTCGATTGAGCTTTTTTGTAAAAAATAAGTTTCAGTTGGATCAATCCGCTTCATTTTATCATCTAGATAGCTCTTGGGATTGGTTTGCTCGCACGTTTTTTAAATATAATCCATTTCCTCAATGGACCTTTAATGCCTCATTTCAGATCTTTAAAGGAAACACCTACCGATTAGTAAACAGCGCTGATTATTTTTCAGACCTTGAAGTATATGTACCACAAACGAGAACATCACCAATTTTCTTTGATCCGTATATGAATTTTACACTGGGAGTGAGCAGGTTATTCCAATTCTCTCAAAAATTTAACGGTCTTTTTTTTATTAATGTCGCTAACGTATTTGACTTCAAAAATGAAAATTCGATAAGCTATAATTATGATTACAGCAATTATCAGTCTAACTACTTAACCAGAAGGAGTATTTATGCGGGGATAATATTCAATTTTGTGAATGATTAAACTGGAAGAGTACGTGAGAAGTCAGCAAATAAAAAGATCAAAAATATTCATTTTATAAATGAAAAATTATTTAAATTAAACATATGGAAAATAGAGACGAAGAATTATGGAAATTAGCTGAGGCCAGAGTTGGTTTTAAACGTCATTTATCAACTTACCTTTCAGTAAATGTATTAGTGTGGTTGTTGTGGTATTTTACCGGCAGTTATGGTGCTAATTATGGTGACTTTTTTCTTCCATGGCCTGCTTGGATGACTTTTGGTTGGGGAATAGGAATTACATTACATTTTCTTGGCGTGTATGTAAATAATTCATATTACTCTGTTGATCGGGAGTATGAAAAATTAAAAAATAAAAAATAGTATAAATACCTATTGAATTTAATCACAATAGCTTAATTTGTAATTCTAATCTCTTGAGATGTTGTGATTTTATTATTAAACCTACTCCTACTAAATTTTAATCTAATTTTTGAGCAAGAGGTCAAAAATTACCATGACTTCATTGAAAAAGGTGATTCATGTTTTGCGGCCGAAAATTATCAGTGTGCAATTCAGTTTTATTCTAGCTTTGATGCTGATTCAGTAAAGTTTGATTCTGAGGAAGAAAGATTAAAGTATCATTTAAGTTTTTCAGATGCATTATACATTACAGGGGAATATCCGGTCGCATTGAAGAATTTCGAGATTTTGAAATCAATTGCTCTTGAAAACCAAGATCAGTTCTATCAAGGTAAGGCACAGATCGGGATTGCACACTCTCTATGGCGAATGACAGATAATGTAAGATCAATTGAAGAGATATTAGAAGGCATTCAGATTTTTGAAAAGCTACAGGATACATCACATTTAATTGCAGCATCTAATATTTTAGCCGGTATTTTTGTGAGTATTAAAAAATATGATGACGCTCGAGCCACGTATGAGAAAATGTTAGAATATGCGATTCAATCAAATGATTCCATATACATTGCATCGAATTTTGAGTATTTGGGAATAGTAGATTGCTTTCAGGGTAAATACAGGGATGCAATTACTAATTATGAAAAGTCATTAGCGATTAATGAAAAGGGAGATAATACATTCAGATTATCAATTACTCTTGGGAATCTTGCCGAACCTAAAATGGAACTCGGACAATATCAAGAAGCGTTACAACTCCTCTACAGGGCAGTGAAGATCCAGGAAAAACATCAATATAAATCTGTATTGATTTACACTTATTATACTTTAGGTCAAATTCATACCCTTACGCAGTCTTATGATAGTGGGCTGTATTATTATAATAAATCTTTGTTGATGATGGAGGAAACCTCAGAGACGCGTGAAAAAGAAAAGGTCTATAAATTAACAGCTGAAAATTATGCGGCTCAGGGATCTTATAGGAAGGCATATAAATATCATCAATTACATAGTGCCGAAAAGGATTCATTGATTGCGTCAGAGAGAACACGTCAATTAGAAGAAATAAATGCACGCTATGAAGTGGAAAGGAAAAATAGGGAAAATGAGGACTTGATATCTCAAAATACTAAGAAACAAAAAGAACTTACGGCTCAGAAAGACTTAATTCAATTACAGTACACTATCGGTATCTTGATCATTATTTTTCTTGTCATATCCTTGTTTTTGGCTATTCGATTATATAAGGCAAGTCAAACCCTTATCACTGCAAACAATAGTAAAGATAAATTATTTGGAATAATTGCTCATGATTTAAAAGGTCCAATTGGAAATATTGGAGCTATGATAAACCTACTGCAAATTGAAACTGACGAAAATAGAAAATCTAAGTATTTTAAGTATTTAACTCAGTCGATACAAAATATTTCAGTGCTTACTAATCAGTTATTGTCATGGACCTTTAGTAAGAAAGGTGATTTTGTTTTTAATATTAAACAAATTGCAGTACGAACTATTTTTGAAAGAACAATTGAGGTTTTTGATTATCAATTAGCAGAGAAAGATATAAAAGTTGTAAATGAAATTGATGAAGATTTCGCTGTGCTGGCAGATGAAAATGCTTTGTTGACCATATTTAGAAATCTAATTTCTAATGCAATTAAATTTACAAGGAAAGGCGGGGAGATTGATTTAGAAGCCAATAAGGCAGGTATTTTTATTGAAATCAGAATTTCTGATAGTGGAGTAGGAATGAGTCAAACTGCAATTCAAAAAGTATTAGAAGGGAAACATGTAGTAAGTAGTACAGGAACTGCAAATGAGCATGGAAGCGGACTAGGCTTTTCGATTGTAATTGAGTTTGTTAAAAAAATGAATGGTAAAATTGATATCCATAGTGACGGGAAATCAGGTACTTCGGTTATTTTGAAATTGAGGAAGGCATAAGTCAAAATTGATAATTTACCATGCATTGAGTATGAAGAATTGACTCAAATAAAAAGGAATCTTCTTCAAAGCCATCTGTAATAAAATAGGTATTCAGAAATCTCAACTTTAGTGCTTTCCAATTACCTTTGAAATGGGTTTGAATATCTAAACTTAATTGTGTCATTGAATTTTTAACCTTAGACTGCTCGAATAAACTATGCACAGCATAGAGTCCGAGATTCAGTGATTTCCAGTTATTAAAAGGCTGAACATCTAATTTTATCGCTCGACTATTAACTTCCTCCAGACCAATAATTCTGTGTCGGCTAATAAATGTATAAAAAGGCTCTGCTCCCCATTCTGACGGAAATTTCATTGCGTAGTCAGATATATTAGTAGTCTGATTGTAGGACAATTGCCATTTATCCTCCATCCATTTGATCTGACCAGATATTTTGTGAGTTTTGTGATCCTTTTCTACATAGTGATTTTCATTAATGGCGGTTTGAAAATAGTACTGAAGTCCAAGCTTGATTTTGCTTTCTTGATACTCTATTTGATTAAATGTTATAAAGCTAATGTTTTCAATGAGATATTGCCAGGAATGGAAACTGAGTTTTTCAGTTGGAATATAATGACCACCTGCAATGGCTATTCCCTTCGTATTTAAGTCGTAATGACTTGAATCTGGGTTTAGCAAGTGCTCATAAAGGTTTATACTTTCATTGATTTTAATCCATTCGGTAGTAGATCTGGGTGAAACTTTATTGAAGAAACCTCCATTGATCTCAAATCGGTGGCCTTCATTCCAGTCCAACCAGATTCCTTGAAATGCCGAAGGCTTCATCCTGGAATCTTGAGGGTTAACTAAGGGTGTATTCAAAAGCATCTTTCCTAATTTAACATAAGAGTCTTTATAGCGATATTTGATGAAAAGCTCCTCCAGTCGATCCAAATCATGTTTGTTTTTTGGATCTTCTAAATCAAATAATTGCCTTTCCCATCTTGGTGCATATGGGTTTTGATCTGAACCACTTAAATCAGTGGATAAAACATTGTAAGTATAGATTCCACCAATTCCCATTTGGAGTCCATGCCAATAGGCACTGTGGTAATAGATTCTTCCACCTAAACCAGAAGCACCACTGAAATTTTGGCTAGCTGGTCTGTAGGTTTGAATAGTATTGGAGCGAAATAAACCGCTTACATGTCCTTTCTTAAACCATTCATGAAAACTGTGGGCTTCATTGGGGTTGAATGAACCATGCTTGACAGAGTCTATGGATTCAAATTGTTGATCGTGGTTTTGAGCTGTAGTAGCATAAGGCAACAGCAATAAGAATATTATATATGAATATGTTTTCATATAAAAGAATTAAAAAAGAGGCTCGCATAAACTAAGAGAGCCTCCTTTTGCTAGTTAATTTAAAATTGAATTTACTTCAAAGTAGTGGGACAAACATAATCTGTTTTAGGAATATCTGTTTCGCTAATAGCTTTAAAACCACCAGCAATATCTACTAAATTATGAACACCTCTTGATTTCATGATAGATGCAGCAATCACTGAACGATATCCACCTGCACAATGCACATGATAAGTTTGATCTTTATCTAACTCATCGAAGTTATCATTGATATAATCTAAAGGAAAATTTTGTGCATCCTCCACGTGTTCAGATTGAAATTCAGACGGTTTTCTAACATCTAGAACTGTCAAATCTGATGATTTTAATTCTGATGCAAATTCTGTAGCAGGAATAGATTTAACACTATCAGTATCTTTTCCTGCTGATCTCCAAGCATTTACTCCACCCTTTAGATATCCTAATGTATTATCGTACCCCACTCTTGATAGACGGGTCACTATTTCTTCTTCTCGACCTTCTTCTGCAATGAATACAATAGGTTGCTGCAAATCAGGGATTAAAGCACCAACCCAAGGGGCAAAACTTCCGTCAATACCAATGAAAATGGAATTGGGTATATGTTCTTTTACAAATTCATTTTGATGACGAGTATCCAACACTAAAGCACCTTCATGATTTGCCATTGCTTCAAATGTTTCAACATCCAATCCCACATTTCCTTTTTCTAAGATCTTATCCAAACCAGAAGTATCAGCTGCTTTGTTCATGGCCACGTTTTGAGCAAAGTACTGTGGTGGAGGTAATAATCCGTCAGTTACTTCGGCAATAAACTCCTGTTTAGTCATATCTGCTCTTAAGGCATAATTCGTTTGCTTTTGATTACCTAACAGATCCGTAGTCTCCTTACTCATGTTTTTACCACAGGCAGAACCCGCTCCATGCGCAGGATATACAACTACGTCATCTGGCAATGTCATAATCTTATTTCTTAAGCTGTCGAACAGCATTCCTGCTAGGTCATCTTGAGTAATTTTACCCGCTTTTTGTGCTAAGTCCGGTCTTCCTACATCTCCTATAAACAAAGTATCACCACTGAAAATGGCTTTTTCTTTTCCTTCTTTGTCAATTAATAGGAAGGTAGAACTTTCTAATGTATGACCAGGAGTATGTAAAACCTTTATTTTTATGTCACCTATCTGGAAGAGCTCTCCATCTGTCGCCTCATGCATATCGAAGTCAGTTTTAGCTCCAGGACCATAAACAATTGTTGCCCCAGTTTTATTGGCTAAATCCACATGTCCTGAAACAAAATCAGCATGGAAGTGAGTTTCGAAAATATACTTAATTTTAGCGCCATCTTTATCTGCTTTTTCGATATAGGGAGCAGATTCCCTTAATGGATCAATTATAGCAGCCTCACCATTGCTCTCCATATAATAGGCGCCCTGTGCCAAACATCCTGTATAAATTTGTTCTATTTTCATAATTCTAAATTCTTTTCATTTTTTAACTTACCACAAATATACGGCAGTGTCCAAAGGTGGATTGTAACATGAGTTACTGACTTATAATAACTGCTCTAATTTGCCATCCTGAAAACAAGTTTTAAAGTATTTCAATATAATTTCTTCTTTGCTCAATCTTATCTTCCTTTTCCAACTTCTTTAATAGTCTAGAAACTACAACTCGGGAGGTGTTCAATTCATTTGCAATTTGCTGATGAGTTTTCTTAATTTCAAATGATCCGCTTGCAATTTTCTTATCTAAAAGATAATTGTAAAGTCTTTCATCTAATTTCATGAAAACCATACTGTCGATCGTCTGTAGTAATTCATCAAACCTTGTTTGGTAAGAATTGAAGACGAACCGTCTAAAGCTCCGATATTTTGTTATCCAATTGTCCAAATTGGAAACCGGCATCATCCATAGTTCGGAATCTTCTTCGGCCACTACGTGGAATGAACTTCTTTTTCCTTCTAAGCAACAAGTGATGGACATGGCGCATGTTTCCCCTCCCTCTAAATAGTATAAAAAGACTTCATTGCCATTGTCATCGTTTCGCATTACTCTTAGTAAACCAGACATCACTAAAGGCATTTCCTGTGCTTCATCATCTGGCGTGATGACGGTTTGACCTGTCTTAGCTTTCTTCAATCGACCGGATTTTAAGATTTCATCCTTTAACTCTGGTTCGAATGGCGTTCTTTCTAATACTTCTTTTATTTTATCATTCATTTATTTACAACAGTTTTCAATACAATTCATTAAATTCTCAATCTCTTTTTTGGCAGAAGAGTAGTAAATTTTTCTCCCTTCTCTTCTTGAACTCAAAACTGCAGCCTCTTTTAAAGCGGCTAAATGATGTGATAACAATGACTGTTCACAGTTCTCCAGCTCTTCACAAATTTCATTCACTGTCATTTCTCCTGTTTTTAATAGTAGCTGTACAATCCTCAATCTATTGTGATTGGCTACAGCTTTCAATATTTTAGCCATTTTGGCTAACTTTTCATCAGACTTTTGAACTTCCATGACTTTCATATCGTAATATATGAAAAATTGTTTATGTATTTTTTTAAAGATTTTTAAGTTCGTTAAGAAAAAGATTTAAATGACAGAAAAAGCTGAAGCCCAAATAATAAAAAAAACATTTCCAATAACTGGCATGAGCTGTGCGGCCTGTGCTTCCAGTGTGGGGTCTGCACTTAAAAGTACTAAAGGTGTTCAAGATGCAGATGTGAATTTTGCAACTCATACAGCTTGGGCTACTTTCAATCCTGATGAAGTTTCATTGGCGGATTTAAAATCTGCACTGCAAGGAGTAGGCTATGATGCCATTATGGAGGAAGACAATGTAGCCGAAAAGCAGGAAGAAGCTCAAATAGCTCAGTTTCTGGAAGTCAAAAGAAGCCTAATAGGATCCGCAATTCTCTCAATTCCGGTTTTTATTTTTGGTATGTTTTTCATGAGCTGGGAAATAGGCCAATATATTTCTTTACCATTATCAGCAGTAGTTCTTTTTTATTTTGGGGGTCATTTTTTCAAAGGTGCGTGGAAGCAAGCCCAACATGGCAAAGCTAATATGGATACTTTGGTGGCACTTAGTACTGGAATTGCATTTGCACTGAGTATTTTCAATACGTTTTATCCTGAATTTTGGCTTCAGAGGGGATTAGAGGCACATGTTTACTATGAAGCAGCTGTTGTCATCATTACTTTTATTTCTTTAGGAAAATATTTAGAAGAAAAAGCAAAGACTAATACTTCTTCGGCTTTGAAGAAACTGATTGGGCTGCAGCCGAAAACACTTATTGTTTTGATTAATGGAAGTGAGGAGGAAATACCCATCGGATCTGTAAAAGTAGGCTATGAAATTTTGGTAAAGCCTGGTGATAAAATTCCTGTTGACGGTACAGTTGAGAGTGGTGATTCTTATGTGAATGAAAGCATGATTACAGGTGAACCGGTTCCTGCGCAAAAATTATCTGGAGCAAAGGTTTTTGCGGGTACAATTAATCAAAAAGGAAGCTTTACTTTCAAAGCTGAGAAAGTTGGAGGAGATACTTTATTGGCTTCTATCATTGAAAGAGTAAAAGAAGCCCAAGGAAGTAAAGCCCCAGTTCAGAAATTGGTTGATAAAATTGCTGGTATTTTTGTACCTACTGTAATCGGAATAGCAATTCTAACCTTTGTTTTGTGGCAAATCTTTGGTGGAGAAAATTCCTTGACTCAAGGAATGCTATCTGCAATTACGGTGCTTGTAATTGCTTGTCCATGTGCGCTTGGCTTAGCAACTCCAACGGCTATTATGGTTGGTGTTGGAAAAGGAGCGGAAAATAATATGTTGATTCGAGATGCTGAGAGTTTGGAAAAAGCCTATCAGACAAATGCGATTATTTTGGATAAAACAGGAACGATTACAGAAGGCCAGCCTTCGGTGGTAAATGAAAAGTGGTTTTCTGAAGAAACTTCTTTGAGATCAATTTTATTTCATATTGAATCTAAAAGCGAGCATCCCTTGGCTGAGGCGGTTTTAAAACAATTAAAATCTGCTGAACTTTCAAAAATAAGTATTCAATCCTTTGCAAGTATTTCAGGTAGAGGCGTAAAAGCAAAATACGATGATCAAAATTATTTTGTAGGAAATTTTGCATGGATGCAAGAGCAAAACTTAAAAACCAGCGATGAAGTTTTGATTACTGCTGATGAATGGGAATCGAAAGGTCAAACCGTCATTTATTTTGCTGATGAAAAGCAAATATTGGCCATTATAGGTATAGCCGATAAAATCAAAGAAAATGCAAAATTAAGTATTGAGCAATTGCAAAATAGAGGCATGGAAGTTTATATGCTCACCGGGGATGCCGAAAAAACTGCACAAGCTGTAGCTAATGTTGTCGGAATAAAAAACGTAAAAGCCCACTTAATGCCTTCCGATAAATCTGACTTTGTAAAGGAATTGCAGGCTAAGGGAAAAGTAGTAGCCATGGTGGGTGATGGTATAAATGATTCTGAAGCTCTAGCTCAAGCAGATGTGAGTATCGCCATGGGCAAAGGTTCGGATATAGCCATTGACGTGGCTAAAATGACTTTAATAGGTTCGGATTTAGAAAATTTACCTAAAGCATTTCATCTATCTCAATTAACAATAAGAGGGATCAAGCAAAATTTATTTTGGGCTTTCATCTACAATATTATTGGAATTCCACTGGCTGCTGGTTTGTTATATCCATTCACCGGTTTCTTATTAAATCCAATGATCGCAGGGGCGGCCATGGCATTCAGTTCGGTCTCTGTAGTGTTGAATAGTTTGAGATTGAAAGGTATGAAACTTTAAGTTGTGAGAGTGATCAAATTAAGTTCTGAATATCAGTAATTTAAATTGGAAATAATGCTTACAATCGTTGTTAAATTGAATATTATCCCTATATTTACTTAACATCAATTATTTGAGCTATGAGGGTCTTATCGATATTTTTAGGTGTTTTTTTTATTAGTTACCATTCAATAATAGCCCAAGATCGAATAGTTTTCGATGACCGTGCAAACATAGTTAATTCTCAAGTTGAATATTTACTTTCTGAAAAGTTCAAGCAGAGTGATATATCGCTAAGCACTACAGTTGATATCAAAGAAAAATGCAATTATTATTTTGCTAAGATTTATAAAAATGGAAATCGAATAATCACAGAACTTTCAAATTGTGATGGTGAGCTTTTAGGATCGAAGTCTAATGGTGAAAATTTAGCATCTAGTACAGATGAAGAAAAAGCAATTGTTATCTATTATGCGGTATTAGATATTATTGAAAACCCAACGCAGCCCTCTCAGGAGTTATCAGAAAGTAATGAGGCAGGTAATGAAAATATAAATTCTGAGCACCATTCAAGATACTTTTTTGCCCCAACATCTTTCGGATTGAAGGAAAGAGAACTATACTACAATTCGATTTATTTTCTTTTACATGATATTCAATATGGCCTCTCAGATAATTTGTCAATAGGAATGGGAACTACCTTGTTTGGTTTTCCAGTGTATTTCACTGCCAAACTTTCTATTCCCCTTCAAGAAAAACATAGCGTAGCAATAGGCGATATGATGATTTTAGGTACCTATGGCACTAATTTTTTCGGAAATCTTGCGTTTGTAACCTACAGCTATGGCGATAGTCACAATAATTTGACAATTGGGGCAGGATATCTCACTGTAAACAATAATGATTTTACAGAAGCTAGTAGTGATTCCTTTGTAGGTAATTTTTCCGGTATAGTTCGAGGTGGACCATTTTTCTACTTTCTTACTGAGAATTATATTTTTAATGTTAGTAGTAGAGAGTATGTCTACCGAGAAACTATGCTCCCAAATGGCGATTACAGCTATGAAGAAGGAGAATATGATTTAAAAAGAACTTTATGGTATGGATTAACAGGGATTCGTTTTGTCAGGAAGAATAAGGAATTGGTAAGTTGGCAAATTGGTTTGACTCACGTTTTGGTTGCTCCTGGTGATATTCCTTCTCCGTATGATTCGCCTTCTTGGGATCCATATGGTTATAGAAACGAAAGAACCAGAATGATAGCTTTTCCTACCTTGTCCTATACTCGAAAATTTAAATTAGAATAAATTTCTAAATAATCGGATTAAAAGAGAGACCACCAAACTGGCCAATAGCATGGTGGTTATAGGAAAGTAAAGGCTGAAATTTTCTCTTTCTATTCTTATATCACCAGGCAATTTTCCAATCCATTGAAGCTTGTCCTGAAAGAAATAAATCATAATTCCAGCTAAAATTATCAAAGCACCAATTATTATTAGATATTTCCCTAATGAGTTATTCATTGATTTCTACATCTCCAAGTTCTTCTATTGCTATTTCAACAACAGTAGAAGTGGCTAAAATTCCATAACCATTTTTAACATTAGTGAATATTTGGGTGGGTTCTGTAAATGGGTCAGGATATCGATTGTTTTCCACACTTTTTAAGTATAAATATAAGGATTTACTGATTTTATGCATCTCTACCTTGTATTGAAAAATAGCATTGTAATGGCCGTTGACATAAATATCTTTTCTTAAATCATGGGAATTAAACCTAACAGTATATTCTTGTCCGTTAAATAGCTCGTCTTTTAGAACTTGTATGCTTCCAGTTCCATCTAAATATAATTCTTCGGTTTGTAAATCAGTGGCTTCTACGTATTCATAATATTCATTGTAGGTCGTATCCTCCTCGGGTTGGTCGGTATTCCATTCAGTGCTGATCGCTTTTAACCGGAAAAGGTAAAAATCTTCTGTGGAAGCATTATCATTGATAGTGATGTTTACTTCAGATCGTTTTTCACCTCCAAATTGGCTGTTTCTTTCAATTGAGTTGAATTCAAATTCGTAATCTTCATCCGTGATTTTACTTGCAGATTTCTCCGTAGCTGAAATTTCCTCAAATCCTTCTACTCTTGCAATAATTTTATATTCTGTATCAGGCTTAATTTTAATGTTTTTGTTTTGATAATATCCTGATTGAAAATATTCTAAGTATGCGATTTCCTGATCGTTTTCAAAAATAATGACCTCTGCATTATCGATATGGTCAGTTCCTCTTTTATCAAATATAAAGGTGGAACGATTGATTTCAACAAGTGGATGTCTATCAGTCTTTAGCCATGCATTCAATACCAACTTTGAATCGTTTTCATCAATCTTTAATTCAACTTCTTTTTCACAGGCAAGCAAAAGAGAAGCTGACAGGATAATTAGCTTAAGATTATTTTTCATTTGGTCTGAATTTAAAGTTGTAAGTAAAGGATGGTATTAATTGAAACAAGCTGATTTGGCTAAAAGATGTTTCCCCTATGCTGTTGTTGGATGTGGTGATGTAGAAGGGATTTTGCCTATTGTAAAGGTTATAAACGCTTATAGTCCAGCTTGAGCTTCCCCAGTCCTTTTCTTTGTGTCGTGTTATCCCGACATCCGCCCTGTGATATGCCGGCATTCTGTAAGCATTACGGTCACTATATTGATAAACATCGGAATATCCGTAATAACCCTCATTTTCTGATCTTGGATTCTCAGAAAGCTCTGATATTTTTGCTATTGGTAATGTTATTGAATTACCTGTTCCATATACCCATGTACCACTAATTTCCCATTTTTCGTTGAGCCTATAATTTGTGACTACACTTATATCGTGTCGCCTATCATATTTATAAGGGAATACTCGTCCAAAATTCAATTCATCAAATTGGCGATTATTGTAAGATAGAGTATAGCCGATCCAACCATTGAACTTACCTTCTTTTTTCCTAAATAAGAATTCAGCACCGTAACTCCAGCCGTCTCCAACTGCTACTTTATCTTCCCAGCTTTCTTCCAAATTCAGAAAGTTGGAACCCTCTTTATATTCAATCAGGTTGTTCATGTTTTTATAGTAGCCTTCAATTGACAAGTCATATTTCCCATCAGCAATTAAAGAGGACATTCCAATGGCAGTTTGCTGTGCAAATTGTGGTTTGATTTTATCTGTAACGGGCACCCATAAATCTGTCGGTAATCCAATTCCCGAATTCGTCAACAAATGAAGAAACTGAGCCATTTCAGCATAAGAAGCTTTAAAAGATAATTTATTGCTCACTAAATATCTTGCACTAATTCTGGGTTGGAAAGATGGGTAAAATTCTTCCCTCACTCGAAATGCTGAAGCATGTAGACCCGCATTTACTTTTAGCTTTTCAAAGGGTTCAAATTCATCTTCTATATAAACTGAAAACTCATTACCGTAAATTGGTTTCGTATCGGGTTGGTCAAAGTCTGCCTCAAAGTCTGCTTCAAAATTGAAAGCCTCGGGCTGGAAAATATGGTAAATGTAATTGGCACCAAATTTCAAGGAATGCCCGTTATTTAGATAATAATCAAAATCTAATTTTAAACCGTAATCCTGAATCCCTGAATTATATGATGCATAAAAATTTTCCTCAGTTTCATCATCAGCTGTGGCATAGCGTGAATAGCTTTCATTAAATAAGCTGAAGTTATATTGACTGTAGGTGGCAGTTGTATTTAAAAACAATTGATTTGAAAATAGATGGTTCCATCGGCCAGCAGTCGTGAAATTACCCCATTGAATTCCTGCTTCATCTTTATACTCATTGATGGAACCGCCATCATCATATTCGTATTCATCTCTGGCGTAGAATTTATCTTTGCCTGTATATGCACTAAGGTAAATACGGTCTTTGTCAGAGAATTTATAATTGGCCTTGGCATTAAAATCATGAAAGAAATATCCTAAATCTGCACCATCGGCATTTGCTCTTATTAAGGGTCTTGCTAAAATATCAATATAGGTTCTTCTACCAGAAAGGATAATTGAACCTTTATCTTTCTTGATGGGGCCTTCAACTGATAACCTAGATGAGATTAAGCCAATGCCGCCTTCCGCTTGCCAGTTTTTCATATTGCCATCTTTCATATTGATATCGATTACCGATGAAAGCCTACCTCCGTACCTTGCAGGAAACCCACCTTTTATCACTTCTACATTACTGATCGCATCAGCATTGAAAACAGAAAAAAATCCAAATAAATGAGAGGCATTATAAACGGGAACGCCATCGAGCAGAATCAAGTTTTGGTCAGGTCCACCTCCTCGAACATAAATGCCACTGCTTCCTTCCGAACCACTTTGAACACCAGGCATAAGCTGTATAGTTTTAAGAACATCTACCTCTCCTAATAATGCCGGAATGGCTTTAATGTCTTGAGCACTGATTTTCATACTGCTCATCTTAGTGAGTTCTAAATCTGGTCGGGTACCTTTGACCACCACCTCAGACAATTCATCAGAGAGTTCCAATTCAAAATTGATATTGGTATCCCCTTCTAATTTTATAGATTTTCTGATGGTTTGGTAGCCTACATAAGAAACTTCCAAAGTGGCAGTATCTCCACCTATGTTTAAGCTATAGAAGCCGTAAGTATTGCTGGCAGTTCCTTGTTTAGTGGCAGGTTGCCAAATATTGGCACCAATTAAATTTTCACCGGTTCGCGCATCTTTTATATAGCCGCTTATTCTGATTTGCGCAAGGGTAAGTTGACTAAAAACAAATAAAGTTATTAGCAATAGTAATTGTTTCATCAAATTTGGATTGGGTTGATAGTTCTATTTTTGGATACAAACGTAAGTCAAAGGATGGTATTATGAAAATAAATAATATAATTTTCCAGCATCTTATAAAATGTGTGTTTTTAAAAGTAAATTTGATTTTAACTCTGATTAAGATAAACTCTATTCATTAGTGAATAAACTCAATTTTAAGAAACATCCACGCAAAGACCATTTTAATTTTTTTAATGCATTTGACGAACCATTTTATGGTGTAAACATTAATTTGGAATGCACGGATGCTTATAGTTACTGCAAAAGGGATGGGATATCATTTTACCATTATTATTTGCATAAGATACTAACGGCAGTAAATGCAATCCCCGAAATGCGCTATAGGCTAATTGAACAAGAAGTATATGATGTGGAGACGGTTCATGCTTCTGCCACCGTTTTGAGAGATGATAAAACTTTTGGGTATTCCAGGATGATTTTTGATGAAGATTTGAAGGTCTTTTCACTTAATGTTAAAGCCGAAATTGATAGAATAAAAGCTGAGTCTGGTTTAGATGTGATGAAAGGAATGGTGGATGTTATTCATTTTACGGCTATTCCTTGGATCAAATTTACTTCCATTTCGCATGCCCGTCATTTTGCTGTAGAAGATAGCATGCCTAAAATTTCAACTGGAAAAATTTATAAGGAACATAGCAAAATATTTATGCCGTTTTCAGTCCACGTCAACCATGCATTGGTGGATGGCTATCATTTAGGGTGTTTTATTGAAAAATTGGAAAGTTTATTTAATCGAACGTGATTTTTCATATAATAAACTGTATTTTTGTTATATAGAAATTATTTAGAATATGATAAAGTTCAAAAGATTTTTCACCTTTTCACTAGCAATTATAGGGTTGTCTAGTTTAACTGCGATTTCCTGCGAAGATACTGATGATTTATTAAATGTTGATGTGCCCACTGATATAAAGCGTTCATTTGATATTACGACCACTGAGGCAAAAGACACCTCATTTACAGAAACTGTAAATCCAAGTGGAGAGGAAATTGATGAATATAAGGACAGGATAATAAATATTTCTGCTAATAAATTAATTATTGATGTTACGGATAATGGCTCAGAAGGGAATATTGGATCTGGAGAGATTATCTTAATTTCTGAATATGGCGATTTCTCGTTTTTGACGATAGATGACATTAATGATCTAGATGGAACACAAATTGATTTGAATGCTGATATACAAGATGCAATTGCGAGAAGCTTGGAAGCTTTTGAACCTTTTGACATTCAATTAGAATTGACATCCGATGGAGCTATTAGTTATACTGTTGGAATTACAATAGAAGGGGTAATGACTGTTTCTGCAGTATCATCAAATTAACAGTGTCAAGAAATAGTATGTCTCTTAGCTTTTTTTTATTTAATAGGTTTTTTACTTTTTTATTCTATAAACCTTATAATAAAAAAATAACCGAAGCTTGTACAAGATTCAATGCTACTGTCTAACCAATCATGGAATTAAATTAAATTGATTTTTTAAATTGCTCAATCAAGAGCTTTTCTTCTTTTATGGACTTGGGTTTATGCATATTCATGCTATTATATCCGTCCATTTTAGCAGCCTTTTCAGTATCTGATTGGCTCAAGTCAACCTTTTCTCCTAGTTTTGAGTGGTGTTTATCGAAAAAATAGAATATTTGATTGGGGTTAATTCAATTATCTAATATTAAACTGTACTTTTGAACTTTTAAATAAAACTAAAAAAGATGAAAAATATTAAAAAAGTATTGTTGTATGCATTTACCTTTGTAGGGATGTTTAGCCTCATGGCTATTTCTTGTGAAGATTTATCAGAGGAAGTTACTGTAGATGTTCCAACTGATTTAACAAAAACTTTTCGAGTATCAAGTACAGAAACTGGTACTTTTGAAATTATAGAACAAGTTGATTTGGCATCTGATGAGATTGCTGAAAGACGTGAGCAGATGAAGGATTTCACAGTTGAGTCTTTTAACTTTGCAGTAGTTGATAACTTAGAAGGAGGCAGTGGTATTCCTACTAATGTAGAGCTTTTGTTCTATGCAGGGGAGAATAGAGTAGGAACTGGAACGGGGGTTCTTAGTGGTTCAACATTTGAAGAACAATTAAACAGCCTTAGTCCTCAGTATGTTACTGCTCTCAAACAAGCAGTTGAGGAATATGTACTTGATGATGGTACCTTACTAGAAATTACTCTTGAAGGATATGCAGATGTTCCAATGGATTATACCATTACTTTTACTATGGAAGCCACTATTGAAGCTGGCGTTCAATAAAAATTTGTAAATTATTGTTTAAAACCTGTTTTCAAGCTGAGAGCAGGTTTTTTATGCCTACTGATTTCTAAAAACATTATCACAAATTATAGCAGTAGCCATTGCGGCATTCAATGATTCAGCTTTTCCAATTCTTGGAATGGTGATCTTATCTGCAATAAATGAAATAAGTTCTGAATCAATTCCGTGTGATTCATTCCCAATTATCAGAAGTCCATTTGTGTCAAAATTAACTTGATGTACATTTTTTCCTTCCAGCAACGCACCATAAACTTTTCTGCTGTTATTTTCAAACAAGAATTCTTTCAAATCTCTTCGATACAAATAAGTCCTGAAAATGGAACCCATGGAAGCGCTAATCACTTTTGGATTGTAAAATTCCGCAGTAGTCTCGGAGCAAATTATATTTTGTATGCCATACCAATCTGCTAATCTGATAATAGTGCCTAAATTTCCTGGGTCTCTTATGTCATCTAATACTAAATCAAAGCCCTTGGATTTGTATGTTGGAGGCATTTGATCATGTGCCACCACTAGTGCATCAGTATTGCTTTGAAATGTTCCTAAACCTCTTAATTCTTTTTCTTTTATAATAATTGGTTCGACCTTTGCATTATTGAGTTCTAGTTGAAACTTTTTCAAAAAAGCTTCTGTAACAATTAAATCTTTTATTTTACAGGAAGAATTTAATAATTCAAGGGTATTTTTGGCTCCTTCAACTATAAATAGCCCTTCTTTCTGCCGGAATTTCTTTAATTGAAGAGATTTGATGAACTTTGTATGAGTCTTAGTAAGCATTTATTTCGATAGCACTGAAATTGAATATAAAATTAATAAAATCCTTTCTGCTGAGCAGTATCATTTTTTTCACTTCTTGTGTGGGCACAAGCTATTTGAAAAATGATGAGAAACTTCTCTTTAAACAGAAAATTAAAGGTAATGAAAATATTTCTTCCGATCGACTGGAAAATTTATACAATCAGAAAGCAAACAGTCGAATTCTATTATTGCCTATTTCACCTTATGTAGCCTTATACGAAACTGGACTGCAGTATTATGACCCCGAAGAAATCCAAGTAGAAAAAGAAGTTGTGCTAGAGGAATTGCAGGGGAAGATCACCGAAGCGCGAGAAGCTGAGAAATTCAATAAAGCCACTCGATTAGAAAGAAAATTAAATAAAAAGAACGATAAGTTTTCAACGCTTTTAGAAGATGGTAATCTTTTTATGAGGTGGGGAGAGCCTTTGGCAATTTTTGATTCTTCGGCTACTAAGCAAACGAAAAATCAAATTCAACTTTTCTTGGAATCTAAAGGCTTTTTTGATGCAGAAGTTGGCTATGAAGTGAAATATAAGGGAATAAAAAATAAGAGAGCAAATGTAACTTATAATATAGCTGAAAGAGAATCCTATATTATAGATACTATTATTTATAATACCGGAGGTAATAAAGTAATGATGAGTGTTTTGGTAGGTGGGAAAAGAAATAGTTTGATAAAAGCTGGTGACATTTACGACCAAAGTAAATTGACCGCGGAAAGGGAGAGAATAGAAAACATTATGAAAAATAATGGATATTATACTTTTTCTAGACAATTTGTGGAGTACAACGTTTATCGCGACCCAGACACCACTAATTTAGCATTAGAAATAATCATTAATAAACCTCAAGATGCTAAAAATCATAAGCGATACAAATTAGATAAAGTCAATTTCACTACTGACGTAAACACGCAAGTAGGTGGAGCTAATAGGACTGAAGAAAAGGTCAATTCTATCAATTATTTTTACTATGATTATTCTTATCGAAAGAAGATTCTTGATCAGAGAGTCTTCATTAGGCCAAATGAATTTTATAGCCTAGAAAAGACACTTAATACGCAGCGCCAATTAGCCAATTTAGATATGTTCCGCTTTGTGAATATTAAGTACGATACAGCGGGAGGCGACTTTGTAGCTAACATATTTACAAGTCCTTTAGATAAATTTCAGTTGAGCAATGAAATTGGAGTCAATGTTAACGTGACCTTTGGATTGCCTGGGCCTTTTTATAATGTTTCCTTAAAGAACAGAAACCCTTTTAAAGGAGCAGAAGTTATGGAGCTATCAGGGAGATTAGGGTTTGAAGGAGTAGCCAATATTTCAGATCAGACCGATGTGACTACTGCCACTGAAGCTAGGGCAAATTTGTCATTTACATTTCCTCATTTTTTATTTCCTCTTGGGACTCAGCTCAAGTCTAGATTTGCTTTATTGAATCCTAAGACCAAAACTGGTTTAGGTTTCAATTTCACAGATAGACCAGAGTATGTAAGAAGCAATTTAAATGGATCATTTGGTTATTCTTGGCAAAATAAAATGCGATGGATTTTTGATTTGACCGTATCTGATATAAATCTTATAGAGTCAGATTTACAAGAGGAATTTATTAGGGCTTTAGAAGAGCAAACTACTTTTGGCAGACAGCTAAGTAGGTCGTTTTTGCCTTCATTTGTTTCAAGCAGCTCAATTACTATTTCCAAAAATTTCAATAACTATGGCCAAGCCCAAAGTAGAGCTAGTTTTATTAAATTCTTTGGTGAAACCGGGGGTAATTTATTGAATATTAATGCTATCGGAGAGCAAGTTAATCAATCATCATTGGAGTATTTCCAGTTTATTAAAGCTTCTTTAGATTATAGGACCTATATACCTTATGGAAAGAAAAGTACGTTTGCCTACCGCTTTAATGTGGGTTTTGCGAAACCCTATGGAGAGTTTTCACAAGATGTTTTACCTTATGAGAAATATTATTTTGCTGGGGGTAGTAACAGTATTCGGGCTTGGGCACCTAGGAGGTTGGGGCCGGGAAGTTTTGTAGATACAGATGATGAAGGGAATTTTTTATATAACATCGAGCGACCAGGAGAAATAATTTTCGAAACCAGTGTAGAAGTAAGAAGAAACTTGATCAACTTTTTGGATGGTGCTTTCTTTATTGATGCAGGAAATGTATGGTCTTTTTCAGATAATGATGAGCCTGGTAGTGATTTTCAATGGGATAGGTTTTATAACGAAATAGCAATTGGAACAGGAGTAGGATTACGAGTCGATTTTTCGTTCCTAATATTACGATTTGATTTTGCTTTCAAATTGTACGATCCTGCAAGAGATTCGGGAGACAGGTGGACCATAAGCGAATGGAACTTGGGGACAAGGTCAAATTACGGGCCAGCACTCAACATTGGAATTGGTTACCCCTTTTGATTGTTCTTTTTCCGAAAGATGTTTTTAATATCTTCGAAAGATTCTTCAAAGCTATTCGCTAAGTCTTTAAAGACCTCTTTATTGTCTTCTGTAAATCGATCAAAATCCTTTTCAAGTGATTCCTTATTTCTTTTCAGTTCTTGCAATCGCTCTTTTAATTCCAGTTTATCTGAAATATTACTTTGGCTAATCTCTGAAAACAGACTATCAATTTTTTTTCCCGCTTTGCTGAAAAATTCTTCAGCCTTACCTTTTTTGTATTCCATAGTACTTGATTTTCAAATCGTACTTAAAGTTAATAAATTATATGATTGAATTTGAAAATCATATTTACTAAAATCTTAAAAGGGAGATAATTTCACTTGCTTTCTTTACTGTTTTTTTGCTCTTTTAAAAACCATTCAGGTGTTCTTTTTTTATACCATTGCATAATGCCAAAGCTGAGAAAAAAACCTGATCCAGCACCTTCCATTATGATAATAAATGAAATAAGAAAGGCATTAAGGTAATTGCCGAATGGCTCAACTTCTTTTATTTCCTGCAAAAATTCGGGGTTTGATAGTAAGTATATGAAAATGAAAATAGCAAATGCCAATGATGAACTTACAGCTGTCAACATACCAGTACCAATCCCTTTAAAATAGTCGAAGTTCTCGTTCTTTTTTTTAATTGATTTGATGGAGAAGAAAACCCCAGCTCCCATGATGATGATGTTTAAAGCGCGAAGCTCTAAATTATGTTCTAACCCAATAGCATTCATAATCAAAAAATAAGCTGTAAGTCCAATGAAAACCAGTATCCCACCTAAAAGTCCGTTGTATTCAATTGAATCTTTTCTCATAGTTTTATATTTTTTTGTTTATATACAACACGTGATATTTTCAATTGTTGTTATTATTTATATTTCATCTAATATTCCATTAAATTCCTTCCGTATCTTGTATATTTGCGTTAGGAATTTCAATGAAACGAATAGATGCTTAGAAAAGCGATAGTATTAAAGATCTTCACTTTATTGATAATTGGTTTACTTTTGTCTGCCTGTGCCAACAATGGACGACGTAAATCAATGCCTAAAAAGAAACCATTGCCTTGTCCAGTAAAAGATTGTTAAAATGCGCAAAATAGTAATAGCCATAGATGGATTTTCAGCTTGCGGGAAAAGCAGTACTGCCAAGGAAGTGGCAAGTCAGCTAGGGTATAGTTACATTGACTCAGGTGCTATGTACAGAGCAGTGACTTTGTATTTTCATCAGAACTACGTGAACATTGATAATTCAAAGGAAATAGTAAAAGCGATTGAAGAAATCAAGATTTCATTTCAATTTAATGAACGAAAAGCTTCTAGTGAAACTTATTTGAATGGGTTAAACGTTGAGGAGGAGATAAGGAAAATGTATATCTCAAATAAAGTTAGCGAGGTGAGTGCCATACCTGAAGTAAGAAGAAATATGGTCAGCCAGCAGCGAAAATTGGGGAAGAAAAAAGGAGTAGTGATGGATGGCAGAGATATTGGTTCCAATGTTTTCCCAGATGCGGAATTAAAAATCTTTATGAAAGCTGACTTGGCCGTTAGGGCTGAAAGAAGGCAAAAAGAATTATTGGAAAAAGACCAATTAATTCCTATCCCAGAAATAGAAGAAAACTTATTGGCACGAGATAAAATGGATTCGGAAAGAAAGGAAAATCCATTGATAGTTCCTGAGGATGCTTATATTTTAGATTCAAGCGAAATTACTTTGCCGGAGCAAGTAGAATATGTCTTGCAATTGGCGACAGAAAAAATGATTAAATATGATGGGTAATTTAAAAGTAACCATAGATCACGATTCCGGATATTGTTTTGGTGTAGAGTATGCCATACGTATGGCAGAAGATGCAATGGAAGAGGCCGGAAAATTATATTGCTTGGGTGATATAGTCCATAATGATATGGAAGTCAAAAGGCTATATGAAAAAGGGCTAAGAGTCATCAATTACGAAGATTTAAAGGATTTGCAAGACTGTAAGGTTTTAATTAGGGCACATGGCGAGCCTCCGGAAACCTACAGGATTGCAATGGAGAACAATATTGAACTTATTGATGCCAGTTGCCCTGTAGTACTAAAATTACAGAACAGAGTAAAAAATGCACACGATAAAATGTGTTCAGACAAGGGGCAGATTGTTATTTATGGTAAAAAAGGTCATGCGGAAGTGACTGGTTTGGATGGGCAAACCAATGGAAATGCTATCATAGTAATGGATGACTCGGATCTGGAGAAAATAGATTTTAGTAGGCCTGTAACACTGTTTAGCCAAACTACTAAAAGTACCAAGGGCTTTTATGATATCAAAAAGAAAATTGAAGATAGACTTAAAATACAACAGGCTGTAGAGGAAGGACAAGCTGCCACTTTGAATGCTAATGATAGTATTTGCAGGCAGGTTTCTAACAGAGAACCAAAATTGTTAGAGTTTTCAAAACAGCATGATGTAATACTGTTCGTAAGTGGTAAAAAGAGCTCCAACGGTAAGGCTTTATATCAGGTTTGTAAATCTCAAAATTCAAATAGTTACTTTATTGAAAGCGAAGAGGAGTTGAATCTAAGTTGGTTTGAAGGTATAGAAAGGGTAGGGATTTGCGGAGCAACTTCTACACCAATGTGGCTAATGGAAAAAGTAAAAAATTTTGTGGAAAATATTGAACACGAAAGCCTTGTAAGCTGTTAAGCAGAAAGTTTCAGCTTGATTAAATTAAGTGGAGTATTATTATATTAAAAGATTTTTTTTAGAAAAATAATTCTTAATTTTGCCTCAATTTCAAATAAGGGTTCATTGTTAAACAAAGACATGTCTCATACCATTAAACTTAAAAAAGGTTTTGATATAAACTTGGCTGGAAAAGCCGAGAACAAAGTATCAAATGCACCTAAACCAGAAACATTCGCAATTAAACCAACTGATTTCCCGGCAATCACAAGGCCCAAGTTATTAGTAGAAGAAGGTGACTCTGTTAAAGCGGGTACTCCTCTTATCTACGATAAAATGGCTCCTGATGTATTGTACTGCTCTCCCGTTAGTGGAGAAGTAGCCGAAATTAAGAGAGGGGAAAAGCGAAAGTTATTAGAATTAAGGATTTTAGCTGATAAGGAAAATGATTTTGAAGATTTTGGAAAGCATTCGAAATCGGATATTAAATCATTGGAGGTTGAAAAAGCTAAGGAGTTAATGCTTAAAAGCGGGGTTTGGCCTAATATTATTCAAAGACCATATGGTATAGTGGCAAATCCTGAAGATGCACCAAAAGCAATTTTTATATCAGCTTTTGATACTCATCCACTAGCACCAGATTATAACTTTATATACAAAGACGAAGAAGAATCTTTTGCTGCAGGTTTAGAAATCATCAAAAAATTTACTGAAGGTAAGGTTCATATTAACATTTCTGAGGATAAAGAAATGCTAAAAATGTTCAGCCAAGCTGAAGGTGTTCAAATTAATAAATTTTCTGGTAAACATCCATCTGGTAATGTAGGGGTACAGATTCACCATATCGATCCAATCAGCAAAGGGGATATTGCATGGACAGTAAAGCCATATGGAGTAATCCAAATAGGAAAACTATTCTTAAATGGAAAGTATGATGCTTCTAAGAAAGTGGCATTGACAGGGTCAGAGGTTAAGGATCCTCAGTATTATCAAACCTACGTTGGTGCTTCAATTAAAAATATTATAAAAGATAATATTTCTGGAGATCATGTGAGATATATTTCAGGAAATCCGTTGACTGGGGAACGAATTGATGCCGAAGGTTATTTAGGGTATTATGATGAGCAGATCACTGTTGTGCCTGAAGGAGATTTTGAAGAATTATTGGGATGGATTAAACCAACCACTTCGAAATTAAGTTTTCACAGGGCGATTGGCTTATTGTCTTTCTTGAACAAAAAGAAAGAGTATGTATTAAATACTAATACAAACGGTGAAGAAAGAGCTTTCGTAATGACAGGAGAATTTGAAAAAGTTTTACCTATGGATATTCTGCCTAATTATTTGTTTAAAGCTATAATGGCAGAAGATTTTGACGAAATGGAGGCATTAGGGATCTTCGAATTGATAGAAGAAGATGTTGCATTATGTGAATTTATTGATGTTTCCAAACATGAGCTTCAAGCCATTTTGAGAAAAGGAATCAATTTAATGATAAATGGATAAAAGGTAATTAATCCACAGGGTTAATATCAGTAAATATAATCATACTATAAAATATGAATCCAATACAAAAATTCTTCGATAAAATTGAACCTCTTTTTGAGAAAGGGGGGAAATACGAGAAGTACTATACGTTGTACGAAGGGCACCGGACAATTCTTTTCAGACCTAAATTAGTTACAGGACAGAAAGGGGTGCAAGTACGAGATGCTAACGATTTGAAGAGAACCATGATTACGGTGGTGATTGCTATGATTCCTTGTTTACTATTTGGAATCTGGAATATCGGTCATCAGCATTTTTTAGCACTAGGCGAAACGGCCACTTTTATCCAAAAAATAGGAATTGGAGCTATTCAGGTTATTCCAATCGTAATTGTTTCTTATGCAGTAGGACTTGGGACGGAATTTGCAATTTGTGTAATAAGAAACCACCCTGTAAATGAAGGCTACCTCGTTACAGGTATGTTAATTGCACTTATTATGCCACCTAGTATTCCACTTTGGCAAGTTGCATTAGCTACTGTTTTTGCTGTAATCATTGCAAAAGAAGTTTTTGGTGGAACAGGTATGAATGTATTAAACGTTGCTTTAACAGCGAGAGCATTCTTATATTTTGCTTACCCGACTGACATTTCTGGGGAGGTTTGGACCTACTTAGGTGATGCCGCTCCAATTGATGGATATTCTGGAGCAACTGCTTTAGCTGTTGCTTATGATACTGCTTTAAATGGCACCGGTACAGTAGTTAGTTCTTTTTCTAGCTATTGGGCGGAAGGAATGTACACCTTTAAAAATATGTTTTTGGGGGCAATACCAGGGTCAATTGGTGAGACTTCTACTCTTATGGTCTTAATCGGTGCATTGATCTTGATCGCAACCGGAGTTGGTAGTTGGAAAATTATTTTCAGCGTCTTCGCAGGTGCTTGGTTGATGGGATTAGGCTTTAACGCGATCGGATATAATGCTTTTATGGATATGCCAGCGCATTATCATTTGGTAATAGGTGGCTTGGCATTTGGAGCCGTGTTTATGGCCACAGATCCTGTTTCAGCTGCTCATACGGAAACAGGGAAATGGATATACGGATTCTTGATTGGAATCTTAACAGTGATAATCAGGGTTGTAAATCCAGCTTATCCAGAAGGAATTATGCTTGCCATTCTTTTAATGAATGTGTTTGCTCCGTTAATTGATCATTATGTTGTTGAATCTAATAAAAAGAGGAGGTTAAAACGTGCGACAGTCTAATTATTATGTAATATTATTCTCCGTCATACTTACAGTAGTATTAGGCGGATTGTTGGCAGCCACTTCAGTTGGCTTGGGCCCAATTCAGCAAAAGTCAATCGAATTGGACACTAAAAAGCAAATTTTAGGTGCAGTTCTGGAAGTGACTTCAGAAATGGATGTAATTGAGACTTACGGTAAAGTGATTAAATCGGAGGTGACGGACTACGAAGGTAATGTGGTTACTGAAGATGAAGAAGGGAAAAAAATGATTGCTGAAAACGTAAGTGTTGAAAAGCAATACAAAAAAGCTCCGGAAGAAAGACTTTACCCTGTATTTAAATATTACGGTAAAGATGGTGGGGAAGAAATTGAATCTTATATCCTTCCAGTTTATGGTAGTGGCCTTTGGGATAATATTTGGGGGTACATTGCTCTAGATACTGAAGGTAAAGTGATTAAAGGTGCTGTTTTTGCACATGCAGGTGAAACTCCAGGACTAGGCGCAAGAATTACTGAGGATGCCGTACAAGCTAGATTTGAAGGGAAAGAATTATACAACGACCAAGGAGAGTTAGTGTCTGTTAAAATGTTGAAAGGAGAAAGTAATCCTGAAAGCAAATTAGATGAGCATCATGTTGATGGGATGTCTGGTGCGACAATAACAGGTAATGGTTTGAATGATATGTTAAAGAATTATTTCAAGCATTACCAGTCTTATTTTAACAAAAAAGGTGCTACTGCCACTTTATAATTTAAAGATATTAAAGTTATGAGTACAGAAACTGTAGATAAACCAGTAAAACAGGAGTCAGAAGCGTTACTTTCCAAAAGAAGAAAGAAGATTGTAACTGACCCGTTAAATGATGATAATCCGATTACCATTCAGGTTTTAGGGATTTGTTCTGCTCTTGCGGTAACTACCCAGATGAAACCAACTATGGTGATGTCAATAGCGGTAATTTTCGTTATCGTTTTTTCAAACTTGATCATCTCTTTATTAAGAAAGTTAATACCAAACCGTGTTAGAATTATTGTTCAGTTAGCTGTAATTGCAACTTTAGTAACATTGGTAAATGAAGTATTGCAGGCATTTGCTTACGATATGTACAAAGAGCTAAGTGTATTCGTGGGATTGATTATTACTAACTGTATTATTATGGGTCGTTTGGAGGCCTTTGCTCTAGGTAATAAGCCTTACGATTCAATTCTTGATGGATTGGGGAGTGGCTTAGGTTATGCATGGATCATTTTAGCTGTTGCCTTTTTTAGAGAACTGTTTGGATCTGGTGCAATATTTGGATTTGAGGTTTTTGAGGCAATCGGTTTCTCAAAAGATGGCTGGGTAGGTATGGACTATCAAGCTAATGGTATAATGGTAACTCCTGTAGGGGCCTTCTTTATACTAGGTCTCATTATTTGGGTTCAAAGAAATAAAACAGGATACGTAGAAAATTAATCGCTAAAAATTTTAGACAATGGATTTAATTAATTTAGGAATAAAATCAATTTTTATAGAGAACATGGTATTTGCCTACTTTTTGGGTATGTGTTCTTTTTTGGCGGTTTCTAAGAAGGTAAGTACTGCTTTCGGATTAGGATTAGCTGTTGTTTTCGTACTGACAATTACAGTTCCAACAAACTGGTTGCTGAGCGAATTCATATTGAATGAAGGGGCTTTGACTTGGTTAAGTAAAGATCTGGCAACAGTTGACTTAAGCTTTCTAAGCTTTATCATGTACATTGCCGTTATTGCTTCAATGGTTCAATTGGTAGAAATGGTTATTGAAAAAACTTCTCCTGCCTTATACGGCTCATTAGGTATTTTCCTTCCTCTTATTGCAGTGAACTGTGCTATTCTTGGCTCTTCATTATTTATGGACCAGAGAGAATATGGCTTAGCAGAATCAGCGGTTTACGGATTTTCATCAGGAATTGGATGGTTTTTAGCTATTATAGCATTAGCAGCAATTAGAGAGAGACTGAAGTACTCTAATGTACCTGATGGCTTGAAAGGATTAGGTATAACAATGCTGATTACAGGACTGATGGGTATTGCATTTATGTCCTTCATGGGGATTTCAATATAAATTGAATACTTTTAATATAATTTAAGCCTTGATGGACTTCATCAAGGCTTTTTTCGTTATAGTACTGATTCAATAATTAAATGATTATGCGACAAAAGATTATTACTAAAATTGCTGCTTATTTTTTTAGAGGCTTACTTTTTGTAGCTCCAATAGCTTTTACGATTTTAGTTATTCAAGCCGTTTTTACATGGCTTGATGGTTTGCTTCCAGTAAATATACCTGGTCTTGGTATTCTAATTTTAGCCTCTGCAATAATTGGGGTTGGTTACTTAGGTTCTACCTATTTCATGAAGCCCTTCTTTGAGTTGTTTGAACAGTTTATCACCAAAGTACCTCTGCTAAGTTTGATTTACAACTCTATAAAAGATTTAATTGGTGCTTTCGTAGGCGATAAAAAGAAATTTAATCAACCCGTGATGGTGCAGTTTGACGAGGCTGGAAAAATATTTAAGCCTGGCTTCATTACTCAAAGTGAATTAGAAAAGGTAAAGATGCAGGGTTTCTGCTCTGTGTATATGCCACATTCATATAACTTTTCAGGGAATATTTTAGTAGTTAAAAATGAATTAGTTCATGAATGGAATGTCAATAGTACCAATGCAATGAAATTTATTGTTTCCGGTGGTGTTAGTGGTATTGACGATATGTAAGAAATGTAGAGAAAAGGTAAAAAAATATTTTCTTTGAATTTAAATAATAGTATTTTAGCTTTAATAAATGTAAATTATATTATAATGAAGCTATTTATTTATTGATGTATTTTTTACTCATGATGTAGGGTATTATATTTGAAACACATGAAAAATGTATCATGATTAGGGGAGAAGTTGTGAACGTAAAAGCAAAATATAAATCATTCTTAAATTCTAGTTCAACTGGTGACATTGTTTCTGCAGTAGTAATTTCTATTGAATGCATCATCGCTTCAACAGTAATAATTATGAATATTATAAACTAACTTCTTTTAATTTATACCTACATCCCGTAAATTTCCTTTATGCACAAAGGAAATCTTTTCACAGTATATAAATCCTCAGCAGGTAGTGGTAAAACCTTTACGCTAACGAGAGAATACCTCAAGTTAGCTTTTAAAAATGCTGATCAGTTTAAAAGAATTTTAGCTGTAACTTTTACCAATAAGGCCACTCAGGAAATGAAAGAACGGATTATTCATAATTTGTTTGAATTTTCTGAGAATAGTGAAGGAGTGATGGCCAATCAGCTGAAAGACTTATTGGAGTTTTCAGATAGTGAATTGAGGACTCGGTCAAGACAATTATTAATTTCAATTCTACATAATTACAGCAGGTTTTCGGTCCAGACCATTGACCGGTTTTTTCAAAACGTTATGCGTTCATTTGCTCGCGAATTAAGCATCCAAGGCGATGGAGAACTTATGCTGAATACAGATGAAGTAAGGCAGTCCGTTTTGGATTTGTTGATGGAGGATATTAGTGATCCCAAACATGTAGCGCTCAAAAGTTGGGTGATTGATTTCTCGATCAATAAGCTTGAAGAGAAAGGTAGGTGGGATGTTAGAAGAGATATTCTTGCCTTTACTGAGGAGCTGATGAAGGATGATTTCAAGCTGATAGAAAGAGCTTTGAATGAAGAAATTTATGATTATCGAAGGCTGAAAATTTTCAAGGACAAATTGAACAAGATAATTGCGCAGTTTGAAAAGACTTTGGATGGAATCAGTAAAAAAGCCTTTCAGTTAATAGAGTCAAATGGGCTAGAAATCGCAGATTTTAGTTATGGAAATTCAGGAGCTATTAATTTTTTTAATAAAATTAGCGAAGAGACCAAAAATTATGATTTAGCTGATTTGGTAAAAGGAAGAGTAAAAACAGCGATAGAGTCGGAAGGTGAATCCTTAGCCTCAAAATCCTCCAAAAAGAAAGATTTGATTTTTAAAACGGCTTCAGATGGCTTGATGAATTCTTTCCAAGAGGCAATTGATTTCATAAAAAGGAATATAGGAGAATACCGTTCCGCTGAAAATATTCTTAAAAACATTTATTTATTAGGAATTACTCAGCATTTCAATCAACGAATGCAGGAATACAAAAAAGAGGAGGGTATTCAGTTCCTCTCTGATACCACTCAATTTCTAAATGAAATCATTGGTACCGATCCAACCGAAAGTCCGTTCGTTTATGAGAAAATGGGGAGTTTTTATGACCATTTCTTGATCGATGAGTTTCAGGATACATCTACTTTGCAATGGCAGAATTTTAAACCCTTAATTGAAAATTCACTAGCTGAAGGAAATGAAAATTTGGTGGTGGGAGATGTGAAGCAATCCATTTACCGCTGGAGAGGTGGTGATTGGAGATTGTTGTTAAAAGGATTGAGAGAGGACATTTCCCCTGCTTTTTATCAAGAAGAGGCATTGAGTCATAATTTCCGGAGCAAACCGAATATCATTGATTTTAATAATGATTTATTTACTGCTATGCCTGATTTGGTGAAGTTGAACGCGGTGAATAAAAACTCCAATGCTTTTACGAAAGAGGTTGAACATCTTTTGCAAGACATTCCTGATGCCTACAACGAAGTAGTGCAACAGAAGAAAAAAGACTATCCGTACAAGGGCTTTGTAGAGCTTCAGTTTTTTGAAGAAGAAGAAACGGAGGATGGAGAAAAATTGAGCTGGCAGACCAAGGCATTGGAAAAGTTTGTTCAAGATTTGGAGCGATTGCAGGATGCGGGTGTGAAATTACAGGATGTCGGAATATTGGTAAGGAAAAAGAAAGAGGGCATCGAAATTCAGGATTTTCTGGAGCATTATAAAAGCGAAAATCCTGATAAGGTACAGTATTATCAATATAATATAATCTCCGATGAAACTTTACTATTGTCAAGCGCTCATATTGTCAATTTCTTGCTGAACTGCTTTCAGTATTTGTATACAGAAGATAAAATTGCCCTTTCTCAAATTAAATTTTATTATCAGAAAATAATTCACAATGACGAATCACGCATTCACGATATTGTGAGAGTGAATAGTACGGATGAATTTTTACCTGCCGAATTTTTAACTTCTCAAAAAGATTTGATGAGTTTGAGTTTGTTGGAAATGAGTGAGCAGTTAATTCAACTGTTCCAGCTAAAGGAAATTAAAAAGGAAAAGGCCTATTTATCTGCCTTTCAGGATGTTTTATTGGACTTCGGAAATAAAGGTGGTATTCCTGATTTTATGGAGTGGTGGGAAGATAACAATCAATCTTATGCAATTAAATTGCAATCAGATGAGCATTCAGCACGATTGATGACCATCCATAAGTCAAAAGGATTGGAGTTTAAAATATGTATGATTCCCCTTTTGGAGTGGACCTTAAGTCCTAATCATTTGATGGCACCTACGCTTTGGGTGAACACAGAGGGAGGCCACTTTGCGGAAATCCCATACCTACCTATTAAGCATTCTTCCTCTTTAAAGGATTCTGATTTTGCTCGTTCTTATTGGGAAGAAGAAGTGCGGAGTTATCTGGATAATTTAAACTTAATGTACGTGGCCATGACAAGAGCTGGAGATGCACTCTTTATTAATTCTCATGCAAAGGCAAAATCAGGTTATATATCAAAACTACTTAGACAATTTTCGGAACAGCAAGAAGATTGGGAAGAAGCAGATATGAAATTGAGCTTAGGAAGTGAAGCAGATTTTGCTTTAATGGCAAAAGAGAAAAAAGCCGGTGCGGAAACTTTTGCTGTTAGTTCAGTGAATTTGACTTATTATGAAAGTCACAATTGGCATGATAAATTGAAAATCAAACATTCTTCTACTTTGCTGGCTGAGGATGCGGGTTTATCTAAAACAGATTTAGGGATCTATGTGCATGATATATTTTCTAAGTTGAATGATTTGCATGAGCTTCCCGAAATTTTGAAAAAGGTTAAGACAGAAAAGATGTTGAATAAGGAGGATTTTGATTCTATCCAAAAATTGGTGAAGGATAATCTTGAGAAAGACAGTATTTTATTACCTTGGTTTGAAACAGATTGGCAGGTGAAAACTGAGGTCCCTGTACTTTTGACAGATGGTTCTTTAATCCGATTGGACCGGGTTTTAATAAAGGAAAATGAAGCCAAGATCTTAGATTTTAAAACGGGTTTAAAATCAGAGCAGGATCATAAGCAAGTAAGCTTTTACAGAAATACTTTAAGGAAAATGGGTTACGAGAAAGTCACAGCCCACATCGCCTACCTTAATCCTTTGGAAATTATCGAGGTTTAGTTTTATATTTTAGATCTTGAAGTTTTGATTTCATAGGTACTAAAAAAAAGACTAGTGATATGTGTTCTGTGTGGGCAAGTAGAAGTACAAAACAGCGGGCCAACGGATGGATTTGGGATGTCCGCCAGCTGGCGGATTGTCTTGAATTTTTGCCAGCCAGAGGCTGACCAGCCTCTAGCTGATTTCTTTTTGTTCAAGTGCTGGCAGTGTATTGAACTGAACTTCAATGAAGATAACAAATTTCTGCTGTGTTAACGGAAGTGAGCGAGGGCTAAACAGCCTTTGGCTGTTCTTTTGTTTTCTTTTGATTCTTTTGTGGTTAAATTTCCAGCTTTAGCTGGTTTATAGTCTTGTTATATAGTAGCAAAAAGAAAGTAAAGTAAATTTGAAATGCTAATGAATAATTAATTTGAAAACTGGAATCATGGTAAATCTTAGCACTAAGATTTTATTTCCCAAGATTATTCCGAGTTTCCGAATCAAAAAAGAAAGAGCCCTTAAGATTTGTGAAAGTAAAGATTGATTTCTTTCATTAACATCTAAAAAGATTCTCATTATAAAACTATGCAAAACACATTTTTAGAAGAACTAGCCCAATCATTATTTCACAAACTAGGAAAAAACATTTCTAACTATACTGTTATTTTTCCTAATAGAAGGGCTGGTTTATTTTTTAATCGTGCACTACGAAAACTCATAGATCAACCCATTTGGGCACCTGAGGCCATGGCCATCGAAGATTTTGTTCGGCAAAAAAGTGATTTCGCAGTACCAGATCAATTGAGCTTAGTATTCTCATTGCATGAGGTATTCCAAAAGCATGCACCTTTTAAAGAAGATTTTGAGCAGTTTTATTTTTGGGGCGATATGCTGGTGAAAGATTTCAATGATGTCGATCACTACATGGCAGATGCCCGTCCTTTATTTGCAAATTTACTAGAATGGAAAAAGCTGGCGGATACTGATTTCTTAACCGAAGAGCAACTTCAATTAATTCAGAAATTTTGGAAGAGTTTTGAAGCCAAACCCAAAGATGCACAAGAAAAATTTGCCCGAAATTGGAATATTCTTTATCCGGTTTATAAGGATTTTAGGGATAAGCTAAAAGAAGAAAAGAAGGCTTACAATGGTATGCTATACAGAGATTATGCTGATAGGCTCAAGTCTGGACAAACAAAAATTTCAGGGCAACTGATTTTTGCGGGCTTCAATGCCTTGACCAAAACAGAGGAAATTATAATCTCTGAAGCGGTAAAAGAAGGAGCAGGTGTTTTTTGGGATATGGACGCCTATTATGCTTCTCCTGAAAACATTATGCAAGAAGCTGGAAATTTCTTTAGAGAATATGCCAATCATTCGGTTTTGGGGAAGACTTTTCCTACTTATATGCCCAATAGAATCATTGAGGAAACACCAGATATTAAAATAACTGAAGTAAAAGGAAATATTGCGCAAGCAAAATTTCTAGGACAGCTGCTTTCTGAACAAAATATAGAACAGCCTGAAAAAACCGCCATCATTTTGGGAGATGAAAGCTTGCTTTTTCCGGTTTTATATGCGCTGCCCGAATCTATTGAAAAAGTAAATGTTACCATGGGGTATCCTCTAAGATTTGCCTCGATTTATCAATTGATGAGTATTTGTCTTCATCTTCAAAAAAATAGAAGACAGGAAATCAATAAGCTCAGCTTTAATCATCGTGATGTATTGAAAGTTTTAAAACACCCTTTTGTGGGAAACTTGTTAGGGGAAGGAGTGAAAGCCAAAATTCAACAGATTGAACGGGATAATATCATAAGGCTAGAATTGAAGGATTTATATTCGGAGAAGGAAACGACAAATCCCCTCTTGGATATTTTATTTAAAGATGGTTCAGTTAATTATTTTCTTTATCTAAAAACCATTTTGCAATACGTTCACAGCGAGCAAATTGAATCTACAGAACAGGAGTTTATGGCTGAAATTTTTAAGCAAATCAATCAGCTTGAACAAATTGTGAGAGAATTTAAACTGGAATTGGACATTAATTCCTTTATCCGGTTATTTAATCGAATTATACAATCCATCCGAGTGCCGTTTTCTGGTGAGCCTTTAGAAGGTATCCAAATCATGGGAGTGCTAGAATCCAGAAATCTAGATTTTGAGCATATCTATTTCTTAAGCATAAGTGAAGATAATTTCCCTGGTGGTTCGAACAATCAATCCTTTATTCCTTATAACATTCGAAAGGCTTACGGATTACCCACTTTAGAGCAACGTGATTCCATTTATGCTTATTTATTTAATAGGCTCATGCAGCGAAGTCAGCAAATGCATTTGATTTACAATAGTGATAATAGTGGGGGAAAAGGTGGAGAGCCAAGTCGGTATCTTCTGCAATTGCAATACGAACTGGGGATTCAATCGCAAAAGGTGAAATTGCAAAGCTTAAATCAAGATCCGCAAGCAGCTGCTCCAGTACCAATTACTATAGAGAAGAGTGAGGATATACGAAAGATATTGAAGCTATACAGTTCAGAGAGGTTTCTATCTGCTTCTGCCTTAAAAATTTACTTGGACTGTAGATTACAATTCTATTTTCGTTACATAGCGGGTCTCAAAGAAAGAGATGAGGTTAGTGAAGATTTGGATGCGGCAGATTTCGGGAATATCCTTCACCATGTAATGGAAAAATTGTATGGAGAGGTGATCGGAGAAGTTTTAGATCCGAATAAGATTTACCTCCTGAAGAAAAATATAGATAAATTCATTAGGGAGGAGTTTGCTGAACTTTATGGTAAGAAAAGTGAGGAGTCAGATTTTGAGTTTGAAGGCAGAAATATCATCATAAGAGATGTGGTAAAACGAATGGTGGTTCAAATTTTAAATTATGATGCAAAAATTGCCCCTTTCTCTGTGAAAAAGGTAGAAGGAGAATTTGAACATACAGTACCATTAGATAATGGTGAAAAAATTCGTTTGAAAGGTTCAATAGACAGATTGGATGAGCAAGATAATACGATTCGAGTTATTGATTACAAATCAGGTGGTGATGAAGTAAAATTTTCAGACGTTGAAAGTTTATTCGATCGAGAGCATGATAAAAGAAATGGTGCTGCAATGCAGACCCTTATTTATTCTTATCTGTTTATCAGAAATGAAGAATATGATGGGGTGAAAAATGTGGTACCAGGTTTGTATAATGGGAAGGGTTTATTCAAGTCAGACTTTTCGGAGAAATTGAAATTGGCTGGTAAAGATTTGAATAGGGCAGAAGTATTAATGGAGGAATTTGAAAAAGGATTAAAGGAAGTTTTATCTGAGATTTTTATCAGTGACCAAGCTTTTAATCAAACGGATAAATTAGAAAAATGTGCTTACTGTCCCTACAAAACGATTTGCAATCGTTGAAAAAAGCAACACGCTCTTCAACGTGTTGCCAAACCTAATTGAACATGAAAACTAAATTATTATCTAAAATAACTCGTTTCAATAACCATTTTACTTTCAAATAGTTTGAAGAAGGTAAAAAATATTTTCTTATGCCATTAAAAGAACAGCAGAAAGCACCAGAATTTGAATTAGCATCAACTTCAGGTACAGATTTTAAATTATCTGAACAAGTTGGAGAACCCATTATATTGTTTTTCTATCCAAAGAATTTCACCAAAGTATGTACTGCTGAGGTATGTGAATTTAGAGACGCATTTTCTGAATTCAGAGATTTGAAGGTAAAAGTCGTTGGGGTTAGCCAAGACTCGATTTCTTCCCACCATAAATTTAGAAAGGAAAATAAGTTACCCTTCGAATTATTAAGTGACCCAAAAGGTCGAGTCGCAAAACTGTATAAGGCAACAGTGCCCGTGATAGGAATGAATAGGAGGATAACTTACTTGTTAGACAAGGATTTGAGAATTAAAGCAGTGTACGAAAATATGTTTACAGCCGATCAGCATGTAAAGCAGATGTTAGAGCAAATGTAAATCTTTGTTTATCAAGATTCTGTACTTTTTAATTTCAGAAAAACCTTTTAAATTTACGAACGTAATTAAAGATTGTGTTAAAGCAGAAATCCATATTGGCCATCTCATTATCAGTGTTGATTCTCAGCACTAGTTTAGGAGCAGTAATGTACAAGCATTATTATGGTGATGCGCTACAAGAAGTGGCTTTTGCTGAACCAGATAGTCATTGTACACATCATGCTGAGCATAATGAAATGCCTCCTTGTCACAAGCATGAATCAGAAAAGGAAGGCTGCTGTACAACTGAATCACAACAAATAGCAACGGAAGATATCCAGCAGCAGAAGGAGAGTAACTCTGTTTTGAAAACAGGTTCTTCATTTGTTTCTGTAATTTATGTGTTGGTTAATTACTTATTTTCCAATCCACTGGATTCTCAAGCTCAATCAGCAATTCTGATTTTTGACAGTCCACCGCTCTACAAAGCACCACTACAAGTTCTTTATCAAAGCTTTTTGATTTAATAAAACCATTGTTTTAAACCACTTATCGGGGAAGTTATTTCCATCGATGAAATTTCTATGTTTAAATCAATGATTTTTTATGTTAAATCGAATTATCAAATTTTTCTTATACAATAAGTTAGTTACTTTCTTATTTCTGGCATTATTACTTGCATGGGGCGTGGCTGTAGCGCCCTTCAGTTGGAATATTAATTTCCTACCTTCTGATCCTGTTCCGGTAGATGCTATTCCTAACTATGGCGAAAATCAGCAAATAGTATTTACAGAATGGAAAGGTCGTTCCCCTCAGGATATTGAAGATCAAATCTCTTATCCCTTGACAACCTATTTGCTTGGGGTTCCAGGGGTGAAAACGATCAGAAGTTCTTCCATTTTCGGCTTTTCCAGCATCTATATTATTTTCGATGAGGACAAAGAATTTTATTGGACTCGTTCCCGAATTCTGGAGAAGCTTAACTCAATTCCTAGTGGGCTATTGCCAGATGCCGTTCAGCCAGCCTTGGGTCCGGATGCGACCTCCCTGGGTCAGGTTTATTGGTACACTATAGAAGGGAGAGATGAAAAAGGTAATGCTTCTGGTGGTTGGGATTTAGACGAAATCCGTTCGGTTCAGGATTTTTATGTGAAATATGGATTGAATGCCGCGGAAGATGTTTCAGAAGTGGCTTCTATTGGAGGTTTTGTGAAAGAATATCAAATCAATGTAGATCCTAACGCCCTAAAAATCTATGATATTTCACTCTCCACAGTGATGAGCGCAGTTAGAAACTCCAATAGAGACGCTGGCGCTAAAACGATCGAAATTAATCAGGCCGAATACTTAGTCAGAGGTTTAGGTTACATTGAAAATATAGAAGATATAGAATTGGCAGTAGTGGCAATTAACGATAATACTCCTATTCGAATTAAAGACATTGCAAAAGTCTCTTTAGGTCCTGCCACTCGGAGAGGAGTGTTGGATAAAGATGGAGCAGAAGTAGTAGGAGGAGTGGTCGTTGCGCGTTATGGAGCTAATCCTTTACAGGTAATTAATAATGTAAAGGATAAAATTGAAGAGATTTCACAGGGCCTTCCATCCAAGATTTTAGCAGATGGTCGAAAGAGTCAATTGACGATCGTCCCATTTTATGATCGGTCTGAGTTGATTTATGAAACTTTGGGGACGCTTGAAGATGCCTTGAGCTTGCAAATTCTGATTTCCATACTGGTCATTACAATATCAGTTTACCGTCTGAGAGCCTCACTTTTAATTTCATCCTTATTGCCGATTGCCGTTTTAATGGTGTTCATAGCCATGCGCTATTCCGGAGTAGATGCCAACATAGTGGCACTTTCTGGAATTGCCATCGCCATAGGAACTATGGTAGATTTAGGCATTATTCTGACAGAAAATGTAATCAAACATTTGGATGATGCCCCAAAAGATCAAAAACTTATCACTACGATTTATAACGGAGCTGCCGAAGTCTCTGGTGCTATTCTAACTGCGGTTTCTACTACTATCGTGAGTTTTATTCCAGTATTTACCTTACAAGCAGCAGAGGGTAAATTGTTTAGTCCTTTAGCTTTCACTAAGACATTTGCTTTGATAGCAGCGCTACTAGTAAGCTTGTTGATATTGCCAGCATTAGCACATGTGTTTTTCGGTTTCAAAATTAAAAATGCTTGGTTGAAGAAATTATCAAATCCTGTTCTGATCTTTTTAGGATTAACAGCTTTGGTACTGGGCCATACGTGGGCTGGGGTTGTGGTACTGCTTTTCGGACTATTAGGTTTAGCAAAGCAAGTCATAGAGAAGAAAGAAGTTAAACTGACGAATTTTATTCAGTGGTCGTTGAAGCATTCTGATTTGATTATTGCTCTTTTCGCAGTTTTGTGGTTGTTGGCTGATTACTGGCTACCCCTTGGACCTGCTAAATCTATCCTCACTAATTTCATTTTTGTAGCTGTTATCGTGGGAATTATTTTAACGCTGTTTATTCTTATTGAAGCGTATTATGAAAGAATCTTAAGCGTTTGTCTTGACAATAAGAAGGTCTTTTTATCGATACCAAGCTTTTTTATTCTTTTAGGAATTGTAATTTGGTTAGGCTTTAATACTGTTTTCGGCTTCCTAGCCACAGGATTTGAGAAAGTAGGTGTAAAATTAGATAAAACTAGAGGCTGGACATTCTTGTCCTCAACCTTCCCAGGGATTGGTGAAGAATTTATGCCAACATTAGATGAGGGGAGCTTTTTGCTAATGCCAACTTCCATGCCTCATTCAGGTGTTGAATATAATAGGAAAGTATTAGGTCAGCTAGATATGATGTTGACCAATATTCCAGAAGTAGAGCTGACTGTTGGCAAGTTAGGTCGAGTAGAATCTGCATTGGATCCTGCCCCGGTTTCCATGTTTGAGAATGTCATCAATTACAAACCTGAATACATTTTAAATCAGAAAGGGAAGAGGCAACGATTCAAAATGAATGCAAATGATGACTTTTATATCAAGTCTGACAACGGATTATCGCAGCTTGATTCAAATGAGAGAAAAATATTTTTTGATCCTAAGAGCAGAAAATTTGTAGATCAAGAGGCAAATGAATTTGAAAAGGAATTGCAAGATGAAATTTCACTTTCAATTGATGGAGAATTTGAAAATTATTTGATCACAGATTCTGACGGGCAATATTTTAGGAATTGGAGAGAGAAGATCAAAAGTCCTGATGATATCTGGAATGAAATTGAGAAAGTAACCAATATTCCTGGCGTTACTTCAGCACCAAAACTACAGCCAATAGAAACACGGCTAGTAATGTTACAAACTGGAATGAGGGCTCCTATGGGAATTAAGGTTTTCGGACCCGACCTGAAAACTATAGAATCCTTTTCATTGCAATTAGAGAATATCCTTAAAGAAGTGCCTTCTGTTAAATCCGAAGCAGTTTTTGCCGACAGAATAGTGGGGAAGCCTTATATGCTGCTCAATATTAACAGAGAAGAAATTGTCCGCTATGGCTTAAGTATTGAGGATGTTCAGCAATTTATTGAAACGGCAATTGGGGGAATGACAATCACGAACACAGTAGAGGGAAGGGAACGTTTTCCTGTCAGAGTGAGATATCCTCGAGAACTTCGGGAGAGTCCGGAAGAACTTTCTCGAATGTTGATTTCTACTCCATCAGGAGCTCAAATCCCATTAGGTCAAATATTAGATATTGAATACGAACGTGGTCCTCAAGCTATTAAAAGTGAGAATACATTTTTAGTGGGCTATGTGCTGTTCGATAAAAGGGATGGTTTTGCCGAAGTAACAGCAGTGGAAGATTCTAGAAAGCTGATTGAGCAAAAAATTGATGAAGGTGAATTAGTGGTTCCGAAAGGCGTGAATTACATATTTTCAGGAAGCTATGAAAATCAAGTGCGCGCTGAGAAAAGGTTAAGCATTATTGTGCCGATTGTGTTATTGGTGATTTTCCTCATTCTGTATTTTCAGTTTAAATCTGTTTTGACCAGTTTAATGGTCTTCGCAGGCATTGCGCTGGCATTTAGCGGTGGCTTCATAATGCTATGGTTATACGGGCAAGATTGGTTTTTCAATTTCGAGTGGTTTGATATCAATTTCAGATCATTATTTCAAATCAGCACTATCAATTTGAGTGTTGCAGTTTGGGTTGGCTTTATTGCCCTTTTTGGAATCGCAACAGATGATGGGGTAGTAATGGCAACATACCTTGATCAGAGTTTCAATAAAAATAAGACTGATAATATCAAAGGAATTAGGAGTGCAGTGATTGAAGCAGGTAAAAAGCGGATTAAACCGGCAGTCATGACTTCAACCACAACGATAATCGCTTTGCTCCCCATTCTAACCTCAACTGGCAAAGGTTCTGATATCATGGTGCCGATGGCAATTCCTGCTTTTGGTGGAATGTTAATGGCATCTTTAACATACTTTTTGATTCCTGTGCTTTATGCATTAAAGGAGGAAAGTAAAATAAAAAAATCCTAAAAGAAAGAACTTTAAAGTAAGCAAAAATGAGACATCTATATATTTTAAAATATTTCAAGTTATTTTTGTCGATTTGTTTCTTGGCGTTGCTATCGTTTTCCACAAATGGGCAGGATAGCACGAATAGGCTAGATTCTTTTTTTAAAATCGCAGTAGAAAACAATCCTAAATTACAGGCTGAATATAAAGCTTACGAAGCGGCACTGCAGAAGCTCCCTCAAGCATCTTCTCTGCCAGACCCTAACTTATCCATCGGCTATTTTGTATCTCCTGTGGAGACCCGGGTGGGGCCGCAGCTGGCACGCTTTAGCTTAACGCAAATGTTTCCCTGGTTTGGAACTCTTAAAGCGCAGAAAAATGTAGTGGCTTTAGAAGCTGAAGCCAGATTTCAATCTTTTTTGGATACAAGGAATAAGTTGTATTGGGAGGTAGCTGCTAAATACTATCCGATTTACGAATTACAAAAGCTAAAGCAAATCGAGCATGAGAACATTGAGATTTTGAAATCTTATAAATCACTAGCAGAGGGGAAATTTAGCAGTTCAAATGCCAGTATGGTAGATGTTCTAAGAGTGGATATTATGATAGATGATGCCAAAACTAATCTTGAAATCTTAAAACAAAAAGAGAAGTCTTTGGCAACAGCCCTTCAAAATGTGCTTAATGCTGAGGTTGTGATTAAAATTCCAGATACTTTGAATGCAATAGATTTTCAGCCTTCAATGGTAAAAGATTCGCTTTTTGATCAGCATCCACTGATGCAGTCTTTAGAATATAAGTTACAATCTGCCAAGGCCAATGAGAAGTTAGCATCAAAGCAAGGCTTGCCAAAAATTGGTCTTGGGTTGGATTATGTGATAGTAGGGGAAAGGCAAGACATGGGTTTGGCTGATAATGGTAAAGATGTATTCATGCCTATGGTTAGTGTGAGTTTACCAATTTTTAGAAAGAAATATAATGCCCAAAAGAAAGAAGCACAACTCCTGCAGGAGAGCTATTCCTTACTAAAGCAAAACGTCAAAAATCAGTTGGATACGGAATATGAATCTACTGTTTTTGAAATAGAGGAACAGCTGGAACTCTTGAACTTATATGAAAGGCAAATCAAAAAGACAGAAAGCACATTGGAAATTATTTGGAAGACCTATGCCAATTCAGGGGCTGATTTTGAGGAGGTTTTACGAATTCAGCAACAGTTTTTAAAATACCGAAGGTTGAAAGCAAATGCTGAATCTGAATTCAACATAAGCATGCAGAAATATGAATACCTAATTTCAAATTCAACTAATTAAAGGATTCCACCACCAGAAAATATCAATCATGAAAAACACTAAAACAATTATATTAGTCATCCTAATCAGTGTTGTTGCTGGAGGTATACTTGGCTACTTCATCAGCACATCAAGTCATCAGCACATCAATACATCGGATAATCAGCAGATCGAAGAATCGGTTCCTGAAGTCTGGACTTGCTCAATGCACCCCTCGGTCAGACAAAACGAACCAGGAGACTGTCCAATTTGTGGGATGGACCTTATTCCTTTAGATGAATCTAACAGTGATGTACTGAGCCCAGATGCTGTGAGTATGTCAGCTACTGCTATGCAATTGGCGCAGGTGAGCACCGCTAAGGTCCAGCGCAAATCAATTGAAAAGGATATTCGAGTGACAGGAAAAATCCAGGCGAATGAAAAGCAAAATTATTCGCTTTCCGCACATTTTCCGGGCAGAATAGAAAATTTGAGATTGAATTACACAGGTGAATATGTCAGAAAAGGGCAAGTTATTGCTACCCTATATTCTCCGGATCTATTGACGGCTCAAGAGGAATTGCTTCAAGCCTATAATGATCGGGAAATGCAGCCAAGCTTATTTGAAGCTGCCATAGAGAAACTGAAAAATTGGAAGTTAAATGATGCGCAGATTGAGAAGATTATTGATTTAGGTAGGCCCAGAGAGCAATTTGAAATTATGGCTGATTTTTCAGGTTATGTAACTGAAAAGAAAGTGAAGGAAGGGGACTATGTGCAGAAGGGGCAATCACTTTTTCAGTTGAATAATTTCTCCAAAGTTTGGGTAGTCTTTGATGTATATGAGCAAGATATCCCTTTTGTTGAACTTGGAAGCAAAGTGGATTTCAAAATTGCTTCTTTTCCCAATGAAGAATTTTCGGGAAAGATCGACTTTATTAATCCAACATTGAGTGCTCAAAGTAGAGTAGCGGAGGCAAGAGCTGATATTCAAAATACTGATGGAAAATTGAAACCTGAGATGCTCGTTTCAGGCCAAATAAATTATGAGAATCAAGCTAGATCTGTTGTGGTTATACCTAAGTCGGCAGTAATGTGGACTGGCAAAAAATCTGTGGTTTATGTGCAAGAGCACACGGAAAAGGGAATAAGCTTTGTAATGAGGGGAATCGACTTAGGATTGCCTTTGAATGATGAATATGTAATTGAAAGTGGATTAGCAGAAGGAGAAGAGATCGCTGTTCAGGGAGCGTTTAGTATTGATGCAGCTGCTCAACTTGCAGGTAAGCCAAGTATGATGAGTGCTGAAAGGCAGGATGATTTTGCTGTTGAGATCTCAGATGAGGCACAAGCCGAATTACGAAGACTATACCCTTCCTATTTTCAATTAAAAGAAGCGTTGACTAAAGATGATTTTCAGTCTGCTTTAGCTCGAGCTAAGGAATTGAAATCAGTTTATCAAAAAATTGATATGCAGGCATTTCAGGATGATGTTCATGACAAATGGATGGGCTATCATGCTAAGATGGAAAAAGTGCTGGAGCATATTCATCATCATGATGATATTGAAAGCTTACGGAAGAATTTTATTGCACTTTCCGACTGGATGATTGAAATGACGGAGACCTTTAGTCCCACTAGGGAGAAGCTATATTTACAACATTGCCCCATGGCTGACAATGACCAGGGCGCAGATTGGCTTAGTATGGAAGAAGAGATTGTGAATCCTTATTTCGGATCTAGCATGCTAACATGTGGTGAGGTTGAAAAGGTGATAAATTAAGTTGTTTTTCAAGACTTTTGGTATTGAAACGATTTCTATGCTTTTTTTCAAAAAGATAAATTTTATGAACTAAAATTAATTTTTATGAATGATTTTTTAATAAAGTGGGGTGAAGCTGCTAACACCTCAATTGGCTTTTTTTGGATGGCACTGTGGGCATTTATTCTAGGATATGCCTTGAGTAGTATGATCCAGGTATTTGTGACCGAAGAGAGAATGCAGAAAACGATGGGAGGAAGCGGAGCTAAATCGGTTTTTCTGGGAACCTTTTTTGGGTTTATTAGTAGTTCCTGCAGTTTTTCAGCTTTGGCATCTGCTAAATCTCTTTTTAAGAAGGGAGCCAGTTTTATATCATCTTTAGCTTTCATGTTGTCTTCTACCAATTTGGTGATAGAACTGGGTATTGTCATCTCTATTTTTCTGGGTTGGCAATTTGTAGTGGGAGAGTATGTAGGAGGTGTAATTTTAATATTATTTAGTTGGCTATTAGTCCGGCTTATTAACCCTTCTAAATTAATTAAGAAGGCTAAAGATAATTTAGGTTCTGCAGAGGAAGGGGATGTTGAAAAAGTAAGCTTTAAAGACAAGATTAAATCACAGAAAGAGTGGGCGAAAGTTGGGAAGCAATATTTCATGGAATGGAAAATGGTATGGAAAGATGTTACCATCGGCTTTACCATTGCAGGAATAGTGGCAGCTTTTGTGCCCGACAGCTTTTTTGAAACTTTATTTATTAATACCGGAAATGGCGAAGAATCATTTTCCTTTTTTACACTTCTAGAGCACGTTGTGATTGGCCCTGTAGCAGCATTTTTAACTTTTATTGGATCTATGGGGAATATTCCTTTAGCCGCATTGTTGTTTGGTAAGGGAGTGAGTTTTGCAGGAGTAATGGCTTTTATCTTTAGTGATTTGGTAGTCTTTCCAGTTTTAAGAATTAATGCCAAATACTACGGATGGCGGATGAGTTTTTTTATACTCTTCCTTTTATTTGCTTCATTAATAGTTGCTTCTTTAGGTCTTCACTATGGATTTGACCTTTTAAATATGTTGCCTGATCCTGCCTCAATTTCTATAATGGAGCAATCATTTTTTAAAGTTGATTATACCTTATTTATGAATATCGGATTCTTTATTGTATCAGGTGTTTTGATTTACTTCGGTTTTGTGAAAGGTAAAAACATCATGCATCATAAAGAGATGGCACCAAAAAGTCCTGTACTGGAAAAGACCTTGAAATACTTATCTTTTGTGGCCTATCTTTGGTTGCTCGTAGGTGTTGGTATTGAGTATTTGTATATTAATTAAGCGAACATTATAAAATGATATTAACCTAATTTTAAGATAGTTAATTGAGAAAGAACAATAAATATTATATAAGAAGAGCACATCGTTTTTTAGGCGTTACAATTGGAGTTCAATTTTTATTTTGGACCATCAGCGGGCTTTATTTCACCTGGACAGATTTAGATGAAATTCATGGTGATCATTTTCTTGCGGAGACATCGAACCAGAATTCACCAACTTTGCAAAGCATGAAGTTAACATCTGATTCTTTAGATATCCATAGTTTAGAATTGAAGTTTGTGAATCAAGTGGCCTATTTTTGGGTAAATGATTCCATTCTCATTAATACTGAAAATGGAAATTCCAAAAAGCAAATTTCAGCAGGAGAAGCAAGGGCTATAGCAAGATCAAATATCAAGTCTGAATATGAAATACAAGCGGTGAGTTTTCTGACGGAGACAGATGCTCATCATGAATTCAGAGGCAGAAGCTTACCTGTTTGGCAAATTGATTTTAAAGGTTCAAAAAACCTGACGGCATATATTGACGCTCAAAATGGTGATTTTCATACAGTACGTCATCGTGACTGGCGCTGGTTTGATTTTCTGTGGATGACGCACACCATGGATTATGAAACCCGAGATGATTTCAATAATACTTTAATTCGAGCATTCTCCGTTTTTGGATTGCTCACAGTGAGTTCGGGCTTTTTATTATTTTTCGTCACCGCTAAGACCAAGCGTAGGAAAAAATCTAAAAATTCAATTAATAAATTTTAAATTTGTAACCAGTGTAAATTTTGATAAAATGAAAAAAGTAGTTTTAAGTTTAGTAGCATTCACAGTGATAACCTTAGGATGCAGTCAGGAAAAAAAATCAGAAGATCAAGCAAGTCAAGAACCTAAAAAGGAAGAAAAGGTAATGCAAGCGTCTACTTCTGAAGTTAGTTCAGAGCAGTTGAAAAGTATCTTGTCTTCGTATTTTAATGTTAAAGATGCTTTAGTGAAGACTGATGCAAAAGAAGCAAAATCTGCTTTAGCAAAGTTGTTGGAGAGTGTTGGTTCGGAATTCGAGCAGATTAAGTCTTTAACAAAAGAAATGCACAACCAAGAAGATGTGGAAGAAATCCGTTCTGGTTTTGATGACCTAAGTCAAGAGGTTTATACTTTAGTTAAAGAGAATGCAGAAAGCAAAGATCAAAAAGTATATAAGCAATTTTGCCCAATGGCATTCAACAACGAAGGCGCATTTTGGTTAAGTGACAAAGAAGAAATCCGTAATCCTTATTTTGGTGATAAAATGTTGAAGTGCGGTAAGGTTGAGGAAGAGTTGTAAATAGAAAATTCTGATAAGCGAATCAATTTTATCAATTTATTTCATTGATTTTAGCTTTATGAAGGGGTTTTTAAAATTTGATGTACTGTAAACCCTAGAGAATAGTCGCGGATGTGACATTTGTTACTGAAATAGAAATGTGTGTAGCAACAATTTTTTCTATCTTTACGTTTTGAAACACACAATAAGAAATTAATTAAATAGAAAATAAGATGGCAAGTACTGTAGAAATAACTGACAGCAATTTTGAAGAAATATTAAAATCAGACCAACCAGTATTGGTTGACTTCTGGGCAGAGTGGTGTGGACCATGTAAAATGATTGGCCCATTAGTAGAGGAATTAGCAGGTGATTACGATGGAAAAGCGGTTATAGGTAAAGTAAATGTTGATGAAAATCCTAATGTGTCTGCTAAGTTCGGAATCAGGAGCATTCCTACTTTGTTGGTTTTCAAAGGAGGAGAAGTTGTGGATAAGCAAATTGGTGCAGTTCCAAAACAGGTTTTAGCTGACAAAATTAATGCTCAAATGGCTTAATAAGCTAAATTAAAATATCATAAAATGGCTACTTTTTAATTAAGGTAGCCATTTTTTTTAGAGTTCTTTTAAAAGTATTCACTTCCAATCCAGCTTCAAACTGTTTTTTGTGCGCCATTCCTGCGCAGTCAGGAATCTTGTGTACTTGAATCTCAGTTTCAATTCTATTCTTTAAAATTACGGTGTTCGTTCTCAACATTTTTTTACCCCAGCAATCTTCCTTTACTAAGCTCAATCATACTAAAATTAAAACGTTTGATTTTAGATTGCATCTTTTCATTAATCTCTTCCAAACATAAATTCCCGATACTCCCTTCATGAGTATGGTCTAGTTGAGTTGCGGCCTTGAAATCTCCTTTATCTATATCCAAGCCCACTTTTTTATAGGCATCTCTAAAGGATATACCGCTTTTTACCAATCTGTTTACTTCTTCCACACTAAATAGGTATTGATATTTTTTATCTTCCAAAATATTTTGCTCCAGTTTAATTTCTTTTAACATAAAGTGTGTGATATTTAAGCAATCCAAAGTGGTTTCGATACCAGGAAAAATGTATTCCTTCAATAATTGCTTATCGCGATGGTAGCCTGTAGTTAAATTGGTATCATTCAATATAATGGCATTTGGGATGGCATGCAGTTGATTACTTTTTGCACGCACGAGTTCCATAACATCAGGATTTTTTTTATGTGGCATTATGCTACTACCAGTTGTGAATTCATCTGGGAAGCTAACAAAAGCGAAATGCTGATTCATAAAAAGACAAATGTCTGATGCCATTCTGTTAAGCGTACCTCCAACAGCACTCAATGCAAATGCTAGAGTTTTTTCGGTTTTCCCTCTACTGCTTTGAGCATTAATTACATTGTGGTGCATGTCTGAAAAGCCCAGTATTTCAGTGGTGAAGGTTCTATCTAGTGGGAAGGATGAACCATAACCGGCAGCCGAACCTAAGGGGTTTTTATCTATAATTTGAAAGGCGGCAAACAGGATATCCATGTCCTCCGCCAAAGACTCAGCAAAACTACTGAACCATAAGCCAAACGAAGAGGGCATAGCCAGCTGAGTATGAGTATAGCCGGGCATCAAGTCCTGTTTATGTTTTTCAGCAAGGTGCAGCAAAAGATCAAATAATTGCTTGCTGGACTCTACTATTTCTTTGACTTTATCCCGATAAAACAATTTTAAATCCACAAGTACTTGATCATTTCTTGATCGTCCACTATGGATTTTCTTCCCTATATCTCCTAATCTTTCCGTTAACAAAAACTCGATTTGGCTGTGGATATCCTCAACACCTTCCTGAATTTGGAATTTACCTCCTTGAATTTCTTGATGGATATTTTTTAATTCTTTCGATAGAGCCTCGAACTCGTTGTCAGATATTAGCTGAATTTTCGCTAACATAGTTATATGTGCTATGGAGCCCAATACATCATATGGAGCTAATAGAAGATCAAATTCAGTATCTTTCCCAATGGTGAACTGTTCTATTTCTTTTAAGGAGTCCGTGTTTTTTTGCCAGATCTTCATTTTGTGGTATTTTGATGGTTCATGTATCTTTCCAGCAATTGAATGTAAATTTCAATGCCTTCTTCAATTTCTTTTATTTCAATAAATTCATCTGCAGTATGAGAACGTTCCGATTTCCCCGGACCGATTTTTACGGAGTCAAATGGAATAAGTGCCTGATCAGATAAAGTTGGGCTTCCGAATCTTTCCAATCCTAATACTATCGCTACTTCCATTATTTTGTGCTTTTCAGGAAGAAAAGAGCTTTGTAATCTGAATGATCTAGCTTTTAATTCGCTTTGTAATTGGCTTTGTAATTCTTCAAAGGCTTCCTCTAAAGTATAAGCATCCGTAATCCTAACATCCAAAGTGAATTCACAAACATCAGGCACGACATTGTGCTGCTGTCCTGCTTTTATCAATGTGGCGCTTACTTTATTCTCGCCTAAATATTTTGATGATTTTTTAAATTTAAAATCCCTGACTTTCAGAATGTCTTCCATAGCTTTATAGATGGCATTTTCTCCTTCGTCTCTGGCAGCATGTCCGGCTTTTCCCTTTGCAACGGCATCTATTACCAATAAGCCTTTCTCTGCTACTGCCAGTTTCATTTCTGTCGGTTCGCCTACTATGGCCACTTCGCATATCGGAATTTGTTCAAGCGCTCTGCTGATTCCATTTTGTCCACTTATTTCTTCTTCTGCGGAAGCGATAAAAATGAGGTTGTAGGGAATATCTTTAGGATAAAAAAATAGAAAAGTGACAATTAAACTTACCAATGAAGCTCCGGCATCATTACTTCCTAACCCATAAAGTTTTCCACCTTCCTCTATTGCCTCAAATGGATTTTTGGTATAGCTTACATTTGGTTTTACTGTATCATGATGAGAATTAAGCAAAATGGAAGGCTTTTGCTCATTAAAATGAAAATTATAGGCGATTAGGTTTTTGCCTATCCGCTTAAAACTCACTGATTCACTGTTCAGGAAATGCCCTATTGCATCAGCAGTTTTATCCTCTTCTTTGCTGAAAGAGTCAATTGTTATCAATTCTTTTAATAATTGAATGGCTTTAGCTTTCAAGTCTATGAGTTGAGTATTTTCCATTATGCACAAATAAAGGTTCCTGTTTTTTGATCGGCTATTGCTTTATCGATATCATCTGCCGACCCAATTCTTATTTTTGATACTCCAGATTTTAAAGCTTGAAATGCATTCTCTAATTTTGGTTTCATGCCGTCATAAATCAAGGATTTAGACAAAAGTTCTGCATAAGATTTAGGGTTTAGTTGTGGAATAATTGATTTCTCATCGTCAACATCCAACAAAACTCCTTTTTTATCAAAGCATAGCCATAAATTCACTTCAAACTGCGTTTGCAAGGCACAGGCAATTTCCATGGCAATTGTGTCGCCATTGGTATTCAGTAATTGCCCTTTTCCGTTATGCGTAATCGGGCAAATGACAGGAGTTAATTTTTGCGTTAATAGGCTTTCAAGGAAGTCCTTATTTACTTTTTGAATATCTCCTGCAAAGCCATAATCAATCGTTTTTACTGCTCTTTTTTCTGCCTTAAGCAAATTTGCATCCGCACCACTCAAGCCAATTGCATTCACTTTTAATGCTTGAAGTTTGGCTACTATCTTTTTATTGATCAATCCGCCATAAACCATGGTGATTAAATTGAGCGTCTCTTCATCAGTTATTCTTCTGCCTTCATGAAAATGAGGCGATATCCCCATTTTTTCACCTATTTGATTTGCCAAAATTCCACCGCCATGAACCAAGATTTTCTGTCCTGGTATTTTGGAAAAGGATGTGATAAACCGAGCTAAAGCTTCTTCATTATCAATGGTTTTTCCTCCTATTTTAATGATATTCACGACTTCTTTATTCTTCATTTTCATTTAATTTGCAGGTTATTTTCCTTTGTGTTCTATTGTATCTTTTGTGGTTAAAAAAGAATATTTGTTAATTTTTACCAACCTTTGCTAATTCCCACCACAATAGAAACAAAACCTGTCTGCCGCAGGCAGGGAAAACAAAAAGTTTTTCGCCTTAGCGAAAAATTCCTTAATGAAATTTCCTTGATATAATAGCATTAGTCTGTCACCAGCTGTGTAGGTTACATACACTTAGAATTTTTAATTAGCATTTCCGGCTTTGATTTGAGAAATAATTTCAAAAAGCACAGCCTGAGCTGCGTAAATTCTATTTTCAGCTTGTAAAGGCACTAGACTTTTATTGCCATCCAAAAGTTCATCGGCCAATTCCAGATTTCTTCTTACCGGCAGGCAATGCATAATTTTGGCACTTTCTTTTAGATGATGACTTTTTAACAGCCAATCGCTTTCTACTTTCGGTAAATTTCCATAATCATGGTAACTGCTCCAGTTTTTGACATACACAAAATCCGCATCTGCTACAGCTTTTTCTTGATCATATTCAATTTTTGCTCCATTTGTGAAATGCTCATCCAATTCATACCCCTTGGGTTGAGTGATGGTCAGGTCATGATTCATCCCTAGCGCCCATTCTGCGAAAGAATTGGGAACTGCATGAGGTAGTGCCTTTACATGTGGTGCCCAGCTTAAAACTATTTTTGGTTTTGAATGCTGTTTCCAAGTTTCTTCAATGCTCATCATATCAGCTAAAGATTGGAGCGGGTGGCGACTTGAGCTTTCCAAACTCACTACCGGGATTTGGCTATATTTGATAAATTGATGGATAACCTTATCCGCTATATCCTGTTTTTTATCTGTTAAAGTGGGGAAGGCACGAATAGCCAAGATATCAAAATAGCTACCTAATACTGATGCTGCTTCTTTGATGTGCTCAGCCTTATTTTCATTCATAATAGCGCCCTCTTCAAATTCCAATGCCCAACCTTCCTTATCGATATTGAAAACAATGGCTTCCATTCCGAGATTTTTTGCGGCAATTTGGGTGCTCACACGTGTTCTCAAACTAGGATTCAAAAAGATAAGTCCTATTTTGAGGTTTGTGCCGATCTCTTTTTCTAAAAATGGTTTTTCCTTAAATTGAACGGCTTTTTTAATTAATTTTTTAGCAGCAGATTGATTTTCAAATTTTATAAAATGTTCCATGATTTTATTTTTAGTAGGCATTTCCTTTTAGCTGTAAGCCTAAATTTTCTTTCCATCCGAAATGCAGATTCATATTTTGGACTGCCTGACCTGATGCCCCTTTTAATAAATTATCTATTATAGAGGTAATAATGAGTTGCCCAGAATTTAATTGAATATGCACCAGACATTTATTGGTATTGACCACTTGTTTTAAATCAATAGGTTCTTCAGAAATATGAACAAAAGCAGAGGATGTATAGAAGTTAGCAAATGTCTTTTGAGCTTCCTCAAGCTTACCTTCAAATGGAAAATAAGCAGTTGTTAAAATCCCTCTAGAGAAATTTCCTCTGTATGGTACAAAAAGAATATCCTCTTTAAAATCTGAATCCAATTGAGTGAAAGTCTGCTTGACTTCATGCAAATGCTGATGTTCGAATAACTTATAAGAAGATACATTCTGATTTCTCCAGCTAAAATGAGTAGTTTCTGATGGAATTGTGCCTGCTCCAGTGCTTCCCGTAATACCACTTACATGAATGCTTTGCTGCACCCAAGATTTAGCAATTACAGGTGCCAAAGCCATTTGAATTGCTGTGGCAAAGCAACCCGGATTGGCAATGCGCTTTGATGATTTGATTTTATCCTGAAATACTTCGCTGAGTCCATAGACAAAACCTTCCGTTTCATTTCGGAAATCTGTACTTAGGTCAATGATTAAAACATCATCCGCTACTTTATTTTGCTTCAAGAATTTTTCTGATTTCCCATGGGGCATCGCCAAAAAAATCACCTGAGCACTTTCTTTCAAGCAATTGCTAAAGGTCAACTCAGTTTCTCCAAGTAAGTCGGTATGCACTTTGCTTACTTTCATTCCATTTTGGCTATTGCTCAAAACAAAATCCAGTTCTACTTTCGGATGATGTAACAATAATCTTATCAATTCACCTCCAGCATAGCCTGCAGCACCCACTATTCCTGCTTTTAACTTATCCATGAGTTTTGTTTATTTGGTGATAAATTGCGGTTTGATTCCCTAATATTTTGGTGAACCCTTTTGCATCTTCAGCTGTCCACGCCAAATTCATTTCTCCATAACTGCCGAATTTACTAGACATCAAATCATGTGGTGATTCAATTCCTATCAAGCTGAAATGCTCAGGTTTCAATTTCACATAGACCTTTCCACTTACCGATTGCTGACTGTCCAAGAACATCGCTTCAATATTTCGCATTACCGGATCCAGATAATGTCCCTCATGCAAATGGTTTCCATAAAATTCAGATAATTGATTTTTCCAGAAGATCTGCCATTTAGTTAGCGTGTGTTTCTCCAATAGATGATGTGCTTTTATAACGATTATCGCAGCAGCGGCTTCAAAACCGACTCTGCCTTTAATCCCAATAATGGTATCGCCCACGTGCACATCCCGACCAATCCCAAAAGGGCTGGCAATTTTTTCCAAAGTTTGAATGGCTTCGGTTGGATGGGCAAATTCTTGATCATTTAAGCCGATTAACTCTCCATTTTTGAAAGTAAGCGATATCTCCTCCGCTTCTGTTTTACTGATGGGAGTTGGGAATGCCTCATCAGGTAAATATTGATTTGAAGTCAAAGTCTCAGCACCGCCTACTGAAGTTCCCCATATCCCTTTATTGATGGAGTATTTTGACTTTTTAAAATCCATTTCAACACCTTGCGCTTTTAGGAACTCAATTTCTTCTTCTCTGCTCAATTTTAAATCTCTAATTGGAGTAATGATTTCGATTTCAGGCATAAGAATTTGAAAAATCATATCAAATCGAACTTGGTCATTACCAGCGCCAGTGCTTCCATGCGCGATGGCATCTGCCCCGATTGCTTTTGCATAAAGTGCTAGGGCTTGAGCTTGTACTATTCTTTCTGTGCTGACCGATAGAGGATAAGTCTGATTTTTTAAGATATTACCAAATACCAGAAATTTAATGACCTTCTGATAAAATTCTTCCAATCGATTGATTACTGTAAAGGAAGCGATGCCTAATTTATTGGATTTAGCATCCACTGCTTTTAATTCTTCAGGAGAAAATCCTCCGGTGTTGACTAAAACGGCATGGACTTCATAGCCTAATTCTTTTGATAAGTATAAGCCGCAGAAGGTGGTATCCAAACCTCCGCTATAGGCTAAAACAACTTTTTTCATAATCTATATTTTTATTTTTTTAATTCAATTCTATGTATTCATATTTATTAAACCGGTTTTCAATAATGCAACCAACTATTATTCGCCCAGCCCTGTATCTCACAGGGCTTTTAGTTCAGAGTTTGTGAAGACACAAACTCGAACGACATGGGAGAAACGACCAGTAAGGTGACCTCACAGGGCTTAAGCTCAATAGATGATTAAAATAAATTTACCAATTGAGATGAATGCTTTTTGAGTTTTAGCATCACATGCTTTTTGATCCTGGTCCAGCGCTCAAATAGCTTGATGTTTTTGGTGAAATTCTTCCTTAGCGCCTTGCCTTTGCTTTCAGGCTTGGGAGTGTATAACATGGCGGTGCAAATGCAATTCTGCTTGTATTTAGACTGCAGAATATCATAATTCACACAGCTTTGACAGCCTTTCCAGAACTCCTCATCTTTTGTTAAGTCTGAGTAGCTCACGGGGATATAGCCCAAAGAAGAGTTGATTTTCATTACTGCACTCCCTGTAGTCAGGCCGAAAATTTTCGCATTGGGATATTTCTTTCTGCTTAACTGAAATATTTCAGATTTAATGGCTTTGGCCAAACCTGTCATTCTAAACTCAGGAGCTACAATTAAGCCCGAATTGACAACATATTTCTCATGATCCCATGATTCGATATAGCAAAAGCCTGCCCATACCTTATCTAGGGTCAAAGCAATTACTGCTTTGCCTTCCAGCATCTTTTTTTCTATATATTCAACTGATCTACGGGCAATACCAGTCCCTCTTTTGGCAGCGGATGTTGCCATTTCTTCTATAATGTTGGAAGCATAAACTTGATCTGCTTCCGTAGCAACTCTAATATGAAATTTGGATTTTTCCATTGAATGAAAAATTGAATTGCCTCACCTCTATTTTTTCAAAATGGTAAATAGGATTCAGCGTTACTAAATGAAATTGAATAATTATAAAATATGAGTTATTGGATTCCCGCATAGGGTATCCTAGAATAGAAAAGGGCTATGCCCTAAAGAAAAACCTGCGAACCTGGCGGTTACGCAATACATTCACAGCATCAAAAGCAATTGTTGCTAATGAAGTGAAATTTTGCGCTATGGTGTTATTCTTTTTCAAATTGAACGACAAAGGTTTGTAATAATTTCTGATAATACAATGGAAAATCCTATAAATTTTTTAAATCACAGCTTTTTACTAAGAATGTCATAAATAGAAATACGTCTTTTTTATTAAGTACTCTGAGTGCTTAATAAAACTTTCAAAAAATATAATATAGCTCAAAATTTAGGCAATAGTTGGAAAAGAATTTAATCGACCACTTCCGAGGAACTCGGAAAAGTGGGAGGGAGGAAAGTTTAGCGAGCCAGCGTTGGAATTGAGGCTAGAAGCATTAAACTTTCTTGATTTTTTGTTTCTTTTTGATTAAGCAAAAAGAAAGGTAGAGAAATGAAAGTAATGAAGCAGGCCTACAGATAAATTTTTATTGATAAATTCAATTACATCCTATCTTTTATATCTGCCAACACTTAGCTATTTTTGCCCTAATGGAAGCAATTAGAGAAACCAATTTTCAGCTGCCTAATCAGCAAAATTTTTATAGAGGGAAAGTAAGGGATGTTTATACAACTCCTGATCAATTAGTAATGGTGGCTACAGATCGCCTTTCTGCTTTTGATGTGGTGATGCCTCGGGCTATCCCTTTTAAAGGACAGGTGCTAAATCAAATTGCCGCAAAAGCGCTAAAAGATACAGAAGACATCGTTCCGAATTGGCTTTTATCAAATCCTGATCCAAATGTGAGTGTGGGATTTAATTGTGAAACCTATCCAGTGGAAATGGTGATCAGAGGTTATTTGGCCGGCCATGCCTGGCGGGAATATAGAGATGGGAAACGCAGTGTTTGCGGAGTTTCATTACCAGAAGGTTTGAAGGAAAATGATAAATTGCCTCAGCCTATCATTACGCCTACTACCAAAGCCCACGAAGGACATGACGAAGACATTTCTCGAGAAGAAATCTTAAAGCAGGGATTAGTGTCCCAAGAAGAATACGAAAAACTAGAATCTTACACTCAGAAATTATTTAAAAGAGGATCTGAAATTGCGGCAAAAAACGGACTGATTTTGGTGGATACAAAATACGAATTCGGTAAAGTGGGCGATAAAATCTTTTTGATAGATGAAATCCATACGCCAGATTCTTCCCGCTTCTTTTATTCTGATGTTTACTTAGAAAATCAAGCTAAGGGATTGAAGCAAAAACAATTGTCAAAAGAGTTTGTAAGGGAGTGGCTGATTGAAAATGGTTTTCAAGGTAAAGAGGGCCAACAGATTCCTGAAATGACAGATGAAAAGATAAAGGAAATATCTAATCGATACATTGAGTTATTCGAAAAAGTTACGGGTGAGAAATTCCAACCCCGTGACTACAATAACGTATTAGAAACGATTGAACAAAATATCCTAGAAAAGATTAAATAAGAAGTTACCTTTATGTAAGTTCATTACCTAAAAGTTTTAAATAAGATAAACATGAAATATTCAATTGATAAAGAAGAGAAGTATTCATTAATCAAAATTAAGGAAGAAAAATTTGATTCTTCAGTGGCATCAGGTTTCAAATCTGATTTGGTTACCATGCAGGCAGAAGGAGTACAGAATATGGTGATTGACATGTCAGAAGTGAAATATGTAGATTCATCAGGATTGAGTGCTTTATTGGTAGGAAACAGGGTGATTGGAGAAAATGGTGGAGCTTTCATCATTGCAGCTCCCACTGAGCACACAGAGAAATTGATTAAAATCTCTCAATTAGATAAAGTATTTGATATTTTACCAACCGTTCACGAGGCAGTGGAATCTGTTTTCATGCACGAATTGGAAAAAGGGTTAGGTGAAGAAGACGATAGCGAGTAAAATTCCTTGTCTTTTGAAGTTCACATATTAGGCTCCAATTCGGCAGCCCCAGCTCATGGAAGGCATCATACTTCGCAGGTCTTGCGGATTCAAGACATGCAAATCATGATTGATTGCGGAGAGTCTACACAAATTCAAATGAAAAAATATGGCTTAAGAAAAAATCGCTTAAGCCATATTTTTATTAGTCATTTGCACGGGGATCATTTCTTAGGTCTTATGGGACTGCTATCCACCATGCATTTGAATGGAAGAAAAACTGATTTATATCTGTATGGGCCTCTTGGCTTATCTGAAATTATTCAGCTTCATTTAAAGTATGCGAATACGCATTTAAGTTACCTTATTCATTTCCAGGAACTAAGGGGAGATCAATCAGAATTGATCTTAGATCACCCCAAATTAACAGTTCGAACCATTCCACTCAATCACAGAATTCCATGCACTGGGTTTTTAATTAAAGAACAACCTAAACCAAAAAGGCTGAAGAAAGAAAAAGTAGGAGAATTGAGCGTGCGTGATATTAACATCCTAAAGAAGGGAAAGGATGTAGTGAATGAAGCCGGGGAAGTGAAATTTAAAAATTCGGATTACACCTTACCAGCAAAGCGATCGAGGAGTTATGCTTATTGCTCTGATACTAAATACAATGAAGACATCATTCCTTTAGTGAAGGAAGTGGATTTACTTTATCATGAAGGAACATTTCTACATGAGAACTTGGAAAGGGCTGAAGCGACCTATCATACAACTGCGAAGCAAGCAGGTATTTTTGCTCAAAAATCAAAAGTGGGTCAATTGTTGATTGGTCATTTTTCAAATCGCTATAAAGAGTTAAATCCCTTACTGGAAGAAGCTCAAAAGGAATTTGCTAATACTGCCTTGGCACAAGAAGGCCAAGTTTTTACTATAGAAGAATAAAATGGATGCGGTAAAGTCAAACGGGTCGCTCAATAGAAAAAAAAGAAATCTCTTTATTGTATTAAGCGGGATATTCCTAACCAATGCTCTGTTAGCTGAGATTCTAGGGGTGAAGATTTTTTCGGCTGAAGCCACTTTGGGTTTTCCACCCGCTCAGATCAAACTGTTTGGAGACTTTGTATTAGATTTTAATCTTACTGCAGGCGTAATCATTTGGCCTATTGTGTTTGTCACCACTGATATTATTAATGAATATTTCGGGAAAAAGGGCGTTCGCAGAATTAGCTTTTTGACTGCATTGTTTATTCTCTATTCTTTTTTTGTGATTTATGCTGTTACCAAACTGGCACCAGCTGATTTTTGGTTAAATGTCAATACACCTGATCCGAATGGTAAGGATTTTAACATTAATTATGCCTACGGTGTTATTTTCCAACAGGGATTAGGGATTATTATCGGCTCTTTAACAGCTTTCTTGATTGGTCAGTTTTTAGATGTCTTGGTTTTTCAGCACCTTAGAAAATTTACCGGAAGTGGAAAAATTTGGCTCAGGGCAACAGGCTCTACTTTAGTCAGCCAGTTAGTAGATAGCTTTGTGGTGCTTTGGATTGCCTTCTTTGTTTTTGGGAATTGGAGCATGGAACAAGTGCTCTCTGTTGGAGTCATTAATTATATATATAAAGGTGCACTGGCTATTTTACTGACGCCACTTCTTTACATAGCTCATTTCTTTATAGATCGGTATTTAGGAAAGGAAAATTCGGAGAGGATTACTGAAGAGGCTGCTGGGGAGGGGTTTTTCTAGCTCGCCAGAGGCGGTAGTAATTTCCACTAGCCGCAGGCTAGCGGAAGATATAGATTGGGCTATCGCTAGCCTCTGGCTAGTGATGCTTACTTTTGCCTCCGGCAAGGATTAGGAAGCTAAGTCATCCGGTACTGTATTCTTTAGCTTTCTAAGATCGTTAATGGACTATCGAAACATGCGCTACTGTATTTATAATATTGAGGTTCAGTCACAATGCCAGCCCTTACAGGATTTTCATGTATGTAGTTTGTTTTTTGATCCAAGATTTTACTGTCAGAAATTAGTGTTGGTTGATTATTAGTTTTCCAAAGTCTATATTCTCTAAATTGATTACTTAATGTTGCGAAATGCTTAAATAAGTTTAGAAGCCAGTAGCTTCTGCTTTCTTTGGGGTTATTATTAATTTCTCTTATAAATTCTTTTGCAGTAAAGCTTTTAAACCTTCCTATTAACTCGTTTAAATCCTTATCAATTCTTCTGCATACCAAATGTATATGGTTGCTCATGATCACGTAAGAGAATATCTCTAGATTTTCATTTTTCTGACAATAGTAAAGATTTTCTACAATAATTCTTTTGTAATCTTCTCTATCAAATAAATTTATCCAGCCCACCAAAGTTAATGTGATGAAATAGGTATCATTGGAAGTAGTTTTTCTGAATTGACTCATTGAAATAAGGTCTTGGTTTAAAGAATGATGCTAAATTAAACACATGCTAGAAAAAGATAAAAAAAGCTTGTATTTATTTCGGCTATAAACCTCGCCAGAGGCTGGAGTATTATCCACTAGCCGGAGGCTAGCGGAAGTGATTGTATATAATCGCTAGTCTCTGGCTAGTAATGATTACTGTTACCTTTGATGAGGATTCCACATCTTAGATCAATTCCATTATATTTAAGGAAAAAACATGAAGCCAATCCACACAGTGTTCCTATCACTACTAAGTATCATTTTAATTGCATCTTGTACTTCTAATAAGCAAATATCAGTTGATTTGATACTGATGAATGCTTCCATTGTGGATGTACAAAACGATAAAATCATTGAAAATCAATATGTCACTATCAAAGGGGATTCGATATTTTCCGTGGGATCGATGCTAGAGAAAGCTGATTACGAATTCAAGAAATCTATTGAGTTGAATGGTCAGTACGTTATGCCCGGCTTATGGGATAATCATGTGCATTTTAGGGGAGGAGAGGATTTAATAGATGAAAATAGGGAACTGCTGAGTTTATTCTCGAAGTTTGGAATAACCACTGTAAGAGATGCTGGTGGAGATATTACACCTTCCGTACTTCAGTAGAGAGCCCAAATTAAGGAGAAAGAGTTGATTGGCCCTTACATTTTCACTTCAGGTCCTAAGCTTGACGGACCAAAACCAGCTTGGGAAGGATCCATAAAAATCGTAAACCTAAATGATATTGAAATGGCTTTGGATTCTTTAGAATCAATTAATGTTGATTATGTAAAAATTTATGATGGAAGTTTAGCAAAGGAAAATTTTTATGCCATTATTGAAGCAACAGAAAAAAGAAGCATGAAAGTAACCGGGCACATGCCGATGTCTGCTGATTTCCAAAAGGCAGTTTCTTTGGGTATGGATGGAAGCGAGCATATGTATTGCATCATGAAAGCGTGTTCTCCTAAAGCAGATAGTCTGACAGAATTAGGCTTGGGTTATGGCATGATGGAAACAATCACAGATAGCTATGATGAGCAAATGGCAAATGAATTATTTGCTGAATTAGATCAAAAAGAAGTTTACATCACGCCCACTTTATATATCGGAAAAGTACTTTCAGGCTTAGCAGATGAAGACCACAGCAGTGATAGTTTACTAAATCAAATTGGAGAGGGAATCCAAAAAACTTATGAAGGAAGAATAAAGTCTGCAAAAAGAGCTAAATCATCGGGTAGTCAAATGAGAGAAAAAGTCTCATCTTTGGCCAAGAATATGATTAGCCCAATGTTTGATGCTGGAGTCCCTATTTTAGCAGGCTCAGACTGTGGGCCATTTAATTCTTTCGTCTATCCTGGAGAAGCGCTTTGGGGGGAATTGTTTAGCTTGGTAGACGCTGGACTCACCCCGGCTGAGGCTTTGCAAACTTCCCTGATCCATGGACCGGCTTTTATGGATTTGCAAAAGGAATATGGAAGTGTAGAAAAGGGGAAAGTAGCGGATTTACTCATCTTAGATAAAAATCCTTTAGAAGATCTTCAAAATATGAGGAGTTTAGATAGGGTAATCTTAAAAGGAGATTTTACTGATAAAGGGAATTAATTATAACTTTAAAGGAATTCTTTGTTTGACATTCCTTTTCGAGCCACAATTTTATAACTTTAAAATCTGTTTTAACTCCGAAATTATTATCAAATGAGCAATACACCTGAATCAGATAAAAAGTTATTTCTTCTAGATGCAATGGCACTTATTTATCGTGCTCACTTTGCCTTTAGTAAAACGCCAAGAATAAATTCCAAGGGGATGAATACTGGTGCGGCTCTAGGATTCACCAATAGCTTACTAGAGATTCTAAAAAAAGAAAAGCCTACGCATATAGGTGTAGCATTTGATACCTCCGCTCCAACATTTAGACATGAGGAATTTCCCGCTTACAAAGCGCAAAGAGAAGAACAGCCAGAAGATATTCGGGTAGCTATTCCCTATGTGAAAAAAATTGTAGAGGCTTTTAATATCCCTGTTTTAATTCTTGATGGCTATGAAGCTGATGACATCATTGGTACCATTGCAAAGCAAGCTGGTGAGGACGGATTCAAAGTGTATATGATGACGCCTGATAAGGATTATGCGCAAATGGTAACTGAAAATGTCTTTCTGTATAAGCCTGCATTTATGGGTAATGGAGTGGATGTTTTGGGAATTGAGGAAGTTAAAAAGAAATTTGATATTGATAGAGTTGAGCAAGTAATTGATATTTTAGGATTACAAGGTGATGCGGTAGATAACATCCCTGGAATCCCAGGAGTTGGGGCTAAAACAGCAGTCAAATTTCTTAAACAGTATGGTTCAGTGGAAGGTCTTTTGGAACACACAGATGAATTAAAAGGGAAAATGAAAGAAAAGGTGGAAGCTAATAAAGAACAAGCTTTGCTTTCTAAAAAATTGGCCACGATCAAAATAGATGTTCCACTAGAATATGAACCTGCAAAATTAGCGCTAGAGGAACCTAATGAAGAGACTTTAAAGGAATTGTTTGAAGAGCTTGAATTTAGGACCTTAATGAAACGGGTTTTGGGAGAGGAACCAGCAACAGCTGCAAAATCTTCCACTAAAGTGGATCCCGCTCAAATGTCTATGTTCACGGATACCCCGGAGGAGGCTGCTCAGAAAGATGAGGAACCAGAAGAAAGAAGGACGATAACTAATACGGTTCATCACTATCATTTGATTGATACCCCCGAGTTAAGAGAAGACTTAATCACCTATCTATCCATACAGGATGAGTTTTGTTTTGACACAGAAACAACAGATTTGGAACCGACTGATGCAGAATTGGTTGGGCTTGCTTTCTCGTACGTAGCTGGAGAAGCGTATTATGTCCCTTTTCCTGCTGATCAAAAAGAAGCTCAAAAAATAGCGGATGAGTTTAAGGAAGTACTTGAAAATGAAGGCATCATTAAAATTGGGCAAAATTTAAAATATGACATTCAAGTAATGCGTAATTACGGGATTAGAGTGAAGGGAAAGATGTTCGACACCATGTTGGCGCATTATCTTTTGGATCCTGAAACTCGTCACAATATGGATGTGATGGCGGAGAATTATTTGAATTACAGTCCTGTTTCCATAACTGAATTGATTGGCAAAAAAGGAGTAAAGCAAGGGAATATGCGAGATGTGCCTATTACCGATGTTGTGGAATATGCTGGCGAAGATGCCGATATAACTTTGCAGTTGAAGCACATATTAGAAAAAGAGATAAAAGAAAATAATCTAGAAAATCTCTTACATGAGGTGGAAGAGCCGCTTTCTTACGTACTCGCGGAGATGGAATATGAAGGGGTGAAAATTGATAAAGAGGCGCTGGCTAAAATGTCAAAAGAGTTGGAAACGGCAGCCTTGGAAGCCCAAGAAAAAATATTTGAATTAGCAGGACAAGAATTTAATATAGCTTCACCAAAGCAATTAGGGGAGATCCTTTTCGATAAAATGAAATTGGTAGACAAACCCAAGAAAACCAAAACAGGTCAATATGCGACTGGAGAAGAAATATTATCAAAATTGGCCAATGAACATGAAATTGCTGATAAGATTTTGGAATTTAGGGAATATCAGAAATTGAAATCTACATATGTGGATGCATTACCGAAATTGATCAGCAAAAAAGATGGCAGGGTACATACAGATTATCGTCAGGCTGTTGCTGCTACTGGTCGATTGAGTTCTAATAACCCAAATCTGCAAAACATCCCGATTCGAACTGAAAAAGGACGGTTAATCAGGAAGGCATTTGTTCCAAGGGATGAAAACTATCAATTGATGGCAGCAGATTATTCGCAAATAGAATTACGAATTATGGCAGCATTTTCTAAAGATGAAGCCATGATGGAAGCCTTTAAAAGTGGAAGAGATATTCATGCCACCACTGCGGCCAAAGTCTTTGGTGTAGATCTGGATGCTGTTGATCCCAGCATGAGAAGAAAGGCAAAGGAAGTAAACTTTGGAATTATTTATGGAATTTCTGCTTTTGGACTGGCACAAAACCTAAATATTTCAAGAACCGAGGCTTCGGATATTATCAAAGCATACTTTAAGGAATTCCCCCTTGTTCATGATTATATGGAGAAAGTTAAAGAAGAGGCCAGGAAAAATGAGTATGTCACTACTATTTTGGGTAGAAAAAGATGGTTAAGAGATATAAATTCCAGAAATCAGACCGTCAGAGGATTTGCTGAAAGAAATGCCATCAATGCGCCAATTCAGGGAAGTGCAGCCGATATGATTAAAATCGCAATGATCAATATTCATAAATGGATGGAAAAGGAGAATCTAAAATCAAAAATGATTATGCAGGTACATGATGAATTGATTTTTGATGCTCATAAAGATGAAGTTGAGAAGTTAAAAGATAAAGTAGTTGACCTCATGAAAAATGCGATGGAGTTGGATGTTCCTATGGAAATAGGGGTTGGAATTGCCGATAATTGGAGTGAAGCACATTAATGAATAGTTGGAAGAAGGAAGTGAGAAGATGGAGGAGGGGTAATTAGGTTGTCATCGCAAATCAGATTGTAATTTGTTCAGTAAAAAATTCTACAGATTTAAAATCAGATATTTAGAGGCTTTGAAAATAATAGTTGCTCACTTTATTCTAAACTTTTTATCTCCAACTTGAAGAAAATCAGCTGAATATTTAATTCAAAAAAAAGTCTAGGTTCTAAAGTCTAGGATCTAGATTCTAAAAAAAAATGCCAAAAGACAAAATCATATTAGGGCTTGATCCCGGAACTTCGGTTATGGGATATGGGGTAATCCAGATCAGTGGTAACCAAATGACCATGTTGCAATATGGAGTTATTCACCTTTCTAAATATGCCAATCACGAAATCAAACTCCGCAAGATTTTTGATCGAGTAAGCAGTCTGATTGAAGATTACACTCCTGATGAAGTTGCGTTGGAGGCGCCCTTTTATGGCAAGAATATACAATCTATGTTGAAATTAGGTCGCGCCCAAGGAGTGGCCATGGCAGCAGCCTTACGGCTCGATTTACCTATTTCAGAGTATGCACCTAAAAAAGTAAAACAATCAGTTACTGGTAATGGAAACGCCTCCAAAGAACAGGTGGCAGAAATGCTGAAGACTTTATTAGGCATCAAAGAAATCCCGAAGCTTTTGGATGCTACTGATGCTTTAGGAGTAGCAGTTTGTCATCATTTCCAAGGTGGAAAAACGGCTAGTGGGCCCAAAAGCTGGAAGGCCTTTATTAATGATAATCCCAGTAGGGTTAAGAAGTAAGTGAAAGTGTTGAGGTGTTGATGTGTAAAAGAGTTTAGCCCGTCTAGGTGCCATTCTGTAAGCATAATTAATTGCTCTTATATTTTCTATCTTCCTCGCTGGAACACCTTAGTTAGTCCAATTATTGAGTTATTTTAAAATAATATTAAAAATTCAATGTACGAGCTTAAAAGAAGGATAAAATATGTTCGAATTAATTGTCAATTATATTGACAACTAACACGCCCACTTTAGCATAAAGCGGAAAAGAGGGTTGGAGGGTAAAATAGCGGGCAGGCGATGGCTAGTGTGGGCAGTAGCATCATTTTACCTAGATTTTTTTCACACTTTTTCATCAATGGAAAAAGTATGAAAGAAAAGGTAGCATTAAAGCTTAGTAATTTACTCTTTTTGCCAAAATTAGTATACTGGGCCACTCAAAAAAAGAAGAAATAATGCTTTCATAATGTTTGAAGCCATTTTGGAAATTTACGGAGGAAAACGGATGTGAAAGTATTGAGGTCTTAATGTTTAAAAGTATTAAGTCCGTTTCTGAATTTAATTATTCTTTGAGCATAATTAATTACTCTTAAACTTCTCTTTTAATCTCTTATATAGACCCTTTTTATGATCATCCCCATCCTGGAAATTAGCATTTCCTATCAATAAGGCTAAGGGTTGTAAGGGTTCGTACTCTTCGCAAATCACTTTTAGCATGGCAGCAAAAGGAAGGAATAGTACCATACCGGCAACGCCCCAAATGGATGCCCCGATTATCAAACTTAGAATTGCAGCAAATGCATTTACATTCACGCTATTGCCTACTATCTTTGGACTCAAAAAATTACTCTCTATTAATTGAACAGCCCAAAAAAGAATGGCAACTGCTAAAGGTATGAAAAGAGAATCATGCGACATAAATGCATATAGAACAGGAATAGTAGCACCTAAAGTAGTTCCTATGTACGGAATAATGGAAAGTGAGGCAGCCAAAAAACCAAAGAGGAATGGACTGTCAATTCCAATTATCCATAGGCCAATACTATTTGCAAAACCTAAAATCACTATAAGAATCAACATGCCAGAAAGATATTTTTGCCCTACCTGCTGAATTTCCTTCAGCATATTAAAAAATTGCTTTTTCTGCTCAGCAGGTGAGAATTTCATAAAGGCTCTAACCAAACCTTTATGATAAATCAGGAATAGAAACATATAGATAAACATAGTAATCATTCCTGTAAAGAAATTGGCCGTACTATTGAAGGTGCCACCTAGAAGGCTTCCTGCGGAATCTTTAAACCAGGATTTCAAATCCTTTAGCAGTTGATCTTTTTCTAAATCATCAACCAAACTGATATTCTTATTTACAAACACGATCAGATCAGTCGAAAGGGTAGTAAGTTTCTTTCCGAAATTGCTGATCTCGTCTGATAATGCAATGATCTCTGCTGAAAAGAAGGTAATTCCTCCTCCTATGATGATGATTAATAATAGTATAGATAAAAATGCTGCTAATATATTGCCTATTCCCCATTTCATAAACTTTTTATGAACAGGAAATAATATAAATGCCAAGAGCAATGCAATGCCGAGAGGAATTAAAATCGACTTTGCCAACACTAAAAATGCGATTAAAAGAGCAATAAATGCAAGCGTAAAAAATGCGTTTTGAAATGATACTTTCATTATACTTTATTTAAAAATGCCGGTTAAATTCGTTTTCAATTGATTTTAATGCTGGCTTTGATTGGGGCGTATAGGCTTTGAAAGATCGATCACTATTTTTAAAGCTATGTAAGTGCCATTTCCATATAAAACCCCCTTGCCACCATTTTTCGCTATTAAAAGATTCGTATAGTGCCTCAAAGGCAATCCTCTGATTTTCAAAATTAATATTTAAGCTATCTTTAGACAACATCCAATGTCCCATTGTATTGTAATCAATACTCTCATATCCATACTCTGTGAATATAATAGGTTTATTGAATTTTTTAGACACCTTTTCTATTTCTTCTTTAGGTTGGAGCCATGCACTAATAAGTTGCTCTTTAGTAGGTTTCTTTTCAGTGCTTAAAGGAAAATAGGCATCAATACCGACTAAATCCAATTGGTCCCAAAACTGTATGTTTTCATATTCATCCCAATTGGCTGCATAGGTTAACTTCCCCTTGTAGTTCTTTCGGCATTTTGATATAAGTTCAAGCCAAAAATCATTTCTAGACTGGGTAGATTTTCTGATTTCAGTACCAATACAAAATATTTCCACATTCATTGAATCCGCTATTTCAATATAAGCTTCTATGTAAAGCGAATATTGCTCCTCAAATAGATGCCAGAGGCTGTCCGATTCAAACTCCAAGTCCCCGGCCCAACCTTGTCCACCGACCCAAAGGTGGGGTTTCAGCATTATTTTTAATCCCATTGATCTTGCCATCTGGATGGTTTCTATCACTCCTTCAGGTTTTTCTCCCCACCATTGCCTAGCATGATCAAAATTAATTTCACCGGTCTTAGCATTGCAGAAAGCGTAAGGCACAATTGCGACCCAATTAGTACCAATTGCCTTTATTTTTTGAAGGGAATCAATTGGAAATGCTTGTGGAGGTGCAACCAAATTAAAGCCATTAATTCTTTGAACCTTGTTAGTTTCCTCAGCAGGAAAAAAGTACGAATTGCTGAATAATGCAATAGCAGCAAGTCCAATTAATAAGAATATGAATTTCCATTTATTCACTTTCATCCTCCTTTCCAAAACCTATTTTTTGCCAAATGCTTCCATCGTCTTCTTCTTGCTCCAATTTTTCAATTCTTGCTGGTTTATCCATTCCAATGGTAGATTGAAAGCCCGAAACCAAACTGTTAGACCAATAGCTGAACATAGACTTACGCGTATCTCTTGAAAATTGAATTCTTCCAACTCTAAATTTACCGTTTTTTCTGGGGTTTTCTTGAGAAAGTGCAACATTAGCTAACCAGCTTAAAGCCTTGTCTCCTTTCTCTTCATCATTTAGTATTTTGTTAAACTCAATTTTCAAATCCGAATACTTGAGTTGCATTTCTCCAAGAACTGCCTGATTACCTCCGGAATAAGTAAAATACAATTCATCTACTTTTCCCGTAGCAATTTCTACTGGAGTAGATTTCGCTATGTATTGATTGATTGCGCTTATAGACATGGGCTCTAAACTCCCGGCCACTTTAAAATAGCCATAGCTAGAATTGAGGTCATATCTTATATCAGCCGTAAGCTTGCCTTGATCGTAAAGGTTTCCATTTGCTTTAATCACCAACTCTTTGCCATATCGCTCAATGCTATCCGTTCTGTTCGTGATATTTGAAATTTCACCTTCAATATTTGTTATACTAACTGATCCCGTTTTTTGACTTCCACTTGGTATTTCAAAATAGCTTAGGTTCATATTTTCTACAATACACTTTCTAACGTCAATTGATATTTTGCTGTCCTTTAAAACCTCTATCAAAATGGGTACAAAGCGATCATCTGGAAGTGGATAGTTTTTGTCTTTAGTAACTTTCAGTTTAATATTGTTTGTAAAAATAGTTTTGGCACTGAACATACTGTCTCCTTGCCATTTCATGGAATTTAACCGTATGCTGTCTAAATATATGTCAATATGATTGGCTTGGTCTCCTTTTAGTTCAGCAAATTTTTCAGGAGAATAAATGGGGCGAAAATGAGCGGCATTTATAGTAATATCTTGCTTAAATAAATTAAAGGCTAGCTTCTTTATCTCTACTTTATGAAGTTTATCCTGCAAGTAGTAGCTCATATTGTGAAATTCTAAGAATATGTCTTTTGCGACATCTTGAAACTGCTCTGGTATTTCCCCTTTCTTAAATTTAAGTGCTTGAGCAAATAAATTGTATTCAGTCTTCACTCTTCCCGACTTGCTGTTTTGCTCATCATAAAATAATATTTCACCTCCTTCCACAATAAGTTCTGTAATTTCTAATTCAAATCTACCTTCAAATGAGGGGCGAGAAGCTTTTGTTCTATTAATTTTATCGAAGTCAAAAGGGAGTAGCAGCTTTGCTTTTTTGAGTTCTAATGTATTGAATTTAAAAAATTGATTGTTAAAGGTTTCGCTATATTTATTCCAGGATAAGTTTAGGTTTGGAAGTTCTAGACTAGCTAAAGTATCTTTTTTATCATTAATTATGTTGATTTTAACACTTTCTAAGTTGATTTTTTTAGCCAAAATCCGAAACCTCATGTCTTCAATTTGAAAATGTACAGAATCTTCGAAGTAATGATTGAGTTCGGTATGAATGGAGTTAACCACAAAAGCCTCAATTTTTAATTCCTTGAGTAATTGCCAAGCGATAAAAAGAAAAAGAGTGATGGATATAAGTATAATACCAGTTCTTTTAAGTGCTTTCTTTTTGGACATTCTAATAATTGATGTTGAAATAGTTTAACCCAAAATACGAAAAATTTCTTTTGCATTTACTTCAATACCAAAAAGGGCGTGGTTTCTTTACTAAATAGTGATTTTAGCTGGATTCTAAAAACCAATATCCTATTGCAGTACAAAAATCAAGACATCAGCTTCGCGAATTTCTTACCACCTTGAAATTCATTCAATATAGTTTTGAAAAGGACCGTTAATGGAATGGATAAAATCAAACCGGGAACACCCCAAATAAATCCCCAAAACATTAACATAACCAATACCACAATAATATTGATTGAGAAAGATTTCCCCATAAAAATAGGTTCTAATACGGCTCCAAATAAAACTTGAGCTCCAGTAAAAAGAATAGCAGCCAAAAGTAGGGTGCCAGGACTTTCAATTTCAATAAAGGCAAAAATCATCACCAATACAGTGGAAATAACAGAACCCACCATTTGCACGAAATTGATCACAAAGGCTAATAGTCCCCAGAATAGCGGAAAGCTAATACCTAGAGACCAAGCAATGACTCCAAAAGCAATACCGGTTAATAGGCTGACAAATATTTTAACTTTCAAGAAATCAGAAACGCTGCGTTCTACTTTCATAAAAGTCTTAACCGATTGGGTTCCACCAGTAAATAAGGTACTTTGTAAAATATCTTTAAAGTTGAGAGAACCCGCTAATAGCAACATTAGAAAGAAAAGTGTCATCAGGATATTGACCACTGTGCTTTGTATAAAAGAAATTGTGATGGTAAAATTATCTAAAATAAAGCTCTCTATTTTATCACTTTTTAATAAACCTTTTATAGTACTTTCCCCATTGGACGGGTCAAGTCCTAAAGTTTCAGCAAATGGCGTCACTACCTGCTCCACCTTGTTGTCTAATTTTTTGAATATTTCTGATTTACCTTCTTCTATTTGCTTCCCGGACATTTGAACAATTTTAAAACCCGAAAAGCCAGTCAATGCTAAAATCAGGATTACCGTCCCCAGTGCGATAAATTGGGGGACCTTTCTTTTTTTCATCCAACGCATCATAGGGGTAAATAATAATGCAATGAAAATGGCAAACATTAGAGGGATGAATATAAATGATAATAACTGCAGGCTGTAAAATATTACAGGTATTACTAGTACTAGTAAAAGTTTGTTAGTGGTGGATTGATCGTGCAATTTCATAGTGAAAGTAATATACGTGCAAGCTAACGAAGAAGATTAATATAGGATATGTGAAATTGAAATAATTGCGTAAATTTTGAAAATATTTTAATACGACTATGCGACAAACAAGCTCAAAACGAAAAGCAATAGAATTTTCTCCTTATTTAGTTGGGACCATGCGTTTAGGCAAATGGGGTGAAAATTTTAATACTAAACAATGGTTAGAGTTTATTGAGAAATCTCTGGCATTAGGGTTAAAGGATTTTGACCATGCTGACATTTATGGTGACTATACTACTGAGGCAGATTTTGGGAAAGTATTAAAAGAAAATCCTCATTTGCGAAATGAAATGCAAATTACCACCAAATGTGGAATAAGAATGCCAGCTGAAAAACGGCCAAAAAATAAGATGAAGACTTATGATTCTGGCGATAAATATATCCTTCAGTCTGTAGAAAACTCGCTTCGGAATCTGCAAACTGATTATATTGACGTTTTATTATTGCACCGTCCTGATTTTTTGATGAACCCCAACGAAATAGCTGAAACTTTCGAGAAATTAAGGGATGATGGAAAGGTGAGATTTTTTGGTGTTTCTAATTTTACGACTTCCCAATTTGAAATGATTAATTCAGTTTTTCCTTTGATCACTCATCAAATAGAAGCTTCAATAAGTCATCTCAATCCATTTGAAGATGGGACGTTGGATCAATTGTTGGTGAAAAATATTCGCCCCACTGTTTGGTCTCCGTTAGGTGGAGGAAATTTAAAGCAAAAAGAAAATTATAAACTTAATCAAGAGTTGGATAAGGTATTCGGTATTTTGTGCGAGAAATATGAAGTGAATACTGCACAGTTGATGTTGCTTTTTCTGAAAAAGCATCCTTCCGGTATCATACCAGTATTGGGCACTTCAAAACCAGTAAGATTGGAAGAAGCCTTGGAGATTGATTCAAAAAATATGGAGAAAGAAGATTGGTATGCATTATATTCAGCAACAAAAGGAGAGGAATTGCCTTAATTTTTAGGACTTAAAATGAAGATGGGAGTACTAAGTCAGAACAATAAAAAAGCTTTAACTAGCCTTTAGGTCATTCCCGAGAATAAATCAATCTTAACTTTTTTTTTGCAAACGAATAATCCAATAACTCAAACAATTAAAATCACTGACAGGTTTAAACCATTAGCGAAGTATAATCAGAATATCCGTTTTATAATCGCCAATAATTGATGAAATTTGCAAAATGTTAGATCAGCTGAAGGAAACCATTATTGCATTATCCACAGCACCGGGAGTAGGTGCTATTGCCGTTATCCGTTTATCCGGTGAAGAAGCGATTTCCATAACTAATACCGTTTTCAGAGGAAAAAATCTGTTGAATGAGAAAAGCCATACAGCTCATTTTGGTACCATTCGAAATGATGAAGGCGAAATCATAGATGAAGTGGTAGCTACTTTATTCGTAGCACCTCATTCTTTCACAAAAGAGAATGTAGTAGAGATTTCCTGTCATGGTTCGCCTTACATTGTGCAAAGACTGATCAAATTATTCCTGACGAAAGGAGTTCGATTAGCAAAAGCAGGAGAATTTACTCAAAGAGCCTTTTTGAATGGACAGTTTGACTTAGCTCAAGCCGAAGCCGTGGCCGATTTAATCAATGCCGATACAGAAGCCTCACATAAAGCAGCGCTGAATCAAATGCGTGGCGGGTTTTCAGAGCAAATAAAACAATTGCGTGCTGAATTGATCCATTTTGCAAGTATGATCGAGCTGGAGCTTGATTTTGGTGAAGAAGATGTGGAGTTTGCCGATAGAGACGATTTGAAAAAGCTGGTCAATCAATTGTTGAGCGTCATTACCGCTTTAGTCAGCAGTTTTGATTTGGGGAATGTGATTAAAAATGGAGTGCCTACGGTAATTGCAGGAAAACCTAACACAGGGAAATCTACTCTTCTCAATGCACTTCTCAATGAAGAAAAAGCTATTGTTTCTGATATAGCAGGGACTACCCGAGACTTCATAGAAGATGAAATCAATTTAGAGGGTGTTGTGTTTCGCTTTATTGATACTGCAGGGTTACGAGATACCGAAGATAAAGTAGAGGCTATTGGGGTGCAGCGAACCAAAGATAAAATGAAGCAGGCTTCATTGATCATTTATATGTTTGATTTGAAAAATGATAGCCTAACGGAAGTCAATCGAGATATCAACATGCTCGAAAATCTAGGGATTCCCTTTATAAAAGTAGGGAATAAATTGGATGAAGCACAGCAAGACCTTTACAGTGAAATGAAAAAAGATAAAAACACCCTTTTTATCTCAGCAATCAATAAGGAAGGCCTAGAGGCATTAAAAACCAAGTTAGTGGAAACTGTCAATCTTGACAATTTCAAAACAGGCGATACGGTAGTTACCAATATTCGTCACTATGATAATCTGGTTCAAACCCAAAACAGCTTAAATGCTGTATTGAGAGGATTGGATGATAATATTACAGGCGACTTTTTAGCCTTAGACATCCGGCATTCTTTGCGATTCTTAGGCGAAATAACTGGGGAAATCACAACTGATGATTTGCTGGCTAATATTTTTAGTAAGTTTTGTATTGGGAAGTAAATTACCATCAATTCCTTATAAATGATACCATTTTTTTTGACATGTTTTTCTGTCCTAGCTTCTATCAAATATAATGGTGAAGAAAAATAGGGGTTTCATTATATTCATAATTTAAGTAAGAAAGACTTTTGTTTTATTGTTCCGGAAATTTACTTTTATGATAATTTTAAAAAGTATGTACAAATTCCTTTTACCCCTCTGTTTGCTGATTGTTAGCTGTAAAGATTTAAATGACTTTGAACCTTATTTCAACAAAAATGCTGGAAATCCCCAAATTCTGTCTATGGATCCGATTGGTCTAGGGGAAGGCGCAGATTTTGGTGGCTGTTTCCTTGCTGCTGACTTTATAAAGCTTTATGAAACTGCTTTGAATCAAAATGTTTCATTGCAAAATATGGAATATGAGATTTTGATAGACGGTTTTTTTTATAGTGGCGGATCTGTCAATTACTACAATAGAGAATTAGACTGTATTACCAATATTTCCGGTCAATTTGTAGGCATGCATGAAGTTACAATCGGACTCTGGGAAAATGAGGAAGCTTGGAATGGCAATGAAAATGTACTGGCTTCCTTTTTCGGTTATCGAGAATATTCCACCTACTTTCAACAGGATCTAAATTTTGCGGAACGAGGCTTAGGTGACGTTGAGATTAGAAATCAGAGTCTGCAAAATGGTGTTCTCACTTTATCATTTGCCGTTATTGGCGGAGAGGCTCCCTCTGTGTTTAAATTCTCAAATCGTTTTGGCTCTAATAAAGAGTGGGAGTCTTACTATTTTGGAAAGACAGATATTATATCTTTAGAATGGGATGCAGAGAGATCTAGAATTTTTGAAATGGAATATTCGAATAGACATCAAACTAAATCAGTTACAGTGTATCTACAATGAAAAAAATCCTCATATATATAGTATTAACGGCACTTTTCCTTTCACAAAGTTTTGCGCAAATTAGCTTTCTTCCCGAACCGCGATTAGACGTGAACTTCCAGACAGGGATTATGATAGTGAACCCTGATAAAGCTAGCTTTCTGTACAGAAGCGATTTACTGTTGAAAGATCGACTTGATTTTGATGGACAAAAGGAGTTTGGACCCTCTCCCTACGTTGGTTTTGAAATTCTTTATCCATCATCTGACAAAGTGTCTATTGGAATTGATTTCAATTATGTAAAATCAACTGCTTTTGCACGCTATCGCGATGGATTTGGAAATTATGATCTTTCAGTATACGTTAATTACATATCCTATAAGTTTATACCTAGATTTAATTTTTTCGAGAATAAAAGACTTACATTATTCGCGCAACCAGGGATTGGAGCTGGTCTTGTTAGAGAAAAGGTAGAAGAAGAAGTTACTAAAAGTAGTTTTTTTCTGTCCTATCAAGATGATGGAAAATATTCCAGAGATCGCTTAAGAACACTCTTTGGATTAGTTGTCAGCGCCAAAGCGGGAGCAAGCATGCAGTTTGATCGATTGAATTTTAACTCAAAAGTGGGATACGAGATTTCTAGTAATTTTGAAGGGGATAACAACCGGTCGTTCATTTCAGGTGTAATTATTAATTTTGGAATCGGATATAACGTAGTGAAATGAAAAATATATTTCTTTTTATTCTTATTTTGTTGCCTCTGGAAAGTTTAGCCCAAGATATAATTGTATTAAAGAATGACTCTAAAATTAAATGCAATGTTACAGAAGTGAGTCAAACGGCAGTAAATTATACTAAAATAGAAGAGCAAAGGCCAACTTATACAGTGCTGACCTCTAATGTAAGTTATATTCAATTTAATTCAGGTAGGATTGATTCACTTAATGAATACCGTATGCTAAATGATGAGAAATTGATAAATCTTGCAGAGTCAGATTCTTTAGATGCCTATTCTATGGGCTTGAGTGATGGTTTTAAATCTTATGATGCAGGATCTTTGCAAGGAGCTACAGCAATTACTACTTTTCTTTTACCCCCAGTAGGATTAGCCACTACTATTGTGAGCAGCGGTATCCCTCCTAGAGTTGACCATTTGATGCAAAAGAACTATAGCAATAAATATTATAAGAAAGGCTTCCAAGATGGTTCAATGCTTAAAAAGCGTAAAAAGGCTTGGAAAGGTTTTGGTACTGGTTTTGGTGTGCTAATTGGAGTAGCGGTGATTTTAGGCTTAAGTGCGGGCTAGGGATCTTGACTCAGCTCAATATCAAATAGTTAATTAAAACTTGGTGATGGAAAGGCGATCGAGAGAGGGTCATTCATCAAAGGAAAAGTGAAGCTACTGTTTTAAACACCAACTAATACAATTCATCAATCCACCATCTCTTCCAACGGCATCAATATTGATAGGAATGATTTGTCGATTAGGGAAAGTTTTTTTCATAATACTTAATGCCTCATCATTCTTTTGATCAAGATGATCAAAAATTGGAAATAGAATAATATTAGCGATTTCAAGAAAATTAACATAGTTACCTATTGCTGAATAATGGTTACTGGACTTATCTTCAAAAAAAGGAAGGTCAATATAGTTGAAGTGATGTTTTTCAAGCATTTTCTCTATGCTTTCCCTGATGGGTTTTGATTCATCCTTTAGTCGATTTCCGATCAATGTATTCTCATTTACAAATCGCAGCATCCCATCTGCATGACCTGTCATATCATCCCTTTCTTTATGAGCTTTTACAATAATCACTTGGGTTTGTAGATCTTCAGCAATTCTTTCAAACAACAACTCTTGATCATTTTTATAGATGTGATTTTCTGTCACCACTCGATCAGTTATGATGACCTTATCCTTCCATTTTACAATATTTCCTCCATCCAAATTGATGTTGTGTTTAGAGAAGTCAGCCCTTAGCTTATTGGCTTTTAAAACAGCAGAAGGCTCTGTCCATTTGGATCTTACTTCATAAGTAGGCTGGTAACGAAATTTCACCAACCGTTTTTCTGCAGTTTGGATCGGCATATAATCACGAGCCCATTCGTCTTTTGTACCTTTTAAAAGGTTTACTTTAATGTAATCAAAAGGAGCCAATGCTTTCGATATGTGCTGGTACTCTTCTGGAAAATTATCCTGAAGCTTTTTGGAAAAATAGACAGTATTGCATTCGGAATCGATGATCATAAATCTAAATAAACCAAAAGCAACTGCAAAAACTAATTATAAAATCTAAATTAATAGAAGTATCTGTTTTTGTTTTCAAGCGAAATATTTTTAATGAGATTGCCGTTGATTGCTTTTATGCAAAGGCGTCAAAACGGTCTTTTTTGTCATTTCTTCTATGAAAAATTAACTTTGGCACTATGTCTTGCCAAAGGGAAATTCAGCTTCTGGCCAACTAATTGAGTTCCTATTTAATTTTTCAGGAGTTTTTGTTCGGGTTATGGTTTAACCCACTTTCATTCCTCCAACCATAGGGATTCGCATCTGCTGTAGTAATTTCGGAGTTTATTTTCTCTTCTGCTGGATCTTGGGTATAGATCATTGCTCCTGTGCTCCATTTCAATAGTTTTACCTTATCTATCAATTTATCATCATTCCCATGGAACAATTGGTCTGCTAGGTTTTTTCTGTCTTCTGCACTGCAATTAACTGTTGTACCATCTTTATAAAATACCTCGTATTCTCTCATAGTCTTTATTTTAAATAACTGCTTGGGTAGGTAATTGTTGGAAACTTTAATGCGATTGTGTAGGGTTACCCCCGATAAATCTTTAAGGTAATAAACTCGTGATTAGGAAATACCGTATCTTTGAAGATGGCAAAATCCAGGAAATACACAGAAGGTAAGATATTGAATTCCTTGGTGAGCTTGGCTTTTCCTATCATCATGGCCAATGTACTTCAGACTGCCTATCAACTAATAGATACTTTTTGGTTGGGGCGATTAGGTGCTAATGCAGTTGCGGCTGTGAGTTTAAGTTTCCCCATTCTATTTTTGGTGCTTTCACTAGGAGGAGGATTGACATTGGCAGGGACTGTAATGGTATCACAACATAAGGGTGCTGAAAATCAAGTTAAGGTAAACTATGCTTCTTCTCAGACCGTAATTGTTATATTTTTCATTTCTATTTTATTGGCATTGGTTGGTTATTTTTCGGCAGAACCGCTCATGAAAATAGTGGGTGCGGGTCCTGAAATTTTAAGAGATTCTATCAGCTACTTTGAAGTGTCCTCCTTTGGCTTCGTTTTCTTATTTATGTTCTTCGTTTTTCAGTCTTTGATGCGCGGCATTGGTAATGTTTATTTGCCGATGTTCATCATTTTAGGAACTGTGCTACTGAATCTGGTTCTAGATCCGCTATTTATTTTTGGTTGGGGGCCGATTGAAGGAAACGGAGTAGCAGGGGCTGCCATTGCTAGTGTTTTTACGCAAGGTATTTCTGCAGTAGTGGGTTTATTTATTCTATTTCGGGGGAAAATGGGAATCAAAATAAAGTTTATCCATATGAAATGGGATTTTTTATGGGTCAAAAAGCTTTTCGAATTAGGTATTCCCTCAAGTTTAGATCAATCGAGCCGGGCTGCAGGAATGACTTTTATGATTATGCTGGTAACAAGTTTTGGCAGTGAAGTAGTGGCAGCTTATGGAGTGGGTGCTAGGATCTTGAGTTTGGTTGTAGTGCCTGCTTTGGGCTTTGCTATTGCAACCACGAGTTTAGTAGGCCAAAATATAGGAGCCAATAAAATTAAAAGAGCCGAGAAAATTGGTGATTTAAGTAATAAGATTGGCTTTTGGGGCTTGACGGCTATCGGATTATTACTATTTATTTTTGCGGAGCCAATAACTGCTTTCTTCATTCCAAACGATCCCACAGTAATAAAGAATGGTGCCTTATTTATCAAAATAATGGCACCAAGTTTCGGATTGTTAGGAGTTCAGCAAATTTTGAATGGTGTTTTCAATGGAGCAGGATTTACCCAGGCCTCCATGCTAATTTCCATATTTAGTTTATGGATTGTCCGCTTTCCTGTTGCTTTTATGCTTTCTAATAAAACTACTCTAGGGTTTGAGGGAATTTGGTGGTCTTTCCCAATTTCTAATTTCTTGGCCGCTATCTTAGCTTTTGCTTATTATAAAATGGGCTATTGGAAAATGAGGGTGATTAAGAAACGACATGAACTGTGAGCCAGTTAACACTAGATGGAAAACAAAAAACAAAAATGTAATTTGATCAATAATTTATTAAAAAAATGTCTTTTGTCTAATGAAAAAACCATCTGCTTTTTATTGTTAACAGTCAATTTAGCAAATGTAGGGGGAGACGGCTTCAGATTTTCTTGAATCACTTTAAAACTTAATCACTCCTAAACATCAATACCTATTTTCCCATTCCTTTTTATTAAATTCAGGCGCATTTATAATCAAAGAATATATAATTATGATACAGAAACGATTTTCGCAGTTTTTTAGCTTGCTTTTGTTGCTTTGGTGCTTTGTAGCTCAGGCACAGGAAAAGCAAACATTTACTAGCTTTCAAGAAGCTATGGCTGGGCTTAGGCCTCTTGGAGGGAATTCTGGCCCAAGCAATATAAATTGGATTGATGATGGTGAGGCCTACTCATTTACTGAAAGGGGAGAAAATGGTGCTCAATTAATTAAATCATATAATCCCAAAAAGGATGAGCAGAAACTGATTTTTTCTACTGAAGGTCTAAAAGTGCCTGGCTCTGAAGACCCATTTCAATACGTTTCTTTTCAATGGTCTGATGATTCCAAATATTTACTGTTTCAGACGAATTTTCGTCCTGTTTGGAGAAGATCTGGCATATCAGATTATTACTATTATTCCATCGAAGATAAAACCTTGGATTTAGTAGCTAAAGATGCACAAACAGCGGAGTTATCTCCAAATGGAAAAAAGGTAGGATATGAAAGAGGAGGCAATTTGTTTACTTTTGATTTGGCCTCAAAGCAGGAAACACAATTAACAGATCATGCAGAAGATGGATTCTATAATGGACGTTTTGGTTGGGCCTATGAGGAAGAATTTGGTTTGGCTCAAGCTTGGGAATGGTCTCATGATAGCGAATACATTGCATTTTGGCAGTCAGATGAAAGAGAAGTACCTGTATTCCAAATGACGGATTATCAAGGGACTCATAAAGAATGGATAAAAGTTCCATATCCACAAGTAGGAGATACGAATCCCACTGTGCGGATTGGAGTAATCAATGTCTCAAAAAAATCTAAAGAGTGGATGCAGGTGCCTTTGGAAAAAGGCTACATCCCAAGAATTTATTGGACAGCTGAAGAAGGGAAACTAGCAATTATGCAGTTGAACCGAGCTCAAACTCACATGAAAATGTACATGGCTGATGCCCAATCAGGACAGGCTAATATGATCATGGAAGAAGAATCGGATGCTTGGATTGATGTATTCGATTTCTTTGCCGGGATTATGCATTACGCATTTTTCCCTTCTGATGCCACGGAGTTTTTCTGGATTTCCGATAAAGATGGTTATGCTCATTTATACCGATATAATTATGATGGTAAATTACAGAATCAGGTAACCACTGGTAATTGGGAAGTTGTATATGTGCATGCTGTAGATAGTAAAAAGAAAAAAATCTATTATAGCTCAACGGAGGACTCCCCATTAGAACGTCAATTATATGTGATCAATTTTAATGGAAAAGGGAAGAAAAAATTGACAGAACAGGAAGGCCGTCATAATATTGATATGGCGCCTGAGGCAACTTTTTTTATTGACCGATATTCAAATGTGAATACGCCCACTAAAGTGGATTTAAGAAATGCTTCTGGTAAATTAGTAAAGGCATTGGAAGAAAATAAAGAAGTGACCGAAGCTTTAAAGAATGTAGCTTTCGTAATGCCTGAGTTATCTAGTTTTACAAATAGTGAAGGCGATAAAATTGATATTTCGATATATAAGCCACTTGGATTTGACGCTTCTCAAAAATATCCTATGGTATTGGATGTCTATGGTGGTCCTGGGGCGCAATCAGTGTATAATCAATGGAGCGTAAGTGCTTGGCATCAATATTTGCTTCACAACGGTTATGTAGTCATCCAAGTGAACAATAGAGGGGGCGGAGGTTATGGCCGTGAATTTGAGAAAATTGTTTATAAAAACTTAGGTCATACTGAAGCGCAAGATTTTGCGCAGGCGGCTAATCATATGATCAAATTAGGTTATGTAGAGGCCGATAAAATTGCCATCAGAGGACATAGCTATGGAGGTTACATGAGTAGTTTCTCTATCTTAAATCATCCAAATGTTTTTAAAGTGGCTTTAGTAGGTGCGCCTGTAACGGATTGGAGACTTTATGATAGTATTTACGCAGAGCGATATATGGGATTAGAAGAGGATAATGAAGAAGGTTATATCAATTCTGCACCTACTACTTATGCTAAAAACTTAACTGGCCATATGTTTATTGCTCATAGTACCATGGATGAAAATGTCCATGTTCAAAATACTTTTCAATTAGTGAAAGCCCTAGTTGATAATGGAAAGGATCATGATTTAAAGATTTTTCCTCCGGGTGCCCACGGGGTAGCCTACAATTATCCAAGCTATTTACTGTTGATGAATAACTATATTAACTATTTAGAGAGATATTTGAAGTAATCATTTTTTATCAAAACCTGTCAGGTTTCATTTATTTAAATTCTAAGTAAGAAATTGAAATCAGTTTACCATTGTAAATTTTGGAAACCTGACAGGTTTAAATCTATCATAGCAAGTGAAAGTCTTTTCATTTATAATATTTCGTGAGCTGTTCTAAGTCTAACTCTGACCACTTCTTATCTACAATCGAAATTTATTTTTATGATTTCCCAACTTTCTTACTGAATGTAGTGTCTAATGAGAGTGTGCAAGATATTAATTGGGTAATTTAGTCGTTATGCATAACAAATAATTGCAACAATATTTTAAGAATGAGGTTTAAATACCTATTTTCACAACTATTAAACAAATTAAAACTATTATGAAGAAGAAAAATCTATTTTTAAAATCAACTAGCAGCTTATTAGCAATGCTTTTTGTAGTAATGTCGGCTTTTATGTTCACGGCATGTGATGATGATCCTGAGCCTGAGCCAGAAGCAGAAAATTCAATATTAGAAATTGTGACTGCGAGTGAAACACACACGCAATTAGAAGCTTTTGTGAATGCAGATGATGATTTAGCAAGTGCTTTAGGTGGAAATAATTTAACGTTATTTGCTCCAAATGACGCTGCTTTTGAGAAATTAAGAGTAACTCTTGGAGTTGACGATCTTAATCAAGTTAGTCCTGCAGTGATCGGTGCTGTTTTGCGTTTTCATGCTGTAGCATCTGTAGAATTAAGAGAGTCTTTTACTGAAGATACGGAATTATCTACTTTACAAGGTGAAGCTATTACATTCAATGCGGACGCCAATATATTTACAGGGGGTTCTGATACTGATGTAGAGTTTGTTGGAGATGAGATTCTTGCAACAAATGGGGTTGTGCATGTAGTTGAAACTATTTTAGTTCCACCAACTATTTTCGCCACTATTGGTGCTAACTTAGGTAAAGTATCGCAAACGATACTTCTTGGTGCTGATTTCAGCACATTAGCAGCGGCAATCGGTAAAGCGGATACTTATGCTGCAAGTACTGAAGGGGCCCCTTTATTGACAGAAGTATTAGCTGGTGAAGATGATATTACAGTTTTTGCTCCGATTAATCAAGTTTTTGCAACTGCTGGAATTACTTTAGAGACATTTACTGCTGAACAATGGTACGGAATCATCTTAACTCATGTAGTTGGTGGTGATTTATCTGCTGAAGCAATAGGTGGAGGTTTAGCACAAGGTGATAACACACTTACTACTTTTGCTCAAACAAATGTTCAAGTTGCTCCAACCGTATTCCAAGAAAATGAAACTTTAGCTATAGGTGGTGCACCAGTTGTATCTCCTGATATTACTTCTGAAAATGGTAGAGTTCATGCAGTTGCTGGTGTAGTTTCAAGTGTTAATACTTACACTACAGTTTTGTTAGGTGGCCAAGGTAATGCCGAGGAAGGATTCTATGATGCATTCAGCAATGTACGTTATAACTTTGCTGGTGCAAGAGATGCTTCAGGGGTTCAGAGTTCTCCTGTGGATTTAGCTTACTATTTTGGTAATACTAACCAAGCAACTTTAGCTTCAATTGATTCTGATGGTTTAAATACAGTTTATGAGGCAACTAATCCTGATTTATCTATTGCAAATACGTTTGGTACAAGAAATTCTACTCGATTTAGAGTAACCGATTTAGGTCCTGCTGACTTTGCTGGGGTTTTATTGAACAGTCAGTTAGAAATGGCAGCTAGTTCTGAAAATAATACTAATGTTTCAGCAGCAAATCTGCAAGAAGGAAGCGTAGTTGCATTCACTCTTGACGCTGATAGAGGTGCTTATGTAGGTTTAATCAGAGTTGTTGAAATCGATGATACCAATGGTAATGGAACTATCACAATTGAAGTGAAAGTTCAAGTTGCTGGTAACTAATAATATTTAATTTACAATTTTTAAAAAGGCCATCATTTGATGGCCTTTTTTTATGTTTAAATTTTCCGAAAATGTTATCCAACTTCTAACGGACTTTTATGAAATGTAGAAAAAGTCCAATGTCAAAAAGATTTCCTTGTAGTTTATATTGTTTTTTGTCAGGTCATGGATATTATTTTTATTCGGCAAGTCTCCTAAAAAGTAATTGGAAATATTATTAATGTTAAAAAATCTATTGATTTGTCCCTTGCATAATATGATATCATCTAGATCAAAATGGTCATGGTCAGATACAAAGAACTTTTGCAAGAAAATGAAACGGCTTATTCGAATTGATCGGATTACTTGAAGCCATAGTGTCTTTTGAATTGAATTCAACCGTAATAACCGATTTTCATGTTGCAGTACCTCTGCGTCTTGGCAGTTCTGAGAGATTTGTTTAGCATCCTTTGCTGACTTTGCCAGGTTTTAATATCTGTAGTAGTCATACAGACTTGGCATAGACTCCATAGAGTGATGCGCAGTGAATCATTGAAAATAAAAAAGGTGACCAATTCCTTGATCACCTTTTAATGCTTACATATTAATAATGTTTAGTTCATCAACTGATCGAATGTAATAGATACATAGTAGATTCCTCCAATTCTAGGTGCTCCAAAACTTTGTACGTAATACTGATTGAATAAATTCGATCCCCCAACTTTCAACATCATTTTTGACGGTAATTTATAAGAAACCTGAGCATCAGCGGTTCCGAAGGCAGGAATTATTCCATCGCCAAAAGAAGATTCCCAGAAGAATTCTGATTGCCATCTGTAAACAATGTTAAATCCTAATTTATCCGTCAACTTTCTATTGCCAAATTTCACGTTAAACTTGTGCTCAGGAGTATTAAAACCAAAAACAAAATCATCACTTGCATTTTGAGTGTTTATTTGATTGTAATTGTAGTTCACACCAACTGTATATTTTTTTGGTAAACTATAGTTCAACTCTCCAGCAAATCCAAAGGCACTGATTTGTTCGTCTGCATTGGTATAAACCTGAAATGTGTTATCTGCTGTTCCATTTAAGAGTGTCAATGGATTAGGTGTTCCATCAGGGTTTAAGCCAGCCCGTCTCATCCTTTGCTGCACGATGAAATTATTATAGTTATTAAAGTATCCCACAAAATCCATCATCAATTTGTTATCAACTACACTTTTGTAACCAATCTCAAAAGATTGCACTTGCTCAGGTGCAACCGGATCAAAATCCTCTATTGCTACCAACTGTTGCGCTGCAGAAGGAATAAAGTTTGGATCAGCTCTTTCTTGAGGAGTGGCTGCAAAGACATCAGCGGCAAAGCCATTTACAGATTCAATTGTGTATATGTTTGGATTAGTACCAATTTCATATTCCTCTAGATTTCCAGGTAAGCCGCCCAACAAACGACTTGAAATGATATCTAGATTTATATATTGTCCCTGAGTCGTAGGGTTTCGAAATCCAGTTTGGAATGAAGCTCTAACGTTATGAGTCTTATTAAACGTTAAAACCCCAGATAGTCTTGGACTAAATACAGCATTGAAATTCTCGTTTTTATCAGCTCTAATAGATCCAATCAATTTCAATTTATCGTCTAATACTCTTTTTGAAGCTTGTGCAAATCCCCCCATTTCATTAATAGTGATTGGGTTTTCAGGACTGTCTGGGAAAATTGTACCGTTTGATCGTAAGTCATATTGACGGAAACTGGCCCCTACCAACAAATCCATGAATTCAATTTGGTCGCTAAAATCGTACTGTGCTTCTGCATGATACATTCTAGTTTGGTCGTTGAACTTTGGACCATCAGGAACGGTACCTTCAGATGCCTCTTGCAAAATTCTTTGACCTTCTTCTGAATCGAAATCTACATCAAAAAAGGCCTCCGTAGTTGACCTGGCATAATTAAAAGCATTCCGTTGAATTGCTGGTGACACATCTGCAACTGAGTTGTTCTCGGGATCAATACCTTGGTCATATAAAGAGGCCAGATAATTGTAAGCATACGTTCCGAGCCAACCTGAAACGTCTTGCGTAAAGACGCCTACAGGACTGTTAGCAACACTTAAATCTAAAACCCTTTTAGCGTAAAATTCAGTGATGTATGAATCACCTGAATTCTCTAAGGTAGCATATCCTCTCACAAACCAATTGGTTCCTTCAAATTGTAATCGGTGTTGTTGAATACCAAAATTCTGTAAGCTGTATCGTTGAGCCCCAGTATAAATACTTGTTCCATATCCAAAATTCCAAAGGTAGCTAGCTTCAATATTATCTGTCAGTCTATAGTACAACCCCACGTTAGCTTTATAATTCTCAGCGCCATAATCAATCAACTGATGTTCCTCAAAAGGAGAAGCTGAAACCAATTGATTAGGTAAAAAGCCATTTTGAACGAAACTATTGGTAGGAACTCCTTTTCTAATTAAATTATCTCTCTGAATTTGAGAGTTATTGCTCAGCTGACCTGCTAATGTACCCCAAGCATCTGAGAGTGATAAAATAGCTAAATTGACTGCTGCTTCATCACCCATTAAGTTGGGTGCATCCTTACCAGGATTAAAATCTAGGTTATCAGGCTGTAAGCCCGCATTTCTATCAGCATCGTAGTTAGTTGCATACCAGTCTTCAGCTCTCATGTAACTTCCATTTACTTTAAATGCGAAGCGATCGTTAAACAAAGACTTTGCGTAGCGGAAAGATGCCTCATACATAGGTTGAGGTGTGCTTGGAGCTCCAGCATCTGTATCAGCGCCTACATGGTTTACGCCTGTTTTTGCGAAAAAGCTAAATCCCTGGTATTCAAAAGCAGATTTACTGGTAACTCTCATGATACCATTAAAAGCATTAGGTCCGTAAAGAGCAGATTGCGCACCTGGAATAAATTCTACACTTTCCACGTCCAATTCAGAGGGGCCATTCAAGTTACCTATTGGGAAATTCAAGGCAGGAGCCTGCGTATCCATTCCATCGGTGAGCTGAACAAATCGAGTATTACCTGTTGAGTTAAAACCCCTTGCATTTACAATCTGGAAATTAATACTACTTTGGGTTACATCAACTCCTTTTAAATAACCTATGGATTTGTAATAGTTATCTGCCGGAGTCTGCTGAATGGCAAGTACATCCATTTTCTCAATAGAAACCGGTGACTGAAGTATGCTTTCTTCCACTCTTGAGGCAGAAACCACAACTTCCTGACCCATGAGTGTTTCTTCCTTCATTGATATTTTAATGCCTGTAGAACTGTTGCTGGCATCTATGGTATATTCTTCAGTTTGATAACCCACCATACTGAATTGAAGTGTGATAGGAGTTGGAAGATTAACACTGAAATCAAAGTTTCCATCAAAGTCAGTGGTGGTTCCTAAGACTTTTCCTTTAATAACCACATTCACACCTATTAGAGGTGTTTTGGAATCGTCATCCAACACAGTTCCTGAAATTCTGGTGTTTTGTGCATTACCTTGCCATGCTATTCCTAACATCAGACATAAGAGTAAGATAGTTTTTTTGAGTAAATTCATTTCCATATAGTAAAGTTTTAAAATCATGTATCAAATTAATCAAAAATTAAAGTTGATTAAGCTGTACAACCGACAATTTTAAATAATTTAATACAATTTTTGCTAAAAAATTAAAATTATCTTTTGGATTAGCTCGATTTATTGATGAATGGACTAAATATTGCCTTAAAGTATTGATTACTTTCATCTATTGCACTAATTTGCCTCTTGTATGAATTTTACCAATCCGAATGCTTTTTGGCTCCTATTTTTAATATTAATTCCTATCCTGATTCACTTATTTCAGTTTAGACGATATAAAAGCCTTAAGTTTAGCAACCTCTATTTCTTAAGTGCTGTGAATGAGGAAGAAAAGCGAAGTAGAAAGCTTAAACACTTATTGATTTTGCTGACCAGGATCCTATTGATAGTATTCTTGGTATTAAGTATGGCTAAACCATTTTGGGAAAGTGAGGCCATGCAATCTGAAGTAAATCTGGTGGTTTTAGATAGTACACCTTCTAATTTGAACATTGCAGAAGGGAAAACAAATTCGATTGTGGAGCAGAATTTGAGTTTTGTCAATCAATTATATGAAAAATATCCTCAGGACCTTAAAGCACTAAATCAGTCTGCTCAGACAGTGGAACCGTATGGTGACATAAGCATACAGGAAGGTAAATCTCAATTTAATTTAGGAAAAATATTGGAGGAGAACGAGAAATCTGAAAAGCTTCTGTTATTAAGTGATTTTCAAAAACCTGTGGTCGATGAGAATTTACCATTCTTTCAAGATTCTAGCAAGGCATATGTTTTCATGCCGCCCTACTTGCAGAAACCTAATAATTTGATGGTCGATTCGGTTTGGATAGCTCCAAATGCAGCCAATGGAGAAAAGATTAAATTAAATATCAGAATAATTGCGATTGGTAATAGTGAAGAGGTGAATGTTTCTTTGAATAACAACAATAATAATCAGCTAATAGGAACTCAGCAAGTAGAATTGGAGGAAAATGGGATTGCAATTCTAGATTTCCCTATTGAGCGTTTTGCTAACAGTAATTCAAGAAGTTTTCAACTTACGTTAGATGGTGATCAAATGGAGTTCGACAATGACTTCTATTTCACTATTTCTAACCAAGAGCGATTGAAAGTCTTGTCTTTAGCATCTAGTCAGGAGCATGAGCTTATTAATACAGTATTTGAAAATGATGAGCTTTTTGAACTGAAAACAGAATTATTGAATAATTTTTCTTTTCAAGACTTAGATGAATATGATTTGGTTTTAGTCCATTTAGGAAATGAATTGAATAATTTTGCTTCATCAGCTTTGAGGACTTATGCTGCCAACGGAAATAGCTTAGTCGTAATCCCTGAAAATAATTTTGACCAGTTCCCTTTCCTCGCCAGACTAGGATTTAATGAGGTTATGCTTACCAATAAATCTAATCAAAACACTCTGGTTTTAGAAAAACCTGATGTGAACAATCCATTTTATAAAAACATTTTCAATTCTATGGAAAGGAATCTCAGCATGCCTGAATCCAAGTTGTTCATGAAGTGGTCTGGAGGTCAAGATCTTCTTTCTTTTGTAAATACTTATCCATTTTTGACCGTAAGCGGAGTGGGAGATAATATTTATGCTTTTTCAGTTCCATTGACTGAAGAATACACCAACTTTACTAGACATGGATTATTCCTCCCGATTTTATATAAAATAGCCTTTTCAGGTAAAAAAGAAAATAAAGCCCAGTATTTTTATTTAGATGATGAAGTGATTGAAATTAATATCCCGAATTTAAAATCAGGAGATATATTTAAGTTAGTTCAAGAAGAGCAAGAACTGATTCCCGACCAAAGAATAAGTGGCAATCAGTTAAGATTAATTTTGCCTCAAGATGATATCAAAAGTGGTTTTTATGATATAATTAACACCAAAACTACGAGGACAATTGCAAATCTAGCTTTGAATTTCCCGAAGTCGGAAAGTGAAAATTCCTACTATACTCTGCCGGAACTGCAGGAATTATTTCAGAATCAAAATAATATAGCCATATTGGACAGCTATGATTTTGCATCCATTGATGATTACATAGCAGAAACCAAAAAAGGTTTTCCTTTGTGGAAATACTTCTTAGTATTAGCTTTGCTGAGTTTATTAGCTGAAGTTTTAATTATCCGCTTTTTTAAATAGATATGCGTACCTACATCAAAGCTGTTAAAATCATCAATTCTGCTTCTCAATGGCATAATCAAACAATTGATTTGCTGTTGGAGAATGGAATAATTGCTGACATTAATCCTTCAGGAGAAGTGGAGGCGGATCAAATAATAGAAGCTAAAGAGCTTTATGCTTCACCGTCTTGGTTGGATATGCGCGTTTTTTCTGGTGAACCTGGTGAAGAATATCGGGAAGACTTCGAAAGTTTGGCCAAAGTCTTAGAAAGTGGAGGCTTCGGAGCGGCTCTATTGATGCCCAATACAAACCCTATCATTCAAAATAAAGCCGACATTAAAACAATTTTATCTTATAACAGATCTCAAGTCAGTCAATTTCTTCCAGCTTCTGCTGTAACCATCAATTGTGATGGGGAAAATTTAAATGAAATGCTGGATGTTCATCATGCCGGGGCTACAGCTTTTACCGATGGATCGCAACCGCTATGGAATAGTGATATTCTTGTCAAATCTCTGCAATATTTGCAGAAGTTCGATGGGCTGTTGATAAATTTCCCTCAAGATCATAAACTTGCTTTGTTCGGGCAAATGAATGAAGGCAAAGTAAGCACAGGTTTAGGTTTGAAAGGAATCCCTCATTTGGCTGAAGAAATTGTAATTCAAAGAGATTTGGAATTGTTGCGCTATGCTGGAGGGAAATTGCATTTTAGTTGTGTCAGTAGTGCTAAGAGTGTAGAATTAATTAGGGATGCAAAAGCAAGAGGATTGAATGTTACTTGTGATGTAAATATTCACCATTTGATTTTAGACGATGAAAATTTGGAGTCTTTCGATACCAATTATAAAGTTTTACCACCATTACGGACTCAAAAAGATATTAAAGGTTTAATTGAAGGAGTAAATGATGGTACTATTGATGTGATCGTTTCAGGACACCAGCCATACGATCAAGATCATAAGAAAATGGAATTTGATTTAGCAGCATTTGGGATTATGGGTTCGCAAATTGTTATGCCGCTTTATCACAAATTCTTGTCAAAAGAAATTGATCTCCATACGTTTATATCTTGCATAGAAAGTAATCCTAAAAGGATCTTAAAACATGTTAATAGTAAAATTGAAGTGGGTGAAGAGATAGATTTAACTCTATTTTCTTTAAATGAAACCTGGAGGTACGATGAACATAGCAACCAATCGAAAAGTGATAATTCCCCATTTATGAATACTGAATTTTCTGCTAAGGTCCTCGGAGTATTTCACCAGCAGCATCAGTATTTAGATTCTAAATTCACCCAATCTTAATCATGAGTTTATTAGTTAAAAGCCCTTTGCGATTCAGTTTAATTGCCATATTCTTTGTGGTATTGATGTTTTTTATTCTGATTTTTTTAGATAAGAACCCTGTTATTTACAGCAGTAACATCATATTCATCGGCCCTTTGATGGCTATTTTTCTTTTTTTCAGTGTGAAGATTTTCAGGGACACGAATCCGGATGGCTTGAGATTCTGGCAAGGATTTTCAATTGGAATTCTTTATACAATATTCTTTGCAGCTTTTTATGCAATCGTATTGTGGGCAGATGGGACTCTATTTGACACTAATCATTTTGATGAGTATCGTCAACTGATCACGGAGAAAATTGTATCGGGTAAGGACATGCTCGTTGATCAAATGGGAGAAGAGGGATATCAAGAATACCTTAAGTCTGGAGAATCATCTAATAGTAGAATAATTGGAAGCTTGGCTGTCAATAATGTTATAATTGGAATTGTTCTGACTCCTTTGGTTTCTTTATTTATGCGGACTAGTGAACCTAAGCGAGTATGAAATATAATTTGAGTATAGTTATACCAGTATTCAATGAGGAAGAATCGATTCCTGAATTAATCACCTGGATTGAGCGGGTGATGTCTGAACACTCCTTGTTGACTTATGAGGTGCTATTAATAGATGATGGAAGTTCAGATAACTCATGGGATCTTATTCAAGATTTAGCTACAAACAAGCTTCCCGTAAAAGGAATAAAGTTTGCTAGAAATTATGGTAAATCAGCCGCACTTCATACAGGCTTTAAGGCTTCAGAGGGCGATGTAGTTATCACCATGGATGCAGATATGCAGGACAGTCCTGATGAAATACCAGGTTTATATAATATGATTGTTAACGATAAGTTTGACATCGTTTCCGGTTGGAAAAAGAAAAGACATGACCCAATTAGCAAGACCATTCCTTCAAAGTTCTTCAATTTTGTAACGAGAAAAATTTCAGGAATTAAGCTACATGATTTCAATTGTGGATTAAAGGCCTACCGTAGTAAGGTTGTGAAAAATATAGAGGTATATGGTGAAATGCATCGTTATATACCTGTGATTGCCAAATGGAATGGCTTTAGGAAAATAGGGGAGAAGGTAGTGCAGCATAGGGCCAGAAAATATGGGGAAACCAAATATGGCTTAGAGCGATTTCTTTACGGATTTTTGGATTTATTATCTATTACTTTTGTTTCGAAATTCAAAAAAAGTCCCATGCATTTTTTTGGTGCCTTGGGAACGCTATCGTTCATATTCGGCTTTTTCGTTACAATTTATATCATCGGAAAGAAATTTTATGAGATCCACTATCATTTACCAGTGCGGGAAATTACTGACCAGCCCCTATTCTTTTTAGCTTTAGTGGCTCTTATTGTAGGGGTTCAGCTTTTCTTGGCTGGGTTTATTGGAGAAATGATAACTATGAATTCGCCTAGAAAAATTGATTATATAGTAGACGAGGAAATTGGCATAGGATGAGATTATATTCGGTTATAATTCCCATTTTTAATCGACCTGATGAGATCAATGAATTACTGGAAAGTTTAACTCGTCAGACACTCCAGAACTTTGAGGTTTTAGTGATAGAAGATGGATCTACTATCAAATGTGAAGAGATCTGTCAATCTTTTTCCTCTCAGCTAAACGTCAAGTATTTCTACAAGGAAAATTCAGGACAAGGGTTTAGCAGAAATTTTGGTTTCGAAAAAGCAACAGGAGACTACTATATCGTATTTGATTCAGACTGCATTATTCCAGCTGATTATTTTGAAACTGTAGAAAGTTTTCTGAATGAAAACCCCTTAGATGCATTTGGTGGGCCTGATGCAGCACTAGATAGTTTTACAATCGTGCAAAAAGCCATCAGTTATTCCATGACTTCCTTTTTCACAACTGGAGGAATTAGAGGAGGTGAAAAGCAACTAGAGAAATTTAGGCCTAGGAGCTTCAATATGGGGATTTCAAAAGAAGTTTTTGAAAAGACTAGTGGATATAATATTACCCGTATGGGTGAAGATATTGAATTTAGCATCAGGATTGAAAAAGCAGGCTTTAAGACCGGATTGATTCCCAAAGCAAAAGTTTACCATAAAAGAAGGACAAAGCTAGGCCAGTTCTATAAACAGCTTTTCTTTTTTGGTAGGGGTAGAATCAATATTTTCAGGTTCTACAAAAGTGAATTGAAACTGGTTCATTTATTCCCTCTGTTTTTTGTTCTTGGAATGGTCTTTTGGCTTTCTACTGCTTTATGGAACAGGGAGCTTTTCCAATTAGGAGGAGCACTTTTTACCATTTACTATGCACTAATAGGAATTGATGCATTCATAAAGACAAAAAATTTCTTAGTTTCATGTCTTAGTTTAGTGACCTCTTTTATTCAGCTCTTTGCTTATGGCCTAGGATTTATAAAAGAATGCTTTACATATATTGCACAGCCACAGCCAGTAGGTTTAAAATAGTTTAGATTTCAATATCATTTACTTACCCTATATATAATTTCTCCTTTTGGTAAAGCATATTTTTTGACTCTATACTCAGGTAGTTCGTTTATATAATTATCTTCAGTTACTGTGAAGCCGGCTTTTCTTAATCTATCAGGGTAATCTTTTCCGTATAGTCTTACATGGTCATCCTGTCCAAAGATTTTTTCTCGTTCTTTAGGATCGGTAATACTGTTATCTTCAAATGTTTTTTCAGGTACTGGTTCAAAGAATGGAATTTGTAGAATGCCCCATCCACCCGGTTTTAATACTCTGTGCAATTCGCTCATAGCTTTGATATCATCCTCGACATGCTCCATTACATGGTTACAAAAAATCACATCAAACGTGTCGGCTGGGAAAGGGATATCGTGAATATCCATTTTTACTTTAGCCAAAGGAGATTCAATATCAGCAGTTATATACTCTTCTCCATGCAGTTTTTCAAACTGGCTCATAAAACACTGTTCAGGTGCTACATGCAGAACTTTTAATTTAGAATTGAAGAAATTGGTTTTCTCCTTTAAATATAACCAGATTAATCGATGTCTTTCTAATGAAAGAGTATCAGGACAAAGGGCATTTTCTCTAGGATTAACTCGGCCGTAGGGTAAAAATTTTCTGTAGCCTTTTTCATTTATTGGGCAGTAAACATTATCGCCCCTATAAAAAAGACCAATTATTTTCAAGCTAATTCCACTTATTAACTGGATGTATTTTCTGGGGACATTTCTTAATATGAAACTGATTATTTTTTTCATGGGTATTAATTGGATTGCAAAGGTAATAAAATGCTGGAATCTTCTATGAGTTCAGTTATTTGTGGAAAATTAAAGTTTTTTCAAAAAAAGCGAACCTAATCAAGAACTATTCTATTGATTGATGCATCAAGATATCGGTTTTGAAACAATACATTGGTATAAAACTATTTACTTAGTAGGGAATATTAATTGATAAGTGGTGGCTAGAATTCAATTGATAATCAATAAATTTACAATTGAGGCGTTACATGTCTTTCTTAGAACAACATCTATTATGAATAAAAAATTAATCATATCATTGTCGGCTTTGGTGATTATTATCATAGCTTTCTTCACTTTTAGGGGTGGAGGATCAACTGACACTGTTGAAATCATGACCGAAGTTCAAAGTGGGGAATTTGTGATCGCCATTACGACCACTGGTGAACTAGAAGCTAAAAATGCCATTAAGATTACAGGTCCTTCTGGTTTACGTGCCGCTCGACTTTGGAATGTTAAGATCGATAAATTAGTAGATGAAGGAACTGTTGTGCAGAAAGGAGATTTTGTTGCTAGTTTGGATGCTTCGGAACTTTCTGATAGGTTAAGAAACGTTGAAAATGAATATCAACAAAGCCTTTCGCAATACACGCAAACTAAACTAGATACAGCGTTAACCTTACGTCAAGCGAGAGATGAATTAATAAATCTTGAATTTGCTGTGGAAGAAAAGAAACTAGTTTTGGAACAGTCTCAATTTGAGCCACCTGCTACAATAAAACAAGCAGAAATTGACCTTAGTAAAGCAGAAAGAGCTTTTAAACAAGCAAAAGAGAATTATTTGCTTAAGAAAGATAAAGCCGTTGCACAAATGCAAGAAGCAGCAGCTGAACTGGCAGAAGATCGCGATGAACGAGATTTTTTAGTAGAGCTGAGACAGAAATTTAGGATAATGGCTCCAGAAGACGGGATGGTCATTTATATGCGTGAATATGATGGGTCCAAGAAATCAGAAGGTGCTTCAATTGGTGCTTTTGACCCAACTGTTGCTACTTTGCCAGATTTGTCCACTATGATTTCAACCACTTTTGTAAATGAAGTAGATATCAGGAAAATTGCTAAAGGTCAACATGTCAATATTGGCTTAGATGCCTTTCCAGATAAAAAACTAACCGGTGAAGTAATATATGTTGCCAATGTTGGAGAGCAAAGGCCTAACTCGGATGCTAAAGTATTCGAAGTGAAAGTAGAAATCAATGAAAGCGACACTACACTAAGGCCTGCCATGAGTACAGCCAACGAAATTATTACTGATGTTGTACCTAATGCAATTTATGTTCCATTAGAATCAGTTTTTAATCAAGGAGATTCCATTTCCTATATATTTAAAAAATCTAGTCTAGAAACGATAAAACAAGAAGTGGTATTAGGAAAAGCAAATGCCAATGAAGTAATCGTTACAGAAGGAGTAGAACAAGGAGAGAAAATTTACCTTATCGCACCAGATGATATGGATGAGAAGGATGTTAAGCTTTTAAAATCATCTGAAATTTAGATGAAGGAAAAGATACTTGCAAATTTAAATATTGCTTTCGAAGCAGTAGTCGCTAACCGAACTAGATCTTTTTTAACTGCATTGGGAATTATTTTCGGTGTTGCTGCCGTAATTGCCATGTTGGCGATTGGAAATGGTGCTCAGCAGGAGATTCTTAATCAGATCAAATTGGTAGGGGTTAATAATATTGTAATTGAGCCAGTAGTTGAGCAAACCGAGGAGAATCTTCAGCAACAAAGCAGCGGGAAAAAAGAAAAAAAGAAATTCAGCCCCGGATTAACTTTAGCCGATGCTGAAAGTATTAAGGAAATTATTCCCGGCATAGAGGAGATTAGTCCGGAAATCATATTAGAAACCTATGTAATCCGAAACGGAATTAGACGGTCTGCAAAGTTGGTAGGCGTAGCACCTGCATACTTCAACCTTTCGGCTTTTGAGCTAAATGAAGGAGAAATGTTTATTGATGAACATTTAAAAATAGGAAGCAGAGTCTGTATTATTGGGAAATCTGTGAAAGCGAGGTTTTTTCCCAATACTAATCCGGTCGGAAAAATGATTAAAGTGGGGCCTCATTGGCTTCAGGTAATTGGAGTTTTGAAAGAAAGAGTTTATAGTCAAAAGAGTTTGGATAATCTAGGTTTGAGAGATTTCAATATGGATATCTACACTCCGGTGCAAACTGTTCTAGTGAACTATAAAAATAGAGCTACTCTTACCCAAGCGCAGCTGAAGAAAGCTAATTCCAATAGTGGAAATGGGAGCAACAGTAATCAAAATCAATCAAGTCAAAATTATCATCAAATAGATAAGCTGACAGTGCAGGTAACGGAATCTGAAAATCTCAATGCCACAGCGGAAATTATTTCTAGAATGTTAAAGAGAAGGCATTATGATAAAGTTGATTTTGAGGTGACAATTCCTGAATTACTTTTAAAGCAACAACAGAAAACAAAGAACATTTTTAATATTGTTTTAGGAGCCATTGCTGGAATTTCCCTTTTAGTTGGCGGCATAGGAATTATGAACATTATGCTAGCATCAGTGATGGAACGAATAAAAGAAATTGGCTTAAGACTATCTTTAGGGGCTAAAAAATCTGATGTTGTTTTACAATTTTTATTGGAAGCTGTAATGATTAGTATCAGTGGAGGCATCATTGGTGTGATTCTCGGAATAATTTTCGCGTATTTAGTAGCTTCTTTTGCGGAAATCCCAACCATAGTAAGCGGGATATCTATCGTGATTTCATTTGGTGTGGCAGCTACTGTAGGTTTAATTTTTGGAATTGCCCCAGCAAGGAAAGCAGCAAACCAAGACCCAATAACTTCTTTAAGATATGAATAAAACGCTATTTTACCTTTTAATTATTTTTATTGGACTTTCATCAATAAGTTTCAAGCTTGAGGCACAAAGAACCTACACGCTAAAGGATGTTATTCAGATAGCCAAAACTCAATCACCAGCGTATAGACGTGCGGAAACAATTAAAGAAAACCGATATTGGCAATACAGAGTGTATAAATCAAACTTTGTTCCACAGCTAAGTCTTAGTGGTACGCTACCGAACTTTAACAGGTCGGTAACCCCAATAACTCAAGAGGACGGATCAACTCAGTATCGTTCAGTATTTAACAGTAATTCTGATGTATCATTAAATCTTGAACAGCAAATTGGTTTAACTGGTGGTACAGTTTTTTTAAATTCAACTGTCAATCGCTTTGATGATTTCGAAAGGAATGATTTTAGGTATGGGGGTGATCCATTATCAATTGGTTTTTCTCAACCATTATTTCGATTCAATGAGTTGAAATGGGATAAACAAATTGAACCGCTCAGATACGAAGAATCTAAAAGGGAGTTTGTTGAGGAATTTGAACAGATATCTAAAGATGTGTCGGAGAGATTTTTCAATTTATTAAGTGCACAAGTGAGTTTAGAAATTGCCCAAAAGAACCTGGGAAATAACGATACTATCTACAAAATTGCCCAAGGGAGATATGAACTTGGTAAAATACCTGAAAATGAATTGTTGCAATTGGAATTAAGTTTAATGAATTCAAGACAAGCAGTTGCGCAAGCAAGACTTGATTTGGAAACTACACAACTTGCATTGAAAGCTTTTCTGGGTCTAAAGAATGACGAAGAATTAAATTTGATTGTTCCAGAAGATATTCCGGAATTTCAAATCGACCCAGATGTAGCATTGAAAGAAGCATTAAGCAATAGGCAAGAGGCAATTGGGTTTAAGAGGAGATTGCTAGAAGCGGATAAGGAAGTAGATAGGGCTCAAGGAGAAACAGGCTTAAATATGAACCTCTTTGGTAGTTTTGGATTAACAAATCAAGCGGATCAATTACCTGCCATTTATCAAACTCCTGAAAACCAACAAAGAGTCCAATTGGGCTTCACCATTCCTATTGTTGATTGGGGGCGGCAAAAATCAAGAGTGAAAACAGCTGAAGCAAACTATCAATTGGTTCAATACACGGTGGAACAGGAAAAAGTAAATTTTGAACAAGAAGTTTATACCCAAGTTAGAACTTTAGAGATGCTACGAGATCAAGTAGCGATTACCCAAAAGGCTGATGATATTTCCCAAAGACGTTATAATATTGCTAAAAACCGTTATTTGATTGGGAAAATTAGTATCACAGATCTCTCAATAGCATTAACTGAAAAGGACCAAGCCAAAAGGGATTATATCAATTCTTTAGGGAATTTTTGGCAAGCCTATTATAATTTAAGACAATTAACGCTTTACGATTTTCAGGCGAACAGACGTTTAATAGAATAATTTAAAGTTTTTGGCTTTTTTATTTATTTATTTTCTGATGTTTGTAATATGAAATTCTGCTCTTTATGCATCCTTTTCTTATTCTTGCTTTCACTTCACCCTATTTATGGGCAAGTGGATTACAGTAATAAATCTACTGAAAAAATAAAAAAGCGACCCGAGCTAGAGCCTGAAGGCGAGAAAAAAGAACGAAGGTTATTGAGCATTTATATCCAAGATACTCAAAATGTCCTATATGGGAATCCATGTATGGACAAAGTGACTCAAAGATTTGGATATGAGTATGTTGTAATGCCAAAGAATGCCTCTAAATACCATTCAGGTTTTGAGCGATCTATGCATAATTTTTTAGTGAAAACAGCGCTATTCTTCCGGAATCCCTTCTGGAAGGTTATCTCTAATAAAAAAGCAAAAGAATGTCGCCAAAAAACTGGTGACTATATGGGTTGATCAGTATGTAAGTTTACTTTATCCAACCAAACTAAAATATAGTATAGGTGTATCTTGTAATCATAGTGAATTATTTGGATGTAATCGCTAAATACATCTATATTATTTTTTAAGTAGGTTTTATTTTTTCTAAATTGAGTTTGGAAACAACTCATTGAAATTCATGGATTTAAGTAAAAGCGCAATAGTCGACCTATTGAACCACACTATTAAAGAAAGAAGAGATATTAGCTGGAAAATGGGGACAGGATATCACAATGGCATAGACATCTCTATTTATGAAATATTGATTTACGAAATAAAAAATAATAGAACCATTGGAAGATTTGCCTTCAACGGAGATTCAGGTAAACTCATAAACCAAAAAATAATTGGATATCGCCAAAGTATGGCCGATAACATAGTTGATGCGCTATTGGATATTAATATCTACCTTAAAAGAAAAATGTTGGCTTGATACTATGGGGTTCTGGCTGTTATTTTCTTAAAATATAAATTTCGTCTTTTGCTTATATAAGCAGTTGTCTGTAAGTCTCACTTTTTAAGCTTGTAAATGATGATAAGACGATATGTAGCTATCTATAGTCGCTCATCAAATTAACCTAAAATCCTTAAGTTTATCGACATAGTACTCATAATCAGAAGGGCTGAAGAGAACAAACCGGATAAGTTTAATAGAATCAGCTTTTGTCGAAAATTCCTTAATTACTGATAAAGCAATATCTGTTGCTTCTTCAAAAGGATATCCGAATGCGCCAGTAGAAATCGCAGGAAATGCTATGGAATTGATGTTATTTTCTTCTGCCAAATGTAGGGAGTTTTTGTAGCAATCTGTTAGAAACCCCATTTCAGGTTGGTTGAAACCGTAAACGGGTCCGAGAGTATGTATAATTTGTTGATTTGGGAGATTATGCGCACCAGTGATTACAGCTTGCCCAGTTCTGATAGGCGCTAGTTTTTGAGTTTCCTTGATTAATTCTTCCCCTGCAGCAGTATGAATAGCTCCCGCTACTCCGCCTCCAATTTGCAATTCTGCGTTTGCCGCATTGACAATGCAAGCAATATCATCTTGCTTAGTAATATCTCCTTGCACTACTTCAATTCTTATTTTGCCCAACTCCATAACCATTCATTTCTTATATGGTTATTCGGAGCCTGCGTAATAATGTTGTGATCTTATTAGAAATTAACTTGTGCTTGTAATCTCAAAAGTCTTCCAGTTTGTAGGTTATTTTGATTCATGAAATCTTCATATCTTCTAGAGGAAATGGTGTAGTGAGCAACCAATTCAAAGGCTCTAACAGGTCTCCATTCCATTCCAATTTCTAACTCACTTACGTTATAACTTCTGGCATCCTGCTCAAATTTCTTACCACCATCGTAGTAATGGTATCGCATGAATGGGTAGAATAATTGCTGGAATTTAGTAAATTTATAAGTCAAAGTTGCATATCCACCTTCCAATTGCGTTTGCTCAATAGAGTTAGTTTCTTTGTTGAATTCAGGACCTGTTCCCCAATTGTATTCAGCTTGAATTCCAAAAGGCTGTGGATATAGAATAAAGCTTGCTGCTGCTCTTTGGTCTAAATAATTCAGACCTTCCCTAACATTCACGCCATCGCTTAAATTGCCCTGTGGCATTTGATACTGTCCAGTAAAAGCTTGAATGCCTGGCTCTATAATTTGATTACCGAGCTTCATAGGATAGCTTATTCTACCAACAATATGCAAAGCATCGTTTAATTCAGGAGAATTTCCGGTTTGTCCATTAAATACTCCGAAACCAACAACTCCATAATCCCCAGAGCCTTTTAATCCTTCTGCAACCAGTTCCCTGAAGAGCTGACGAGTTTCCTGAGGAGCCCAATAGAAAAGAATACTGAGTTCCCTTTCGTTTTTGATAGAGCTATTCATGCCATCATTCCGGTCCAATGGTAAACGGTTTTGGCTTGACTGCATGTTTTCAAATCCGTAGGGGATCTTGCTTTGACCAAATCTAAAACGGAACTCTCTTTTTTTGTCCAAACTGACATCAAAGTAAGCATCTCTTAATTGCCCGTAATGCTGGCCCGTCCCACTTCCACTGCTAGCAAAATCTGGTTGGATGTAAAAGTAAACGTATTGACCAAGATTTCCTGAAAATTTTAATCGAACACGTCTAAGGGAAATCCCATTTCCAGCTCCCCAGCTTTTATCGCATTGGGAACAATCTAAATTGGGATTGGTTTCAAGTAGCCGGTTGTACCTAGCTTGCACATATCCACCTATTTTAATATTCTCAAACCAAGTATTTCCATTGATGTCATATGGAAGCTTTTCGATTTGGGCCCATGAACTTTGGACTACAAAGAATGTTAATAAAAAGATCAGGTTTATTTTTCGCATTTCCTAAAAGTTTGTGCAAAAGTAAACCTGACCAATGTTATCTTACAATTTATTGTATTAACAAATAATTAATAAATATTTTATATCATGAGTATAAGTACATTAAATACTAAAATACTGGCTTCTATTATTAATTTTGTCAATTTTAAGTTAACATTAAATTAATATTGCTCCTTGGTATCAATCCATCTTTTCCAGTAATTTCATAAATATCTTTGTCATTTTTGGTTCGGCATTGATGGCAGCCCCAATAATTTCAGGGATAGCAGCAGGTTTTAGCTTTTCAGGATAACATAAATCTGTAATCACTGAAACTGCAAATACAGGGATCTGGATATGTCTCGCTGCAATGTTTTCCGGGATGGTGCTCATGCCGACTGCATCGGCCCCTATAGTGTCCAAATATCTGTATTCAGCAGGTGTTTCCAGATTTGGTCCTTGCACGCCTGCATAGACACCCTCTTTGATATCAATTCCTTCTTCTTTGGCTATTTCTTTAGCCATTTCAATCAGTTGGGGATCATAGGCATCATACATATCAGGAAATCGACCACCAAATTTATCTAAATTCGCACCTCTTAAAGGATTTTCAGGAAAGAGATTAATGTGATCTCTAATAATCATTATATCGCTTAGTTCAAGATTTTTATTTAAACCTCCTGCTGCATTGGAAATGAAGAGGTGCTGGATTCCTAAATTATACATTATTCTAACTGGCATGATGACCTGCTGCATACTGTATCCTTCATAAAAGTGAAATCGACCTTGCATTGCTATCACCCTTTTACCACTCAATGTTCCAAAAATTAATTTGCCACTATGGGTTTCCACAGTTGAGACGGGGAAATTAGGTATATCTTTGTAAGAAAGGGATTGTATGATATCTATGTCTTCCACCAACGCTCCCAAACCAGTTCCTAATATTATTCCGACTTCTGGTTTGAAATCTATTTTACTTATTATATAGCTTGTAGCTTCTGTTATTTGTTCCAATGTTACCATATAAGTATTTAAACAATTTTGCTTCAATATGTTTTAACTAGCGTTACATTCAAAATATTTTCAAAAAATTAAAACCTTTTTGAATATTCATGGTATATACATAAACATTAAATGTATGAACATTAATAATAAGAACAAGAAAATGAAAACAAGAATTTTATCAATCGGATTGGCAGCATTATTTATTACTGCAGCATTTACTTTTTTACAAAAAGAAGTGAAAGTAGATACTAACTCTAGTCAAATTGCGTGGGTTGGAAAAAAAGTAACTGGACAGCACAACGGCACTGTGAATATTAAGGAAGGAGCATTAGAAATGGAAGATGGGCAGGTAACTGGCGGTTCCTTTGTAATTGATATGACGACAATAGATGTATTAGATTTAGAAGGAGAATACAAAGGAAAATTAATGGGTCATTTAAGGTCTGATGATTTCTTTAGTGTTGAAAAATTTCCAACGGCAAAATTTGTTATCACTTCTATTGATAAAAGCGAGGCAACTGATGCTACTCATTTTGTTGCAGGTGATTTGACAATCAAGGGAATTACTAACAAAATTACATTCCCTGCTAATGTTACAGTAAAAAATGGAAAAGCGAACGCTAAAGCGTCATTTCCATTGGATAGAACGAAATGGCAAGTTAAATATGGTTCAGGATCATTCTTTGACGGACTTGGGGATAAAATGATTTATGATGATTTTGAGTTAACGGTGAATCTTTCTTCACTATAATCCAAATCTCGTTAATATAATTATGGAATAGGGACTTATTGTCCCTATTTTTGTTTTTAAAGATATTTATTCACTATGATAACAATCATTTCAGGTACCAATCGTAAAAACTCAGTTTCCTCAAAAGTAGCCCATCTCTATCAAAGCCACCTTTTACAGCATCAGGTAGAATCCAATATTGTTGATTTAGCCGATTTACCACAGGATTTTGTTTTTACAGCTCTATATGATAATAATGGTCGTAATTCTAAATTTAATAAATTCTTAGATCAGCTGCGAGCTTCTGAAAAGTACGTATTTATTATTCCTGAATACAACGGGTCCTTTCCTGGAGTTTTAAAAGCTTTCATTGACGGAATGGAGTATCCGAATAGTTTTCGAGATAAGAAATGTGCACTGGTTGGAATATCTTCCGGTATGCAGGGCGCAGGTTTGGCACTAAGCCATATGACTGATATTTTTAATTATTTGGGTATGCATGTTTTAGCTTTAAAACCTAAACTAGCTAGAATAGAACAGAATTTTGATGGTGAAGAAGTTACCGATAAATTGTATGGTGAATTATTGGAGGAACAGGTGAAGAAATTATTGGAATTTTAGATTAGAAATATTTCGGAATGCTTCCTTTCCATTCTTTGTCAAATAGGGGTAAATTATTTCAAAAAGTAAATTACAATAATGTTTTAAGCCCTTATTAGGTTCGAAAGTCAATTGAAAATTGATCCAACTATCGCCCAAAATATTCATCCTTTTATATAGTCTTTGATATTCGTTTTCAAATTCTTGCGGTCTCAAAAGTTTTGATTTTACTAATGATTGAAACATATGCTGAAATTCCTCGCTCCGCCTCTGTATCAATTCTGTATAATGCGATTTAATACTTTTATTTTCCCTCATCAAATGGATAAAATCTATTAGGATAAATTTATACTTATACATTTTTTCCATGGTCTTTAGTGACATTTGATATAAGGTGGACAGTTCATTCTCTGCACTGTCTAATTCATTCATTTGCTGGTCCATTTCAGATACCAATTGAAAATATAAGGTTTCTATTATTTCTTCTTTCAATTTAAAATGATAATTAAGATTCCCCTGGCTTATGCTTAGCGCTTGTGCAATTTGCCTTAGACTAACATTCACCATTCCATATTCATTAAAAAGACCTAATGCTGCTTCAAGTATCTTTGCTCTTGTATCTTTCATTTTAGTAAACTTGACCTAAATATTTTAAATTAGTATATTTGACCTAAAAGTACAAAATATGATGGATATCGCAATAATTGGAGGAGGAATAGCTGGTCTAACTACCGCATTAGCCTTAAAACAGAAAGGTTTTTCAGCTACCGTTTATGAACGAGCTGATGAGCTTAATGAAATAGGTGCAGGTATTTGGATTCAGCCTAATGCGCTACAAGTATTGAATCATCTGGGCTTAAAAGAAGAATTACTGAATAGTGGAGTCCAACTTGATAGAGTTGATATAACCGATAATCAGTTGAGACCATTTAGCAAGGGAGGCAATATCGTTCAAGATCAAAAAGGGAATAAGATTGTTTCAATACACAGAGCCAGATTACATAAAATTCTATATGATAGCTTACCTAAGAATACAGTGAAATTAGATTGTGAATTAAAGTCCTTCACGCAAAATTCAGATGGCATTAAACTTGATTTTCATGATACTTCAGTTTCTGCGGATTTTGTGTTAGCTGCAGATGGCATTAATTCCAAGACCAGAAAGCAATTATTTCCCAAGTCATCTTTAAGGGACACTGGACAAACTTGTTGGAGGGGAATAGCAAATATGGCACTACCTGATCAGCTTCAAAACTTAGGACGTGAAGCCTGGGGAAATAATGTTAGGTTTGGATTTTCTCAAGTCTCAGAGGACTCAGTTTATTGGTTTGCAGTTGCTAAATCTGCACCTTTTATAAAAGACGATTTACCACAACTCAAAGATAAATTGAAGACGATGTTTGAATCTTTTCATCCAATAGTGAATCAGATCATCACGGAAACAGAAGAGCAGAAAATAATTAGAGGAGATTTACTGGATTTGAAAAGATTAGATCGATGGCATTCCCAAAATATTTGTTTATTGGGAGATGCAGCACATGCTACCACTCCCAATATGGGGCAAGGAGCTGGACAGGGGATTGAAGACGCCTACACAATAGCTGAGTTGTTTTCAAAATATTCGGCTACACCTCAGCTTTTTGAGCAATTTGAAAAAGTAAGGCGTGACAAAGTGGATTATGTGGTAAATAACTCCTGGCGATTTGGAAAAATGGCACATAGCAGAGCGGGAAAGCTTCTGTTAAAAAGTATTGTGAAGTTAACACCTGAAAAGATCATGAAAAAGCAATTGGAAAAACTTTATAAACTACCGCAAATAAAGTAGGTTGAAACAAAAAAAGCTATTTTAAAAGAGAAGTCAAAATAGACTATTTCTATCCCGACTTCCTAAATTCCTTTAAAACAGCTTTCTTTTTTGATTTAGTGACGTTATACCGTCATGATTTCTTTTTCCTTATGCTCGAGGATATCATCAATCTTTTTAGTGTAATCGTTGGTTAATGTTTGAACCTTATCTTCTCCTCTTTTGACGTCATCCTCAGATGTACCTTCTTTTTGAAGTTGCTTAAGTTGATCATTAGCATCTTTTCTTGCATTACGAATAGATATTTTCCCATCTTCAGCCTCATTTTTGGCTTGCTTCGATAAGGCAATCCTTCTTTCCTCTGTAAGTGGTGGGATGTTTATTCTAACAATTTCACCATCATTTTGAGGAGTGAATCCTAAATCGCTATTGATAATGGCCCTTTCTATTTCTCCAATGATGTTTTTCTCCCATGGCTTAATAATAATGGATCGTGCATCTGGCGTACTGATAGATGCAACTTGGCTAATAGGAGTGTCATTATTATAGTAATCTACCATTAGACCATCAAGCATGGCAGGGGAGGACTTCCCAGCTCTTATTTTTTGTAAATTGCTTTTTGTATGCTGAATGGCTTTCTCCATCAGCTCCTTCGTTTCGTCCAATATTAAATCTATTTCTTCCATTGGTTTTTAATTTTGAGAGTTTATTAAGGTGCCTACATTTTTTCCGTTAATGAGGTCATATAAGTTACCCTCTTTATTCATGTCAAATACAATAATAGGCAAATTGTTTTCTTGGCAAAGGGTAAATGCTGTCATATCCATTACGTTCAGTCCTTTTTCATACACTTCTTGGAAAGTAATGTTGGAATATCGCGTAGCATCTGCATCCTTTTCAGGATCAGCAGTATAAACACCATCTACTCTAGTTCCTTTTAATACAACATCAGCTTCGATTTCAATAGCTCTTAAACTGGCTGTAGAATCAGTAGTGAAATATGGATTTCCGATTCCAGCACCAAAAATTACTACACGGCCTTTCTCAAGATGGCGGATAGCTCTCCTCCTAATAAAAGGCTCACAAACTTGTTCCATATTGATTCCGGACATTAAACGCGTGAACATCCCATGATTTTCTAAAACGCCCTGAACTGCCATCCCATTAATAACAGTTGCAAGCATTCCCATGTAATCTCCTTGTACTCTATCGATTCCTGCAGCTTCTGCTTGAATTCCTCTAAAAATATTTCCACCCCCAATCACTATTGCTACTTCAATTCCCTGATCGTGAATTTTTTTAATTTCTGTTGCATATTGAGCTAAACGTTTTGAGTCAATGCCGTAACCTTCATCACCCATAAGTGCCTCACCACTTAGTTTCAATAGAATGCGTTTGAATTTCATAAGCTAAATTGTTGCTGTCCCTTTAAAAGTCTATACTAATTATATCTAAAATCAATGCAATTACTCAATTGTACTCAAATAATTAAAATTGAATGATCAACTGATTTTTCTCCACACTATCGCCTTTCTGCGCCTTGATGTCGGTTATTATACCGTCACCAGCTGCCTTAATAACGTTCTCCATCTTCATTGCCTCCAATATCAACAATGGGTCACCCTTTTTTACCTCATCACCCGGAGACACCATGATGTCTATGATAAGTCCAGGCATGGGTGCCTTTACATGGTTCATTTGGTTTTGATCCAAATCACTTATCCCCATTTCTTCTAGAAGTAAATCCATTTTATCTTTCAATTCCAATTCAATGATTTTACCATTTAATTGCAATTTAAAAGTTTTGCTCTCATAGTCAATTTCTACCAGGTGAGCATTAAATGTTTGATTATGATAAATGATATGGAAGGATTGATCATCAGTTTTACTTAAATCCCAATCGACTTTAGAATCGTCTATAAAAATATCACCATCTTTGGTTGACAGCTTATATTCTTTTTCTGACTGACTGAATTTTATTTCGTACATAACTAAAATTTGACACGAAGATAGGAACACATATTAAATTTTACACATTTCATTTTAATTTTAGCAGTGAATAACTGATTTTTTTTGCTTTACATCTTTCTCAATGTTTTAAAATTCATCGTACTAAACCCTGTTATCATTCTCGGAAAGAATTTAAAAAATAATTTCTATTTATTTTATGTTATAAAAGTCTGATAAACAGAGGATAGCAATAGCATTTAATTTATGTTTGAAAAAAAACAATCTTTTTTGTCAGTAAAGTTTGATAAAATATAAAATCCATATAATTTTGCACTTCCTAAAACGAAAAGGATTTAGGAAATGCTTATTGAAACCATTGGGGGAATACCAAAGCGGCCAACTGGGACGGACTGTAAATCCGTTGTCTTTCGACTTCACAGGTTCGAATCCTGTTTCCCCCACTTTGTAATCCGAAGCTTTGGCAAAGGATTACAATTTGATTGAAATGATATCTGTATTTTTTAAGATTGATTTTCGTTAAACAAGCGGGAGTAGCTCAGTTGGTAGAGCGGCAGCCTTCCAAGCTGCAGGTCGCGGGTTCGAGCCTCGTCTCCCGCTCTATAATACAATAGGCATTTCGGTGTAAATTAAGGCAGAACGGAAACGTCACTGCCTTTGTTAGGATGTGCCTGTAAGGGCACTGAATGATTTCAAGCCGATGTAGCTCAGGGGTAGAGTGCTTCCTTGGTAAGGAAGAGGTCGGGGGTTCAAATCCCCTCGTTGGCTCAATCAGTGTTATTGAATAAATATATTATAAATTTTAACTAAACTGAGGATTTTTCAAATATGGCTAAAGAAACCTTTGACCGTTCGAAACCACACGTGAATATCGGTACTATCGGACACGTGGATCATGGTAAAACTACATTAACTGCTGCAATCTGTAAAGTATTGTCTGATAAAGGATTTGCAGAGATGAGAGACTTCTCATCTATCGATAATGCTCCTGAAGAAAAAGAAAGGGGTATTACAATTAACTCTTCACACGTTGAGTATGCAACTGCTAACCGTCACTATGCGCACGTTGACTGTCCAGGTCACGCGGATTACGTGAAAAACATGGTTACTGGTGCTGCACAAATGGATGGTGCTATCTTAGTGGTTGCCGCTACTGATGGTCCAATGCCACAAACTCGTGAGCACATCCTTTTAGCTCGTCAGGTAGGTGTTCCTGCTGTTGTTGCTTTCTTAAACAAAGTAGATTTAGTAGACGATGAGGAGTTATTAGAATTAGTTGAAATGGAAGTAAGAGAATTACTTTCTTTCTACGACTTCCCAGGTGATGATTTACCTGTAGTTTCTGGTTCTGCTCTTGGTGCACTTAACGGTGAAGCAGAGTGGGTTGAGAAAATTGACGAGTTAATGCAAGCTGTTGATGACTATATTCCATTACCAGAAAGATTAACTGACAAAGATTTCTTAATGCCAGTTGAGGATGTATTCTCTATTACTGGTCGTGGTACTGTTGCAACAGGTAGAATCGAAAGAGGTGTTATAAACTCTGGCGATCCTGTTGACTTGATCGGTATGGGAGCTGAAGGTCTTAAATCAACTGTTACTGGTGTTGAGATGTTCCGTAAAATATTAGATAGAGGTGAAGCTGGTGATAACGTAGGTCTTTTGTTAAGAGGTATTGAAAAAGCTCAAATCAAAAGAGGTATGATTATTTGTAAGCCAGGTTCTGTAAACCCACATGCTCATTTTAAAGCTGAGGTTTATGTTCTTTCTAAAGATGAAGGTGGACGTCACACTCCATTCTTTAACAAATATCGTCCACAGTTCTACTTGAGAACAACTGATGTTACTGGCGAAATCAAACTTCCTGAAAACGTGGAGATGGTTATGCCGGGTGATAACGTAACTATCGAAGTTAACTTGATTAACAAAGTAGCTTGCGAAAAGGGTTTACGTTTCGCTATCCGTGAAGGTGGTAGAACAGTAGGTGCCGGACAGGTAACTGAAATCTTAGACTAATATTTAAGATATATAAAATAAATTAAACGATGCGCTCTCGAAAAATTGGGAGCGCATTTGTTTCTTATAAAACTTTTATCTACCTTTGCAGACCATTTTGAGTTGCATTGGTAATACGGGTGTAGCTCAATTGGTAGAGTAGTGGTCTCCAAAACCATTGGCTGGGGGTTCGAGTCCCTCCACCCGTGCAATTTTAACACATTAAAGAGATGCAAAAACTAAGTTTATTCTTAAAAGAATCGTGGTCAGAAATGCGATATAAAGTGACTTGGCCGCCTTACAGCAAGCTACAGAATAGTTCTATTCTGGTATTAGTTGGAGCTTTGATTTTTGCCCTATTAATTGGTGTTATAGATTTGGCATTTGATAATGCGATGGAGTGGTTTTATAATGCATTTTAGCATTTAAGATATATTGAGATAATGTCAGAATTTAAATGGTATGTTTTACGGGTAATAAGTGGACAAGAGAAGAAGATTAAAACTTATCTTGAAAATGAGATTGCTCGACAAAAAATAGAAGATTTTATTCCTCAGATTCTTATCCCTACTGAAAAGGTTTACGAAATGAGGAACGGTAAAAAACGAGTTAGGGAAAAGAATTTTTTTCCTGGTTATGTTTTTGTATCGGCTGATATTTCTCATGGAGAAGCGCATCACGTCATCACAAGTATTCCGGGGGTGATCGGATTCTTGGGAGGACAAGGTGATGAGAAAGAGCCGGTTCCTTTACGACAAAATGAAGTGAACCGTATATTAGGAAAAGTGGATGAAACTGAAGAGATGGATGAGAAGCTGAGTACTCCTTATATAGTAGGGGAATCAGTGAAAGTGATGGATGGTCCTTTCAGTGGGTTTACCGGATCCGTTGAGGAGGTTTTTGAAGAAAGAAAGAAACTTAACGTAATGGTTAAGATCTTCGGAAGAAATACTCCTGTGGAATTAAATTACATGCAAGTAGAAAAAACAGAATAGCAAGATGGCTAAGGAAATAAGTGGATATCTGAAATTACAGATTAAAGGGGGAGCTGCAAATCCGTCACCTCCCGTTGGTCCTGCATTAGGTAGTAAAGGACTTAACATAATGGAGTTCTGTAAGCAATTTAATGGAAGAACTCAAGAAAAGGCTGGGCAAGTATTGCCGGTTGTAATCACAATTTACAAAGACAAATCTTTTGACTTTGTGATTAAAACACCACCAGCCCCGGTACTTTTATTGGATGCTTCTAAGAAGAAGAAAGGTTCTGCTGAGCCTAACCGAAATAAGGTTGGTTCTGTGACTTGGGATCAGGTGAAAGAAATTGCTGAGACCAAAATGTCTGATTTGAATGCTTTTAAAATCGAATCAGCCATGCGACAAGTTGCAGGTACTGCAAGAAGTATGGGTATAAAAGTTACAGGAAAAGCTCCTTGGAATTCTTAAAATAAAGGAAAATGGCAAAGCTTACTAAAAATCAAAAAATTGCAGCAGAGAAGTTAGACTCTACAAAAGCTTATGCTTTAAGTGAGGCTTCAGCGCTTGTGAAAGAAATTACAACAACCAAGTTTGATGCTTCTGTTGACCTTGATATAAGATTGGGTGTAGATCCTCGTAAAGCCGACCAAATGGTTAGGGGTGTTGTTGCACTTCCTCATGGTACAGGTAAAGATGTGAAAGTATTGGCTTTAGTTACTCCTGATAAAGAGCAGGAAGCTAAAGATGCTGGAGCTGATTATGTAGGGTTAGACGACTATATCAAGAAGATTGAAGGTGGTTGGACAGATATTGATATTATCGTAACTATGCCTACTGTTATGGCAAAAGTAGGTAGGTTAGGTAAGGTGCTAGGACCAAGAGGTCTGATGCCGAATCCAAAATCAGGAACTGTTACGCTTGATGTTGGAAAGGCGGTTCAAGAGGTAAAGTCGGGTAAAATCGATTTTAAAGTGGACAAGTTCGGGATTATTCATGCTAGTATCGGTAAAGCTTCCTTCTCGCAAGAGAAAATTACTGAAAACGCTAACGAATTAATTCAAACTTTAGCGAAGCTGAAACCAGCTTCATCTAAAGGTACGTATTTCATGAGTATGACCATGTCATCTACGATGAGCAAGGGAATCTCAATTGATAAAAACTCTATAGCTGGAATTTAATATGAATAGAAAAGAAAAAGGACAACTTATAGAGGAACTTACAGAAAAATTTACGGAATTTCCGCACTTTTATCTGGCTGATGGTTCAGGGATGAGTGTTGCACAAACCAATGCTTTTCGTCAACTATGTTTCGAAAAAGGTTTGGAATACAAAGTAGTTAAGAATTCCTTGATACAAAAAGCATTGGAGAAGCAGGAAGAAGATTATTCTGCAATGTTTAAATCATTAAAAGGTTTCTCAGGGATACTTTTTTCTCCTGAAGTAGGTAATGCACCTGCCAAGGCGATTAAAGAATTTCATAAGAAAAACGACACAGAAAGGCCTTTATTCAAAGCTGCTGCTATAGATACTGATATATATGTTGGTGCAGAGCACTTAACTCCACTTAGCGAATTGAAGTCTAAGACAGAAATGATTGGCGATATTGTAGGTTTACTACAGTCTCCTGCCAAAAATGTTATTTCTGCGCTTCAGAGTGGTGGTCACAAAGTATCAGGATTAGTAAAAGCGCTTGAAGAAAGAGCACAATAATTAACAAATTACTAGAACAAAATCATTAAAATTTAAATAACACAATCATGGCTGATATCAAAGCAATTGGAGATCAATTAGTAGAATTAACAGTAAAAGAAGTTAATGAACTTGCTGATTACCTTAAAGAAACACACGGTATCGAACCTGCTGCGGCAGCAGCGCCTGTTATGGCAGCTGGTGGTGCTGGCGGTGGAGATGCAGCGGAAGAAAAAACATCTTTTGATGTTGTATTAACTTCTGCTGGTGCTGCTAAATTACAAGTAGTTAAAGCTGTTAAAGAATTGACAGGTTTAGGCTTGAAAGAAGCAAAAGAATTAGTTGACGGTGCTCCAAAAGCAGTAAAAGAAGGAGTAGCTAAAGACGAAGCAGAGGCGCTTAAAAAGCAACTTGAAGAAGCTGGAGCAGAAGTTGAATTGAAGTAATAAGTTGATCCTGAAAGGATTAACTGATTTCTGCCCAAGAAATTAGGCCTGGTCCCCGATGATGTTAATGCATTTTCGTGGTCAGGTCTTTTCCTGTTTGTACTAATTTATGAAACAGGATAGTGCATAAAATGCACATTATAGATTTACAATAACTTTAAATATTCAGAGCCTTGGCTAATATAAATCAATCTGAAAGAATCAATTTCTCGTCTATTAAAACAGTAATTGATTATCCTGATTTCCTTGATGTTCAACTCCAATCTTTCCAGGATTTTTTCCAATTGGAAACTCCCGCTGAAAAAAGAGCTGAAGAAGGAATTTTTAAAGTATTTCAAGAAAACTTTCCAATCTCAGATTCTAGAGAGAATTTTGTTTTGGAATTTGTTGACTATCTTGTTGATCCACCAAAATATGATATTGATGGATGTATTGATAGAGGATTAACTTATTCTGTTCCTTTGAAAGCAAAACTTCGGTTGATTTGCAATGATGAGGATAATGAAGACTTTGAAACAATTGAGCAAGAGGTGTTTTTGGGTAATATCCCATACATGACCGAAAAGGGCTCATTTATCATTAATGGTGCTGAACGTGTAATTGTATCTCAGTTGCACAGGTCACCAGGTGTTTTCTTTGCCCAAAGTAAACATACAAACGGAACCAAATTATATTCTGCAAGAATTATACCTTTTAAAGGATCTTGGATAGAATTTGCGACTGACGTTAATAATGTCATGTACGCATATATCGACAGAAAGAAAAAATTCCCAGTTACTACTTTATTACGTGCTATTGGGTACGGTTCTGATAAGGATATCCTAGATCTTTTTAATCTTTCTGAAGAAGTGGATGGTACTAAAGCTGCGCTTAAAAAGGTGATTGGCCGTAAATTGGCAGCAAGGGTTCTAAAAACTTGGACGGAAGATTTCGTAGACGAAGATACTGGGGAAGTAGTATCTATTGACAGAAACGAGGTCTTGCTAGAAAGGGATTCCGTTATTGAGGAAGAAGATATAGAATTGATTATAGATGCAGGGGTTAAATCCATCATTCTTCATAGAACTGATGTGAATATTACTGACTACAGCATTGTTTATAATACACTTCAAAAGGACAACTCTAACTCAGAGAAAGAAGCGGTTGAACAGATTTATCGTCAACTGCGTAATACTGAGGCTCCTGATGAAGCAACAGCAAGAGAAATTATACAAAATCTTTTCTTTTCTGAGAAAAGATATGACTTAGGTGAGGTTGGGAGATATAGAATCAATAAAAAATTAGGATTAGATATTGATGCTGAAACTAAAGTATTGACGAAAGTGGATATTATCCATATTGTGAAATACTTAATCGGATTGATTAATTCTAAAGCAATTGTTGATGATATTGATCACCTTAGTAATAGAAGAGTTAGAACAGTAGGGGAACAATTGTACGCTCAGTTTGGAGTTGGTTTAGCTAGAATGGCTAGAACTATTAGAGAAAGAATGAACGTTAGAGATAATGAAGACTTCAAGCCTGTTGATTTGATCAACGCTAGGACTTTATCTTCTGTTATTAATTCTTTCTTTGGAACCAACCAATTATCTCAGTTCATGGATCAAACGAATCCATTATCAGAGGTTACACACAAAAGAAGAATGTCAGCTTTAGGGCCTGGTGGTCTTTCTAGGGAGCGTGCAGGATTTGAGGTTCGTGATGTTCATTATACTCACTACGGCAGGCTTTGTACCATTGAAACACCAGAAGGTCCCAATATTGGATTGATTTCATCTCTTTGTGTTCATGCCAAAGTAAATAGCATGGGCTTCATTGAAACGCCTTACAGAAAAGTTGAAGGCGGTAAAGTGGATATGAGTGGTAATGTACTATACCTTACAGCTGAAGAGGAAGATGATCACAACATTGCACAGGCTAATGCACCAATTGATGATGGAGGAAAATATCTGAATGATAGAGTTAAAGCTAGATTTGAAGGTGATTTCCCTGTTCTAGAGCCGAAAGAGCTTTCGTACATGGATATAGCGCCTAACCAAATTGTATCAGTTGCAGCATCTATGATTCCTTTCTTGGAGCATGATGATGCAAACAGAGCTTTGATGGGTTCAAACATGCAGCGTCAAGCAGTTCCATTATTAAGACCAGAAGCGCCAATCGTTGGTACGGGTCTTGAAGGAAGAGTTGCCAGTGACTCTAGATCTATGATAGTAGCAGAAAAAGACGGAGTTGTTACTTTTGTTGATGCAACGAAGATCGTGATCAAGTATGATATGAACGATGAGGAGCAATTGGTTTCTTTTGAAGATGATGAGAGAGTTTATGATTTAATCAAATTCAGGAGAACAAACCAAAATACTACTATCAATCTTAGATCAATAGTTTATAAAGGAGACAGAGTTACCAAAGGACAAATCCTTTGTGATGGTTATGCTACTGAAAAAGGAGAATTGGCCATTGGACGTAATATGAAGGTGGCATTTATGCCATGGCAAGGTTACAACTTTGAGGATGCAATTGTAATTTCCGAAAGAGTAGTACGAGAAGATATATTTACTTCAATTCATATCGAAGAATTTGAATTAGAAGTTAGAGATACTAAGCGAGGTGAAGAAGAACTTACTTCTGAAATTCCAAATGTCAGTGAAGAGGCAGTTAAAAACCTCGATGAAAATGGAATCATCAGAACAGGTACTGAAATCAAAGAAGGAGATATTTTAATTGGTAAAATAACACCTAAAGGTGAAACGGATCCAACTCCTGAAGAAAAGCTTTTAAGAGCAATCTTTGGTGACAAAGCCGGTGACGTCAAAGATGCATCAATGAAAGCATCTCCTTCCTTAAGAGGTGTTGTTATCGATACTAAGTTATTTGCTAGACACAAAAAAGATAAAGACGGGAGAGCTGATGCTAAGAAAGAGGTAGTTGTTCTTGCTAAGGAATATAGCCGCCAGTTATTGAAATTAAGAAATCTGAAAATTGAGAAGTTAGCTACTTTGCTTGAAGGAAAGACTTGTCAAGGTATCAAACATAAGTTTGGTGATGAGATAATGAGCAAAGGTGTTAAGTTCTCTAAAACTAACATTGAAAAGAACTTATTCCCTGAGAAGAATATTTACAGAGATGAAAGTAACTACAATGTACCAGAAGAGGTGAATTTGATTTCTGACTTAATCCTTGATAATTGGACTAATGATGACAATACAAATAAGCTTATCGTTGATTTAGTAAGAAATTACAACAAGAGAAGAAACGAAATAGCTGGTAAGTTCAAAAGAGAAAGGTTTACTATAGAGGTAGGAGATGAATTACCGGCAGGTATAGTTCAGCTTGCTAAAGTTTATGTTGCTAAAAAACGTAAATTGAAAGTAGGTGATAAAATGGCTGGTCGTCACGGAAACAAAGGTGTTGTAGCCAAAATTGTTCGTGACGAAGATATGCCATTCTTGGAAGACGGAACACCGGTTGATATTGTATTGAACCCATTAGGTGTACCTTCAAGGATGAACATTGGTCAGATTTATGAGACTGTTCTTGGTTGGGCAGGACTTAAATTAGGCAGAAAATATGCTACACCTATTTTTGATGGTGCATCTTCGGATGAGGTTTCTGCTGAATTAGCTGAGGCAGGTCTTCCGGAATTTGGTAGAACTCATTTATATGATGGCCTAACAGGTGACAGATTTGATCAAAAGGTTACTGTTGGAGTTATTTACATGCTGAAATTAGGTCACTTAATTGATGATAAGATGCATGCTCGTTCTATCGGACCATACTCATTGATTACACAACAGCCATTGGGTGGTAAAGCACAATTTGGTGGTCAGCGTTTCGGTGAGATGGAGGTTTGGGCATTAGAGGCATTTGGTGCTTCTCATGTTCTTCAAGAGATTCTAACAATCAAATCTGATGATGTGATTGGGAGAGCTAAAGCCTATGAAGCTATTGTTAAAGGTGAAAATATGGGTAAACCAAACATTCCTGAATCTTTCAATGTATTGGTTCATGAGTTAAGAGGTTTAGCGTTAGAAATCACTTTAGACTAATTTCAATTGTTTTATCGGGGTTGTTACTGACCCCATTTAGATACATTTATTATGGCGTTCAAAAAAAATAAAAAGATTAACACTGACTTCTCTAAAATCACCATTAGTTTAGCTTCTCCAGAATCTATTTTGGAAAGCTCACACGGTGAAGTCACACAGCCAGAAACTATCAATTACAGAACTTATAAGCCGGAAATGGGTGGTTTGTTCTGTGAAAGAATATTCGGTCCGGTTAAAGACTGGGAATGTCATTGTGGGAAATATAAAAGAATCAGATACAAAGGCATTATCTGTGATAGATGTGGTGTTGAAGTAACTGAGAAAAAAGTACGTAGAGAAAGAATGGGTCACATCGAATTGGTTGTGCCTGTTGCTCATATCTGGTATTTCAAATCTTTACCTAACAAAATTGGTTATTTATTAGGTTTACCGACCAAAAAGCTTGACCAAATTATTTATTACGAAAGGTATGTTGTTATACAGCCTGGTGTAAAGGAAGAGGATGGAATTGCGCACATGGATTTCTTGACGGAAGATGAGTATTTAGATATTTTAGACAAGCTTCCTGCAGAAAATCAGAAGTTAGACGATGACGATCCTAACAAATTCATTGCCAAAATGGGTGCGGAATCATTGGATATGTTATTGAACAGAATCCAGTTGGATGAACTTTCTTACGAATTAAGACATCAAGCAGCTACTGATACTTCTCAGCAAAGAAAAGCAGAAGCTTTAAAAAGATTGAGAGTAGTTGAAGCTTTCCGTGATGCTAGAACAAGAATTGAAAACCGTCCTGAATGGATGATCATCAGAATGGTACCTGTTATTCCACCAGAATTGAGACCTTTGGTTCCATTAGATGGTGGTAGATTTGCTACTTCTGATTTAAATGATTTATACAGGAGAGTAATTATCAGAAATAATCGTCTTAAAAGATTGATCGATATCAAAGCTCCTGAAGTAATCCTTAGGAATGAAAAAAGGATGCTACAAGAAGCGGTTGATTCATTGTTCGATAATTCTAGAAAAGTAAATGCAGTAAGATCTGATGGAAACAGAGCCTTGAAATCTCTTTCTGATATGCTGAAAGGTAAGCAGGGTAGATTCCGTCAAAACTTGCTAGGTAAAAGGGTAGATTATTCAGGTCGTTCTGTTATTGTGGTAGGACCTGAATTGAAAATGCATGAATGTGGTTTACCTAAAAATATGGCTGCAGAGCTATTTAAGCCATTCATTATCCGTAAATTAATTGAAAGGGGTATTGTCAAAACTGTTAAATCAGCCAAAAAGATTGTTGACAGAAAGGATCCTGTGGTTTGGGATATCTTGGAGAACGTGATGAAAGGACATCCTGTCCTATTGAACAGAGCACCAACTCTTCACAGGTTAGGTATCCAGGCATTTCAGCCTAAATTAATTGAAGGAAAAGCAATCCAATTACACCCGTTAGCATGTACAGCATTTAATGCCGATTTTGATGGTGACCAGATGGCTGTTCATGTACCATTAGGACATGAAGCAATCTTGGAAGCTTCTACTTTAATGCTTTCTTCACATAATATTTTGAACCCAGCAAACGGGGCTCCTATTACTGTTCCTTCTCAGGATATGGTTCTAGGTTTATATTATGTATCCAAAGGTAGAAAATCTACGAAGGAGGAGCCTGTACTAGGTGAAGGAAAAGTATTCTATAGTGCAGAAGAAGTTATCATTGCTATCAATGAACAAAAAGTTTCGAAACATGCCAATATTAAATTAAGAACTAAAGTTCGTAATGCTGATGGTGAGCTTGAAACTAAGATAATAGAAACAGTTGCTGGTAGAGTTATTTTCAATGAAAGTGTGCCTGCTGAAGTTGGTTATATTGATCAATTATTGACTAAGAAAAACCTACAGGGTATTATCGCTCATGTTTATAAATTAGCAGGTTCAGCTAAAACTGCGAAATTCTTGGACGACATTAAAGAATTAGGATTCCAAAGTGCCTACAAAGGTGGTCTTTCAATGGGACTTGGTGATATTATGGTTCCAGAAGTAAAAGACACTTTAGTTGAACAAGCCAAAGAAGAAGTTGACGCAGTTTGGAATAACTACTTAATGGGTCTTATTACTGATAATGAGCGATACAATCAAGTAATTGATATTTGGACTAGAATTAACTCTCAATTGACTAATACTCTAATGCAACAATTAGAGGAAGATAATCAAGGGTTTAACTCTATCTATATGATGATGCACTCTGGTGCTCGTGGATCAAGAGAGCAAATCCGTCAGTTGGGTGGTATGAGAGGTTTGATGGCTAAGCCACAAAAAAATCTTGCCGGTTCTGTTGGTGGTATTATTGAAAACCCAATTCTATCTAACTTCCGTGAGGGGCTAGATGTAATTGAGTACTTTATTTCAACCCACGGTGCTAGAAAAGGTCTTGCAGATACTGCATTGAAAACAGCTGATGCTGGTTACTTAACAAGAAGACTTGTTGATGTTGCTCAGGATGTGGTTGTAAATGAAGTAGATTGCGGAACACTTAGAGGTCTTACAGTTTCGGCATTAAAAGATAATGACGAAATTGTTGAATCTTTAGCAGAAAGAATATTAGGTCGAGTAAGTGTGCATGATGTTTACCATCCACAAACTGAGGAGCTAATTGTAGAATCTGGTGAAACTATCACTGATGATATTTGCGATAAGATTGACGAGGCAATAATTGAGGAAGTTGAAATTAGATCTGTTTTAACTTGTGAAACTCAACAAGGGGTTTGTAGCAAGTGTTATGGAAGAAACCTAACTACTTCTAAAATTGCACAAAAAGGTGACTCAGTTGGTGTTATTGCAGCCCAATCTATTGGTGAACCAGGTACTCAGTTAACATTAAGAACCTTCCACGTTGGGGGTACTGCATCTAACATTGCTGTAGAAGCTACAATTAAAGCCAAAACTGCTGGTGTTGTAGAGTTCGAAGACTTAAGAGCAATTCAATCTACTGACGATGAAGGTGAATCAAGAACTGTTGTTATGGGTAGGTCTGGCGAAATTAAGATCATCGATCCTAAGAGCAAAAAGGTTTTAATGAGTAATCATGTTCCTTACAGTGCTACTCTTAAAGTTAAAGAAGGAGAGAAAGTAGAAAAAGATCAGGAACTTTGTTTCTGGGATCCATATAATGCGGTAATTCTTTCTGAATTCGAAGGTGTAACAGAATTTGAAAGCATAGAAGAAGGAATTACTTATAAAGAGGAATCTGATGAACAAACTGGCCACAGGGAAAAAGTTATTATTGATACAAAAGATAAAACTAAAAACCCTGCAGTTATAGTTAATACTAAAGGTCAGGACCCAAAAACTTACAATATCCCAGTTGGAGCTCACTTGTCAGTTGATGAAGGTGCAAAAATAAAACCAGGACAGATTTTGGCTAAAATACCAAGATCGACAAGTAAGTCTAAGGATATTACAGGGGGGCTTCCAAGGGTAACTGAGCTTTTTGAAGCAAGGAATCCTTCAAACCCCGCGGTAGTATCTGAGATTGACGGAGTAGTGACTTTTGGAGGTATCAAAAGAGGAAATAGAGAAATATTCATTGAATCGAAAGACGGTGTTAAGAAAAGATATTTAGTTTCTCTTTCTAAGCATATCTTAGTTCAAGATAATGACTTTGTTAAAGCAGGATATGCATTGTCTGATGGTGCAACTACTCCTTCTGATATCTTGTCTATTAAAGGTCCAACTGCAGTTCAGGAATATATTGTAAATGAGATTCAGGAAGTTTACCGATTACAAGGTGTGAAAATTAACGATAAGCACATTGAAGTAATTGTTAGACAAATGATGCAAAAGGTTCAAGTACTAGAATCAGGAGATACTACTTTCCTACCAAATCAAGTTGTTGATCGCTTTGTTTTCAGAGAAGAGAACGATAGGATTTTAGACATGAAAGTGGTGACTGAAGCAGGTGATTCGCCAAACTTAAAGCCAGGTCAAATTATTTCAGCTAGAAAACTCAGAGATGAAAATTCTACGCTGAAAAGAAAAGACTTGAAATTGGTAAAAACCAGAGATGCAGAACCTGCAGTTTCTAAGCCAAACTTGCAAGGAATAACCCAAGCATCTTTAGGTACTGAAAGCTTTATTTCAGCGGCATCATTCCAGGAAACTACAAAAGTTTTAAGTGAGGCTTCGATTAGAGGTAAAGCTGATCATTTGTTAGGTCTTAAAGAGAATGTAATTGTAGGACATCTAATCCCTGCAGGTACTGGTTTGAAAGATTGGACAGAAATGATTGTCGGTTCACAAGAGGAACTTGATAGCATGAAAGAAAGTAAAGTAACAGAAGAAAAGACTGAAGCTTAATTCAGTCTTTCTCTTTCAAATAAATCCAACATATAAAATGGAGGAACAAAAAGGAAATAAGAAACAGCAGAATCAAATTAATATTGAGCTTCCTGAAGATGTAGCTGAAGGAGTTTATGCTAATTTGGCGATGGTGGCGCACTCTAATAGTGAATTTGTAATTGATTTTATTCGCTTAATGCCAGGAGTACCAAAAGCAAAAGTTAAGTCTAGAGTTGTAGTTACTCCAGAACATGCAAAAAGGTTGCTCAATGCATTAAAGGATAATATCAATAAGTACGAGAAAAATTTCGGACCTATTAAACAATCAGAGGAATCTCCGAAATTCCCAATGAATTTTGGGTCAAATGTTGGAGAAGCTTAAGCTTATTCCTTATAAATTAGAGGATTGTGAAAATATTTAATCAGATGTGTTTGGATAATGCATCTGATTTTCTACCTTTGCAGTCCTAAAAATCTCAAGTAGTAATAGAAGATAAAGTTATAATAAATGCCTACTATACAACAATTAGTTAAAAAGGGTAGAAAGAAATTGACTTCAAAGTCAAAATCTCCTGCTTTGGATTCTTGCCCACAAAGAAGGGGTGTATGTACTCGTGTTTATACCACCACTCCTAAAAAGCCAAACTCAGCAATGAGAAAAGTGGCTAGGGTTAGGTTAACCAATCAAAAAGAAGTGAATGCGTACATCCCTGGTGAAGGTCACAACCTACAAGAACACTCAATAGTGTTGATTAGGGGTGGAAGAGTTAAAGATTTACCCGGTGTGAGATATCACATCATCAGGGGAGCATTGGATACTGCCGGTGTAAACGGACGTACTCAAAGAAGATCAAAATACGGAGCAAAAAGACCTAAGAAATAAAATAAGATGAGGAAAGCAAAACCAAAAAAACGATATATTCTTCCAGATCCTAAGTTTGGGGATACTTTGGTAACAAAGTTTGTGAACTACCTTATGGTGGATGGAAAGAAAAGTATTGCTTACAGCATTTTCTATGATGCATTAAGTATGGTAGAAGAAAAAACAAAAGAGAACGGATTGGAAGTTTGGAAAAAAGCTTTATCCAATATTTCTCCTGCTGTTGAAGTGAAAAGTAGAAGGGTTGGTGGAGCAACATTTCAAGTGCCTCTTGAGGTTCGTCCTGAAAGAAAGATTTCATTGGGAATCAAATGGATGATCACTTTCGCACGAAAAAGAGGTGAAAAAACCATGACCGAACGTTTAGCCGGTGAAGTCATCGCTGCTTCCAAAGGTGAAGGAGCTGCTATCAAAAAGAAGGATGATACGCACAGAATGGCTGAAGCAAATAAAGCATTTTCTCATTTTAGATTTTAAAAGCTAATTATAATGGCAAGAGATCTCAGACTAACACGTAATATAGGTATCGCAGCTCATATCGATGCCGGAAAAACTACTACTACAGAAAGGATTTTATACTATACTGGTGTAAGTCACAAATTAGGAGAGGTTCATGATGGTGCGGCCACTATGGACTGGATGGAACAGGAGCAAGAAAGAGGGATTACAATTACTTCTGCCGCGACAACTGTTTTCTGGCCTTACAAAGACGAAGAGTATCATATTAATATTATTGATACTCCAGGTCACGTTGATTTTACTGTAGAAGTAAACAGATCATTAAGAGTTTTGGATGGTTTAGTTTTCTTGTTTAGTGCGGTTGATGGTGTTGAACCTCAATCTGAAACTAACTGGAGACTGGCTGACAATTATAATGTTTCTAGGCTTGGTTTTGTTAATAAAATGGACCGAGACGGAGCAGACTTCTTAAACGTGTGTAAGCAAGTTAAGGAAATGTTAGGTACTAAGTCAGTTCCTTTACAATTACCTATCGGTGCAGAGGGTAATTTTAAAGGTGTTGTTGATTTAGTTGAAATGAAAGCCTTTGTTTGGAATGATGAAGATCAAGGGATGACATGGGAAGAGATAGAAATACCTGCAGATATGCAAGATGAGGTGAGCGAATATCGCGAGCACTTATTAGAATCTGTTGCAGAGTATGATGAGTCTTTAATGGAGAAATACTTTGAAGATCCTGAATCTATTACTAGAGATGAAGTAATCGCTGCTTTAAGAGCTGCTACTTTAGATTTAGCTTTTGTTCCGATGTTATGCGGTTCAGCATTCAAAAATAAAGGAGTTCAAACTTTATTGAACTATGTAATGGAATTATTACCTTCTCCATTAGATAGAGATAATATTGTTGGGACAAATCCTGATACAGATGAGAAAACAAGTAGAAAACCGACTTCTGAAGATCCTTTCGCAGCTCTAGCATTTAAGATTGCTACGGATCCATTTGTTGGACGCTTATGCTTTGTTAGGTCTTATTCTGGAACATTAGATTCTGGTTCTTATGTGTTTAACACAAGAACTAATAAGAAAGAAAGAATTTCAAGAATCTTCCAAATGCACGCAAACAAACAAAACCAAATTGATACGCTTCATGCTGGTGATATTGCTGCAGTTGTAGGGTTTAAAGATATTAAGACAGGTGATACGCTTTGTAACGAGAAACATAAAATTGTTCTTGAATCAATGACATTCCCTGAGCCAGTTATCGGTTATGCTATCGAACCTAAGACTCAAGCCGATGTGGATAAAATGGGTATGGCGATTGCAAAATTGGTAGAGGAAGATCCAACTTTATTGGTAAATACAGATGAAGAAACTGGTCAGACAATCCTAAGAGGAATGGGAGAGTTGCACTTGGATATCATCATGGATCGTTTGAAAAGAGAATTTAAAGTTGATATTAATCAAGGTGCTCCTCAGGTTGCTTACAAAGAAGCTATATCGAGCTTAGTAGATCACAAAGAGGTTTATAAGAAGCAATCAGGTGGTAAAGGTAAGTTTGCTGATATCGTATTTAAATTGTCTCCTGCTGAACCAGATGAAAAAGGTGAAATTCAACCTGGTTTGCAATTCGATAATAAAATCACTGGCGGTGTAATTCCTAAGGAATTTATTCCGGCAATTCAAAAAGGATTTACTGAGGCAATGTCAAATGGTCCTTTAGCTGGATATCCTATTGAGGCAATGAAAGTTGAATTATATCATGGTAGTTTCCATGATGTCGATTCAGATGCTTTATCTTTTGAGTTGGCAGCAAGAATTGGTTTTAAAGAAGCAGCTAAGAAGGCAGGACCTCAATTGTTAGAGCCTGTGATGAAGGTGGAAGTTCTTACTCCAGAAGAATACACTGGCCCTGTTACAGGCGATTTAAATAAAAGAAGAGGTTTGATGAAAGGGATGGATCCTAAAGGTGCTGCTCAGGTAATTAGAGCTGACGTTCCATTGTCTGAATTATTTGGATATGTTACTGACTTAAGAACCATTAGTTCTGGTAGAGCGACTGCATCCTTAACTTTTTCACACTATGACCCAGTTCCTCGAAATATTGCGGATGAAGTTATTGCAAAATCAAAAGGGGAGACTGTTAAATAATTAGGAATCATGAATCAAAAAATTAGAATAAAGTTAAAATCATACGATCACAATTTAGTAGACAAGTCTTCTGAGAAAATTGTGAGAGCTGTAAAGACAACAGGTGCAGTAGTGAGTGGTCCTATTCCTTTGCCTACTGAAAAAGAGATTTTTACAGTATTGCGTTCACCGCATGTGAATAAAAAATCACGTGAACAATATCAATTGTGTACTTTCAAAAGATTGGTTGATATTTATTCAAATAGTGCGAAAACCGTTGATGCTTTAATGAAACTTGAGCTTCCTAGTGGAGTTGATGTAGAGATTAAGGTGTAATTGTACAATATTAAAAATGAGAAAACCAATGGTCTGTGAATCATTGGTTTTTCTTTTTTAGAATTTAGTATTTTTTAGTGTTGTAAGTTTTGTAGCTTATAATATTTTACTAACTTTGCAGTCCTTTCGGGAAAAGCTACGGTAAAACCCGTTTAAAGGTTGTTAATCAAACTTAATAATGTCTGGAATAATAGGAAAAAAAATCGGAATGACTAGTATCTACGGTGTCGATGGACGAAATGTCGCATGCACGGTGATAGAGGCTGGTCCTTGTGTGGTTACACAAGTAAAAAAAGAGGAGACCGATGGTTATTCTGCTATTCAATTGGGCTATGACGAGCGCAAGGAGAAGAATACACCAAAAGCATTGCAGGGGCATTTTAAAAATGCTCAAACAACGCCTAAGAAGAAACTAGCTGAGTTTCGTGAATACGAAGGTTACGACACTTTCGTGGATAACTATAGTTTAGGTCAGACAGTGACCATCAGCGATGTTTTTGAAGAAGGTGATTTTGTTGATGTTGCAGGTTCTTCCAAAGGTAAAGGATTCCAAGGTGTTGTAAAACGTCATGGTTTCGGTGGGGTTGGTCAAGCGACTCACGGTCAACATAATAGACAAAGAGCACCGGGTTCGATCGGTGGTGCTTCTTATCCGGCAAGAGTATTTCCGGGTATGCGTATGGCTGGTAGAACAGGTGGGGAGAGAGTTAAGAACACCAACTTAAAGGTGTTGAAGATTATCCCTGAGAAGAACTTACTATTAGTAAGTGGGTCAATACCAGGTGCTAAAAATTCATTTGTAATAATAGAGAAATAAAGATGGAGCTTTCAATTTTAAAACATACAGGCGAAGACACCGGAAGAAAAGTTTCTTTATCGGATGCCATCTTTGATATAGAGCCAAATGATCACGCTATTTATTTAGATGTGAAACAGAAAATGGCTAATGCGAGACAAGGAACGCATAAATCTAAAGAGAGAGCGGAAATTTCTGGGTCAACTAGGAAAATCAAAAAGCAAAAAGGTACTGGTACTGCACGTGCTGGTAGTATTAAGTCACCGATCTTTAAAGGTGGTGGTAGAGTATTCGGACCAAGACCAAAAGACTACAGCTTCAAATTAAATAAAAAGTTAAAAGCAGTTGCTAGAAAATCGGCTTTAACTTATAAAGCAAAGGATCAGATGATTTCTGTATTAGAGGGATTCACTTTTAATGAAGTGAAAACTAAGAACTATACGGAAATGCTGAACAAATTGTCTTTGGATAATAAAAAGACACTTTTGGTTCTTCCGGAGGTAGATAAAAACATTGTTTTGTCTGGAAGAAATATTAAGAATACGCAAGTAACTACAGTTGATTCATTAAATACGTATGATGTACTTCATGCTGATCAGTTGCTTTTCGTTGAAGGTTCTTTAGAGAAAATTGAAAACTTATTTAAGTAAAAGATATGAGCGTTTTAGTTAAACCATTAGTAACGGAAAAAGTCTCAGCCCTCAACGAAAAAGGTAAATATGGATTTGTTGTAGATATCAATGCAAACAAAATCCAAATTAAAGCTGAGGTTGAAAAAACTTACGGTGTAAATGTAGAGAGTATAAATACCATGAAATATTTGGGAAAGCAGAAATCTCGTTACACTAAGTCTAGGATTCTTACTGGAAGAAAGCCTAGTTTCAAAAAAGCAATTGTAACTGTAGCAGAAGGAGAGGTAATCGATTTCTACAGCGAAATTTAATGATCTGAAAAATGGCAGTTAAAAAATTAAGACCAGTTACAGCTGGACAAAGATATAGGTTAGCACCGGTTTATACCGAGCTTAGCAAGGTGGCTCCCGAAAAGTCATTGTTGGCTCCAAGTAAAAAATCAGGTGGAAGAAACAATTCAGGACGGATGACTATGCGCTACTTAGGTGGTGGGCATAAGCAGAGTTTGAGGATTGTTGACTTTAAAAGGAATAAGTTTAACATTCCTGCTAAAGTAGCTACTTTAGAGTATGATCCAGGAAGAACAGCTTTTATTGCATTGTTGCATTATGCTGATGGAGAGAAAAGATACATCTTGGCTCCCAATGGGTTGAAAGTAGGAGATAGCATTGTTTCAGGTAAAGGCATAGCACCAGAAGTGGGAAATGCATTACCATTATCGGATATACCTTTGGGTACCATTATCCATAATATTGAAATTAAGCCTGGTGCAGGTGGTGCTATGTCAAGAAGTGCAGGTTCTTATGCTCAATTGTTGGCCAGAGATGGTAAATATGCGACTTTGAAATTGCCTTCTGGTGAGATGAGATTGGTTTTAGCTACATGCATGGCCACAGTGGGAACTGTGTCAAATGCGGATCACATGATTGTGAAATTAGGTAAGGCTGGTCGTAAACGGTGGTTGGGAAGAAGACCTAGAACAAGAGCAGTTGTTATGAACCCAGTTGATCACCCGATGGGTGGTGGTGAGGGTAGAGCCTCAGGCGGTCACCCACGATCAAGAAAAGGTTTATTGGCTAAAGGTTTAAAAACCAGAACGCCTAAGAAATATTCCAATAAATTAATTATCGGTAAAAAGAAATAATAGATGGCTAGATCATTAAAAAAAGGACCTTATATCGACTTTCGTCTTGAGAAGAAAGTTGATAACATGAATGACTCCGGTAAGAAATCGGTTATCAAAACTTGGTCAAGAAGATCTATGATTTCTCCTGATTTTGTTGGTCATACTTTTGCAGTACATAACGGGAATAAGTTTATTCCAGTATATGTAACTGAAAACATGGTAGGACATAAACTAGGTGAATTTTCACCGACCAGAAATTTCAGGGGTCATATAAACAAAAAAGATAAAGGTAAGAGATAATGGAAGCAATAGCTAAATTAAATAACGTACCTACTTCTCCTAGAAAAATGAGGATGGTAGTGGATCTTATCAGAGGAGAAAAAGTGAATCGTGCTTTGAACATTTTAAAGTTTGAATCTAAGCATGGTGCTGCTAGAATTGAGAAATTATTGCTTTCTGCAATTGCCAACTGGCAACAAGCAAATCCTGAACTTGATCTTGAAGATGCGGATTTATTTGTAAAGTCTGTTCAAGTTGATGGTGGTAGGGTTTTGAAAAGATTAAGACCTGCCCCTCAAGGTAGAGCTCATAGAATTAGAAAAAGATCAAACCATGTAACTTTGATTGTTGACAGTGCTGCGGACAAAGCGGTATTGGCTGAATCTGATAACGCTGAAAATAAATAACAATGGGACAGAAAGTTAATCCAATAGGTTTTCGTTTAGGAATTGTTCGTGGTTGGGAATCCAACTGGTACGGAGGAAAAGGCTTGTCTTTTTCTGACAAACTAATCGAAGATCAAAAGATAAGAGAATATATATTAGCTCGTATTCCTAAAGGAGGAATCTCTAAGATTGTTATCGAAAGAACTTTAAAAAGAATCACTTTAACAGTTCATACTGCTAGGCCAGGTGTTGTAATCGGAAAAGGTGGTAGTGAAGTAGATAAGTTAAAAGAAGAGCTTAAAAAATTAACTGGCAAAGATGTTCAGATAAATATTTTTGAGATCAAGCGTCCGGAGTTAGATGCTAAATTAATTGGTGAATCTATTGGTCAGCAGTTAAAAGCAAGAATTTCCTACAGGAGAGCAATGAAGCAAGCAATTGCTTCAGCAATGAGGGTAGGTGCTCAAGGGATAAAAGTTAAAGTTTCAGGTCGTTTAGGCGGTGCTGAAATGGCACGTACCGAAATGTACAAAGAAGGAAGAATTCCTTTGCATACTTTAAGGGCGGATATCGACTATGAAACAACTCATGCACATACAATATATGGAACTATTGGTGTAAAAGTATGGGTTTTCAAAGGAGAGGTTTTCGGCAAGAGAGACTTGTCGCTGAATGTTGGGGCAGGTACTCCTGGAAAAGGTGGTGGCCCGGCTAATAATAGAAGAAGTGAACGTCCTAAAAGAAAGCGTAAGTAATCGCTTTCTTGGTTTAAAAATATTTGAGAAATGTTACAGCCAAAGAGAACAAAATTTAGGAAAAAGCAAAAGGGAAGAGTAAAAGGTATTGCTCAAAGAGGGCATAGAATAGCTTTCGGTAGTTTTGCTTTGAAGTCACTGGAGCCGGGTTGGATTACCAGTAGACAAATAGAGGCCGCAAGGATTGCCATGACTAGGGCGATGAAGAGGCAAGGTCAGGTTTGGATTAGGATTTTCCCAGACAAACCTATAACGAAGAAACCTGCAGAGGTTCGTATGGGTAAAGGTAAAGGGGCGCCAGAATATTGGGTAGCCACCGTTAAACCAGGAACCATTATGTTTGAAGCTGGTGGTGTACCGATGGATTTAGCTAAAGAAGCTTTAAGATTGGCAGCACAAAAATTGCCGGTTAAAACCAAATTTTCAGTAAGAAGGGACTATGCAGAAAACCCTATTGTAATATGAAAAACGCTGATATAAAGAAATTATCCATTGACGAGCTCAATGAGAATATTAAAGTTGAAGGACAAAAGCTTCATAAGTTGAAGTTTGCACATGCGATCTCTCCTATAGAGAATCCTATGCAGATAAGAGATACTCGTAAGAATATTGCTCGTTTGCAGACTGAACTAAGAAGTAAAGTACTTGCTAAATAATTGCTAAGATGGAAAGAAACCTTAGAAAGGAAAGAGTAGGGTTAGTTGTAAGTAACAAAATGGATAAGTCCATTACCGTTTCTGTAGAAAGAAAGGTTAAACACCCTATGTATGGTAAATTCGTAAAGAAAAACACCAAATTCATGGCTCATGATGAGGCTAATGATTGTACGATTGGCGATACTGTCAAAATACAAGAAACACGGCCGTTGAGCAAGAATAAAAAATGGAGATTAGTAGAAATCGTAGAAAGAGCTAAATAACCATGATACAACAAGAATCAAGATTAAGTGTAGCGGATAATAGTGGTGCCAAAGAGGTATTGTGTATCCGTGTATTGGGTGGTACCAAAAGAAGGTATGCCTCCATTGGTGATAAAGTGATTGTAACTGTAAAGTCTGCTCTTTCTTCAAGTAATTTGAAAAAAGGTACTGTTTCTAGAGCCGTGATTGTACGGACTAAGAAAGAGGTGAGAAGAAAAGATGGTTCATATATTCGCTTCGAAGATAATGCTGCTGTATTATTGAATCCTAATGATGAGCCAAGAGGTACTCGTATCTTTGGCCCTGTTGCAAGAGAGTTGCGTGAAAAGCAATTCATGAAAATTGTTTCTTTAGCACCTGAAGTATTATAATATTATGGAGAGGAGAAAAAATAAACAAAGGAAATTTCACATACGCAAAGGCGACACTGTAAAAGTTATAGCCGGTAACGCTAAAGGTAAAACTGGAAAAGTGTTAGAAATGCTAGGTGAAAAAGAAAGAGCTATCGTTGAAGGTGCAAATATTGTTACTAAACATAACAAACCTTCTGCTAATAGTCCTCAAGGTGGTATTGATAAGATTGAAGCGCCTATCCACATCAGTAATTTGATGTTGGTTGATCCAGCTACAGGTGATGCTACTAGAAGCGGACGTAAGCTAGACGAAAACGGTAAATTACAAAGATATTCAAAAAAAACGGGGGAGGTAATCAAAAATGGCTAATCCAAGATTAAAAGAATTATATCTGGGTGAAATAATTCCCGCTTTGAAAGAGAAGTTTCAATATAGCTCTGCTATGGAAGTTCCTAAACTTACTAAAATAGTAATCAATAAAGGAATCGGAGCAGCAACTGCGGATAAGAAGCTAGTAGATACTGGTGTCGAAGAATTGACTATGATAACTGGTCAAAAAGCAGTACCGACATATGCTAAAAATTCAATCTCTAACTTTAAGTTAAGAGAAGGGATGCCGATCGGAGCTAAAGTAACGCTTAGAGGCGAAAAAATGTACGAGTTTTTGGATAGATTATTGTCTGTATCATTGCCTCGTGTACGTGATTTCCAGGGTGTAAAAGACAAAGGTTTTGACGGAAGAGGAAATTATACTCTTGGTGTTAAAGAACAGATTATTTTTCCAGAAATTAGTATTGACAAAGTTTCTACTATTTCAGGTATGGATATAACATTTGTAACCACTGCCAATACGGATGAAGAAAGCTATGAATTGTTGAAAGCTTTCGGAACTCCATTTGCAAGTAAAAACAATCAATAATTATGGCTAGAAAAGCAGTAATTGCCAGAGAAAAGAAGAGAGAAAGACTTGTCGCTAAATTTGCAGCCAAAAGAGCTGAGCTAAAAGCTAATGGCGACTATGAGGCTTTAGATAAATTGCCAAAAAATGCATCTCCAGTAAGATTGCACAACAGATGTAAACTTACAGGTCGTCCAAAAGGGTATATGCGTAAATTTGGGATATCAAGGGTAACGTTCCGTGAAATGGCTTCACAAGGGAAGATACCAGGTGTGACCAAAGCAAGTTGGTGATTTTTAAAATTTTATTTTTATAAACAAATTAATTTCTTAACTTTGCACGCCTGTTTCGGCAGAGCAAGTAGAAATTATAATTAATTAAGAGATGGTAACTGATCCAATAGCTGATTTTCTTACAAGGGTTCGTAATGCTATAAAAGCAAATCACCGAATCGTAGAAGTACCGGCATCAAACTTGAAAAAGAGTATGACCAAGGTGCTTCATGAAAAAGGTTATATCCTGAATTATAAATTTGAGGAGAATAACGGGCAAGGTAATATTAAAATTGCTTTGAAATATGATCCTGAAACAAAAACTCCAGCTATAACCAATTTGGAGAGAGTTTCAAAACCAGGGTTGAGAAAGTACTCTGATTCTGAAAATCTACCAAGGGTGTTAAATGGTTTAGGTGTTGCGATTATGTCGACATCGAAAGGAGTTATTACTGACAAAGAGGCAAGATCGCTGAAAGTTGGTGGTGAAGTATTGTGCTACGTATATTAAAGAATAGAAATGTCACGAATAGGTAAAAGTCTTATAAATCTACCTCAAGATGTAACACTTGAAATTGCTAAAGATAATTTAGTGACGGTAAAGGGTTCAAAGGGTACTCTAACACAGCAAGTAGATCCTGCTATTTCTGTTAAAAATACTGACGGAGTAATAGCACTTGAACGAGCTACGGAGTCAAAAAGACATAAAGCAATGCACGGTTTGTACAGAGCTTTGTTGAATAATATGGTTACTGGTGTTTCAGAAGGCTTTAAAAAGCAATTGGAACTTGTAGGTGTTGGTTACAAAGCGACCGTACAGGGTAATGTATTAGAGTTGAACGTAGGGTATTCTCACAGCATATTATTAGGGTTGCCAGATGAAGTTAAAGCTACTGCTGAAACTGTAAAAGGTCAAAATCCTGTGGTAACTTTAGAGAGTTATGACAAACAATTAATTGGACAAGTAGCCGCTAAAATTAAGTCCCTACGTACTGTAGAACCTTACAAAGGTAAAGGAATTAGGTTTGTTGGTGAACAAGTTAGACGTAAAGCAGGTAAAACTGCCGCTAAATAATATTTAAAATGGCTATTAGTAAACAAAATAGACGAGCTCGAATCAAATTAGGTATTCGTAGAAAGATATCTGGAACTACTGGAACACCTCGTTTGTCGGTATTTAAAAGTAACCGTGCCATTTATGCACAAGTAATCGATGATTTGAAAGGTCATACTTTAGTTGCTGCAAATTCACTTGAACTTGGTGCTAAAAGTAATGCTGATATCGATACGGCTTCAAAAGTAGGTGAAACACTTGCCCAAAGAGCAAAAGATGCAGGCATTGAATCAATTGTATTTGATAGAGGTGGTTACAGATTTCATGGTAGAGTAAAAGCATTGGCTGACGGTGCTCGTAAAGGTGGCTTAAAATTCTAAAAATATGTCTCAGAGTAATATAAAATCTGTAAGAGCAAGCGAAATCGAACTGAAGGAGAAAGTAGTAGCCATTAAAAGGGTTGCTAAAGTGGTAAAAGGAGGTAGAAGATTTAGCTTCTCTGCAATCGTAGTTGTAGGAGATGGTAATGGTGTTGTTGGTTATGGCTTAGGTAAAGCTAATGAAGTGACCGATGCTATTACTAAAGGAATTGATGATGCTAAGAAGAATTTGGTGAAAGTTCCAATCTTAAAAGGTACTGTTCCTCATGAGCAAATTGGCAAATACAGTGGTGGATTTGTGTTGGTTAAACCAGCCTCTCCAGGTACTGGAGTAATTGCTGGAGGTGCAATGCGTGCTGTATTTGAAAGTGCTGGTGTTCATAACGTATTAGCTAAGTCTAAAGGCTCTTCGAATCCGCATAACGTAGTGAAAGCTACTTTCGATGCACTACTTAAATTGAGAGATCCATTTACGGTAGCTAAAGATAGAGGAATTGCACTTTCTAACGTATTTAACGGGTAATTACAATGGCGAAGAAAATTAAGGTAACACAAACCAGAAGTGTAATAGGTAGACCTAAAAATCAAAAGCTGACGATAGAGGCTTTGGGTTTAGGAAGAATTAATAAAACTGTGACTAAAGATTCAACACCTCAGATTGAAGGTATGTTGAAAAAGGTAGCTCACTTAGTTAATGTAACTGAAGGATAAGATGAAATTACATACATTAAAACCAGCAGAAGGTTCTATTAAAAATAGAAAGCGTATTGGTAGAGGTCAGGGTTCTGGTGCTGCCGGTACTGCAGGTAGAGGTCATAAGGGTGCGAAATCTAGAAGTGGATACTCTTCAAAACAAGGTTTTGAAGGTGGTCAGATGCCATTGCAAAGAAGAGTTCCTAAATTTGGTTTCAATAACTTCAATAGAGTAAGCTATAAGGCGATAAACTTAAGTGATCTTCAGATCTTACAAGAGAAATATAGTGTTGATACTATTGATTTAGATTTGTTGAAGAGCAAAGGACTTGTTGCTAAAAATGACTTGGTTAAAATTTTAGGAAACGGAACCTTAAAAGCTAAATTGAATGTTACTGCTAATGCGTTTTCAAAGACTGCGTTAGAGGCAATCGAGAAAGCTGGAGGAACTGCATCAAAAATATAATATGAATCGTTTTTTTTCTACCATAAAGAATATTTTCTCCATTGAGGAGCTTAGAGATAGGATTTTAAATACCATTGGGTTTTTAATCATTTTTCGTTTAGGCTCCTTTGTGGTATTGCCGGGAGTGGATCCTTCCAAATTATCAGGTGACGCACAAGGTATATTCGGCCTTTTAGATACAATCTTAGGTGGCGCATTCTCGAATGCATCCATTTTTGCATTAGGTATCATGCCATATATTTCGGCAAGTATAGTGATACAGTTATTAACAGTAGCTGTTCCATACTTTCAGAAAATGCAGAAGGAAGGGGAATCTGGTAGAAAGAAGATTACTCAGATCACGAGGGTATTGACCATTGCTATCACTTTTGTACAAGGTGTTAGTTATGTTGCTGGAACTATTCCAACTGAAGCGATTATGATGAGTCAAACTTTCTTCACTTTTACTTCTGTTATTGTTCTAACATCAGGTACAATATTTTGTATGTGGTTGGGTGAAAAGATTACAGATAAGGGGATTGGGAATGGTATTTCAATGTTAATTATGATCGGAATCATATCGAGATTCCCTGGGTCAATAGTTGCTGAAGCTATTTCGTTAGGAATGAGTGGTTTGTTATTCTTTATTCTTGAAATCGTAGCATTGTTCTTTGTCGTGATGGTAACAGTTATGCTAGTCCAAGCTACAAGAAGAATACCTGTTCAATATGCAAAACAGGTAGTAGGTGGAAGAGTGTATGGCGGTCAACGTCAATATATTCCACTAAAAGTTAATGCTTCTGGAGTAATGCCAATTATCTTTGCTCAATCATTAATGTTTTTGCCTGCTTTGTTAGCAAACCTTTGGGCAGATGATAGCGACACAGCCGCATATATAGGAACCGTGTTTTCTGATTTCCAAAGCTGGCAATACAATCTTACATTTGCACTTTTAATTATTGTTTTTACATTTTTGTATACAGCGATAACTATTAATCCGAGTCAAATTGCGGATGATATGAAAAGAAATGGTGGTTTTGTTCCAGGCATTAAGCCAGGAAAAGAGACATCTGACTTTATAGATAATATTTTAACGAAGATTACTTTACCAGGCTCAATATATTTGGCACTTATCGCAATTTTACCTGCGTTTGTTGCAAGAGCTGGGGTTGGTACTCAGTTTTCTCAATTCTTTGGTGGAACATCGTTGATTATTATGGTCGGGGTTATTTTAGATACCCTGCAGCAGATTGAGAGTTACTTACTGATGCGTCATTATGAAGGTATGATGAAATCAGGTAAGGTAAAAGGAAGTTCATCACAAAGAACAGCAGTAGCTTAATTCAAGAATTATGGCAAAACAAAGTTCAATAGAGCAAGATGGAACAATAACAGAAGCGTTATCAAACGCTATGTTTAGAGTAGAATTAAGTAATGGTCATGAGGTTATAGCTCATATTTCCGGTAAGATGAGAATGAATTATATTAAGATTCTTCCCGGAGATAAGGTTAAATTGGAGATGTCTCCTTATGATCTTACAAAAGGTAGAATAGTATACAGATACAAATAAAAAGATTATGAAAGTTAAAGCTTCAATCAAAAAGAGAAGTGTTGATTGTAAAGTTGTCCGTAGAAACGGTAAGCTTTATGTGATCAACAAAAAGAATCCACGTTTCAAACAAAGACAAGGGTAATTATGGCAAGAGTTTCCGGAGTAGATATTCCTGATAATAAAAGGGGAGTTATATCATTGACCTATATTTTTGGTCTTGGTAAGAGTTCAGCGGCTAAGATATTAGAAATGGCTGGCGTAGATGCTGATAAAAAAGTAAGTGAATGGACTGATGATGAGGCTAACAGTGTTAGGACTGCCATTAGTGAGAACTTCAAAACTGAAGGTGTCTTAAAGTCTGAGGTGCAAATGAGCATCAAAAGATTGTTGGACATAGGATGTTATAGAGGTTTACGTCACAGAAAAGGCCTTCCGTTGAGAGGACAGAGAACAAAGAATAACTCTCGTACCCGTAAAGGAAAGAGGAAGACTATTGCAAATAAAAAGAAAGCTACTAAGTAATCATTAGATCATGGCTCAAAAGAGAAAAGATAAAGCTAAAAAAAGAGTTATTAATGTTGAAGCTATTGGACAAGCACATATCAGGGCTTCATTCAATAACATCATTATTTCATTGACAAACTCTACAGGTCAAGTTATTTCCTGGGCGTCTGCCGGAAAAATGGGGTTCAAAGGTTCTAAAAAGAACACTCCGTATGCTGGCCAAGTTGCAGCTCAAAATGCTGCACAAACTGCCTATGATTTAGGCCTTAGAAAAGTAGAGGTTTACGTTAAAGGACCTGGAGCAGGTAGAGATTCTGCTATTAGGACTATACAAAATACAGGTATTGAAGTAACGATGATCAAGGATGTTACTCCATTACCTCATAATGGATGTCGTCCACCTAAAAGACGTAGGGTTTAATTCATCGCTTAAGTAATTAAAGAAAATGGCAAGATATAAAGGACCAAAATCCAAAATTGCAAGAAGGTTTAACGAACCTATTTTTGGTGCAAGTAAAGCATTATCCAAGAAAGCTTATCCTCCAGGCCAACATGGCAGAGGAAGACGTAGAAAACAGTCGGAATATGCTGTTCAGCTTATGGAGAAGCAAAAAGCTAAATATACATACGGTGTATTAGAAAGACAATTTGCTAATTTATTCGACAAGGCTTCAAGAAAGAAAGGTATTACTGGCGAGGTTTTGCTTCAGTTATTGGAGAGCAGATTGGATAACGTTGTGTTTAGGTTAGGAATTGCTCCTACCAGAAGAGCAGCAAGACAGTTGGTAGGTCATAAACATGTTTTGGTTAATGGTGAGATTTTAAATATTCCATCATACCAAGTGAAAGAAGGAGATGTGATTGGCGTTAGAGAGAAGTCAAAGTCTCTTGAAGCAGTTACTGACAGTCTTTCATCAAATACAGTATCAAAATATTCTTGGTTAGAATTTGATAAGTCTTCAATGTCTGGGAAATTTGTTAATACGCCACAGAGAGAAGATATTCCGGAGAATATTAATGAGCAACTGATTGTCGAGTTGTACTCAAAATAATAAGTTAATTTAAAGAAATTTTATAATATGTCCATTTTAGCATTCCAAATGCCTGAAAAGGTTGCAATGGAAAAAGCAGATGATTTTCACGGGCTTTTTACATTTAAACCGTTAGAAAAAGGATATGGTGTTACTGTAGGTAATGCCTTAAGAAGAATTTTGTTGTCTTCACTTGAAGGTTATGCTATAACAGGGATCAAAATTCCTGGTGTATTGCATGAGTTTTCTTCAGTGGAAGGTGTTGTTGAGGATGTGTCTGAAGTTATCTTAAACCTGAAAATGGTGAGATTTAAGAAGATAGCGGATGTTGCTGACAACAAGATCAATATTTCTCTTAAGAATATTAAGGAATTCAAGGCAGGTGACATTAATAAATTCACTACAGCTTATGAGATCTTAAACCCTGAGTTGTTGATTTGTCATATGGATGAATCAGTAAATTTTGAGATAGAATTGACTATCGAGAAGGGCAGGGGATATGTTTCTTCTGAGGATAATAAGGTAATGGATCAAGCTACGGATTATATCGCTATCGATTCAATTTTCACTCCTATCAAAAACGTAAAATATAGCGTTGAAAATACTAGGGTTGAACAAAAGACTGATTATGAACAATTAGTCTTAGATATTGAGACAGATGGTAGTATTCATCCAGAAGTTGCTTTAAAAGGAGCAGCAAACATTTTGATTAAGCACTTTATGCTATTCTCTGACCAAAATATGGTATTGGATGCAGGCGGATCTGATGAGCCGGAAGCTGTAGATGAGGAAATGTTGCATATGCGCAAATTGCTAAAAACGGCTCTTAATGATTTAGATCTTTCTGTTAGGGCATATAATTGCTTAAAGGCAGCGGATGTAAAAACATTAGGTGATCTAGTAGCACTTGAGATTTCTGACATGATGAAATTCAGAAATTTCGGGAAGAAATCTTTAGCAGAATTAGAGCAGTTGGTAGCTGATAAAGGGTTAACCTTTGGAATGGATTTATCCAAATACAAACTTGACGAAGAATAAGGACAATGAGACACGGTAAGAAATTTAATCATTTAAGTAGAACTGCTTCACACAGAAATGCGATGTTGTCTAACATGGCTGGGTCTTTAATCCTTTCAAAGAGGATTACTACAACTGTTGCGAAAGCTAAGGCATTAAGGAAGTATGTTGAGCCCTTATTGACCAAATCGAAGGAAGACACAACACATAACAGAAGAGTAGTTTTTTCTTCTTTAAAAAATAAAGAAGTACTTAAAGAGCTTTTTGACGAAGTAGCTACTAAAATTGCTAACAGACCAGGTGGTTATACAAGAATCATCAAATTAGGATCTAGACTTGGTGACGATGCAGAAATGGCATTGATCGAGCTAGTTGATTACAATGAGTTGTTGTTAGGTGGCGAAGCTAAAGAGAAGAAGAAGACTACAAGAAGAAGCCGTAGAGGAAGTGGAGCTAAAGCTACTTCCACAAAGTCTGAAGGCACGTCTACGGAGTCAAAAGAGGCTAAAGAAAAAGCTCCTAAAAAGGAAGCAAAAAAGGAAGATGCTCCTAAAGCAGAAGCTAAGAAAGAAGAGAGTCCGAAAGTTGAAGCAAAAAAAGAGGAAACTCCTAAAGCTGAAAAGAAGGAGTCTAAATCTGACGACAAAAAGGATGAAAAAAAAGGAGATGAGTAATCTTTCTCCTAATAGATTTAATAAAAGGGATTGGATATTTATTCAATCCCTTTTTTTTTATTTATTTTTGTCTCGAATAAATTATAGCTCCTATTCATTTTCAATTTCAGAATGATATCTGATGAAGTATAAAAACAAGAACAAAGCAATTTTACTTTTAGAAGACGGAACTGTCTTCCATGGCAAATCAATTGGATTTTCAGGCACTAAGGGTGGAGAAATCTGTTTTAACACCGGGATGACCGGTTACCAAGAGGTATATACTGATCCTTCTTACTATGGGCAGATTATGGTGAATACCAATGCTCACATCGGTAACTATGGTGTCCATCCTGAAGAATCGGAATCTGATAGTCCCAAAATTTTCGGGGTGGTGATTAACGCATTTTCTGATGATTATAGTAGAGGTCAAGCAGTTGACAATTTAAATAATTATCTTGTAGGACATGAAATCCCTGGAATCTGCGATGTTGATACCCGAAAAATCGTGAGGCACATTCGAAATAAAGGGGCCATGAATGCCATTATTTCATCAGAAATCTCAGACCTAGAAGAGTTGCAGAAAGAATTAGACAAAGTGCCTTCTATGGAAGGACTAGAACTTTCTTCCTTTGTAAGCACAAAAGAAGCATATGAAATCGGGACAGATGATGGGATCAAACTTGCTGTTTTGGATTATGGTATTAAAAGCAGCATTTTGAAGCAATTAGTTGATAGAGGATTTAGATGTAAAGTATTTCCTTCAGATACCGATTTTCAAGATACTGAAGGATGGAATCCGCAAGCATATTTCCTGTCAAATGGACCTGGTGATCCTGCAGTGATGACTAATGCTATCAATAATAGCAAACAAATCATTGAAAGTGGCAAACCATTATTTGGTATTTGTCTTGGACATCAACTAATTGCCTTAGCTAATGGTATAAAGACCTTCAAGATGCATAACGGACATAGGGGTCTAAATCAGCCTGTTTTTAATAAGGAGTCAGGAAAAAGTGAGGTGACTTCTCAAAATCACGGCTTTAGTGTAGTTACTGAGGATGTTGAGAATTCTGACTTGGTTGTTTCCACACATATTAATTTAAATGATAATACGGTTGAAGGGTTAAGGATGAAAGATAAAAAGGTGTTTTCCGTGCAATATCATCCCGAATCATCACCTGGGCCACATGACTCTAGATATTTATTCGACCAATTTATTTCATTAATCAACTAATAAAACTATGAGTATAATAGAAAACATTCACGCAAGACAAATATTGGATTCACGAGGGAATCCTACAGTAGAGGTAGAAGTTTTTACCTCTAATGGAGGTTTTGGAAGAGCGGCAGTTCCATCTGGAGCAAGTACTGGAATTCACGAAGCTGTAGAGTTAAGAGATAAAGATAAGTCCATTTTCATGGGCAAAGGTGTTTTGAAAGCTGTTGATAATGTTAATGGCGCAATTGCAGAAGAGCTAATTGGTTTTTCTGTTTTTGAGCAAAATCTTATCGACAAGATCATGATCGAATTAGATGGAACTGATAATAAAGCAAAGCTGGGTGCTAATGCTATTTTGGGAGTATCAATGGCATGTGCCAAAGCTGCCGCTCAACTTTCAGGACAATCATTGTATACATACATTGGAGGCGTTAATGCAAATACATTACCAGTCCCGATGATGAATATTTTAAACGGTGGAAGTCATGCTGACAATAAAATTGACTTTCAGGAATTTATGGTAATGCCTGTTAATGCTGAATCGTTTTCTGAAGCATTAAGAATGGGAACTACTGTTTTTCACCATTTAAAGGAAGTATTGAAAAGCAAAGGATTATCTACCAATGTGGGTGATGAAGGTGGTTTTGCTCCAAATATCGAGTCAAATGAGCAAGCTATAGAAGTTGTTTTGACGGCAATCGAAAAGGCAGGATATAAACCAGGAGAAGATATCTTTATTGCATTAGATGCTGCTGCTTCAGAATTCTATGATGAAGGCAAGAAGAAATATGTGTTTGAAAGCACTGGTGAAGAGTTAACTTCGGAAGAGATGGTTGCTTATTGGAAGAGATGGACAGATAAATATCCAATTCTATCTATTGAGGATGGAATGCAAGAAGATGATTGGGAAGGTTGGGAAAAACTTACCCGTGAAATAGGTAGAACTGTTCAATTGGTTGGCGATGACTTATTTGTTACCAATACTAAAAGATTACAAAGAGGAATCGATGAGAAGATTGGTAATTCTATCTTAATTAAAGTAAACCAGATTGGTACTTTGACGGAAACTATCAATGCCATCAGAATGGCGGATAAAGCATCTTATAAAAATATAATTTCTCACCGTTCTGGAGAAACTGAAGACACCTTCATTGCTGATTTAGCAGTGGCTATGGGTTCTGGTCAAATCAAAACTGGTTCTGCTTCTCGTTCAGATAGAATGGCAAAATATAATCAATTGTTAAGAATTGAAGAAGAACTAGGAGAAATGGCTTATTTCCCAGGAATCAATTTCTAATTTTTTGATTTATTAATGAAAAGGCTTCCAGTGGTTTCACTGGTAGCCTTTTTTACTTTTAGGCGAATTCACTTTTTTATATTACTTTTAAAGTATTAATTGGTAATGGAGATCATGGATAGAATTCCGAAAATATTTAAAAATTTTTATTTCATAGCTACTGCGACTTTCCTTGTTTGGATGTTATTTATTGACGGAAATGATTTGATTTCGCAATGGAGGCTATCCTCTAAATACAATGATTTATTAAAGGAGAAAGAATATTACCAAGAGAAAATCAAAGAGGTAGAGATGGATAGAGAAGGGTTGTTGAGTGATGACGAACTATTGGAAAAATTTGCTCGAGAAAGATACCTGATGAAGAAAGAATCCGAAGATTTATTCGTTATTGTTGAAAAAAAATAACCTTGAAAAAGCAATTCATAAAATTAATTGTAGCTGTAATTATTGGAGTTACCTCTTATCATACTTCTTCAGCACAAAAATATGTTGATGAAAGTTCGGGATTCATGGATCGCTTATATTTCGGTGGGAATTTTGGTCTTCAATTTGGTACTTTTACGCATATAGAAGCTTCACCAATTGTTGGCTACATGATTAATGAGAAGCTTTCAGCTGGTGTTGGTGGAATTTATCAATATTTCAGGGTACGAGGAGGGAATAGAGTTCCTGATTATGAAACCAATATCTATGGTGCAAAGCTATTTGGAAGATATAACTTTTCACAGCAATTATTCGGATATTCGGAATACGAGAATATAAATTTAGATGTTATTTATAGTACCTCAAATGGTTATGAGCTTGGAAGGGCATGGGTTCCAGCATTTTTCATAGGCGGTGGCTATTTTCAACCCATCGGAAATAGAGCTGGAGCTACCGTAATGGCCTTGTATAATTTACTTTATGATGTTTCCCGCTCCCCTTACAATTCTCCTTTTGTGTTAAGAGTGGGCTTTACAATTTAACTTGTAAGTCTACATTTCTCTCAATTACTGATTCGCAATTTCAAATATGAGAAGATTTAATGGAAATAGTCTTGATAGTCTATTCCAAACTTTTGTCCTATCTGACTCAAATCTTCCACTACAGTTGGCAATAAAGGAATACCATTCTCTTTTCTTTCTGCACTCATTTCCCTTTCCGGATCTCCCGGAATAAGCACTTTATCATTTTCTCCAGTTGTTTCTGATTTTCTGAATGTCTCAATCCAATTATCCATATGCGATTTAAAATCATCAGCCGGTCGGAAAGCATCTATTCGCATGGCGCCTAAGAAATGACCTAGGCCTTCACCTACAGGATTTTCTTTAAGCGGAAGGAAACTGACAAATGGTGGAGCCCATGGCCCGTAATTGGCGCCAGAGAGCACTGCTGAGAAGATGTCAACTATTGACCCCAGAATATATCCTTTATGACCAGAATGTTCTCTAGAGCCACCTAATGGCAGCATACTACCACCTTTCTTTAAGGCTTCTACATCAGTCGTTCCTTTACCGTCTTTATCCTGTACCCAACCTAGCGGAGCCTCTTGATTTTTCCGCTTTAATACTTCTAATTTTCCGTTTGCAACAGTGGTAGTTGCAAAATCCGCAACATAAGGTGGTTGATTTTTGGTAGGAATTGCAATTGATATTGGATTAGTTCCCAATAGCCTTTCTTTAGAAAAGGTAGGAGCTACCAACGGACTTGCGTTTGTCATGGACCAGCCAATCATATCTTTTTCTAGAGCCATCATGCTGTGATGACCGGCTATTCCATAATGATTGGAATTCTTAACAGATACCCAGCCTGTGCCTACTTTCTCGGCTTTTTCCATGGCAATTCTCATAGCGAAAGGCGCTACAACCAAGCCCAATCCTTTATCGCCATCAATTACAGCAGTACTGGGCGTTTCATGAATAATTTTTATATTAGGTTTAGCATTAATTCTGCCTTCTTCCCATAATCTAATGTAGCCATGTAATCGGGCGACTCCGTGCGAATCAACCCCTCTTAAGTCGGCATTGACCAAAACCTCGGAAGCTTCCGCAGCCTCATTGCTCGGGCAACCCATTTGAATAAAAACTTCCTTAACGAAATTCTGTAATGAATTATGATCGAATAAATCCATTAGGATAATTTTATTTCATTTGACAATATAGCATCCAATAATCCTTCTTTCAGTGCGTAAGTCGATACTTTAATATCTATAAAATCATTGTTTTCAATCAGAAATTGAATTAAACAAACCGCTACAACAATCATGTCCACACGCATTTCAATCATACCGGGAATTGACATTCTTTCCGCTCTTGTTTTATGAATGATTTCATTAAAAATCTGGTCAAAGTCGTCTAGGTTTAAGGAGAAAGATACATCATCTGGTTTTTCAAGTCCTTTTTCTTGGTAATTGATATCTACCAAGGTGTCAAAAGTACCGGAAGAACCGATCAAATGATGAGGTTGATAGATGTCCATTTTTACTTTAAGTTCAGCCAATTCTTTTCTTAGGAAGTCATCCAGTTTTTCTATGTCTTTTGGTTGGATAGGATCATGTTTATGAAATTTATCCAATAGTCTTTGAGCACCAATTTCAAAACTTTGCATCCAAAAAACTTCTATCTGGTTACAAATGATGAATTCAACGCTTCCACCTCCTATATCCATAATCAAAGCAGGCTCAGTACCAATTCTTAATGCTTTTTTAACGCCCTGATGGATAAACTTCGCCTCATCCATGCCTGAAATTAATTGAATAGAAATGCCTGTAGCGTCATAAATTCTTGACATGACTTCTTTGCCATTTTCAGCATTACGCATGGCGGATGTGGCACTAGCGAAAATATTTTCCACTTGCAGCTCATTGATTTTATCTTTAAAGTAAAGCATTGTTTTTAGTGCCCGCTCTTCGGCAGATTTGCTGATATTACCTTCGCTTATTCCACCTTCCCCTAACTTCACAGCTATTTTTTCTTTGTGAATAATGTTTTCCTCACCCTTGTCGATTTTTACAACGAGTAAATGAAAAGTATTTGTGCCTAAATCTATAATGGCTATTTTATCCATAGTTGTATACCTGCCTAAAAAACAATGCGCAATATACTATTTAGCGAGCAATTGGCAATTTAAATTGCCTGATTGCTTTACAATTATGGAATCATGACGGGATCTAATTCTAAAAGTAGCGATCGATAATCTTTATTAACTTTTTTAAAAATATTAGCAACGGTTTGTCGGCTTGATCCTGTTAGATCGGCAATGTCTTTTTGAGAGAATAGACTGAAAATATTGACAGATTTCCCGTCAGCATCTTTAATTTTCACATTGAATTCTCTATACAATCTTTTTATTCTGATAGAAGTCTCTTCAGAAATTACGGTGAAAAATCTTGTTTCAGCTCTAGACCATCTGCGGACAATATATTTAGTAAATAACGCAGAAATGTTAATATCAGTAAAGATTAAATACTTTATGTAAGATAAGTCATATGTTCTTAATCTTACACTAGTTAAGGGTTTAGAGAATTCTTGGAAATTACCATCCAATAGACGGTAATTTCCAAAGAAATCGCCTGGCTTTAAGATGTCATAGCAATGCTCGGTTCCGTCAATGCCATAATTACCTACTTTTACAGTTCCTGAAATAACTTCATAAATCGTATGCGGTTCTTCTGATGGCTTATAAATATATTCGCCTTTTCTAAATTTAGCAACGCTTATATGCTGATGGAAGCAATCTTTGTACTCTTCTTGCTGATTTAAATAGTTAAATAATTCAAACGTTTTAGCCATAATTGTTACTATTTTTTTACTATTCCAGGATATAGTATCCCTTCTATGTTTTCTAAATTTAAGCCCAGAATTTCTGCTATAACAGGAGCAATATCTGTTAAATACATTTCTTTCAGCACGGTCTTTTCTTCTGCTTTGCTACCAAATGCAATAAAGCCCGTATAGATGTTTTTGTGTTCAGGAAAAAAACCATGTGTACCACCAGTTCCTTTCCTTATTAATTCCCCCGTAGTCTTAGAAGTCATATTCAGGCCTTCATTTGGAGCAATAGCAAGCATGGCATTAGGGTCGGCACCAATTTTATTTAATTCCTGTTTTTCAACGATTCTGAAAAGTTTTTGATGATTTGCGGGTAGTGCTTCTAAAAGTTGTTTTACTTTTTTTACTGATTCCTTATCATCTGGATTTTGCAAATGGAGGAAAGCTGCGGCACCAGATGTATGAAATTTGGCTGTCCATGATTTGTCATCTTCCGAGATTAATCCATTTTGCTTTAGTAAAACATTAGGTGCCATTACAGAATGAATATCCACGAAACCATGGTCACCGGTTATGATGAAAGTGGTAGTTTCTAATTTCCCCAATCTTTCCACGGTTTCTAAAATTTGACCGATGGCAGCATCAACTGCGCTTACTGCTCTTTTAGGCATGTAGCCTTCCCTTCCATCTGTATGTTGGAAATGGTCAGCGGATAGTAAATGAACAGCTAATAGATCAGGATTGTATTTTTCAAATATGTAAGAAGCAGCAGAAGCAAACTTTTGCTCTCTGGCGAAATAGCCCTCATTTCCAAAATTGGAAACATTTATTTTGCCTGTGGAATAGGTCTCAATTTCCTCCACAAAACCCTTTGGAGTCGCATTCTTTCTCATCGGTGTAAATCGATCTTCTCCTTCTATGAGTGACCATACCTCTGGAATATTATAATCAATAGGAGCGCCAACCGTTACCGGCCATGAAATAGCGGCTGAAGTTAATCCAGCATCTTTACTTAATGAAAAAAGCGTAGGGACATTGATGCTTTCATATTCCCAATACCATTTGCCTGTTGCTCCATTAGGTTCAAATGGAGTATTATAGTAAATCCCGTGTTCTGAAGGGGGCATCCCACTAATTATAGTCGTATGAGATGGATATGTAACGGATGGGAATATCCCTTTCACAACCTCTGCATGAGTACCATTTTTGGCCATATGTTGAAGAATAGGAGCAGGCCAATCATGATCTAAATAGAAATCTGGTCTTAATCCATCAATTGAAATTAATATGACTTGTTGATTTTGAGCTAAAACAGAAAAGCTTAAGAGAATTGAAATACAAATAAATGAAATTTTATAAATGCGGGTCATACTTTATTATTTAAGTGTGGTGAAGTTAGTTTGTTATTGTAAAAAAAAAGTTAAGAGAACATTATGCTTATGTTCCCCTAACTTTAAAATCAAAAAAAATGAAGAAATTTAAAATGAATAACGCAAGCCTACTTGTAATCTCCATGGTGTCCCGTTAATCGGAAGGGCACCAACATTGCTCTCAACATTATACTGATAGTTCTGACTGCTTGGATCAAAACCTGCTATTCTTAAAAGATTTCTGTTCCTGAAATTATTATTCACGCCCCATTCAGGATTTAGTAAATTAGCTAAATTGAATAAATCCGCTGATAGCTCGAAGTTGTGTTTATTGACAATTGAGAAATTCTTGATCATCCTTAAATCGATGGTGTAGAAAAAGGGATTGACGCCTCCATTTCTTTCCGCAATCTGGCCTAAATTATTATTGATATAATCTTTCACACTTTGCGATGTTTCAGGATCGTTCAAAATTCCATTGATGCCTTCACTAATATTGGCTGGAGTGTTCGGATCATTAGGATCATAAACATATGCCAAGTCATTTCTTAAGTTAAAATCGCCATTAAGACTTCCGTTTGTGGTTAAGAATGAATAGCGAGTTCCACCAATTCCATTTAATGTTGCACCAAATGTGAATCCAGCAAATGATGGAGAGACGCCATTTACTACGACTTTATCAGAAAAGTGATTGTCAGAATATCCATAATTCAATTCCCTTGGATCGTCTTCAATAGGAAGGAAAGTAGAAGTATTAGCCACACAGCAATTATAAGAGGAATTATCTTTTGCTTGATTTCTAGTGTAACTGACATTCAAGCTACCGTCCTTTCCTAATCTTAAGCTGGCATCTATAACAGCAGCATATTGAGTCAATTCTCCATCAGATTGAAGTACTAAAGCACGGCCAACTTCATTTGATTTTCGTGAATCTAACCAGCTTGATTGGCCATTTTCAGGGTTTATGGCCGATGCTGGAACAAAAACGCCTCTGTCATTTTCATTGCTTAATCTGAAATATGGGTTATCAACCAGATTAGTCTCTTGGTACACATAATTGTTAAAGGTTTTACTGTATAATAAATTAAGCCCAACTCTTAATCTATCGCCAAAAAACTTATTGTAATTCACATTAGCTTTCAAAGTATTAGGCACTTTGAAATCTTCACCTACTGCATTAATGGTGGCTATACCAGCTGTAGCTCCTTCAGGTATTCCTGGAACAGATGCTGGATTCTCTCTGTAACTTTCAAAATCAGGATTTGGAATTAAGTTAGGATCTGTTACATCAATCGAAGCCAACATCTGTCCACTGTTCTGAATATTATTAACTTGGGCATAATAATGTGGCTGAGCTGAGAATAGACCTGCTCCAAACTTGATGATGTCTTTATTATCACCTTTTACATTCCATAAGGCCTGGAACCTTGGCTGAAGATTGAACCAGTCAGACGGTTTGCGGTCAGTGCTGATCCCTAATTCCTGATCAACTGTTGGGTTATACTGAGCAGGAGTAGAGAAAATAGTGGCATCATATCTTATACCAAAAGTAGTGTTGAAGTTCGGCAACATTTCAAAATCTACCTGTCCAAATAATGAAACGTCATAAACAGTTTGTTCCACTATTGGCAATCCTTGAGTAGGTACTTCTCGGGCGTATCTTATCGGAGTCATATTTTCTAAATCTTGCAGACTGTTAAAGAAAAACCTTCCGTTTTGCTCATTGGATAGTAAGGTTTCCAAATAGGTTACCATATTGTCTGTCCCGAAAGTGAAGTTGTATTTTCCTTGAGTTAAATAGGTGGTATTTACCAAATGCAGCTGTCTTTCCATATTAGTCTCTGGAGTATATCGCTGGCCCCCGAACTGTAAAGATCTCGACTGCGTTGCATTAGGATTGCTTTCTGTTGGGAATGGGCTTTGAACCTGGACAATTGCCCTTGGTATATTTTGACTAGCTAGTTGTGGATTTGTTCCAAATTCTCTTTCAGCATGCTGAAATTGTGCTTTCAATTCATTCGTTAAGTTGGGGCTGTTGGCGGTTCTTAAAGATAGCAATAAGCTGTTTTCCCGAGATGAAAATGACCCCCAAGTTTCTGCAAGTTCTATATTGGAGTTATCGCTAATACTAAGCGGGTTATTCCAATCGGTATAATTATTCCTTAAAGTCAATCTATTTTTTTCGTTTAATTGCCAATCCACTCTCGTGAATAAGGTATTGGCTACAGAACTTCTTTGGAATTCCCCAACTTGTTGCTCATCGCTTACTCCGTACAAATCTCTTGCAATTTGGATAGCTTTGTCCAAAGTGTCTTTTCTGATTCCCAATCTTCTTTCATCTGCTTCATTATTAATATCAGCAATGAAAACCGGTTGACCTGAATCTTGTCTATCATAAGCCATATAAAAATGAACTTTGTCTTTCACAATTGGACCACCCAAACTAAATCCCCATTGATAGTTTGAAAATTCTTGGTCTCTTTCATTTCCTCTGATATCCAATTGACTAGCTAATTGATCGTTTCTGTGGTACATAAAGGCGGATCCCTCAAATTTGTTGGTACCAGATTTCGTCACTGCATTCAATGCACCTCCTGCCTGGCGACCTTGCGTAACATCGTAAGAATTAGTTACTACCTCAAATTCTCTGATGGCTTCCATAGAAATTGTGTAAGGACCTCGGCCTATTTCTCCAGCCGTCAATTGATTTCTAGCATTTACTCCATCTACTGTTACGTTCGTGGATGTTCTCCTCTGCCCACCTAAATTAATACTTCCACCACCTTGTAAAGGAGAAAGAGCTGTTAGATTTGTGAAATTTCTCCCTTCGTTAGGAAGATGTTTCATCTTCTCAGCATTAATAGCGATACCAGACCCCGCTCTGTCTGCTCTTTTGGCAAAATTATTTGCACTTACCACTACTTCTTTTAGCTCTTCAGTTTCAATTGACAGATCAACTTCCAAATTCAATTTATCGCCTTGATTTAAGCGGATGTCCTGAAGCTGATAATTTTGATAACCAATAAAACTGATCTTTAAAATGTAAGGCCCTCCTAAGGGAAGTTGCTTTAATAAAAATCGCCCATCTAAGGATGTAATGGTGCCCGTCTCAAATCCAGTAGATTCATTCTTTAAAGTAATATTAGCCCCTGGAAGTCCATTACCATCACTGTCATTCACAGTTCCACTTATGGAGGCATCAGTTGATTGCGCATAAGTAATAGTTTGTACAGAAAGCATTGCTAGTAGGGTTACAATGCAGTTGAACATGTTTTTTTTAGTAATTTTTAGTCTCATCAGTTATGATTTTTAGTGTTTTATTTGTCATAAAATTAGAGCGTTGGAAGTTTGCAGAGGTGTTAAAATTTAACATCGGTAACGAACTTAAAGAATTCTTAAAGTTCAGGTAATAATAGAGCTGGATTGTAATAGGGCTTTATAATTATTCATAACTTTGTCCATCTTTTTCAAATGCTTCTGGCGTTCATCAAAATGTATATGAATCAAAAACTGTTTTTTTTATTGATCATTATTACCAGCTTTTTCTGGTCGTCTTGTGTTCATAAAGCTTTGAAGGCAAATAAATTTCTTGAGAAAAAAGAGTTAGCCAAAGCTAAAAAGCGAATTGACAAGGCAGTAGAAAAGGAACCCAAAGATCCCGCTACGCAGTTCATGTTGGCCAAATATTTTAGTCATCCCGTTTGGTCTCACGAGGCGGTGGATTCAGCCCATCTTTATATTCAAATGGTAAGGGATACAATGCCTTATTTGGATGTGGAAACAGCAGTTAAATTATCAAAAAAGGGATTGGATAGTACCGCTGTTGCCAAGCAGGGGATGATCATAGATAGTTTGGCTTTTGAAAAAGCACTGTCAAAAAATACAGAAGAAGCTTACAACGAGTATCTTGAAAATTATCAATATCTCATTTACAAGACACAGGCAACAGATTTAAGGAATCAGGTAGCTTATACTGACGCTATAGCTCAAAATACCACCCAAGCGGTAAGTGAATTTTTTAGGAAATATCCTGAGGCTCCTCAAGCTCAAAAAGCGAGAAATGTTTTTGAAACGCTTTATTATGAGAAGAAAACACAAAATCAAACTGTAGAGGAGTACAAAGAATATTTAAGCGAAAGGCCTCAATCAGAATTTGCAGAAGAGGCTTCCCTAAAGCTATTAAATATCATAAGCTCCGGTGCGGATGAAATAGATTTTCAACAATTTATTAATGAGTATGGGCAGTTTCAGGCTGCTGAAAAAGCACAAGCAATGCTTGATGGATTAAATTTTCAAAAGAGATCACCTGTCTTATTAACTCATAAAAGAGATAGTCTATATTTTTTTTATGATTTGACAAACGCACAATTACTCACTTTTCAATTTAGTAGTGTTAATCCCGATTCCTGTTTCTTTATCACTAAGCCTTATATTTTAGGTAAAAGAAATGGTGAAAAACGAGCTTATTTAAAAACAGGACAGCAATTAACTGATTTAAATTTTAAATCCATTGATTATTTAGGTAGCGGGTTTTTCAAAATAAATGATTATGGTCGGGAGCAAATCATTGAGCATTTTAGTTTGAACCCTGCTTTGCAACTAAGTGCATTGAACTTCCAAAAGATTAATGATTTCCATTTCGCCAAGAAAGAAACAGATGGCTGGCATTTGGTTTCACTTTTGAATGAGCCTATTTTAAGACAAACCATGGATAGTATTTGGAAGGAAGAGGAGGTGTTCTTTTTTATAAGGGGGGATGATTTGGCAGTGGCCTCTTCTAATGATTTTAGAAAATCAGCCAAAGACGATTTAAAGTCTTTAAGCTTTCTTTATGATGATTACGAATGGATTAGCGATCAGTATTTGAGGTTGTATTCCAATGATTACGAAACGATTTTGGACAAAGAAGGGCAATTAGTTTTCCCCTTGGAAAAAGCCAAGTATGATTATTTTGACCAGTTCTGGATCAAGAATGTTAACAAAAAATATAGTGTATTAGATAGTAATAGAGTCAGTATATATGATCAAAATTTTGATGACTTTAAATATAGATTCGGAATATTGGCATTGAAGAAAGATAGCCTTTGGACAGTTTTTGAGAATGGTGTTACAGGATTTCCGAAATTTCAATATGATTCCGTGAGGTTATTTAATAGTTGGTTGACTTTCGCAACAAAAGATTCATCTAAATATTTATTATTTAGATCAGGAAAAAGAATCAATTTAGAAAAGGGGGAAGGCTTTAAAATTCTAAAAAACTATAATGTAGAATTATCGAATGTGAGCGATCAAATTCGATTTGTACAAGTTACCAACGTGAAGGGATATTCTCAATTATTTAATGGCTTTGGAAAAAAGATTAAAGAAGGAGAAAATCTAAACATCAATATTTTAACTCAACATTTAATTCAAATTCATCAAAACAAAAAGAAGCAACTGATTGATTCTTCAGGTATAGTAATCCCGATTGAGGAGGTGGAGGCTTTTGGAGCTTATGAAAATGGATTGATTCCTATTTTGCAAAAAAGGAAATTCGGGGCATTGATAGTAGATAGTTTGAAACTTATTCCAGCACACTCTCAATCTAAATTAAAAGTATTCTTGAAGGATTCTCTTTACATTTTCAAGCATGATAATTTATTTGGGATAAGTGATATTTCTGCTAAAAACGTGATCGAAGCCGATTTTGAAGCGATTGATTATTTTAATGATTCCATCGCCATAGTTGAAGAGGAAGGTGAAATTGGGATATTAAATATTTATAGGAATGAGTATTTACATGAGGCGATTGAATCCTTCGAAAAAGTAAGGCTTGCAGAAGAAAAATATTTTATCATCCGAAAAAGAGCAGGATATGGAGTGCTTAATCAAAAAGGCGAGGAGGTAATTCCGTTTATCTTCAATGAACTAAAATCCTTTGAAAGCAAAGGAAAGTTCTATTGGCTGGCGGAGCGTAGGCTATCAGAAATAAACTATATTGTTATTGCCTATTTTGATAAGAGAGGTAAAGTTTTATTCAAGGAAGGATTGAATTTTGATGATTTTTTGGAAACTGCTTGTGATTAGCGCCTTGCTCCCACACCGGGGAACCCACAGAATTTGGCGAGGGAGTTTTTTTCTTTACCTAAGCTTAATGTAAAAATACTATCATTACTCAGTTCAAATTTTTAATTTGCGTGAAATTTATAATTTGATTTCAATGAAAAGATATATAGTAGGAGCAGCAGCTCTTTTGATTTTGTTTTCATGCCAGCCAGCAGAAAAGCAGCAACAAAAAGTGAGCAAGCCCAAATTGGTAGTAGGTATTGTGATTGACCAATTACGCCATGATTATTTCGAGCGTTATGCCGATAACTTTGGTGAGGATGGTTTTAAGCGATTAATCTCTCAAGGATTTTATAATCATAATACCCATTACAATTATATTCCAACTTTTACAGGCCCAGGGCATGCATCTGTTTATACGGGAACTACACCGGCCACGCACGGAATAATTGCCAATAATTGGTATGATAAGAATATCAGAACCTCAGTTTATTGCGCAGAAGACACGTCCGTTTATACCATTGGTTCTACTTCAGATGCGGGTTTAATGTCGCCTCACCGCATGTTGAGTACGACAATCACCGATGAGCTGGGATTAGCCACCAATTTCAAATCAAAAGTTGTTGGTATTTCTATTAAAGACAGGGGTTCAATTCTACCAGCGGGACATAATCCAACCGGATCATTTTGGTATGATAAGAGCAACGGACACTTTGTGAGCAGTAGTTATTATGAACAAGAAGAATTACCATCATGGTTAAAAACCTTTAATAATCGCAATTTGGCAGATGAATACTTGAACCAAACTTGGAGTCTTTCTATGCCTTTGGAACAATATACACAATCCACTTCGGATGATATGCCTTATGAAATGACTGTGAGAGGTAAAGATAAGCCGGTATTTCCTTACAATTTGAAGAAGTTGAGAGCCGAAAACGGAAATTTTGCTTTATTGCCCAATACTGCATTTGGTAACACTATTTTAGCCGATTTAGCCATTGCTACGATGAAAGGAGAGGAAATGGGAAAAGACGAAGTAACCGATTTCTTGGCTTTAAGCTTTTCTTCTACTGATTATATTGGTCACGGATTTGGACCACGTTCGGTGGAGGTGCAGGATACCTACATCAAGTTGGATCAGGAGATTACCAGATTATTTGAACACTTAGATCAAGAAGTGGGGAAAGGAAATTATCTGATTTTCGTGACTTCAGACCATGGATGTGCAGAAGTGCCAGAATATTTGCAAGCCAATAAAATTCCTGCCGATCATTATGATGGCAAAGCTTATATTAAAAATATGGAAAATGCTTTAAATGAAAAATTTGGAGCAGTGGAGTGGATAGAGGATTTTTCCAATGAGCAGTTTTTTTTAAATCATGATTTGATAAAAGAAAAAAAGGTTGACCTGGATGCTATCAGAAAGTTTATAGTAAAGGAATCCTTAAAATTGGAGGGCGTGGCCGAAGCTTATTCCGCCAGTGATATGCAAGGCACGGAATTTACAGAGCACAAAGCTTCAGCCTTGCAAATGGGCTATAACTTTAAACGATCTGGAGATGTATTATTGATATTGGAGCCAGGCTGGTTTTATCAAACTCGCTCAGCAACTACTCATGGCACTGGTTACGCTTATGATACCCACGTTCCGTTAATTTGGTATGGTTCAGGTATCCAAAGGGGTAAATCATATAAGAGGCAGAATATTGATGATATAGCAGTAACGCTAGCTCATATTTTGGGAACAAGTTTACCCAGCGGAGCTACAGGTGATCCTATTCTAGATGTTTTGAAATAGGAGTTGTAGCAACCGTAGAATTAAACGTTTAATATACGTTCAATTCTACAATTAATGGCTTTTCAAAGGCTCTGCAGCTGTTTACAGTTTTTTAATCAGCTAAAATCCATTAGATTGCCTGACATAAGGTATATATAGTCACCAGGGGGTGACTATATTCACTTGTTGTAAATCATTCTGTTCTAAATTGTCAATTGTTACTATTAAAATCAATGCATTAAAACTGTTTATTTACGACTGCGTTTATTTTATTATCTTTGTAAAAATAAAAAGAGCATGAACATTCAAGCCGAAAAACTGAGAATTATGAAAATGATTCTCGAAACTGATAATCCAACTATTCTTGAATCAATTAAGAATCTATTTGTAAAACAACCAGAATCGGACTTTTGGACAACTCTCCCGGAGAATGAGAAAGAGGATATTCTAAAGGGAATAGAAGAGCTTGAAAAAGGAGAAGTGGTTAACTACGATGACTTTATAGCAAGACACCGGTAATGAGAGAAATATTACTCTCGAAACGAGCATCTAACAAGTTAGAAAAACTGCTTGAATATCTTGAATTGGAATGGTCTCTGAAGGTGAAAAAGGCTTTTATTGGCAAGCTCGACACCGCATTTGCTCAAATTTCAAAATACCCAGATAGCGCACCAAAATCTGATTCGGTAAAAGGGCTTCACAGATTTGTAATATCAAAGCAGACTACCATGTACTACAAATATGATAGCAAATCAATAAAAATTGTTACCTTTTTTGATACCAGAATGAATCCTAAAAGGCTAAAGAAGGACACCGAATAGAAACGATTTACAACATTGTATAAAACCCCATTTGCTCACCTCCTTGTAGCAAATTGACTGCTAAATAGCCCGTAATTTATGCTTGCTTTTCATAGCTGGCAACCATAGATATTGCTTTGGCAAACTCTGGAATCTAATTATTCTAAGCTTTTGCAATTAAAGAAGTCTATCAGTTTGCGGAGAAAGCATAAATTACTACTTTCAGTATTTCATAGACCAGTATAGCAAACGGGTTTTATACGGTCGTTATATGCAATAACCGTTTCATATATTTTCATGAAGAAATTCCTCTTTTACATTTTGGTTTTCGCTGTTGCTGTAACTGCTTTTTTCAGCATCCTTGGTTATTTCGGGCAGACTAACTGGAAACTGGATTTATTCAGCCATTTCAAGTGGCAGTATTTTCTAATTCTGACAATCGGAACAGTTATATTATTCTTTATAAAAAGAAAGCTTTCTTTAATCTTCATCCCATTCATAATTGCGATTCTGATAGAAATAGCTCCTTTATATTTCGGAGGCAACAAAGACAAAAGCCTAAATGAAACGACTAAAATTGTTTGCATCAACCTGCTTAGCTCGAACGGTCAATTTGAGGATGTTGAGGAGTACATTAAACAAAAGGACCCCGACCTAATTGTGCTACAAGAGTTCAACAATCTTTGGCAAATGATGCTAGAACCAAAACTGAAGGCCTATAAGTACCGCTTGACCATACCGCGAGACGATAACTTCGGAATAGCTGTTTACAGTAAAATGAATATCTCAGAATTAGAAGAACTGAAAATTGGAGACGCAGGAGTGCCGTCAATTCAAGGTGATATTCTATTGGGAACTTCTAGAGTTAGGTTAATTACCACTCATCCTTTACCCCCTGTTGATACTTGGTATTTTGATCATCGAAACACACAACTTTCTGAACTTGGAACTCTAGTATCAGCACTAGATCATGAGGTAATTGTGATCGGAGACCTAAACACTTCATCATTCTCAACTCATTTCAAGGAACTCATATCGAAATCTGGACTTATTGACACAAGAAAAGGATTTGGCCAACTTACAACTTGGCCAACTTGGTTCAACCTTGCTAAAACAACTCTTGATCACTGCTTAGTCTCTAAAGGAATCTCTGTTAAATCTAGAGAAGTTGGTGAAGATATTGGATCCGATCATTTACCGATTTTCGTAGAGCTAGCTGTAGAATAAATGCATATAACATCCTGTATAAATCATGGCTGTGAGCAGGTTAATGTTCCTCTGGCTCTTTGTAGAAAGCCCGTCAATCCGCAGGATTGCCTTATTGGTGATAATTAAATTAATAACCCAATCCTGCGGATTGCCTCGGTAGTTAATTGAATTTTTTATACTTTTAATCAGCCACGAATTTATACAGTGGCGTTAAGTACAATTACTCTGCATGATAAGACGAAGACCAAGAAGAAATCCAAACAGAAACATTGCTATAATCGTAGGATTTGGAATAGTTTTTATTTCCTTTCTTCTTTTTTATCAGTTCAATTATTCCAGTAATTCTAATTACTATTCTCAACCAAGACAGATAAACTTTAATTTTAGTCTCAAAACCAATAAAGATTTAAAGAACATATCCGTAGAAATTGACAACAAAACCTTCAAAGCACCTAAAGTTCATCAAGAAATTGATACACTATATAATCTTGAATTAAATCCTGAGACAGCTTATAGATTAAGCATTAGCAACCAAGACACTACATTCTTTATTAAAGATTTTGATTACTGGAATGAGCCAAACCTCTTCCTCGAACTAACTGTAGAAGTAGATAGTCAAATTAGAGTTACAGATGAGTACTTTGAGGCGTTTATGAATCTATAAAAAATGTACTTAACATCATATAAAACCCATTTGCTCACCACCTTGTGGGAGATTGAGTGCTAAATATCCCGTAATTTATGCTGGCTTTTCATAGCTGGCAACCAAGGATATTGCTTTTGTCAAGTATGCACCTAATTATTCAGAGCTTTTGCAATTAATGAAGTGTATCAGTTTGCGGAGAAAGCATAAATTACTACTTTCAGTATTTCATAGCCAAGTATAGCAAACGGGTTTTATACAGGCGATATCCATGATAATTTCAAGCTTTTCATCTATTTTTTATCCAATTTCTCTACATATGGTGTTCCTCGTTTAACAACCGCTACTACTCTATGTAATAATTTATTCCGAACTGCATTGATGGCACTCATTTTCCCTTTACCTTCTTCTACTTTTCTCAAGTAATAATTCCGTAATTCCTCAGACACCTAATGGCATTCATCGAAGCCATATGTAGGTGGCTTTTCAACACTTTATTGGCAAATTTAGAGGTGCCAGCTGGTGCATAAACACTTGTCCCACTCTGATACTCAAAAGGAGCTACACCGCAATAGCAAGCTAATTTTCTTCCATCTAGCATTCTACTAAAGCCATGGGTGTACACAATCAGATCTATTGCTAGTACTTTACCCACACTCTTTACTGAAGTGATCAACTCATATAATGCTCGTACTTCTTTATCAATACTTACCAGCTCTAACATCTTGGCCTCGACCTTTTCTATGGAATTCTTTAAACCCGTCAGTGCTTGTCTACACATGGAGCGCATTTCTCTTCCTGCTTTCTTATCAAAAGTCTCCATTTCCTTGATGGCTTTCTCCTGACTCTCTTTGCTTTTCATTAAACGAACCCTAGTTCGCATTAAGTACTGAAGCCTATCTAGGGTGGTAGACGTCAGTTGTACTAATTTAGCCTCCTTTTGATGAGTGTAAGCAAAGATGGCTATCCGCTCGGCATCGATTTTGTCCGACTTGCCTCTTACTAAGCCCATACTTCTTTTAATGTGTAAAGAAGATTCCATCCAAACTTTACAGCCTCCACTCAATAGGTATTTTACTAGATTTCTGGTATAGATTCCGGTATGTTCCATGCAGAACAAGCTTTGACTTTCCACTTCATTACCCAAGCTTTTCATCCACCGTTTCATATTCAAATAACCCTCCTTAGTGTTAGTCAACACTTTTGTTTCATACTCACCAGTCGTGGTATCAATCATGCATACGTCTAAACTCTCCTTACTTACATCAATTCCTATGATGTAAGCGTACATTGTTTGATTAAGTGACAGTTTCTTCATAATTTCATTTAATTAAATTCTAAACCTTGGTATTGGGTCCACGTGGTCAACGTTCCCTGATATCCATTTGAATCTGTAAATGAGAAGCAGTTTGCCGAATCGCCCGATAGGTCTTAATACCTGGTTAGCGCATGGTACTCAAACTGCTTCTTTTTCTTTATTAATTTAAGGATTTTATAATAAATGGAAATCTTGGAATAATTATATGGTTACAATCTAAAGGTTAGTAGCAATAAAGCTTCATCATTATCAGCGATTCATGGAAGAAATAATTAATTCAGTATGGTTCATCATATCCGGCTATTTGATTGGAATAATTTCAATCATTGTTGCCGTGGTTACATACAGAAAGTCTAAGGTAATAAAAAGACCTTGTGCATTTAATAGAACAAATAATCTAATTTCAAAATCAAAAAATACGATTTCAGATATTCAAATTACAGCTGAGTATAAAGGAGTTCCAGTAGAGACATTATCATATACGAAGGTTGCGTTCTATAACGCTGGAAAAAGAACGATAAAAAATTCTGATTTAACACAAATAGATCCTTTGAGAATTGAAATTGAAGATGAAGTAATTTATGATTATGAGATTATCTATTTCTCAAAAGAAGCAAATAATTTTAAACTTGATAAGGTTGATGGACATACTGTTCTAATAAACTTCGACTATATTGATTTTAAGCAAGGTGTAATCATTAAGATAATTCATTCTGGTAATACCCCGACATATACCTCGAAAAATTTAAAGGTAAAAGGGACAGTAATTGGCGCAAAAAAGATTGAGACACCACATCCTTCATTTCCACCAACTAATTTTTTGTTGGCATCAGAAATATTTTATGAAGATGAAATATTGATCTAAAAATAGCTACTAACAATATATAAAACCCATTTGCTCACCACCTTGTAGCCACTTGTCTGCTAAATAGCCCGTAATTTATGCTTGCTTTTCATAGCGAGCAAACAAGAATAGAGTTCTGTTCAAATATGACACCTAATTATCCTAAGCTTTTGCAAATAATGAAGTGCATCAGTTTGCAGAGAAAGCATAAATTACTACTTTCAGTATTTCATAGACCAGTATAGCAAACGGGTTTTATACGGTCGTTGTGGAGCATTAGTGTTACAATGATGAGAAAAATTTCAGCAACTATATTTCTGTTTTTAGTATTTGCTTGTAACAACAAGAATTCTACATATGTGGACAAGTATTCCGTGATAATACATGAGCATGACTATTACTCAAAAAATTACAAAACCTTTATTCCCACAAAAGAAGACATCTCAAAAGGTTTAATTCTGTTTAAGAAGGAGATTAATAGTTCAGATTATTTTTTTAAAGGTTCGCCTGAAATTGTAGACTCTGTTTACAAACAATACTTCGGTTACTACGATGATGACCATAAAGTACTCATGATTAATTGCTTGTGTGAACTGATGGAGTTCCCAGACAGCATAGACTACTTCAATAGGAAGCTAATAATTCCAGATGATGGAGGCATTTGCTATTTCAGAGGATATGTAAACTTGAGTAATAATAAAGTAGAACTTCAAGTAAATGGGAATTAAACAGACGACTCCACAACATCATATAAAACCCATTTGCTCAGCACCTTGTAGGAAATCGAGTGCTAAATTGCCTGTAATTTATGCTTGCTTTTCATAGCTGGCAACCAAAGATATTGCTTTGGTCAAGTTTGGTGCTTAATTATTCAAAGCTTTTGCAATTAATGAAGTGTATCAGTTTGCGGAGAAAGCATAAATTACTACTTTCAGTATTCCATAGACCAGTAAAACAAACGGGTTTTTACACGCGCCCCTTAGCAATCAAAATGAAAATTGAAATCAATAAGACATTCAAACTAAAGAAAGGAGAAATTTCATTTGCCCCAAGTGGACTGAAAATTTCAGATAACTCTAAGAAACAAAATCTAATGCAATTATTAAGCTCGGGTATGTGGACGATTTATGGAGTAATATCTGTATTTAGATATTTTAAAACGGGCGACCAATTTTTACTCTGGTCAGGTTTGTTTATTGGTTTAGCTCATTTGGTGCTTTTCTCCTTAAATCTATTTCGGTCAAACAAGAATGTAATTTTATTTGACGACATAAAGTCTATAAAAGTTGGAGAGAGGTTCAGCAATAAAGTATTAGACATTAGATTAAAAAATAATAGACTTCGAAGAGTTACTGGCGTACAAAATTCGCAAGAACTTGACGAATATATAAATCAAATATTGAGAACAAGATAGATCGAGGTTGTTAGCATTCTTTTAAAAATCATGGCTGTTATGAGGTTAATGTGATTTCATTTTACCGTAGACGGTATGGTAAACTGCAGGATTGACTTTTTTATGAAAATTAATTTAAAAAATATAATCCTACCAATTACCTCGGTAATTAACTTAATTTTTCTTAATTTTAATAGGCTACGTGTTTATTGACTGGCTTGATGAATTAAAAACCAGACGAAATGAAAAGGGTATTGAACATTCTGATATTTATACCATTTTTTAGTTTTTCTCAAGGAGGTAATCAACCAATTATTGACATGCATCTTCATGATTATACGGAGCAAACTTATTACACAGCTCCAGCGCCTGATGGTGTCATGTCCCCAAAAGACTATCAAACTTATAGGTTTGAATTGCTGAAAGTTCTCCATAAATACAATGTTAAAAAAGCGGACGTCAGCACTATCGGGGGGGCAAATAAATTGGATAAGGAGGGAATTTTTATCCCAGGCTATTATACAAATAGTCCACCAGAGGATACGATTGCTTTTAGGCAACTAATTGAATCTGGCGAACTGAAAGTATTTGGAGAAATAGGAGCTGCCTACGATGGACTTGCATTGTCAGATTCCAAATTTGAGCCCTTTTTAAAAATTTGCGAACGATACGATATTCCAGTAGCTGTTCACACGGGAGGAGGACCAGCTGATATTACTTATAGATGTTGTCCGAATTTTAGAATTAAATTTGGTGACCCCTATTTAATTGAGGATGTCCTCGCTAAATTCCCAAATTTGAGAATCTATATGATGCATGCAGGGGAAGTTTTTTATGAAAATGCCCTAAGGTTGATGCTTCAATATTCCCAATTGTATACTGATTTAGGTGTTATTCTCTGGGTTCACGAGCAACCGAAGGATTTTGCGGAGCAATTTTTAAGGAATGCGAAAAAATATGGGCTAATTGACCGGGTTATGTTTGGCTCCGACCAGATGGTGTGGCCGCATGCCATTGAAAAAAGTATAAACGAGTTAAATAGTTATAGTTTTCTTACTGAAGAGGACAAAAAGAAAATATTTTACGATAATGCTGTTAACTTTTTAGAATTAGAAGAATGATAGCATGAAATATTTTAGAGTAAGCTGAGTTAGATTCATAATTTAGGATTCAGGACTGCTGTACATAGAGAGTTGCAATTAAAAGTTTTCAATGCAATAGCAGACTATATCGAGATAAAACACAGAATATTGGATTTAATGAAAATCTGAATTTCTAAAAAAGTTGAACCCAGATTAATAGAAATGGCAGTTATAGGATTTAAGAGTACGTCTTATCGTATACATGCTTTTCAGAGCATTGGAAATGAAACTTTCCAGAAAGTCTTCACTTTTCGCCTCGGTGTTACAAGAAGCAACTTTTTTTCAATATGACCTACCCAGAAATTACTCGTACAATAACTAAAATAAAGAAAGCTGACCTGGCGCTTCGACAACAACTTGTGGACAAAGGCCAGCTAGGGGAAAGTTATGATAAAGAAATGGAAGAGCTGCATAACAAGAATGCAGGGATTCTTGATGAAATTATAGATGCAATTGGTTATCCGACCCCTGAGAAAGTGGGCGAAGAAGCATCTGAAGCCAGCTGGTTGATCATTCAACATTCAATTAGTCGGCCCGACTTCATGCGGAAGTGTGCACAGCTACTCGAAAATGAAGTTAAGGCAAAAAAGGCTAACCCAAAGAATTTAGCTTACCTGACCGACAGGATAGCGGTTTTGGAGGGTAATCCACAACACTACGGCACTCAATTTGATTGGAGCGAGGAGAGGCAATTAAGTCCAAATAGAGTTGATAATTGGGCTCAAGTAAACGAACGAAGAAAATCGATTGGGCTAAACACGCTGGAACAGCAAACGGAGGTAATTAGAAAGCAAGCCAGATTGGAAAATAATGTTCCCCCAGCTGATTTTGAAAAAAGAAAGCAAGAAATGGACAACTGGAGGCAGAAGGTGGGCTGGATAAAGTAGGATGGATAGTTTTCCAATGGGTTCCTAAATTCCCCATATTTGTTGCTAGTGAAAGCAATTGCAAACGTGTTTTTAGAATGAAAACTAAGAAGTACTATGATTTTTAGCTTTTGATATTAAAATACCTTATTTATCAAAGAAGTAAACAGTAATCAAAGATTCTCATTTATATATGAAAATGGGTCAACTTAAATTGTGGGTGAATTGAATGGTCAATATTTCAAACTTCCAGGCGAATTCGTCTGGCATAAGCATGAACGAAAAGAGGAGCAAGTCGTGATTATCCTTTTGACTGCAGTTTCTAATATAAATAGCTGCCATATTGGAGACGCAATGTTCAAATAAATGAAAGAGATAGCCTTTTTTAGGATAGCTCGACAAGAAGGAATTGTAGAGCAGTGTTTTATTTGCAAGAATTGTGAATCATAAGAAAAAAGATTTTAATTTACCGTAACAATTAGTCTATACATCTAAGGTATTCACATGTGGAATTTAAAATATATCCTCTATTCATTATTAGCTGTAGTTTTCACTTTTTTAATTCATGAGTTCTCGCATTGGATGATGGGAGAATTGCTTGGATATGAAATGAGAATGACTCTCAATACCGCCTATCCTGAAATTAGGAAGTATTATCATGACTGGCACTTTCAATTGATCAGTTCAGTTGGTCCGATTATTTCCCTTGTTCAGGCGATTATTTTTTACTTATTACTAAAGAAGTATTCAAACTATAACCTTTATCCATTTCTATTTACGTGTTTTTATATGGCTGTTCTATCAGGTGCATTGAGTTTTATAGGTAAAAATCCAAATGACTTAGGAAGAATAGGTATTTATCTTAATATTGGATCTGCCACTTTACATATCTTCTATATCATAATAAATTTTCTACTTGTTTATTTCATCTCCAAAAAACAGCATTATGGTTGGAAATTTAATTTAATCACCTATTTGATTATAACAGTATTCACATCTATATGGATATTGACAAATCAAGCTTTAAAGATAGTGCTTCTTTAGCGAATAAGATTCCAGCTATGGGAAAGAACTTGGTAATACAGCTTAGAAGAGGGGTTAAGCCTTTTTTCATACTAATATGAGACCTTTTTCCTACCCAATTCTTTATTTTTATAAAGTGAAGTCTAATAGTTTTGACAAAATGATTGTTAAACTTATAATTATGTAGTCATGAAAAATCACAGTCTAGTTTTATTTACTTTCCTTCTAATGTGTTCAATAACATTTTATGGACAATCTCAGAACAATGGTGTTTCTATTTCAAATAAGTCACAGACCTCGCTGGATCTGCAAAGAAGTATTATTTTGGAAAACGACTCAGAGTCAAAAGAGGTAATCATAAATATTTCAGAAAATACCATCAGATTTGACCTTATAATTAGCACATCTGTTTCGGGTGGACAGCTTTTAATTGAATTCTACAGTCCGGATAACAAGAAGCAAGGGAACTTCACAGTGGGAACACAGCTTAATTCAATAAAGAGAGAAATGGCGAAGGGTACGATTAGGAAGTCCTTAAATGAACCGCAGGCAGGACAGTGGAAAATACAGATAATTCCTACCGAAGCAAGTGGTGAAATAGAGATTCAGGCACGTACGGAAAATTAATTGTAGACAGTATGCTAGGTAGGTATGTTATAGTATTTTCTATTTGCTTTATTCTAAATCCTATGAGTATGTTAGGTCTAGAGAAATCAGAAGTTGAAATATCGGGAAAGTTAACGATAGATGACTCTTGGGATTCTAAGATTTACTTATCTCATATACCTACGTTTGATGATATGTATTTGATGTCGAATGAAATGATTTTGGCAGCGGCTACCATTGACAGTCTTGGCTACTTCCAATTCCATTTAGATTTCTTACCTAAATCAGATAATCTCTACAGGCTTCACCTCATTAAAAAAGGGGATAGCCGCGCAACATTGATAATTGGAGGAAAAAATGAAAACCACTTGTTCATCATTGCAAACAGCGAGAGTAATCTTGAATTAATCAATACATCTAAAAACCCACCATTTAGACAGGTCAGTTTCATGCGATCAAGTAGTAATTCTGATTTTCAGAAAGTGACGCAGTTGCTTTTTTTTGCGGATAGTATCGCTTCTGAAAGTTCTGCATCAAAGCGTGCCTTGCTTGAATCAGAATTGCAGAAGGATTTGCAGCTGATTGCAGATACTTCAAATAACCTACTAGTTTCACTTTATGCACTTTGTAATAGTGACCTTAATTCAAGAAATCCTTCGAATATTGAGTTTTTAGAAACTTATTTTAGTAAGTGGGACAATACAGATAGTGAATACCTCAAGGCTTTTCGGAGTGAATTGCCAGTTAAAGATCAAAGCTCAAATTCTTATTTACTTGTTGTCACTATTGTATTGATGTCCACGGTTATCGGATTTTTAATCTTCAGGACAAGATTTAAAAAAGCTAGTGATTTAGAAAAATTAAGTATCCAGGAACGAAAAATATTTGAGGTTTTGCAACGAGGGGCTAGTAACCAAGAGATCTCTGACCATTTCAATATTGGTTTGAGCACAGTGAAATCGCACCTCAGCAGTATTTATTCAAAATTGAATGTGAAATCAAGGAAAGATATCGTTGATTTGAAGTAATAAAAAGTGCTAGGAAAGCATACCTGGCTGGTTTAATAATTGGTATCTGGTAATTAATAGTGAGATTTTTTATTAACCATGTCTTGCTTATTTTTGCGAAAAATAAAGTGCTAATGACTAAATTTTCAGATTACTGTAAACAGCTTATATTTTCTTTAAGTTTTCTACTAGCCATGCTATCAAGTGTAGGAAGTAATGCCCAATTAACTGAATACAGAGCTTTTAAATTTGATTTTGCAGAACAGTTTGATCCATTGTCGGAGAAACAAATGGCTGAAGAAATTAAGAGTATTCAACTATTGCAAGAAAACCTCAATGATTCTGACCTCCAACAAATTAAGTATTGGAATAATGCTTACCCCTCTTACCGATGGCATCAGATTTTAATGGAGATCGGTAATGAATATCAGGGTCATAAAAATGGTGGCAGAGTCGCAATTTTGCATTTAGCAATTTACGATGCAATGGCAGTAGTTTGGAAACGCAAACTAAAATTTAATCAAAGCCCACCCTATGAATTAAATGAGGGAATTACTCAATTTGGAATAAAAACTGATTACTCTTCATTTGTCTGTGAATGGAGTGCAGCAGCAGCTGCTGCCCATCAAGTAATCTCTTATTATTTCCCTGAAAGCAAAGGAAAAATGGATAGCCTGTTTTCTCAGTTTAAGGAAGCCCGGCTCAAAACCGCTTTACAATTTCCTTCCGATATTGAGAAGGGGATTAAAATTGGTAAAGCGATAGCAGCAGAATATATAAATTATGCTAAAACTGATGGGACGAAAGAAATATGGAACGGAAAGATTCCTAAAGGTAAAAATTTATGGTTGGGAACTCCCAGTAAATGGGATCCCATGAAAGCAAAGTGGAAACCATTGACCTTAGAAAGTCAAGATCAATTCCTTCCTGGGCCACCGCCAAATGATTGGGAAGAGGAAATGGAAGAACTGCGCCAATTCAATAAAACCCACCAAAGCAGTGATATTGCTTGGAAATGGAAAAGTCAACCCGTTTTTGATCTCCTGATTGAACGTAAAATCTTGGAGTATAATTTGGATGCCTTTGAATCGGCTTTTGCCACAGCCTTATTTCATACTGCCCGCTTTGATGCTACCATTGCAGCATGGGACGGAAAATATCATTACTGGACGATTCGACCCTTCCAGTATGATCCAGAATTTAAACCTTTACTAGTGCAGACTCCAAACTTTCCTGGCTATCCTGCGGGACATACTACTGTGGCCGGTGCATTGGCTGAGGTGTTGTCTTATTTATTTCCAAGGGATGAGAGGCAGTTTCGTCAGCTCGCTTTGGAATGTTCAGAATCGCGTTTTGAAGGAGGGGTACATTTTAGAACAGATAATGAAGTTGGTTTAGAGGTGGGAAAAGAAGTGGGGGAATTTGTGATCAAAAATTTCGATAATTAAAAATTGGGTCGAAGAAACGGCTAACTAATTTTTTTTTATTAAATTGATTACATAAGTTAAAGAAAAATTGTATAAAATGAAGTTAGGTGCATTTTCAGTCAGTTTAGCAGTAAAGGATCTACAAACCTCAAAGAGCTTTTATGAAAAGCTAGGATTTGAAAAGTTTGGAGGAGATATGGAAATGAATTATCTCATTATGAAAAATGGGGATTCTTTGATTGGACTTTTTCAAGGCATGTTTGAGGAAAATATCTTGACCTTCAATCCGGGCTGGGATTCAAGTGCTCAGGAAGTGGAAGGTTATGATGATGTTAGAGCAATTGAAAAGGAATTGAAAAGCAAGGGGATTCAATTTGCTCAAGAAACGGACGGGAGTAAAAGCGGTCCGGCAAGTTTTGTAATTACCGACCCCGATGGAAATACGATTTTGGTTGATCAACATATTTGAAAAAGAAAAAGCCTCTAAATCACGTTAAGAGGCTTTTAAATTCCATTTCGAAAATTATTTATAATTTCTATTTTGTTATTATTTATTACTAATTATTCTGCCATCTATTCAATAACTCTTTAGCATCAGGCCAAGTTAATCTTGGTCCCATTTGCGTAACGATTTTCGAACTGGCCAAAGAGGCTAATTTTCCAGCATCAGCATAGCTATGACCATTGGTAATGGCATATAAAAAAGCACCGGCAAACATGTCACCTGCACCATTGCTGTCTATGGCTTTTACTTGGTAGGGTTCGATATCAATAAATGTGTCTCCATCATAGATAACAGCACCATTTTTCCCTTGCGTGATGGCAAATTTCTTCGCCACTTTCTTTAATTCTTCCCGGATACTTTCAATATCATTTTCTCCTGTGAATAAAGCAGCTTCTTCCTCATTGCAGAATAGTAAGTCCACACTAGCACCCACCACAGATTCCATTTGCTCTTTGAAATATCTCACCATCGATGGATCTGAAAAAGTTAAGGCAGTTTTTACGCCATTTTCTTCTGCAATTTTCTTAGCTTTTTTCATAGCAGCCAATCCACTTTCAGAAGTCACTAAGTATCCTTCCAGATACAAATATTTAGAATCTTTAAGTGCGTACTCATGAATTTCTTTTTCAGAAAAATCAGAAGTAATTCCTAAGAAGGTATTCATCGTTCTTTCAGCATCAGGAGTGGTCATCACCAAAACTTTCCCTGTTGTCCCAACGGGTGCAGTTTCTGGAGTTAAAACAGTATCTAGCCCATTTGCTTTCAAATCATTAAGAAAGAAGACGCCTTCAGTGTCATTGGCTACTTTGCAAGAGTAAAATCCTTTGGCACCAAACTGACTCGCGGCTACTAAGGTATTGGCAGCAGATCCTCCGCCTTGCATGTGCTCTTCCGTAATTTTCATAGAATTGAGTAGTTCTGCCTGACGATCTTCTTCAACCAATGTCATTACCCCTTTCTCTACTTTATTCTCCAGTACGAACTCTTCTGATACTTCTGTGATAATATCGACTAAGGCATTACCTATTCCGTAAACATCATATTTTTTGTTGGACATAATATTTAATTAGTATTTAATAATTAGGAATTATGAGATTGCTCTTTTCAAAAAAAAGCAGAAACCTGTCAGGTTTAAGATATTAAGGGTACAGTAATTATTTTACTATATGTTACATTTAATTAAATAAAACCTGACAGGTTTTATATCTTTTTTCTCACAGCAAAATTAAGGATTATTGCGGAATTTGTCGGCTAATTGAGGATAATCTGTAATAATGCCGTCAACCCCTTTTTTCAGTAATCTTTTAGCATCTTTTTCTTCATTTACTGTCCATGGGATGATTTTTACTCCTTTTTCATGAAGCGAAGTCACCATATTTTTATCCACTAATTGGTGATAAGGACTGTAAATTGCAGGCGTAAACCCCAATTCTTCAAACTGTTTTTCCCAAGCACCACTTTCATAAACCAATGCGGCCAATGGAACTTTAGGGAAAGTTTTATGGAAGTGTTTCAATACATCAAAATCAAATGATTGGATGTTCCATTTTTCTTGTGGGTATTCCATAAATAGTACCTTAAAGACTAAGCGACTAAATTTCTTGATATTAGGATGATAGACATTCTGCATGCCGTCTTCATACTTAATTTCCACATTCATAAAAGGAAGCTCTTTTCCTTCTTTTTCACAGTATTCAATTGTTTTTTTAATAATATCATAGAGTAAGGGCTTAGGAGAACTAACTTGTTTTTGATTTGGGAAATCAGGGTTTTTCAGGCTTCCGCAATCACATTTTTGCAGTTCCTCGTAAGTCATTTTGTATATATTCCATCCTTTTTCTGCTCTTTCAGTGATGGGTTGACCAGCAGTATCTAAACATATTTTGTGGTTTAAATAGGGTTCATGTGAAAGCACCACTTTTTCATCTTTGGTGATGACTACATCCATTTCCAAAGTAGTCATGTTTTGATCTATGGCATATTGAAATGCAGGCCAGGTATTTTCAGGATAAACCCCTCTGGCTCCTCTGTGGCCTTGCCAGTCTATGTTTTCGTAGTTTTCAGGAGTTTGGGAGCATGCCGAAATCATAAGAATTAGGGAAAAGAGAATTAGATTTTTCATTTTACTATGGATTTAAAATAAGTAACAGCAATTTAATCAGTTAAAATTAACTCATTATTAAATTTTTGTGTAAATCGCATTTCAATGCTTCAAAGAATCCGAAAATATATCGTATTTCTTCAGTATGCTATCAAAGGCACTAATGAGGACCTTACTAATATAAAAATTAGCCGGGCTATTATTCTATTGTCTATTCCTATGGTTTTAGAAATGGTGATGGAGTCGCTTTTTGCCGTGGTGGATGTGTTTTTTGTGGCTCAGGTGAGTACGAATGCAGTGGCTACTGTTGGACTTACGGAATCCGTAATCACTATTGTTTATTCATTAGGAATTGGTTTAAGCATGGCAGCAACCGCTATGGTGGCCAGACGAATCGGGGAGAAAAAGAAGAAGGAAGCCTCTCATACAGCAGTTCAATCCATCATTTTGACAGTAGCAGTTTCTTTGGTTTTGAGTGTGGCAGGCTTTATTTATGGCGAGGATGTTCTTCGATTAATGGGAGGCGAAGAAGAGTTAATTCAAGAGGGCAAATGGTACACTAAGATTCTATTTGCTAGCAATGGTACCATTATGCTGCTTTTCTTGATCAATGGAATTTTCCGTGGCGCAGGAAATGCTGCCATAGCCATGCGTGCTCTGTGGTTAAGCAATATTTTGAACATGATCCTAGATCCGATCTTTATTTTCGGATGGGGACCTATCCCAGCCATGGGTGTGACTGGCGCTGCGGTGGCTACAGCAATAGGCAGAAGCATTGGGGTTTTATATCAATTGTATCACCTTTTGAAAGGGACTGGTGTGATCAGTGTTTCTTTTCAACATATTAAGCCAGATTTCGCGGTTCTGAAAAGGATTGTAAAAATTGCTTCCGGTGGAGTAGGACAGTTTTTAATTGAATCCGCAAGCTGGATATTTTTAGTTCGAATCATATCTAATTTTGGAAGTGAAGTTTTGGCAGGCTACACGATTGCTCTGAGAATTATCATTTTCACGATTCTACCATCCTTTGGAATTAGCAATGCAGGCGCAACTTTAGTGGGACAAAATTTAGGGGCAAAACTACCGGATAGAGCCGAGAAATCCGTCTGGTTGGCAGCTCGTTATAATGTTGTTTTCCTTTTCTCGGTGTCTTTAATTTTCTATATTTTTTCTAATGAAATTGTAGGGATTTTCACGGATGTAGAGACGGTAAAAAAAGAAGCTATCAAGGCAGTGCGCTATATTTGCTTTGGTTATATCTTCTTCGCTTACGGTATGGTGTTGAGTCATGCTTTCAACGGGGCGGGGGATACCAAAACACCTACAATCATTAATTTTGTATGCTTCTGGCTGTTTCAAATTCCATTGGCCTATTTCATGGCAAATGATCTAGGTTTTGGTTCTGATGGTGTTTACCTGGGGATTGTTTTTGCCTTTGCACTTTTAGCAGTAATTTCAATTATCTGGTTCAAAAGAGGGAAGTGGAAATTGACTGAGGTTTAGTTTTTTTTTCAAAGCAATTGTTGATTAACAATACCATAAAGTATTGCAAAATTGCTATTTTCTTGCGAGCTGGAGGCTAGTGGAATGTGAAATTTCATAAAATCTTCTCAATTTAATTAATCTACAAAATTTGTTCGAAGAGTGCGGGGGGGGGGAGGAAAGTTTAGCGGGCCTGCTTGTGCAGACAAGCCAGCGTGGGTGTAGCGGGTCGAAGCATTAAACTTTCTTGATTTTTTGAATCTTTTTTATCAAGAAAAAAGATTGAGTGATATTAAAGTATTGAACTCTGCTACTAACTGATAACTGAATCAAAAATCTAATTAAGTAAATAGGTAAAAATGCCAGCTGAGACATTATTTTCTACTATATGTAACCAAATGGAAAGAAATATTCATAAATTCATCATACGAAATTTATACCAATTTCAAATTTACTTTTAAAATTAAATATGCCTCCAATCTTCAAAACCCTTCGCGTAATCGAATTAGCAAACGTCCTCGCAGGTCCTTCTGTAGGTCAGTTTTTTGCTGAGCTAGGCGCTGAAGTAATTAAAATAGAAAATCCAAAAACAAATGGCGATGTCACCCGCTCATGGAAGCTTAACAATGAAAATGCTGAAGATTCAGTTTCAGCCTATTTCTCGGCAGCGAACAGCGGTAAAAAATCAATTGGACTCGATATCACTGATCAGCAAGACTTATCCATTTTACATAAATTAATTACCAAATCCGATATCGTAATTGCCAGTTATAAAGCAGGTGATGCTGAGAAGTTGAAGGTTGATTATCAATCTTTAAAGTCCATCAATTCTAAGATTATCTACGGCCAAATAACAGGCTATGGAGATGATAATGAACGGGTGGGATACGATGCCATCATCCAGGCGGAAAGCGGTTTTATGAGTATGAATGGCGAACCTGACGGTAGCTCTTTGAAAATGCCAGTTGCTCTAGTGGATGTTTTAGCTGCACATCACTTGAAAGAAGCAATTTTACTAGCATATATCAACCTGCTTAAGACCAATGAAGGAGCAAAAGTATCAGTATCACTATTTGAATCTGCAATTGCTTCATTAGCCAATCAGGCTACAAATTATTTGATTGCAGGCCACGATCCGCAAAAGATGGGGGCTGAGCATCCTAATATTTCACCTTATGGAACAGTTTTGCATACTTCCGATCAAAAAGAAATTCTTTTGGCTGTAGGGACCAATACTCAATTTCAAAAACTTTGTGATATTTTGGAAATACCCAAAATGGCTCTGGATGAAGATTTTAAAACCAATGCCTCGAGAGTAGAAAATAGAAAAAAATTAAATCAATTATTGCTGGAAAAAGCCCAGTCTTTTGAATCGGAAACCCTACTCAATAAATTAAAATCTGCTCAGGTTCCTGCCGGAAAATTGCAATCGGTTGGACAGGCTTTGGAAGGAAATGACGGCCAAGAAATGATTATGAAATTTGAGGAATCTGTAACAGGATTAAGAAATTTTGCGGCTAATTTATCATTCATGGGAAGAATCTCCCACCTTGCCCCACCACCCGAATTTGATCAAGATAGAACCGAAATATTGGCTTTGCTGTAGTTTGCGTAAAGATTACACCCAAAAGTCAGGTTTTTTGAATCTTACACTTTGTATTTTTTCTTGGATTACGATTTATTTCTGATTTCCAAATAGTTACGATATTTTCCAATAGAAATTATGAAAGTCATAACTTATTGAATAACAGGAGTTTATTTTTTCATCGACCGGAAATAATCAATAGTCGAGGACAGAAAGAAATACTGCGAATCTTTTATTTTGAGCCAGTTTTCCTTGACTTTTTTATGTCAAGAATGTAATCTTTTGAAGAAAAGTGTAAAAAAGTGGGGGAAAGTGGTATGAAATGTCGCATATTGTTTTAGCTTTGCATATAAGAAATTGTGTAAACTGTAAGCATGGCATTCTTCACCGGTGAATATGATTGTAAGCTAGACGCCAAAGGGCGTATGGTCTTGCCTGCCAAGATCAAAAATGCTCTACCTGAGGGTAGCGGTGATGAAATAGTGGTGCGCAGAGGATTTGAGCCATGTTTGGTGCTTTACCCGATGCTCGAATACAAAAAGATTTTTTCAAAGATTGCCGGCTTGAACGAATTTAATGCAGAATACAGAAATCTACAGCGCAATTTCTTCAGGGGCAATGCAATCGTGGAACTCGATAGTGCCGGAAGAATTTTGATTCCTAAGAACATGATGGCCTTTGCCGGATTAGAAAGAGAATCGATAGTAGTAGGGATGGGAAATAGAGTTGAAATATGGGATGCATCGAAATATGATGATTACCTCATTAAAGACCAGAAAGAATTTTCTGATTTAGCTGAGAAACACCTTTTTGAATCTTAATCCCTATGAGCGAATATCACGAACCGGTTATGTTACAGCAATGTCTGGAGGGTTTGGCTATTAAGCCCAACGGCATTTATGTTGATTTGACTTTTGGCGGTGGGGGACACTCAAAAGCTATTTTAGAAAAACTTAAGGAAGGAAAGCTATTTGGCTTTGACCAGGATCAGGATGCTGAGGCCAATGCCGAAGCAATAGCCCATTCTGGTTTTGAGTTTGTTCAGGCTAATTTTCGATTTGTAAAAAAATATTTGAAATTATACCGTATCAAAGAAGTTGATGGGGTATTAGCTGATTTAGGAGTTTCTTCCCATCAGTTCAATAAAGCCGAAAGAGGATTTTCCACTCGCTTTGATGCAGAATTGGATATGCGAATGGATCAGCATGCTCCGGTGAGTGCAAAAGAAGTGGTGAATGATTACAGTGAAGCGAAGTTGCATAAAATTTTAGGACTTTATGGCGAGGTTCGAAATGCCAAAACGTTAGCTTCTGCTATTGTATCTGCAAGAGCCAATGCTCCCATCAATACGATAGGAGAATTGAAAGAGGTGTTACAGAAATTCGCTAAGCGCGGCAGAGAAAATAAATATTACGCACAGGTTTTTCAAGCACTCAGAATTGAAGTGAACGAGGAGCTAAAAGCTTTGGAAGAAGCCTTGTTGCAGATGGAAGACTTGATTAAGCCAGGCGGTCGTTTGGTAGTGATGAGCTACCATAGCTTGGAAGATAGATTGGTAAAAAATTTTATTAATAAAGGTAAATTAGACGGTGAAGAGGAAAAGGATTTCTACGGAAATGTATTGAAGCCATTTAAAGCGATCAATAGAAAGCCTATTACTGCTGAGGAGGATGAATTAGCAAGTAATAATCGGGCTCGAAGTGCAAAATTAAGAGTAGCTGAAAGGTTATGAGTGAAAATACGTTTAAAAAGAAGGATAAAAACCAAGCGAAAGATTCAGCTTCAGGGAGCATATTCTCCAAGTTGGATAAAAAGCTGGGCGGGAATAATGGCGAAGGGGGATTACCAGTGCATTATCTGCCGTATGTTTTATTCTTAGTAGCGATAGGAATTTTTTATATAGGTAATAGTCATTATGCCGATAAGACCACGCGTAAAATCGATAAGCTTCATCAAGAAGTGGAGGATTTAAGAGCGGATTATACCACTTTGAAATCAGAATATATGTTTGCATCCAAACAATCGGAGGTTGCAAAAAAAGTTAAAAAATTAGGGTTAAAGGAATCAGAAAAACCACCATTCAAAATAGTAATAGAAAAAGGTGAATATTAAGAAGTCCATATTGCTCAGAGTTCGATTGGCATTTTTGGCTATTGTCATTTTTGCTGGGGCTATTATGTACCAGATTTTCCACATCCAATGGATGGAGGGAGATAAATGGCAAAAAATGGCTGAGGAAATCAATATGAGCTATCAGGAAGTGAAAGCTACTAGGGGGAATATTTATTCTGACAATGGAAGTTTATTGGCTACTTCTTTGCCTTTTTATAAAGTAGCATTTGATCCCACCATAGCAGATGATCAATTATTCAGAGAAAGTATTGATTCATTAAGCTTAATGTTATCAAAAAGCTTTGGGCGTAACTCAACTTATTATAAACAACGAATAACTTCGGCCAGACAAAAAGGAAAGCAGTACATTTTCCTTTCAAGTGACCTAATTGGTTATCAAAAGAAAAAGGAAATGGAAACATGGCCTATTTTTCGTGAAGGACGATTAGGTGGCGGAGTAATTTTCACTAAAACAGATAAAAGATTTAGACCATTCTCAAATCTGGCTTTCCGAACTATAGGATTTTTAAATGAGAACGATTATGGAGCTGGCCTGGAATACAGCTTTAATAAGTATTTAGCCGGAACCCATGGGAAAGCATTATTCCAGAAAATTTCTGGAAGCAGTTGGAGGCCTGTAAATGATGGTTCTGAAATCAGGCCCAAAGACGGTTTTGATATTCAAACAACCATTGACATTAATCTACAAGATGTTTCTGAATCAGCCTTATTACGTCATTTAATAAAGCATGATGCCGATATGGGCTGTGTAGTGGTTATGGAAGTTAAGACGGGAGAAATCAAAGCTATTTCTAATCTGAAAAAGCTTTCAAGTGGAAAATATGGTGAAGTTTATAATTATGCGGTCGGAAGCCATGGTTTAAGAGAGCCGGGTTCTACCTTCAAATTAGCTTCTTATATGGCACTCTTGGAGGAAAAAAATATTCAACTTTCTGATTCTATTGAAACTGGTAATGGAGAATTGAAATTTTATAAGGACAAAGTGAGGGACCATAAACCAGGTGGTTATGGAACAATGTCAATTCAAGATGCATTTGAGAAATCTTCTAACATTGCCATTGCGAAATTAGTAGATGAAACATTTCGTGAAAATCCACAGCGGTTCCTAGATTACTTGAAAACAATGGGAGTGACGCAGCCATTAGGTTTTCAAATGGTCGGAGAAGGGAAGCCGAATATTCCACCAATCAAGCAGTGGAGCGGAATCACTTTGCCATGGATGGCTTATGGTTATGGCTTGGAATTAACGCCATTACATACTTTAACTTTGTTTAATGCAGTAGCGAATAACGGGAAAATGATCCGTCCGCTTTTGGTGAAATCAATTAAGAAAACAGACAAAGAAATTAATACTTTCAAAACCAGTGTGATCAGCAGTCAGATTTGCTCAAAAGAAACATTAGATAAATTAAAGATCATGTTAGAAGGAGTTGTAGAAAATGGAACTGCATCTAACATTAGCAATTCGGAGTATAAAATAGCAGGTAAAACGGGTACAGCCCAAAGTTTGAAAGATGGGCGCTATGTTAGGCAATACTATACTTCATTTGCCGGTTATTTTCCTGCAGATAACCCCAAATATTCAGCCATTGTGGTAATGGATAATCCTAAAGGATATCAGCAATATGGTTCCGATGTGGCTGCCCCGGTTTTTAAAGAGATTGCCGACAAAATATTTGCGCTGGATTTGAATATGCATGAGGAATATGAGCTTGCTGATAAGCCTGAAACTGGTATTTTCCCTGTGGTTCAAGCTGGTAACAAACAAGATTTATCAGCCATGCTGAATTATTTGGGTGTTTCAAATCATGCTGATGGACAAGAAATTGAATGGGTTCGAGCTTCCATTCATAATAACTCCATCAAATGGCAACCGAATAATGATCATCAGCAAGGATTGGTTCCTGACGTTAGGGGTATGACATTGCGGGATGCTTTATATCTTTTAGAAAATACAGGCTTGAAGGTGGAAGTGAAAGGGGAAAAGGGAAGGGTTTCTCAGCAATCACAATATCCGGGTTCGAGAGCATTGAAGGGAAGTACAATTAAATTAGAAGTAGGTTAGTGGCAAACTTAAAAGACATATTATATAAAGTAAAATTGATCAGCATTTCGGGTGCCACTGATATTGCTATAGATGCACTTCAGTTCGATTCTAGAATTGTAGGGGCTGGAGATGTGTTTATAGCCATTAAGGGGACTCAAGTAGATGGTCATGAATATATTTCTAAAGCAGTAGAGCAAGGAGCAGTAGCTGTAGTCTGTGAAGATATTCCTACTGAAATTCATCCTGAAGTAACTTATGTTCAGACGGATAATTCTGCCAAAGCTTTGGGCATTATGGCAGATAATTACTTTGGTCATCCCTCTGAGAGATTGAAGCTGATTGCTGTAACGGGTACAAATGGTAAAACAACGACTGTCAGTTTGTTACATCAGCTCTTTATGAACTTAGGTTATCACACGGGAATGATTTCTACGGTTCAAAATCAGATTAATAATGCTGTAATTCCTGCAACTCATACTACACCTGACGCTTTACAGTTGAATTCGCTTTTAAAAAAGATGGTGGAGTCTGGCTGTAATGTAGTTTTTATGGAGGCCAGTAGTCATGCTGTTGAGCAAGAGAGAATGGCAGGCTTAAAATTGGCTGGAGCCGTTTTTACTAATATTTCACATGAGCATCTAGACTATCACAAGACTTTTGACAATTACATAAAAGCCAAAAAGAAATTATTTGATGATTTGCCTGCCGATGCATTTGCGCTGGTAAATGTTGACGATAAAAGAGGAATGGTGATGTTGCAAAATTGTAAAGCCTCAAAACATACTTATTCCTTAAAAATGATGGCAACTTATAAAGCCAAAGTTTTAAGTAATTCGCTACAAGGGTTGGAGCTAAATATTGATCAAAAAGATGTTTGGTTTAGGCAAATTGGCTATTTCAACGCTTATAATTTATTGGCAGCTTATGCAACAGCACACCTTTTGGAGGAGGAAAGCGAAGAGGTTCTAATGAATTTATCTCAAATCGAATTGAATAATGGCAGATTTGAGCAAGTGCCAAATAATGCTGGAATCACGGCCATAGTAGATTACGCACACACCCCTGACGCTTTAGAAAATGTGTTGCAGACTATTGATAATATACGAACGGGTAATGAACAAGTCTTAACGGTAGTAGGCTGCGGAGGGAATAGAGATACAACGAAAAGGCCTTTGATGGCAGAAATTGCTTGCAGGTTTAGTGATAGAGTGATTTTAACTTCTGATAATCCTAGATATGAAGAGCCGGAAGCTATCATTGCCGATATGCAGAAGGGAGTGCCTATTTCTCAAGTGAGAAAAGTAACCAATCTTCCTGATAGAAAGGAAGCGATAAAATTGGCTTGTAGTTTTGCGCAAAAGGGAGATATTATTCTAGTGGCAGGTAAAGGCCATGAAACTTATCAGGAAGTGAGAGGCGAAAGAAGCCATTTCGATGATAAGGAAGTAGTAAATGAAATGTTGAGTTTAATACATAATAAATAAAAAAAGAGAATAGTGCTATATTATTTATTCGACTTCTTAAATAAAAAAATGGACTTGCTTGGAGCAGGGGTATTTCAGTATATCTCGTTCAGAGCAGGAATGGCCACGCTTTTCTCATTGCTAATCACCATCACCTTTGGTAAGCAATTGATAAATAAATTACGAAGAAAGCAAGTGGGTGAAACAGTGCGTGATTTAGGTCTTGAGGGACAAATTGAAAAATCAGGTACTCCTACTATGGGTGGGATTATGATTATTTTGGCTATTGTAATTCCAGTAGTTCTTTTCTCTAAAATCGATAATATCTACATCATTTTGCTTCTTGTATCCACAGTATGGATGGGTCTAATTGGTTTTGTGGATGATTATATTAAAGTATTTAAAAAGAATAAGGAAGGATTACAGGGCAAGTTTAAAGTGTTTGGTCAGATTGGTTTAGGATTAATCGTAGGCTTAACTTTATTTTATCATCCTGATGTTACGATTCGAGAGTTTGCATCACCGGTTAGTGTTTCTCAAGGTGTGGAAATGGTATCAGAAAAATCCTTTGAAGATGTTAAATCAATGGTAACTACCATTCCATTCTTCAAAAATAATGAATTTGATTATAGTAATATAATGCCTTTTCTTCCTGATGGATATACAGTAATCATTTATGTGTTATGGGTGATTTTTATAGTAACTGCTGTAAGTAATGGTGCCAATATAACCGATGGAATAGATGGTTTAGCTGCAGGGACCTCCGCAATTATTGGGTTGGCCTTAGCAATTTTTGCTTATGTTTCCGGTAATGCTATTTTCTCTCAATATCTCAATATAATGTTTATCCCCAACAGCGGGGAGATTGTGATTTTCTGCGCGGCTTTTGTGGGCGCTTGTGTTGGCTTTTTGTGGTACAATACCCATCCAGCTCAGGTTTTTATGGGAGATACTGGAAGCCTATCAATAGGTGGAATTATTGCAGTTCTAGCATTGGTGGTCAGAAAAGAATTGTTGATTCCTGTTTTATGCGGAATTTTCTTAATTGAGAATCTATCTGTAATCATTCAGGTGAGCTACTTTAAATATACTAAAAAGAAATATGGTGAAGGAAAGCGTGTCTTTTTAATGTCTCCATTGCATCATCATTATCAAAAGAAAGGAATTCATGAATCAAAAATTGTAAACCGCTTCTGGATTATGGGTATTTTATTAGCCATTATATCAGTAGCAACATTAAAGTTGAGATGATCTAGAATCTAGATCCTAGAATCAAGATGTAATACTTAAAACCTAAAACTAAGAACTTATAACATAAGAAATATAGTGAAAAAGAGAATCGTCATATTGGGAGCAGGAGAAAGCGGAACTGGTGCTGCTTTGCTAGCAAAAGCAAAGGGATATGATGTTTTTGTGTCTGATTTTGGTCCTATTCAAGATTCTAATAAAGAGAAGTTAAAAAAAGTGGATGTGCCCTTTGAAGAAGGTAATCATTCTGACGATTTAATATTAAATGCAGATAAGATAATTAAAAGTCCGGGTATTTCATCAACGGTGCAAATAGTGAAAAATGCACTTGCTAAAGGCATCCCAGTTATCGATGAACTGGAGTTTGCATTTAGATATACCACAGGAAAAATTGTAGCCATAACAGGTACTAATGGTAAATCCACTACTACTATGATGACTTATCATTTGTTTAAAGAAGCCGGATTATCTGTGGGGCTGGGCGGAAACATTGGTAAAAGCATGGCTGGGCAATTAGTAGACGAGGATTTTGATTGGTGGGTGCTTGAATGTAGTAGTTTCCAGATTGATGGTTTTACTGATTTTAAACCACATATTGGAGTTCTATTGAATATCACACCCGATCACCTGGACAGATACGATTATAATGTTGAAAATTATGTAGCGTCTAAATTCTCTTTGTTCAAAAATCAAGATAAAGATGATTTTGCAATATTATATACCGAAGATAATTTAATTAACAAGAATCTGGATGAACACCTATTTTCTTCGAAATTATTAGAGTTGAAATTTGATGATTTACCATATGAAGGGGCTTACGCAAACCCATCGGGTATCATCATTAATTTGAATGAAAGAAGACATACATTTTCTCAAGAATTACTGACTATAAAAGGAAAACATAACCAGACTAATGCCATGGCCTCTATTTTAACATCCAAAATTGCTAGAATTAAGAATGACAAGATTACTGACAGTCTTCCGAAATTCAAAAGTATTCAACACAGACTGGAATCAGTGGGGAGCATATATGGGATTGAATTTATAAATGATTCAAAGGCGACTAATGTGGATGCAGTTTACTATGCCTTGGAAGCATTTACTCGACCAATAATTTGGATTGTTGGAGGTGTTGATAAAGGAAATGATTATAGTCAATTGGATGCTGTCAGTACCAATGTGAAAGCCATTATTTGTCTAGGAAAAGACAATGCAAAAATTAAAGATTATTATAAAGATAGGTGTCCAATAATCGAAGAAACGCAATCGATGCAGGAAGCAGTAGAAATGGGATACAAGTTATCCAAAGATAGGGAAGTAGTATTATTATCTCCTGCCTGCGCAAGTTTCGATTTATTTAAGAATTATGAAGACCGAGGGAATCAATTTCGCTTGGCATTCCAATTACTGGAAAGAGAAATAGAATTGAAAAAATTATCGCAGTCATGCTAAGTATACAAAATATTAAAGCTTGGACTGACAAGCACCTCAAAGGAGATCCCGTAATTTGGTCGGTGGTCTTTGCTTTGGGAATGCTCAGTATTTTAGTGGTTTATAGTGCTACTGGAACTATTGCTTACTTCAAATATGGGGGCAATACAGAATACTATTTACTTCGCCATAGCTTTTTAGTGTTTTTAAGCTTTTTTGCTATGTGGGCGGCTCACAAAGTAGATTATAGATATTTTTCAAAATTATCGCGTTTAGCGCTTTGGTTGTCTGTGCCTCTGTTGATTTATGCATGGCAGTTTGGAGTAAACCTAAACAGCGCTTCACGATGGATTACGATTCCGTTTATTAATCAGTCCTTTCAGCCATCAGATCTAGCTAAATTAGCCTTGATTATCAATTTGGCGGGTATGTTGTCTAAAAGACAGCAGAATATACATGATTTTAAGAAGTCGCTAATTCCAATGCTCTTATGGTGTGGTCTGATTTGCGGGTTAATAGCTATGACTAATTTATCTACAGCCATACTATTATTCCTTACCTGTATGCTTTTACTTTTTATTGGAAGGATACCGGTCAAATATCTGGCTATGCTGGCATTCGTGGGAGTTTTTGCAGTAAGTATTGCCATGGTAGTGGGGCAAAGGGGGCAAACTGCCATTAATAGGGTTGAGAATTTCATCAGTAAGGAAAATATACCTTTTCAGGCTCAACAATCATACATAGCTGTGGCTACAGGCGGTGTGACAGGAAAAGGACCGGGCAATAGTAGCCAGCGAAACTTCTTACCGGAAGCATTTTCGGATTTTATTTTCGCTATTGTGGTGGAGGAATATGGAATGATAGGTGCTGGAATAGTGATTCTACTTTATCTGACTTTATTGTATAGAGGTATGAAAGCGGCAGCTGCAAGCGGTAGGGCCTATGGAGGATTGCTGTCGGCAGGACTGAGTTTTGCTATTGTCGTCCAAGCCATGGTTAACATGGCAGTGGCTGTTGGGCTGGGGCCAATTACCGGTTTACCACTTCCACTTTTAAGTATGGGAGGAACCTCACTATTATTTACAGGTATTGCAATGGGAATAATATTGAGTGTAAGTCGTGGAGAAATTGAAGAAACCCCAGATGCCCTAGGCAAAAAGCAGTTTTCAAATTTACCTAAAAAAGAAGCAGCCTAAATGGATATGCAAAAACCATATCGATTTATTTTAAGTGGAGGCGGCACTGGAGGTCATATTTTCCCTGCATTGGCTATTGCTTATGAAATCAAAAAGCAATTACCAAATGCTGAAATTCTGTTCGTGGGAGCAGAGGGTAAAATGGAAATGCAAAAGATACCAGAAGCGGGCTATAAGATTTTTGGATTGCCGATAGCAGGTATTCAAAGGAGTTTGAGCCTCAAGAATTTAAGTTTTCCTTTTAAACTACTAAACAGCTTAAGACAGGCTAAAAAAATCGTTAAGAATTTTAAGCCAGATGCTGTAATTGGTGTGGGTGGTTATGCCAGTGGTCCAACCTTAAGGGCGGCTTCCAATCTTGGAATTCCTTGTTTGTTACAAGAGCAAAATTCTTATGCAGGATTAACCAATAAATGGCTTAAAAATAAGGTGAAGCAGATTTGCGTAGCCTATGAAGGAATGGAACAATATTTTCCTTCCTCAAAATTAAATATTACTGGAAATCCGGTAAGGAATAACTTATTGCAATTACCGGAGAGATCATCTGCTTTGGAAAGCTTTGGATTAGATAGAAATAAAAGGACAATTCTGGTATTGGGTGGAAGTTTGGGAGCAAGAACTATCAATGAAAGTATTGCTCAAAACTTAGATTTGCTGGCCAAACAAGATCACCAAATCCTTTGGCAAACGGGAAAGCTTTACCATAAAGAAATGTTAGTTCGATCTGAAAATGCTGATTCGAATCAATTGAAAGTTGTGGAGTTTATCAAGAATATGGATGAAGCATATGCAGCTGCTGATATTATCGTAACTAGGGCAGGGGCATTATCAGTTTCGGAACTGCAAGTCGTGGGAAAACCAGTAATTTTTGTACCATCACCTAATGTTGCAGAAGACCATCAGACCAAAAATGCTCAGGCTTTAGTCAAAAAAGATGCGGCTTTACTGGTTAAAGATGCGGACGCTGTAGATGATTTATTACCTACAGCTTTTGGATTACTGAAGAATGTTGATCAACAAAAAAAGCTTTCTGAAAATATTATGAAAATGGCTAAACCTAAAGCTACAGAAGAAATAGTATCGATTATTTTTAAAATGATTGAATGAAGATAAAAAATATACATAGCGCATATTTCATAGGAATCGGAGGCATCGGTATGAGTGCCTTAGCTCGATGGTTTCACCATAATGGGGTGCAAGTATATGGCTATGACAAAACATCAACCGAACTGACCACAAAGCTTGAAAATGAAGGGATTTCAATTCATTTTGATGATGAAATTGAGGATATGCCAGCCTTTGTATTTGATAATGATAAAGGAGTTCTAATAGTTTACACCCCTGCAATTCCGAAAGAGCATAAAGGTTTTAATTACCTCAAGGAAAAGGAAATTAAAATGTATAAACGGTCTGAGGTATTAGGTAAACTAACCGAAGGTATGTTTACCGTGGCTGTTGCTGGAACTCATGGAAAAACAACCACTAGTTCTATGGTAGCTCACCTATTGAAAAGTGGCAAAAAAGATATAGCTGGGTTTCTAGGTGGTATTACCACGAATTATGGTACCAATATGGTCATGAATCAATGTGATTACAAGAAGGCGATTATTGTAGTTGAGGCCGATGAGTTTGATCGTTCTTTCCTGACTCTAAAACCCAATATAGCAGTCGTGACCTCAACTGATGCAGATCATTTGGATATTTATGGTAAACTGGAAGAGTTAAAAAAGTCTTTCTCTCTTTTTCTAGAGAATGTAAATCCAGCAGGTCAAATCTATATTAAAGATGGATTATGGGATGAGATCTACTCAAAAAAGATAAAGGCAGAGCCATACTCCTATGGATTAAATGCAGGGGATATTAGAGCATTAAATGTGCAAGTGAAAGATGCGCAATTTGTATTTGATGTCAGCCTTAATAATAAAGTTATCAACGGTTTTCAGTTATCGGTACCAGGCTTTCATAATGTGGAAAATGCTGTGGTGGCGATAGCAATTGCCAATCAGTTGGGAGTAAGTGAAAAGGAAATCATTGAAGGAATCAAGACCTACAAAGGAGTAAAACGAAGGTTTGAATATGTGATACAAAGAGACGGCTTTGTATTTATTGATGATTACGCTCATCACCCGAGTGAGATCAAAGCCATGTTAACTTCTGTAAGGGCTCTATACCCTGGTAAAAAAGTAAGTGTATTGTTTCAACCACATTTATACTCTAGAACTAGAGATTTCGCTGTGGAATTTTCTCAAAGTTTGAGTTTGGCTGATGAAGTGATGTTGTTGGATATATATCCTGCACGGGAATTACCTATTGAGGGCGTAAGTAGTGATATTTTATTGGAATCTATTCAAGTAGATGAAAAATATAAGGTTGAAAAAGAGTCTATTGTAGAGTATCTGAGCAATCGTGATTTCGAGATTTTCATAACAATGGGGGCGGGAGATATTGACCGTTTAGTTGAACCATTAAAAAAAATGTTTAATAAGCAAAATGCAGCTTAAGAGAAGTATAAATATCGTCCTAAAATTTATTTTACCACTTATAGTTTTTGTGGTAAGTATTGGTTTTGTGAGTAAGAAGCAAGATGAAGTGCTTTGCAAAAAGATTATCATCAATATCAAAAATCAACAAGGAAATTTCTTCATTAATGAAGCAGATATTAATGGCTTATTGACCAATAATGGGAATGAAATGATCATGAATCTTCCTTACGAGAATTTTAAATTGAAAGACTTGGAAGAACGAGTAAATGCACATCGGTTTATTCAAGCCGCAGAAGTATATCGTGATTTAGCAGGGAATATGATGGTTGATGCAGTTCAAGCAAGGCCTATAGCCAGAATCTTTAATGCTAATGGATCTGATCATTACATCAGTGACCAAGGAAAAATTCTTCCAGTATCAGAACGATTTACTGCTAGAGTCATGGTTTTGTCGGGAGATTTCTTTAATCGTTACTTGAAAGAAGATATGTTAAAAGACGATGCGGGAAAGGACTTATTTAATTTTATAAAATTTATAGAACAAGATAAATTTTGGAGTGCACAATTTGCACAGTTGGAAGTAGATGATCGAGGAATAATCAATATATACCCACAAGTAACCAAACAATTGATCGAATTTGGTACAGTATATAATTATCCCGATAAATTATCGAAACTTAAAATATTTTACGATAAGATTTTGCCCGACCGCGGGTGGAATCGTTACGATCGTGTAAATTTACAATTTAAAGAACAAATCATTTGTGAATAAAAAACCTAAGGCGATACATGGACATGCAAAATGATAAAATAGTAGTCGGATTAGATATAGGAACCACTAAGATTGTGGTAATAGTCGGACACAAAAATGATTATGGCAAGCTTGATGTTTTGGGCATGGGCAAGGCTGTATCTGATGGAGTGGTTAAAGGTAAGGTCATCAATATAGAGAAAACCATTTTAGCCATCAAAAAAGCGGTAGAAGAGGCAGAAGATAATTCCGGTATCGATATAAAAGTGGTGAATGTGGGGATCGCTGGTCATCATATCAGGAGCTCTATCCAAAGAGGTAGTATTACCAGAGAAGATAGAGATGAAGAAATTACTGTTGAAGATGTAAATCGCTTAACAAACGATATGCACCGAATGGTCATTCCGGCAGGAAACCAAATTATACATGTTATGCCACAAGTTTATACTGTGGATTATGACGATGGAATTAAAGATCCAGTCGGTATGACGGGCATTAGATTGGAAGCTGATTTTCACGTAATAACTGCCGATATTAACTCTATAAATAATATTCAGAAATGTGTTAAAAGAGCAGGTTTGGATATTGAAAATATGATATTGGAACCATTGGCATCTAGCTTGGCCGTTTTGTCTGATGATGAAAAAGAAGCCGGAGTGTGTCTGGTTGATATTGGAGGTGGCACGACCGATATTGCTATTTTCCACGAGAATATCATTCGTCATACTGGTGTGATACCTTTTGGTGGTAATATCATTACCTCAGATATTAAGGAAGGCTGTATGGTGATGCAACAACAAGCAGAATTATTGAAAACCAAATTTGGCCGAGCGATTTCAACTGAAGCTAGTGAAAATGAAATCGTTTCCATTCCAGGGTTAAGAAATAGAGCGCCAAAAGAGATATCTATCAAGAACTTGGCTCATATAGTGGAAGCAAGAATGGAAGAGATCATTGATTTGGTTCATGCAGAGATATTAGCTTCAGGCTATGAAGGTCGTTTGGCTGGCGGAATTGTCATCACAGGTGGTGGTTCGCAAATGCACAGCGCAAGACAGCTAGTAGAATACTTAACTGGAATGGATGCTAGGATCGGTTATCCAAACGAACATTTAGGAAGAACAAAAATAGAGGCTGTAAAAAGCCCGATGTATGCCACATCTGTAGGATTAGTATTGGCAGGTTATCGCTCAATTGATGAGCGAGAAAATAGGTACTTGGAAGCTAAGTTGAATAACCAGAATATGTTTATCAACCATAAGCAAAAAAGTGCTAAAAGAGAAGGAGACTTCTTTTCAAAAATTATCAATAAAACGAAGAGTTTTTTGATAGATGATTTTGACGATAAAGATGATTATTAAATAGCGCCTATAAGGCAATTACTTGATTGTCTTTGCTGGTTACCTGATATTCAGGACCAAACAAGATGATTTGTGTAATGAATTTAAGATCAATATGACACTGAAAGAACTTAAAACACGGATATTATGACTGAAGGAGCTTATAAATTCGAAATTCCAAAACACCACAAATCTATCATTAAGGTGATAGGTGTTGGTGGGGGTGGCAGTAATGCTGTTAATCACATGTTTAACCAAGGCATCAGGGATGTTGAGTTTGTAGTCTGTAATACAGATTCTCAGGCTTTGAAATCTAGTCCTGTGCCTAATAAATTGCAGATTGGAACCAACCTAACCAGTGGTTTGGGTGCCGGTGCAAATCCGGAAAAGGGAAAAGATGCAGCATTGGAAAGCAAGGAAGAGATCCGTGATTTATTGGGTAATGATACCAAAATGGTCTTTGTTACAGCTGGAATGGGCGGTGGTACTGGAACAGGTGCTGCCCCGGTAATAGCTCGTATTGCCAAAGAGATGGATATTCTTACTGTGGGAATTGTCACTTCGCCATTCAGTTTCGAAGGAAAGAAAAAAGTTCGTCAAGCTGAGGAAGGAATCCGTCAATTAAAAGAGAATTGCGATACGGTTTTGGTGATTCTTAATGATAAATTAAGAGAGATCCATGGTAATTTAACCATTGGAAATGCCTTTGCGAAAGCCGATAATGTTTTAACAACAGGTGCCAAGGGTATAGCTGAAATCATTACAGTTCCAGGTCAGGTAAACGTGGATTTTGAGGATGTTAAAACGGTGATGAAAAATGCAGGTGCTGCAGTTATGGGCTCAGCTAAGACCGATGGTGACGGTAGAGCATTAAGAGCTGCCGAAGAAGCATTGTCATCTCCTTTGTTAAATAATACAGATATTCTAGGTGCTCAGAAAATCTTGTTATCCATTATCTCTGGTCAGAAAGCAGAGTTGCAGATGGATGAATTGACAGAAATTACTGATTATATTCAAGAGAGAGCAGGTGATGAGGCAGAAGTAATTTTTGGTCATGGGATGGATGAGTCTTTAGGAGAAAGTTTGTCTGTAACTGTAATTGCAACCGGTTTCGATCAAAGCGGCTATAAAGAGAACGCTATCCCACATAAGGAAGCAAGAAAGGTTTATGATTTGGATTCAAATAAGCAAATCACACTTTTCGGAAATGAGAAGGAAGAGGAAAAGCCTGAGCCAAAGAATGAACCAAGTCCGTTCACTTTTGAGAAACGCAACACTCAGGAATCGAGACCACCTGCCGAGGAGGAAAGAGGATACACATTTGGATTCCCTTCTAAAAAGAAAGAGGAACCCGAATATGTGGAAGAAGAGAACGATTACGCAGATGATTTTACTGAAAGTTTATCCAATGATTACGAAATAGTGGATAAATCAGAAAGTCAGGATGATATTGATAAGAAAGAGGCTCTGCGTCAAGAAATGTTAAGAAATCGTTCAAAAGAGAGAATTGAAAAATTGAAGAATTTAAATGGTGGTCATACCAATACTCCTGAAGCCTACAAGCAAATGGAGGTTCCGGCTTACAAAAGGAAGCAGGTCAAATTAAGAGATGTGCCGCATTCTTCTGAACAAAATGTATCAAGGTTCAATTTGAATGATGATAATCAGATCTTGGGTAATAATAAATTCTTGCACGATAATGTAGATTAAAGTTTGAAATCATTGCAGTCATAATAAACAGGTGTAAAGGCAGCTTCGAAAGGAGCTGCTTTTTTTATGCAAAACACAGAGATCCCCGGTACTATTACAAACTCATACTGAAGAGTTCACAAACAATACATAGGAATAGGTTGTAACTTATATTTTTACCGAAATATCTGATAGGATATCAAGGAGATAAGTGTTCAGATTTATTAATTTCTTCACTAAAGGGAAATACCATATGTGTTCTTTTGTTTCTTTGTGGTTTTCTATTCGTGCTAGGTAGCACTCCAGTCATCATCTGAATTCACTTTTGACTAAATGGTATTAATCAATTTCAAATTTCCCTGAAAATCCAGCCCCCAATTTTGTGAAAACGAAAATGTTTGCAGTAAATTCGTCCTACAAAATTTAAGCACATAAAACATGACTTTAAAAGATATAGCATCAGTAACAGGAAAAGGTGGTTTGTTTCAGGTAGTTAAGCCTTCCAGAACAGGCGTTATTTTAGAATCATTGGACGAAAAGAAGCAAAAGCTTGTGGCTCATGCTCACGATAGAGTTTCCATTTTGGATGAAATATCTATCTATACAACTGATGCAGAAGGAAATGTTCCTTTGCAAAAGATTTTTAATATCATGCATGATGAGTTTGCAGATGACTTGGGGATTGATGCAAAATCATCAAAAGAAGAGATCATGGCATTTCTAAAGCATGTTTTGCCTAATTATGATGAAAATCAAGTATATCCTTCCGATGTGAAAAAGTTGGTGAGCTGGTATAATACATTGTTAAAAGAGGCTCCTGAGGTTTTGATCGCAAAAGCTGAAGACAAGAAAGAAGAGAAATAGATGAATATTTAAGTAATTTGAAAAGGCCAGATATGCATTTTTTTTGAAGCGATCTGGCCTTTTTCATTTGACTATTTAAGTAAATATTTTGTCATTGATCTTTCTCACTTGTTTCCAATCAAGTGTTTCGCCTTTCTTTAAGAAGTTATAATGATCGTTAAAATAGCTGAAGCAAATACTTTTGAAATCTTCCGGTCGTATACTTGAAGAATAGATAGGCCTAAAACAAGGGCTTAAGTAACGTTCCTTTTTGCTTAATTTCTTTCCTTTCAAACGAAGAATAGGGGCGGTATCCGTAAAATGTTCGGCCTCCCATTTTTTACCGTTTTCTTCAATGTGGTTTAATTGATCGCATAGCTTTTCCATACTGATTCTTGGAAAATGTTTTCTGTTGGTATTGATCCATGTGGTGTATTTAAATTCCAGTTCGTATCGATTGTCCGGATAAATACTCATAACCATATCAGCCAGTTGACTATTGTTATATAATGCATAGTAATGCAGTGGTTCTTTTGCATCTACAATATGCATTCTAATGTCATCAATTGTTTCTTGCTGATCAATTTTTGCAAGATGAGTCAAAACTAAATTGAATTCTTCCGTTTCAGGAATTACTTCTAATGGTAAATCAATTACTTTATTGAAAGCATCTAAAAAATGAATGTATTTAGGTACACAGGCTTCCATTTCCTTTTCCGCGATCTCTGGTGCGCCAAAAGGAGGGTAGAATAAAGTTGCTTCTTTCTCATTCAACCAACAGACGATTTTCAATGCTTTTTTCCATTCAAGATATTGAAAATTTATCTCTCTAAAATCCCCAATTTGAGCCATTTCAGTCAATAAATCATAATTTTCCATTGCGATAGAAGGATTAAAAATTGCCCAAACGCCCAGAAAGCCGTCTATGTCGTAGTGATTATTAGTCACATATTTTTTATTTAACTCAGGGAGCTGATTCTGAATGGCTTTTAGTACAATTTCTGTACTAGTATCCGCCTGACAGCCTTTAGGAGCAGGAGCTCCTCTCCAATGTGATAAGTCAAAGCCCTGCGGATGATGAGCATCTACAACCAAAACCTCATGAGGATATTTTTTGATGTCGTAAAAGGGGATGAATGTTTTATTTTGCATGAATAAAGTATAAAGGTGCTACTTCAATCCTGACAGATTTTTAAAATCTGTCAGGATTGATGATATTTCGTTGTTATTAAAACCTCAAATTCAAGCCCAATAAATAATTGGTGCCTGCCTGAGGATATAAATAATTTTCTCTTACCTCATAAGTTCCAGCATTGTAGCCAAAGGTATAACCATTGGCTGAGTACATCTCATTAAAAACGTTATTGATCATTAATTTAAGTTCAGCTGTTTTCAAGAACGGCAAACTAAATTGATAGCTTCCTACAAAATCACTTACGAAATATGGATCTAAAGCTCTGTCATCGTTTGAAGTGTTATCGAGATATTGCTTGCCTACATATTTATTTAAAAATGTGAACTTCACGCCCCTCAAGGGTTGATATGTAATTTCTCCCGCTGCGATGATGTTAGGGGAGAATGAAATATCTGTATTACTATATTCATTTTCGATAACATTAAATTCATCAAAAGCTTCACCATAATCATATATCACTTCTGTGAAATTGGCTATTTTATTTTGACTGAATGTAGCATTTCCACCTAGAGACCATTGTTGATTGAATTTATAGGCACCAATTAATTCTATTCCGGCTCTGTAGCTATTGTCCACATTTGTTCTAATACTTGAACCCACATCATTAAGTTCTCCGGTCAATACCAATTGATTATCGTAATCCATATAATACACTATAACTTCGGTACTATAATTACGAGCTTGCTTTTTATAGCCTAACTCATAGTCATATAAGCTTTCATGCTGAGGTATTATGCCTTGTGGTGCATCTACAAAATCATTTCTAACCGGCTCTCTATTGGCTATAGCAACTGATGCGTAAAATTGACTGTTATTAGGTAAGCTATAAGTGAAACCGGTTTTCGGGTTAAAGAATGTATATTCTCCACCAGTATTGATTTGAGCCAAATCAGCATCAATACCCTTTGTGAGGTAATTGATATTTCTAATTTGCAAATCGGCAAATAGATTTAGCTTTTCATTAAGCTGATAATTTGCTTTTAAAAAGTTGTTGAAATCATATTTTCTACCGTAGTTATCGTAATAGCGATCTCTAATTTCTGAATTACCTGCAAATCTTGCCCAAACAATTTCACCAAAATGATCGCCATCATATTCATTATATGCACCGCCTAAAGTGATGTCCCAATCTGCTTTTTGATAGTTGAAGCTGTAGGTAAAACCATAAAAGTGATTATCTAACCATCTTCTTCTAATTAAATCGCTCGAGCTGATCGTTTCATTGCCAATCTCAATATCATTTAACTGATAGTCAGCCAAGTCATCATCATTTCTATATTGCTCATAATAACCTCTTCCATACGTATAATGAAGAGCGGCATTGGCTTGAAGGTTTTCAGTGAACTGGTGAGATAAGTGTAACTGATAATGGTCTTGTTGATAATTGTCGGTCTCATTATCATATAAGTAGTAGTTAAATGTCCTACCTGAATTCAACAGATTTTCTGCTTGCTCATCAGTGTATCCATTATTAATTATCACCTCCTGCATTCCTTCCTCATCATTTTCTAAGCGGGCTTCCGGAGTACCCCACCAGCTTTGGTAAGTTTGCTCTTTTCCGCCAAAAGCTAAAGCTTTCACTATGGTTTTATCCCCGTAGTAAGCCCCTGATAAGAAATAGGATTGCATATCGGAACTCGCTCGATCAATATATCCATCAGAGTGAATGGAAGATAATCTCCCTTCAAATGACCAGCCACTGTTCGTGATTCCTGAATTGAAAATCACATTATGTCTTCTGGTATTAAAAGAGCCGAAAGAATTATTTACTTCCCCAAATGCATCTTGAGCTGGTGTTGAGGTTTGCATATTGACGGATGCACCAAATGCAGCGGCTCCATTGGTAGAAGTCCCAACTCCTCGCTGTATCTGGATATTATCCACCGAGCTGGCTAAATCTGGCATATTTACCCAAAAAGTCCCATGAGATTCCGAGTCATTAATTGGAATTCCATTCACAGTCACATTTATTCTGGTTCCGTCACTTCCTCTGATTCGCATACCGGTGTAGCCTACACCAGCACCTGCATCTGAAGTGGTGACCATGGAAGGAGTATAATTTAAAAGCATGGGCATGTCTTGTCCTAAGTTTTGCCTATTGAGTTCAGCTTTTTTGATATTGGTGAAAGTGGTGGGTGTTTTCTCATCTGCTCTGGTGGCAGAAACCATTACCTCGTCTGTTAACTGTATATCTTTTTCCAACTCAAAATTAAGCTGGATGTCTTGGCCTTCCACAGTGATTTTCTTTACCATCTGTTTGTATCCGATATAAGAAACTTTTATTTCAAAGTCTCCAGTTTCAACTTTATTGATGCGGTAATTCCCATCAATATCCGTTGCACTTCCTTTTTGTATGGATTGGATGACCACACTGGCTCCCACTAAAGGTGAATTGTCTTCCTGGGAAATCACTTTTCCCACAATGCTATTTTGAGCCATTAATTGCATGCTCATTAGCATTACTAAAGCAGTTGAAAACCACTTTTTAGTTAATTGTAACATTTTGTAAATTGTTTGTTAGTGAAACTTGTGGAGGCGGGGTATGTACCTCCTTCATTTTCCTTAACCAAAATCCCTGCGACCGCATTATCGGCATCAGGTTCATTGGGTATGATCTCAGCCCGTTGTATTAAGGCACCCCAGCGTTGAAACGCTTTATCTTCACAATGGATTATCAGGAACAATCGTTCCAGAATCCTATTTTAAATTCATATTTATTGATTTTTGTTCAAAATTCCTACGCTCGCATTACCGAGATCAGGTTCAGGGTATGTTCTCAGCCCGTTATATTAAGGCACCCCTAATTGATGTTGCAAGTATAGTAGTGATTACTGAAGATTGCAAATTCTATATCACTATTTTAAGTATTTTATTGATATAGAGTGTTTCTGTAAATATTTGTATTAAAGTAGTTTGCTGCAAAATATTAATATATTAGTTTTGAAGTTTGGGAAAATCTGTTCCTGTAAAAATAATTCTTAAATACATTTAATTCTTTATGGAAAAATTTTACTCCCCCCTTAAATCCCTATTGTCTTTATTTTTAATTTTATTTTCATTAAACGTTCACGCAGCTGATTATTTTTGGATTGGTGGCACAGGTGATATTAACGATCTTAGCCATTGGGCAACAACTAGTGGAGGGTCAACGCTTCATACAAATCTTCCCGGTGAAGAAGATAATCTGTTTTTCGATGCCAACTCTTTCTCGGCTAATGACCAGCAAGTCAATTTTAATCAAAATATTTCGTTTCATGATCTTACAGCAGATAATTTAGGCTTTGCCATTAATTTTATTGGTACAGGTGACTGGGACATTTACGGCTCTTTATATATATCAAATCAGGTAAGTCTTGGCCTTAATTCCGCTATTTATTTCACTTTTGATGAGGTAGAATCTCTTTTTGTTGCACAGCATAGTTTCAACAGTGATCCTGATGCAGTGAGTGTTACCCTTGATGGAAGTGCCCAATTGAATATGAATTCAGGAATTGGTGCTAATGTATTTTATCATAGTTCGGGCACGGTAAACTACGGAGCAAACAATTTCAACTTCACTTACTTCTATGCGCTTTATTCTTCAGTAAGAACCTTAAATATTGCAGATGCGACTATTAATGTAGAAAGGTGGAATGTAAATGATGATGACAATATTACCGTGATAAGTACCAATTCCACAATTAACGTGAATGATGAATTTCATGGAGGGTCAAAACAGTATGATAATATAATTGCTTCTGAACCTGATCTTTTTGATGATGTATATGTTACGGGAAATAATACCTTTTCTTCTATACAAGTAAATGAAGGTGTAGAGCTTGAATTAGAAGCTGGAAGTACTCAGACGGTGACTTCCTCTATTGATGCAAATGGTACAGAAACCAACTTGGCACATATCATTTCTTCAACTGAGGGAACCACAGCCTTTCTTACTGGTTCAGGAATAAATATTAACGGGACTTATGTGAATATTTCAGATGTAGATTTTACCGGAACGGCTACTTTCGCTTTGGAAAACTCCTTAATTATTGACGATTCGCAAGGTTGGGAAATTAACTCAGTACCCACGCCAACAGATAATGGTCAGTTTTATTATTCAAGAATTTTTAGCGATAGTGTTTATTTAGGCTTGACTGCAGGTGATGGAATGGAGAGAATCGTTTTTATGCGTGAGGGTACTTACCCGGATGTAACAGTCGCAGATGATACGGAATATACTGCAAACACTACTTTTGGGAATGGAGAGCTAGTCGGAACGGATACTTATGTAGTATATCAAGGGAGCGAAAATCAAGTAAAAATTGAAGGTTTAAATCCTAATACGGAATATTACATAACCCGAATGGAAGTTAATTCAACTTCTGATAATTCCAGTATAAAATACCAAAGTACTTCAACGAGTTTTTCAAAAAGTACCACTACTTTGGAGAGCGGAAATATTTATATGAAAAATGGGAGTGTTACTGTTAATTCAGGGGATAGTTTTTATGATGATGGTGGATCTGGATATTATTTTCCGAACAGATCACAGGTATTAACATTAAATTCAGCTGAAGCAGGTAAATCAGTAAAGTTAACCTTTAATAGATTAGAACTTCGTTCATACGAGCAACTGAGAATTTTCGATGGAGCTGATACAACGGCTAATTTATTAGAATCCTATTCTGGCTCAAGTCATTCTCTGCCATTAAATGTGGCTTCTTCCGGGGAGTCCTTAACTGTTAAATTTGAAAGTGATGATTTTGAAACTTCAGATTTTAGTTCTGATGGTTGGCAGGCCGATATAGAAATATCCATAAATGCTCCCACCGAGAGATCAAGAAATTATGAAATCACCGACTTTTCTGATACCTCAATAGATTTTTCATTTACTCCAGGTAATGGATTGAAAAGGTTGGTTGTAATGAATACGAATAGTAACGCAATTCAATTTTCACCAGTAAATGATCAATCTTACACTGCAAATTCAGTATTTGGTTCTGGTGAAAATGTGTCATCAAATGAATATGTGGTAGCTAATGGTGATATTTCATCAGTCTCTGTCAGCAGTTTACCTAATGTAGGAAAATATAGTGTGAAGATTTGGGAATATAATGAAATTGGCGGAGAAATAGTTTATGCTGAAACAGCCTATCAGTTTGAAGTCGGTAATGACTTAGTAGCTCCTGCAGACATTGCAGGGAATTATTCTTATCGTTTCAGTGGATATGCTATGGTTACAAAAAATACCATTGAAAATACTGGATACTTACTTGTCAACGGAAATCCTTTCCCTGATGATAATTATCGTTTAACGCTAGCAAGTGAAAACCCCATAGATACTTCTGCTATCAAGGACGTATTGGTGGATGATTTTATTGTCAATGCGGACATATATAGCCAAGGAGATGAAATCATTGAAGGAGTTTTTGCTGTTGAAAAAATATCAAGAAGCCCCATTACCAACATGGCAGGTTTCTCACCGGGGACAACTTATTATTTTGCCTATATAGTGCTAAGTGAGAATGCCGTTGGCACTCGATACGGCTTGGATAAAATAACTACTAATTCATATACGACTCTTAGTCAAGAAGATCTTATCATGGAAGAAGGTAGTGCTACAATTAATCAACAGACTAAACTTTATGATCCACTAGTACTTAGTTACAGGGTGAGTAAAGAAGGTGGTTATACACAGACTTTCTATCCACAGAATACTGGAGATAAACTAGCCTTTAAAACAGATTTTGTAAATCTAAATTATCGTGCCAGTAAATTTGAGTTTAGGATTTATGATGGTGAAAATACTGATGCCCCACTTTTAGTAGATTATAGTGGCAAAGTAAAAGGTGCTTACGAAATTCTTGATGTCTTGGTAGCAAGTAATGATAAAGGTGCTTTAACATTTCATTACCAGATTAATTCAGGAAGTTTCAGTAGTTCGCAGGGACCGTTTGGTTTTTATGGAGAATTATTTCTTCAAACTGAGCAGTCTGCTCCTTCACAAACGGTTTCTTCACTGAGTGTCGATAATCTAAGCGCACATACAGCTGATTTAAGCTGGAAAAGAGGAAATGGGGATAAAGTGCTGGTTGTTTTAAATAAATCAGAAAAACCTTCCATGACACCAGTTAATGGTCTTAATTATGAGGTAGGTCAAGATATATTAGGTGCTCAAGAAATACTTTTAATAGGAACAGGGGAAGAAGTCAAATTGACTGAGTTAGTTCCTGGCAGGGATTATAAGGTTGACTTTTACGAATTCTTTGATACCAGTTCACCTGTTTATGGGCAGCGGAATTCAATTTCTTTTAGTACGGATTCAAATAGACCAACTGTCCCAGCACAAAGCGTTAGTTATGAAGTACTAGAAAATGAAAAGATTAGGTTACAATGGGAAAATGGTAATGGAGAAGCCAGAGTTGTAATTGCAATTGAAAATGGATTTTTTACTCCGACAAAGCTTGACTTTGACGGTAAAAGTTTCCCACAGGGAAATTCCAATTTTGAAGAAGGGGAAGACCATTATAATAATGAAGGAAGAAAATTCAAGGTATTATATAATGGTATTGATAACTCGGTAGTGATTGATGGGATAAGAAGTGATCGAGTTTATAGCTATACGGTATTAGAGTATAACGGAACTGGGAAGTCAACAAATTTTCTCTACGATGACATGTATAGTTTTGCACTCTTCCAAGAAGCTCCAAGCACCCAAGTAAGTAATCTTACAGCAAGTGATGCCACTGCCACAACTATTAAGCTGGATTGGGAATCACCTAAATACTTTTATGAGATCGTCTATTTAAGTACAGATCCTAATGAGGGCTTAGACTTGGATCAATTTGTGATGAATGAGTCTGATATTTTGAATTACACCCAAGAAAATGGTAAAATCGTGTATTCCGATAGAGGATCTTTCCCGAATAGTTTGGATTACCTCTTGCTTGAAGATCTTCAACCAAATACTACTTATTATGCAACCGTATACTATGCCCAAAGATATGCGGATTCTTATAGTGTTAATAAAGTAAACCCTACGAAGGTCACTTTTACTACAGGAGATTTCCAGAAATTTTACTGGGTAAACGGTTATGGAAACTGGAATGACAAAAGCCACTGGGCTACAACAAGTGGGGGTAACGTTAGTCATGATACCATTCCAAACAAAGAAAGTATTGTAATTATTGATGAAAATTCCTTTTCCAGTGAAGATACGGTTCAAATTGATGCTTGGGGTAATTTATATGCTTATTCTTTTAATGTCAGCTTAGATTCTAAAGAACTTCTTTTCAATAATTACGATAGCATTGAAGGTTATAGCAGGTATCCATATTGGAATATAGAATCCAATATGATTCTTAGTGATTCAGTTAAAGTTGGTCCTAATACAATGGCTGGCAGATTTTATGGGGCCTTACCAGAAAATATCATTGATATCCCCAAGGATATTAGCAAGTATGGATTGGATTATATATATATTGAAGGAAGAGATAGTACTCATTTGTATAAGGTTAATTCGATTCCAGATAGACTGTATAGTATCAGATTTTCTGATGTAACTGTAGATTTTGATGCTATTGATTCCTTGTCCATATCATATAGTTTATCAGAAAATGGGAGCGTAAATTTACTTTCCATGCCTAATTATATAAACATTGGACGTAGGTTGTCTTCTTCGTCAAGATTTTATAATGTTTCTAAGATAGAGTACCATAAAGAATTAGAGATCAATCAGTCCCCTTCAATTGATAGCTTATTCTTAAACGGAAGAGATCTGATGATAAGTCCCGATGCTAATTTGACTGTAAATCATATAATAAATGACCCTGAACAGGAGTGGAGGATCTACTCTGGTACTAAAGGTAGTCACGGTTACATGTCAACAGAAAATGATTCATTAATAATAGAAAATGTTGAGATTTACGATAATCATACCAAAGGAGCGAATAGATTTATAGCCAGAAGATCGCTTCTTTATGATAATGTAGAAGGTTGGGAGATTGACTCTATAAAAACACCGTCAAGCCCTGAACGACCAGGCAATGTATATCTAGAATATGGTGACTCAACCAAGATAGAAGTAAAATGGAGAGATTTAGTATTTGGGGAACCACTTCTTATGATTTGGGAGGGAGAAAAAGGTAATGAAAACCCTGTACAAAATACAAAATATAATTATGCTGGTAGTTTTGAATCTGCTGATACTTTAGGAAGCGCAAAACTAATAAATCTACAAGGTTTAGAGTCGTTAAATTTGATTGACCTAAAACCTAACACTCAATATTATCTGGAATTATATAGCTATAACCAATATGATTCAATGGTAAGCTACAGTAGTAGTGCTTCAAGATTTGATTTTAAAACCTCTAATGCTAATGATGTGTTTTTTGGTGATTCTTACGATAACTCCGTAGTGGCTAATGGACAAACCTTATATAGTGCACAAGGAATTGGATATTCTCATGATAGTGATGGAAAATATCAACGGCAATATCTAACAATTTTACCAAATGATGAAAATAAAAAAGTTGTCATTAAATTGGAATTTTCAGAGTATAACGTAATGGAAATGAGTCTGAATTCCTCTAATACAGAAGACTTTATTACAAAATTTTACTTGAGTTCATTTGGTGATCCCAAAGAATTTGATAGTACCTATTTGAGTCTTACGAAGGGTGATGGATTTCGTGCTTATTTAAGAAAAAGAGGTGGATCAAGCGCTAACCCTCCGGGTCCGAGATTTAATATCCAGTCAGTCAATGGAGAATTGTCAGCTATGCCTGACTCAATAGTTAAGAATTTAGAAGTGGCAACTGTTACGGATTCAACCGTTACTTTGTCTTGGGATGCTAATCCTGAAGAAAAGGTGCTAATTGTGGGTAGAAAAAGATTCGCTACTAAGTTTGAGCCAAACAATTACTTTAGTTATCCAGCAAATACAAGTTTCGGTAAAGTGGATCCAGTGTTCAATGATGATGAATATATTCTGTTTTCAGGTTATGGAGATCAGGTTACGGTAAGTAATCTTGAACAGAACACCAATTACGTTTTTGAAGCCTATAGCTTTAACGATTTAGATGGGTTTGATCCTCATTATAAAACTGATACTTCAGCTGTAGTGGAGGCAAGGACTTGGATTAGAGTGCCGGATACGGAATTACAGGATTTCAATATTACTGAGATTAAAAGTAATTCAATAGCTTTTGATTATAATGGTTTTGAAGCAGATGGTTCTATCGTAGTAGCATCTCTAGTTCGAGATTTTGAATTTACCCCAGTAGATTCTTTGGAATTTAGTACATATAACAGTTTCACCGGTTTCAATAGTGCCCCTGAGTTGACTGATAGTGTAAGGATTTTGTATGCTGGAGATACGGAAGAAGTACTATACCAGGCTTCAGATTTTACTGAGGAATCTAACTACTTCATCAAAATCTTCGCATTCAATGGAGATAGGACTGAAAAAGTTTTTCAAAAGAACTATGTTCATTATGATTCCATCGAAACTAAAAGTGCATCTTTCGAAATCATTGATATTTCAAGTGATATAGTTTGCCCTAATTCAGTGGTCAATATAGATTATCAATACTTAGGATTCAATTACGAAAATCAATTAGCTAAGGTGATTTTATCTACTGATGTTAGTATGTCATCTGCAACGGAGCTAGAAATCGTGGATTCTTCTAGTTTCAACATGAATGTAAAGATCCCGCAGCAATTGGCGGTCGGAGAATACTTCATTGCAACCGTACCAACAGCAGGTGATTTTGAAATAGTTTCTAGACCTATAACTGTTGATACCGCTGAGGCATCTACTATTACCAAAGTAGATAATATTCTAATTTCCAACGATAATGAGCATACCACGTGGTACAGAAATAACGTGCTAGTTGGTAATTCTGAGGATTTGGATAGTCTTGAGGTTTTTCAAGAGGGATTGTATTTTCAGACAAAATCTTTTGGCAACTGTGAATATACTTCAAATGAAATATATGTTAAGGCCAGCATAACTTTGGGTCAAGACACCACCCAAACCTGTTCGAATCAAGTTATTGACCTAAGGTTTGAAAATGTTTTTGGGAAATTGAGCAGTTCATTTAATTATCACGCATTGCTGATGGATGGGGCTGGAAATGAACAATCTATTGAATTGGATGCCATAAGTATTGAAGATAACTTCTTCAGTTTTTCTCTGTCAGATAATCTACCAACTGATTATTATTCAATTGTACTGAAAACTGAAGGAGACAGTATTGATTCTGATACTGCCACTCTTTATGTTGAAAAACTTGAACCAGCAGTTATTACTTTAACTGAAAATGGACTAACTTCAAATTATCAAGAAGGCAACCAATGGTTATTGGATGGAGAGCCTATTAATGGAGCTAATTCACAAACTATTTCGATAGAAAGATCAGGGGTTTATTCAGTTGAAGTATCGACCGACTTTTGTACCGTTCAATCAGAAGGAATAACGCTTACTTCAAATAGGAAAGGTCTGATGGCTGTAGGATTTCGGGCTTTTCCCAATCCAATCCGAAATGATCTGAATCTGAAGTATACTGGTGATGAGTATTTAGGATTGAGTAGTGTAGTTTTAAGTGATTTGACAGGAAAAACGGTGTATAATGGTTTACATGACTTTCAAACAAATAATAAGCTTGAAATACCATTGAATGAAATTAGTCCGGGAGTTTATTTTATCACTGTAGAGACCAAAAATTTCAGAGTGCAACAGAAATTGATTAAAAAATAAAACACTTTGTCTAATAAGGAGGGAAGTGGAAAAGCCCTCCTTATCTTATTTTCTCCACAGCCTCAATAGCCCTTTCCAATCTATCTTTTGTTCCTGAAATAACGGTATAGTCCAAATTTGATTCCACTAACTCATTGTGATAACGTTCAAAAAGCTTATCTCTCATATTGGGGTTCTCTCTAAGTGGGTCTTCCTCCCAAGGCAAATCAGGAGCACAAAGCAAGTAAAAATTGTATGGACGAGACTGTAAATGATTTAATACCCAAGGATGGCATTCACCATAGTTTACTTCATACCAAACCTTCATCATGATTAAATCAGTATCGCAGAAGAGCAGGTTTTTAGCTATAAAACTCATTCTTTCTTCCCAAATTACCATTCCCTTACTAATGGCCAATAGATCAGATCGATTATAATCCTTTCCATTTTCCTCTAAATACTTTCTTCCGTATTCAGGGACAAAAGGTTCATTATAGTGTGTTGCCAGTGCTTTTGAAAGAGTGCTTTTCCCTGTACTTTCAGGTCCAATAATTGCGATTTTTTTCATGCGTACTTGGTAAAGTAAATTTTCCGCCAATTTAGGTAACCGGCAAGTGCAATGATTACATACGCAGCCATGAGTACTGAGGTTAAATATAATTCTCTTTGAAAGTAAATGTAAACCGCAACGGTATCAATCACAATCCAATAGAGCCAGTTTTCAAGGACTTTACGAGTCACCAATATGGTGGTTAATACGGCAAAAACTGTAGTAAAGGAATCTAAATAAGGGAGTTGGGCATTGGTGTTTTCTACTAAAATATAGCCTAGACCGACTGTGAAAAGTATTCCTAACAATAGGAAGATTCCATGTTCACGCCATTTCATTCTAGAAATCGGCAATTCCTTTTGGTCATTTTTAGGATGCTTCCAATGCCACCATCCATAAATTGTAGTGCCCAGGTAATAGACATTTAAACCCATTTCAGCATAGAGTTGGACTTGGTAGCAAATTACTAAGTAGATACTTACACTAACAAGACTAGCATACCAGCACCAAATCATTTCTTTAGCTGCAAAATAGATGTACAGTATGCCAAAAAACACACCAAATCCTTCCAGCCAACCCATATTGAGAAGGCCTTCATATAGTTCATTTAAAATGTCCATTTGTTAATTTATTAATTCCTACGCCTGCATTATCAGGATCAGGTCATGGGTATGTTCTCAGCCCGTTATTATGCGGCACCCCTTCGTTGACTTCGCTAAGGTAATAGTTGAGTTCGAATAAGCAAAATTTACGACTAGTCCCTAAAGAGTTCTTTAAGCGAGTCTTATTGAGTAGCAGGTATTAATTAAGGCCTTGTTTATAGCTTTGTTGGCGTATAGCTACTTACTTAAATTCTTCTTGAGGAAGGGGTATTTTAACTTCAAAAGTGCTGCCTTTCTTGAGCTCACTGCTGACCGATACTTCTCCTTTAAGTCTTTCGATTGCTCTCTTCATGATGAACAAACCTAAGCCTGTTCCACTTCCATTTTCACTGGCCCTGTAGAACATATCAAATATCTTTGATAGATGCTTTTCTTCTATTCCTTCACCATTGTCACATACTTTGACATGGATTTTTCCTTTTTTCTTGAAAATTTTAACTTCAACCACCGGGTTTGCTTTCTCCTCATCAACATATTTAATGCTGTTTTCAATTAGATTTTGTAGAATCGTATTAACGATATACCACTCAGATTTAAAGTAGAGATTACTTTCAATATCAATTGTGAAGCTAATTTTATTGTAATTGGGTAAATAAGCATATGCTGAAATACAATTGTCTACTATTTCGTAGAAGTTGATAGGTGTTAATTTAATATCTCTGTAGTTTAATTCAGTGATATTGATTAGCTCCATTACAATCATATTTAGACGCCTGATTTGGTGGTCATACATTTTAAAAAAGTGTCTTGCCTCAGGGTCTTTTATGTCCTTATCAACCAAATCACTCAAACCCAATAAGGAGGCGATTGGGCCTTTCAAATCATGTGATACACGGTAAAAGAAAGAATCAAGTTCAGTATTTTTCTTTTCAATAATAGAAGCTTTTTCTTGTTCGATTTCAGCATCTTTTTCAATATCCTCCAGTTGTGAAATTACTTCGTAGCCGTCAACAAGATTCTGAATGTATTTATTGTTCTCTTCCTCACTAAATTTGACATATTCCTCCAAATGGAAAAGAGCTTTAGATGTATTTACCGGCTTAAAGCACTGGAACAGTAATTGATGACATTTAAATAGGCTCTGGTTCAAATTCCCCTTTTCGGCAATTTGAGCTGCCTCTTCTAAAATGTCTATGGCTTCCTTTATTTTGCCCTCTTGAAAATAGACTTTACCAAGTTTCTCCATACTTTCCACCATTCCTGCTTGTAGGTTATATTTGGTGAATAGTGATAGAGCTTTTTCAAAACTTTCCTCAGCTTTTTTTAATTTTCCAGACTTGACCTTAATTTTTCCAGCAAGATAGTAGGCACTTGCTAACTTTTCTTTTTGATGAAGTTCTTCTTTTAAGGTAATGCATTTTTCAACCAAGAGTGCTGCCTTGGGGATCTTCTCTGATTTCAAGTTAATACCTGCAAGACTTAAAAATATATCACTTATTAGATTGTTGTTCTTTTGATCCTCAGCTTCGGCTAAAGCTTCTTCATATGCAAGGTAGGCATTTTTAAAATCGTGAAATTCTTCATACAGATTACCCAAAAGACACAATGACTTTGCATGGAAACCGTAATCCTTGATTTTTGCATAATAATGAACTGCATCTGTTAAATGAGGTAATGCTTCACTGAACTTTCCTTGCTCTTTATAAATCGTGCCCAAATTATAGCAGGAATCTCCTCTTCCTCTTTCATAATTTATTTTATTGGCAATGGATTGTGCTCGTTCAGCAAGGGATTTGGCAGTTGCAAATTCCTTGTTTTTTCTTTGTAAAAGCGATAGTTGATTCAGTGCATCTGCATGAACAGCGTTCTTACTTTTGATTTTTTGGGATTTAAAAAGAGCTTTTTCCGTTAAGCTTATGGCATTTGTAATACTTTCTTTTGAAACTGCATGAGCTTCAGCAAGCAACTCCTCAATCTCCCCTACAAGGTTGTCAGCTATCTTCAACTATATTTTTATTCAATGGTTCTATGGTAAATATAATATTATATATTAAAATCATCATCATTTTCAGCTGAATCTTCAAAATTTAACATACTGCTTAACAGGTCTTTAAAACTATGACCTTTTGCTAATGCATGTTTGCTAAGTAAGCTGTATTCAGCCATCCCATGCAGAGCAAATTCCATCATAAAATATGTTTCTTTTTCACTGAGTCCACTATGATGGGTTTTCACCAAATCTTTCAAACCAGGAATTTCTTTCAACTTTTTTTGATAATCTTTTTCCGTATTGTCATGAAAAAGGTCTATTTTCTTTCCATCATTAAACCATTTGATTATAGACTTATAGGGATTTTTCTTTTCCCTATCCTTTCTCAATTCCTCAGGGTTTGGAAAATAGTGGTCAAATTGGGATCTTATGGCCTTTCCGACTAATGTCTGTGCCACTATTCCGGGGCCTTCTTGCTCTCCTTCATAAACTAACTCCACCTTTCCTGTAATAGCAGGCACAACACCAGTAAAGTCAGACATTCGCACATACACTTTTTCTTCTTTGTTAACTAATGATCTGCGTTCTGCTGCACTAATTAAGCTTTCGAAGGCAGATATTGTTAACCTTGCTGATACACCACTTTTTTCATCAATATATTCACTACTGCGCGCTTCTATAGCTATCTGTTCAATTAAATCCTTCGAAAGGTCGTTTAATTCAACTACGTCATTTTGTTCATCCTTAATCGCAGCTTCTTGAGCGGTGATCTTTCTGCCAATTTCAATAGATTCAGGATAATGAGTTATTATTTGAGCATCTATTCTATCTTTTAATGGAGTGATTATACTGCCTCTATTTGTGTAATCTTCTGGATTCGCAGTAAACACAAATTGAAGATCAAGTGGTAATCTTAATTTGAATCCTCTAATCTGAATATCGCCTTCTTGTAAAATATTGAAAAGTGCAACCTGAATTCTAGCCTGTAAATCGGGCAGCTCATTAATTACAAAAATACCCCTGTGTGACCTAGGAATCAATCCATAATGAATTACTCTTTCATCTGAATAAGGAAGTTTCAATGTTGCGGCCTTAATTGGATCAACATCACCAATCAAATCGGCAACCGAAACATCTGGAGTAGCTAATTTTTCTGTGTATCGTTCTTCTCGGTGCATCCAAACCACGGGGGCTTCATTCCCTTTTTCCTCTAAAATATCTTGTGCCTGTCTAGAAAGTGGTTGCATAGGATCATCATTCAGTTCGCACCCTCTCAAAACAGGAATGTACTCATCCAGTAATAAAGTCATCATTCTGGCAATACGTGTTTTTGCTTGACCCCTAAGACCCAACAGATTGATGTTATGACGAGAAAGAATTGCTCTTTGAATATCTGGTATTACTGTATCCTCATATCCCCAAATACCTTCGAAAACATTTTCCCCTGCTCTCATCTTTTTTATAAGATTTTGTCGGAGTTCTTCTTTTACGGTTTTTGGTTGATAACCACTTTCCATTAATTCTTTTAGGGTTGTGATTTTTAATTTATCTTGGGTAGCGAGTGTTTCGTAGCTCATAAACTTATTTCAGTATCTTTTTTTTCTATTTCTTTTATAATCTTCAAAAACTAAATTGCCAAGTCCTTGCAAACTGCTATAATAAGCACTGCCATTATTTACTGTGGTAAATTCCTTAACAAATTCTTGGAGATATGGGTCTGAAGCAATCATGAAGGTAGTAATCGGAATGCCCAGCCTTTTGCATTGTGCCCCTAAATTGAGCGTTTTGTTCAATATTTTAGGATCTAGTCCAAAGCTGTTTTTGTAGTATTTAATGCCTTGTTTCATGCAAGTTGGTTTCCCATCCGTAATCATGAAAATTTGTTTATTCTTATTTTTTCTTCTTCTTAGCAAGTCCATAGCTAACTCTAATCCTGCAATCGTGTTGGTGTGATATGGACCCACCTGCAGATATGGTAAATCTTTAATTTGAATTTGCCATGCATCATTGCCAAAAACAATAATATCAAGAGTATCTTTTTTATACTTCTTGGTGATAAGTTCAGCTAACGCCATTGCCACTTTCTTAGCTGGAGTTATTCTATCTTCCCCATACAAAATCATGGAATGTGAAATATCAATCATCAAAACAGTGGAAGTCTGTGTTTTATATTCGCTTTCAACTACCTCTAAATCATCTTCAGTTAGCATGAAATCTCCTAATCCATGGTTGATTTGAGCATTTCGTAAGGAATCTGTCATAGAGATTTGGTGCAATAGATCCCCAAACTCATAATTTCTTCTGTCCGTTCCGGGTTCTTCTCCTAGTCCAGTAAAATTGGTTTTGTGCTCGCCCTTTCCAGATTTCTTCAGTTTTCCGAAAATTTCTTCCAAAGCATTTTTTCTAATATTCTGCTCTGTTTTGGCAGTGATTTCAAAAGATCCATCTGGGGTTTTGTCTGAGATAAAGCCTTTATTCTTTAAGTCTTCTATGAAATCGCCCATCCCGTAGTTAGCATCTGTAATATTATATTGCTTATCAATATTGGTGAGCCAATTCAAAGCCTCGCTTACATCACCACCGGTAATAATCAATAGTTCATTAAATACATTGAATAATTGATCAAATGTGGTATCTGATAAATCTTTGTGAGCTAAATATTTTGTAAACCTATAACCTAACATATCTCTGCTTAACTAATATAAGAAGATGAATGTTACTATTATTTGATTTAATTTATTGTATTTTGGAAAAGGAATAAAACTTAAGTCGGATTTTACAGGATATGATGTGAGAATTCTTGGTTCACATGCTGGGATAAGCTAATTTCCTGAATTTGATTTTCTAATAAGTTATGATTGGTCATTTTCATAATGCCTTTCAGGGAACAAATGCTGGTTATGCTTAGCGTTTTTACAACTCCTCGGTCCATAATCATATCATTTTGAAGATCCCCGTTTCCAGCATTCTTGTGAAATTCTCGGATGGCGTCAACAGAGTATACACTGTTTTCACTTAGCCATTTTTTAAACCATGTGTTTCTGTTCTCTATAGATTCTTTGGTATAGAGTTGAGCAGAAGCCCATAAATGTGGACTTTTAGGGTCTTTCTCCACTAAAAAAGTATTTTCACCGTCCCATTTAAATTCAAGAATCTTTAACTGTGGATCATGAAATAGAACAACCATCGTAAACGGTTCAATGTCTGTAAAATCGTAATTTTTAAAAAATTCATCAGGCTTTATGCATTCAATTGCTTCCATCACAACCAGACCTCTGCTCATTCTGTATGGAGGCTTGATCTCGTGCGGTTCGTAAGCTCCATTTAGTAAACATACGCTGATTCCTTTATCAGATGTTGCAACCCAGGTCCCTCCAGCTTTTGGATCTTGAGGGAACACTATATTCTTACCTTCTACGTGGTGATAGGCAGGGAAAAATGACTGACCCCTATCTGGACTTTCATCTCGATTGGACGTCAATATATACTGCTCTTCAGAAAGTGGTAAATATGTAAGTGTGCACATAACTTTTATAAAACTCTCGAATGATAGTAAATAATAAAATCTTTAAAAAGTCATTTCTTCAATTAGTATAAAAAAAATGCAAAGGATCAGGGTAAATGAATGAATAATCTAAAATATGTTCAATTTTAATGCTTTTGATGATTCTGTTAGTCAAAACTTGTTGTTCATTTCCAAAAACTGGGGGCGGGAAATTAAAGTCTTTTGAATTTTGATTGAACACCTCTTTTTTCGTGGGGTGTTTTGGTGCAACACCGTTTATTACATAACCCCATTTATTTGTAGATAAAACAGCCAAAATCAAGCCTATGGCATCATCTTGATGAATATAATTTACCTTTTGCTGGTGTTGTTCTAATTTTTTGTTTGAGAAATATTTTCCAGGTATTCTATCGTAGCCCAATAAACCGCCAAAACGAAAGATCGTCAATTTTTCTCTAAAGTGTTCTATGAGTAGCTCTTCAGCCTGAATCAGCGCTTTGCTCCTGTCTGATTGTAAATCCAAATCATGATCTTCATCGATAGAATAATCAACTTTAGGATATACAGAAGTGGAACTTACATAAATTATTTTTTGCTTTTGGGGAATCTGGTTTACGATTGCCTCTAAACTTTCTCGATGATGGTCTACTCCTTTTTTGGAGGTTTGAGGAGGGATATTAACGATTAAAAAATCTGAAGCAAAAAAATTAGAATCAATCTTACTCTTGGGTAGTTCAATTTGATACGCCTCTATCCTTGCTTTTTGTAAGTCTTTTATTTTCGATGGGGTCGTTGAACTTCCTTTTACTTTGTAGCCCTCATTTACTAATTTTTCAGCAAGAGGAAACCCTAACCACCCACAACCTAAAATACTTACGGATGCCATTATTTCTTCTTGTTGGGAATGGTATTAAATACATAGTCCCAAAAAGGAGAAGATACTCCAAAATATTGATCAGGATGTTTATAATGATGTATACTATGATTAATCCATAACCATTTCAGGAAATTTTTTGGAGGTTGATATGCATGAATAGCATAATGCACAAATGCGTAAACGAGATAACCGATTAAGAATCCAGGCACAACTGCAAATGCATAATCTTGTATAATTAGCCAAAAGGCAGCAAAAATTACACTACTGATTAAAATTGCACCTGCAGGTGGCATCACAATTCTATCTTTGTCTTTTGGGTATTCATGATGGATTCCATGAAAAGTATAAGTAATCCATCTTTTCCATCTTTTGTCATCGTCCATGTGAAAGACGTAGCGATGGATAAGGTATTCTCCTAAAGTCCAACCAAAGAAACCCGAAGTGAACAATGCAGTAAATACAATTCCATCAATGTTGAATTTGCTTAGTGCTAAATAAGCTAAGTAGATAGAAATGATTGCTAGAATACTTAAGGGTATAGAAAAATGACTTCTTGTTAATTTTTCTAGTATGGGGTTTTTAAACAAATTTTTGGTTCCCGAACCTTTAATATTTTTGTCTTGAGCTAAATCCATAACTAATAAAAGTGACAATTGAAAAAGTTGTTCTTCGATTAACTATGACCAATTAACGACTAAAGTCATCAATTGTTCTGTATATTAGGTTATCATATCCTTTCAGTTACTTCTTTTTTAAGAATTTTGGAATAGAAATTTTCGTAGAGAGGTAATATATTCGTGATATCAAATTTCTTGGCTCTTTCAAGGGCATTCTTTTTGAATTGATCTAGGTTTTCATCTGCTAAAATATGGAGTGATTTCTCTGTCATGTCCTTCACATCTCCGACATTACAAGTGAAGCCCGTAACGCCATCAATGTTTAATTCAGGAATTCCTCCTGCATTAGAAGATATGACTGGTACTTCGCATGACATGGCTTCTAATGCCGCCAATCCAAAACTTTCTTTTTCGGAAGGCATTAGAAATAGATCACTTACTGAAAGTACTTCTTCTACAGCTTCTAATTTACCTAAAAAGCGAATATCATCGCAGGTGCCTAATTCTCTGCATAACTTTTCCATTTTGATCCTCTCTGGACCGTCACCAACTAGCAGAAGTTTTGCTGGAATGATTTTACGTACGTTATTAAAAACGTAGATAACATCCTCTACTCTTTTGACTTTGCGAAAGTTTGAAGTGTGTACCATCAACTTTTCACCATTTGGGCAAATTGCGGTTTTGAAATGATCTTTTTTCTGTCTTTTAAACCTACCTAAATCAATAAAATTAGGTATTACTTCAATATGCTGATAAATATCAAAGTGCTCTAAAGTATCTTTTTTTAAATCTTCTGAAACTGCAGTTACTCCATCTGATTTATTAATGCTGAAAGTGACAACAGGCTCGTAAGAAGGATCTTTACCCACTAATGTGATATCTGTCCCATGTAGCGTAGTTACCACTGGAATGTCAATATTCTTCTCTTTAAGAATTTGTTTAGCCATATATGCTGCTGATGCATGGGGTATAGCATAGTGCACGTGTAATAAATCTAGTTTCTCGTGCTGGGTTACATCCACCATTTTACTGGCTAATGCCAATTCATATGGAGGGTATTGGAACAGCGGATACGTTCGAATATCTACCTCATGATAGAATAAATTTTCATTAAAAAAATCTAAACGAGTAGGCTGTGAGTAAGTAATAAAATGAACATTATGTCCATTCTTTGCCAGTGCTTTTCCCAATTCTGTTGCTACAACTCCACTTCCACCAAAGGTAGGATAACAAACTATTCCTATATTCATTTAATCAATGTCGTTAAATTCAGTAATACTGTAGGTTGAGATTTAAAACGTAAGCCTTCATGATTATGTTCAAAATACTTTTGTGTGCTCAATTAGTTTTTTAATCAATTGACATACTCCTCTTGCTGAGATTCATATTCAAAAATAGATTGATAGATAATATCCATAATGCGGGTTCGAATATTGGAAGAGATCAGTTTTCTATTATTGGCATCAGGATAAACCCTGTTAGACAAAAAGATATAAACCAGACCAAACTCAGGATCTGCCCAAGCGGCAGTGCCTGTAAAGCCAGTGTGTCCGAAAGTTAGGGGAGAGGCATAATGAGATGTTGGGGAAGGACCTTCTTCTTCCACTGGTTTGTCCCAACCTAAACCTCTTCTATTTTCGTCAAATTGCTTTCTTGTAAAATATGGCACCGTGCCTTTACTAAAATATCGTACTCCTCCGTAGGTGCCGTCCCATAAATTCATTTGCATTAAAATGGCCAGATCCTTCGCATTGCTAAACAAGCCTGCATGCCCTGCAATTCCTCCAACCATGGCCGCACCTTGATCATGCACCCAGCCTTTTATCAGATCATTTCTAAAAACTAAATCATTTTCAGTAGGGGCAATTTGCGATTCAGGAAATCGACACAAGGGTAAAAAACCCATAGTATTCATGCCCATTGGTTTATAGAAATTTTCAGCTAAAAATTCTTCATAAGTCATATTCATCATACGTTCACTGATCTTTTGCATAATGTAATAACCCATATCAGAATACCTATAATCATAATTCTTTTTCCATCTGGGCTTTTCCAACAGTTCAGAATCAATGACCCATTGCCAAATAGAATCACCTAATACCTGATGTCCATAAAGCCCAGAGGCCAACTGATGCGGATAAAGCGAAGCTTCATGATTCTGATATAAAGGTGTTTTCAATCCAAACATATCATGAGTTTGTCTCCAAAAAGGGACATATGGAACTAAACCTGCTTGATGCGTTAAAATATTACGTAAGGTCATATTCTGTTTGTTGCTTTTTTTCAGCTCAGGTAAATAATTGACTATTTTTTTATCTAAATCAATGATTCCCCTATCATACAGAAACATGATGCTTTGAAGAGTGGCCGATACTTTAGTGATGGAAGCTAGGTCATAAATAGTTTCGTCATCTACCTTGGAATACTTGTGATAGGTTTGATACCCATAGTTTTTTTCATAGACAATCTGTCCGTCTTTTGCCACTAGTATTTGGCAACCAGGTGTTGCTTCTGTTTTAATGGCTTCTTCGGCTATAGCGTCAATTTCTGCCAATATTTTTGGATCCATTCCAACATCCAATGGGCTGCTGTAGCCAAATCTATTAAGAGTTGTAGAATTGAGTCCAGTACCTGCGGGCATATTAGGTGCAACAGATACAGGTAACTTTCCTTTTATTGCCTTAGCTCCAAAAAGCATCTGAGGAGCCAATTTTTGTGTTATGTCATTGTCCTCATACATCAAAAGAACATGCTGAAAGGATTGCAAGTATTTTAAACTATAAGCATTTCCAAAAACAGCCAAAACAACATTGGCTTTTTCTGACAAATTTTGAAGGAAAAGTAAATCTTCGGATTTTAAACCAAATCTCTTTGAGGAAGAATTATTCATGTCGTGAATGCCTACCACCACCGTTTCATACTGGCTTAACTGATCCATTAGTCGACTGTAATCACCCAAGTCCATGTTGTCTTTCGATAAATTGTAGTGCGTAAAATCTGCATATTTACTTAAATATTGCTGAAATATGCTGTTTTTGCTGCCTCTTAAAGATATTGAGGCAAAATTGGTAGTATCTAAGATATGTATTGGAAGAAACTTCTTTTCATTTTTTACAAGTGTAGCTGCTTCAGCATAAAGTCTTTCGTTTAGATTTTTTGCGTCTGTTGTATATAGCTTTTCATTAATATTATCAATTTTCAATTTCTTAAATCCAGTATGTAACCCCAATTTGTATTTTGCATGAAGAATTTTCTTTACACTTTCCTCTAATCTTTCTTCTGTCAATTCCTTTTGCTTCAATGCGTTTTTAATCATTTTAACTGCACTGGGAACATTCATAGGGAAAAGCAGAACATCATTTCCGGCCTTAAAGGCTAATAAGTCAGTTTCTCCTGGAGCATAATAATCACTTACGCCTTTCATATTTAATGCGTCAGTAAAAATGAGCCCATCAAAACCTAATTTTTCTTTCAATAAGTCAGTAACTACATTTGAAGAAAGTGTTGTGGCCTTATTAGGCGTTTTATCATAAGCAGGGATATGCAAGTGAGCTACCATCATGCTATTGACTTTATTCTCGATCAATTTTTTGAACGGATACAGTTCTATTTCATTCAGCCTAGTAGTATCATGTTTAATTACAGGCAATGTCATATGAGAATCAGAATCCGTATCTCCATGTCCAGGAAAATGCTTAGCGTTGGCCATTAAACCATTTTCTTGCATTCCCTTCATGTAGGCTACTCCTTTTTGAGCAACGTTTTCTTTGTCTTCTCCGAAGGAACGATATCCTATAACGGGGTTTTTAATGTTGTTATTAACATCTACAACTGGTGCGAAATTTACGTGTATGCCAAGTAATTTAGCTTGCCTCGCAATTTCTGCACCCATATCATAAATCAAATCATTATTTTGAATCGCTCCTAAGGTCATTTGCTTAGGGAAATTCATGGTGCTATCCAATCTCATGCCCAAACCCCATTCTGCGTCCATTCCAATCCATAATGGGGTTTTCGACTTTGCCTGCAATCTATTGGTGATGTTTATTTCCCGAACTGGACCACCTTGAAAAAATATCAACCCCCCTATGTGATGATTTTCGATCAGAATCTCTAAATTTTTAACATGTTGTTCGTCTTTATTGGAATATGCAGCCACCATGAAAAGTTGACCAATTTTCTCATCTAAGCTCATTGCGTGGTAGGTATTGTCAACCCATTTTGGGTACAATGTTTTTTGAGCAAAAAGTGAGCTTGTAACAAGCGAAATATTAATAAATGTTAAGAAAAAAACTTTTTTAAACATGTGGTAGTTTTGAATTTATGATAAAAGCTAAATTAACATTAAGTTTGTTTCTTGGAAAGATGAATTCCATTAGATTGTTAATTATTCGCTAATTTGTTGAAATTAATTGAAATGATATCAACACTTTACAATTTAAACTTACATAACGTTCGCTTCGTTCTTTTATTCATCTGTTTTGCATAGCTGATGGTGAAATGAGTAAAAATATTCGAAGGTGAAATTTACTGATCAGCTTGAAAGTGCTTAATATGAATTCCATCTGACCGTTTAAAATTTAAATAATATACCTATGAAATTTCCGTCCATATTTAGACTTCCAAAGTATCAAAGGTTTGAAATACAGCCTAGGTACTACGATCCTGTGAAAGAGGATTTAGAAAAAAGGACCCATCGAATAAGGCAAGAGTTAAAAAACGAAAGAAATGGTGGTGAATCTGAAAGTATCCGAGAGGCATTTAAAGCCAAAAGAGGCGCTAATCGTTCTGCAGACTTATTTCAATTTTTGATGATAATTATGGTTGGTTTGTCAATTGGAGGATACTTGATGTATGGTGCCAGTGTCTATTTTGCATTGCTCCTATTGGTCCCGCTTTATATTTTTCTAAGGAAGAGAAAATGATTCATCGCAAGAAACTGATCATTCGTTTCACAGTTACTACTACTTAATTTTAACCTGGAATCTATAGACTTTTTTAAATGTCAGATATAATTCAGTTGTTGCCTGATGCAATTGCCAATCAAATTGCTGCTGGTGAAGTGGTTCAAAGACCCGCATCTGTAGTAAAGGAATTATTGGAAAATTCCATTGATGCTGGAAGTTCCAAAATTAAATTGGTGGTGAAAGATGCAGGTAAGCAACTTATACAAGTGATAGATGATGGCATAGGGATGTCTGAAACTGATGCTAGGATGTGTTTTGAACGACATGCTACTTCTAAAATTCGGAAATCAGACGATTTATTTGCATTAAAAACGATGGGATTCCGTGGAGAGGCCATGGCTTCAATTGCAGCGGTTGCACAAGTTGAGCTTAAAACCAAAACCCCAGAAGCTGAACTTGGTGTTTTGCTTCAAGTTGAAGCATCAGAAATCAGAAATCAATCCCACACAGCTCATACGGGTGGGACAACCATCTCAATTAAGAATCTTTTTTATAATGTTCCTGCAAGAAGGAATTTTCTGAAATCCAATGCCGTGGAAATGAGACATATAATCGATGAATTCCATCGAGTGGCTCTTGCAAATCCCCAGGTAGCATTTAGTTTGCACCAGAATGATATGGATGTTTACCAGCTCAATGCTGGCAAATTAAGCCAAAGAATAGTCGGCTTATTTGGAAAGAATTATCAAGAGCAGTTGGTAGCCTGCGAAGAAACCACAGATCAATTAAAAATTTATGGTTACATAGGGAAACCGGAATTCGCCAAAAAAACTCGTGGTGAACAGTTTTTCTTTGTCAACAACCGATACATCAAAAGCGGATATTTGCATCATGCAGTAGTCAACGGTTTTGAAGGATTATTGGCAAAAGAGGCACATCCTTTTTATGTTTTGTGTCTGGAAATTGATCCTAAAAGAATTGATGTAAATGTTCATCCTACCAAGACCGAGATCAAATTTGATGATGAAAGGATGGTTTACGGTATTTTAGCAGCGGCTATTCGACAAGCCTTAGGAGCACATAATGTAGCACCAGCTTTGGATTTTGACAGTGATGTGAATTTTAGTTTCAATGCTCCACGAAGAAATAGAATTGATGAATTCTCAACGAAAGCGGCCAATTATCAAAAGTTTAAACAACCCAAAGATAATGACGGGGAGTGGGATAAAATCTTGTCTAATTTTCAAGAGCTAAGTGACAAAATTAGTAAAGAAGATCATGATGATTTTAAAGACGACCGACAAGAATCCATGACTTTCGGTAGCTCCATCAATGAAGAAAGAGAGACTAAAACCCCAAAATCTGAATGGGGAGAAGCTAAATCAAGTATTTTCCAGATTCATCAAAAGTATATTGCTACGCAGGTCAAATCCGGTTTGATGTTAGTGGATCAGCAGGCTGCGCACGAAAGAATTTTATTTGAAAAATTCAATCGCCATTTACAGCATAGTGACGGAAGTTCACAACAGTTCCTTTTTCCGGAGCAAGTGCAACTATCAACTCCTGATTATACTTTGGTGATGGATATGGAAGAGGAACTAAAAGCACTGGGATTCGTAATTTCTTCTTTCGGGAAAGATACGGTGGTGATTAATGGTGCACCCACGGAATTGACAGATACTTCCGTAAAATCGGTGTTTGAAGGGTTGATAGATCAGTTTAAACATAATAAAAATGTATTGAGCATATCAAAAAATGAAAATATAGCTCGTTCTTTGGCAAAGAGGTCAGCCATAAGAGGAGGCCATAAATTGAATTCAGAAGAGATGAATGCCTTGATTGATAAATTATTTGCCTGTCAAAATCCCAATTATGCACCCTCAGGTAATTCAACTTTTATTATTTTTGACCTTGATAAAATTGCAAGTTTCTTCAACTAACGAGAAGCTAAATTTAGAGATTATACAATTTATATTATAAAAATTTATGTTTGCGAGACTTACTCCGGTTGTTAAAAACCTACTTTTAATAAATATAGCACTATTACTGATTCCTTCTTTTGCAAATATTGAGTTAGCCCAGTACTTTGGTTTGCGCTATATTTTTGCGGATTCTTTTCGGCCTTTCCAGTTCATAACCTATATGTTTTTGCACTCTGGCTTTGGGCATTTGTTGGGTAATATGTTTGCCCTATTCATATTCGGTCCCATGCTAGAGCGGTTTTGGGGCTCAAAAAGGTTTTTTATATTTTATATGGTGACAGGTGTTGGTGCTGGTATGCTATATGGAGTTGTGAATTTCATTGAAATGCAGCAATTAGAAAGTGCTGCTCAACAATATATTGAGAATCCTAATTATGAGGGTTTTGTTTCCTTCATTCAAGAGAATGCTAATTATGCTTATAGGCAATGGTATGATTTCATTGATGCTTATGGGGAAAACCCAGGTAGTCAAGAATATATTGATGCGAGTGTTCAAAGGGTTCAAGAAGTGGTTAGATTTCAAGGAAATGTACCATTAATTGGAGCTTCTGGGGCAGTATTTGGAATTCTTTTTGCCTTTGGATTTCTTTTCCCAAATACGGAACTGTTTTTATTATTTCCACCTATCCCTATCAAAGCTAAATACCTTGTAACCTTCTATGGATTATATGAGTTATATGCAGGCATACAGAATGTTCCGGGCGATAATGTGGCGCACTATGCCCATTTAGGTGGAATGTTGATTGCATTTATTCTGTTGAAAATTTGGCAGAAGAACAGTAACAGATTTTATTAAAGAAGATGGCAGGATTTTTCGATGAGTTAAAGCAAAATTTTAAAAGGCCCAACAATGCCTTGAATCAGTTGATTATTATCAATGCGGTGGTTTTTGTGGGTTTGGGTTTGTTGGCTTTAATAGGTAAGTTTTCTGGGACGGAGGGACTTTTTGCTATAGTAGATGCGCAATTTACTATTCCACCAGATCTAGAGCGATTTATTTACCGACCCTGGACTGTTATTACTTATGCATTCTCTCATGCTGGTTTCTTCCATATTCTTCTCAATATGCTAGTGCTTTACTGGTTTGGAATGTTAGTTTCGCAATATCTAGGGAGTGCTAAATTGGTCAATCTATACGTTTTAGGGGCACTTGCAGGTGCAGTTGTGTTTATTTTGGCATATAATTTGGTTCCTTTCTTAGCTGAAAGAGGGACGAACGGCATGGTGGGTGCCTCAGCAGCAGTTTATGCTGTGGCAACTGCATCAGCAACTTTGCTGCCAGATCACAAATTTCATTTAATTTTTATAGGCCCAGTCAAGATAAAATATATCGTTGCAGTTTATATCATATTATCCCTTCTTGGTTCTGCAGGACCAAATGCTGGAGGAAATATTGCACACCTTGGTGGTGCAGGGATTGGCTTTTTATATGTGCGAGGATTGCAAGCTGGAACAGATTTTGGTTTATGGATTCAAATGACTTTAGGTTTTATCCAAAGTCTGTTTAAATCTAAACCGAAAATAAAAGTCACTTATAAAAAGAAACAGCCTACTGGAGCAAGTAAAAGCAGCGCGAAATCTTCTGGTGCTTCCTCAGCCATTGAGCAAGAAGAGATTGACAGAATATTGGATAAAATATCTGATAAAGGATATGAGAGCTTAAGCAAAGATGAAAAGCAGAAGCTTTTTAATGCAAGTAAAAAATAATTAATGATTACGAATTAATAATTAGTAATTAGGGCATTCCAATTCTTGTAACGTTGTCTTTTTTTCAATTTACCTTTGCTCAATTGATAAATAAAAAAGATTTGTATTTACTCAGCCACTATTATACAAAGTTTAATCCCTCACCACCTCTCATCTAACTACTCCCTCTTGAAGGTGTTTTCACCTTCAATTTTCTGTGAGATTTCAGAGACAATAATAAAGTTTGGGTGAAAACACCCAAATGGGGGCAAGCGCTATTAAATTATCTTTACTGAGTTCTTGTACTTAATGAACAAAAATCCTAAGATTTTCAGTAAGTCCATTATGATAGATTTTTAGGATATACATCCCCTCTTCCAGTTCGCCTAATTCCAATTTTGACACTTGAGGATCAAAATTTAATTGATTATATAAATTTCTTCCAGAAGAATTGAATAAGCTTACCTTGTTTAGTTTTCCCTTAAACTCCTTAGGTAACACTATTTTTACGTTTGAAATGTTAGTTGTCGGGTTTGGGTAAGCAGAAACCTGATTGCTAAAAGTATTTTTTATTTCTATGGCTTCAAAATATTCAAAGCTATGATCAATATCAACTGCTTTTAATCTATATCTAATAATGCCAAATGGGATGGAAAGGTCTGTGAAATCATAGTAAACATCCGTCATGCTATTTCCCTGTCCTTCCACGAGGCCAATTACTTCAAAGGGTTTTTCATTGACCGATCTTTCAATCTCAAAATGAGAAAAGTTCTCTTCCTTGGCTGTTATCCAATTTAATTGAGTTGCGTTCTTTGCCAGAATTCCTTCGAAAACTTTGAGTTCTATTGGAAGTGTGTTGTATATCTCTTGGATTTCGGGTGGGATTTGTCCGTCAGTAGGCTCTCCATCTGAATTACCTTCCACATAAAATTTAGAATTTGTACCGTTATTACTAATATTTGCCCCTGGGCCTTGATTATAGTCGCCATTGACAGCAATGGTTCCATCGTTTGCTGCAATACCACCGTCTCCAGTTGGAAATATTATAAAGAATTCACCCTGATTATTTAAGTCTCCATTTACGTAGAGATAGCCACCATCTTCAACTGTTAATTCTGAATCTGGATTTATAGTTAAATCACCGTCAACTACAAGAGAATCCCCAGAATATACGGTTAGATTGGAAGGGTTGCTACCACCAAAAAAATTCGTAGTACCTAATGTGAAGTTCGAGAATCTTGTTACACTACCGTCAATGAAAATATCTTGACCTCCTTGATTCGATAGCGGTCTGTTACCAGAAGACCAAGCTGAATCATCACTCCAATCAATAAATTGCTCACTTGGAGAGATATTTTGTGCTAACGAAAAGTGTACCGAAATACAACCAATTAAGATGAAGTAAAATAATTTTTTCATGACATTACATTTATTGGCTTAACCAATGATTATGTAATATTATGATTAATGAAGTTGAATTGCTTTTAAGAATTAAGTAAAAGCAAATGTATGTAATAAAACTAAAGAAAATTAATCTCTGACATTTTATCGATGAAATGTAGAAGCCTACAGAAAAAATTGGGATATTATCTGAATAAAGGGATCTACCAATCTTATAATTGATAAAATCTCAACATTTTTAAAAAATAAATTACATCAAAACATCATAAAAAGAGGAAAATTATGCTTTTAGATTTACTTTTAGAAAATTAAAATCCGTGATTAAATCTGACCGATTACATACATTTTCTCCATGGTAGGATTTTCACTGCCGCCTCTTGGCTCTAAGGTAACTGCAAAGGCAGAGGCTTTGCTCGTAGTTTTCATTTTGAGTAAGCTTGTCATGTCACCTGCAACATCAAAAACACCCATATCCACAGGACTTCCATCTACTATGGCCCACAATTGATATTGATTTTTGACTTCATTTGCTGGCATTTTCTTAGCATTTAAATAAACCTCATTGGTTTTCTTATTCCAATGGACAAATGCCTGAGCATTAGGAGCAATATCCAAACCTTTCATGGGCACTGTTTCAATTCCAGGCTGTCTCAGAATCTCAATATTACTTGCATACTGATCCATTTGGTTTTTGACCACATTATATTGCTGAGCCATGCTCTGGTTTTGGGCAATAATATTGGATAATCTGGCTTCGGTTTCCTGCCACTGATTGTAATAATAGCCACTTAAGACTATTCCGATTACAGCAACTATACTTGCTGCAGCAGATAAATATGGATATATGGAAAAGGATTTTTCTTCCGTTTTCATCTCTGGTTTAGAAAAATTATAATCAACTTCGTCTTTTGTTGAATTTGTTTCTATTCCCAATTCCTCAAAAAGAGCATTTTTAGAAGCAACCGGAGGTGCAATACTTCCTGTCTGACCTAGGGCAAATAAGGTTTCCTCAGCTTCATCTAAAGCTGTTCGTACTTCCTCATGCTCCTCGGCATACTGAAGCAATTCTTTTGTTTCGGCTTCATTTAGCTGACCCAAAACAAAGGCTTCGATTACTCCTGACGATATGTACGCTTCAATTTTACTCACAATAATAATTCCCTTAATGTACGCATAGCAGTCCTAGCACGAGTTTTGACTGTTCCTAATGGAATGTCAAACTCATCTGCTATTTCAGTTTGCGTATAGCCCTTAAAATACATTTGATCAATAACAAATCGAAGTTCGTCTGAAAGCTTATCTAAAACTTTTTCTAAACCTATGCCATCAATTGATTGCTCTGTTGAATTTGCATTGTCAATGGTATGTACGTTGTCAGAGACTGAATCGGTTTTGCTTGTATTTTTTATTTCTTTGGATCTCAGTTTATCGATGGAAGCATTTCTGCTAATATTCACTAACCATGTGTACAGACGCCCTTTTTCAGCGCTGTATGCATTGATATTTTTCCAGGCTTTCATGAAAACATCATGCAATACTTCTTGAGCAACTTCTTCTGTTTTTACTATTCTTATTATAACGCCATAAATAGCTGCACTATAATTATCGTACAGATACTCGAAAGCACTGGGCTTCTGTGCTTTGAGCTCCTTAATAAGAACTTCCTCTGATATTTTAACTACTTGTGCTATGGTTGTAAATTTCGTTTGCTAAATAAATGATATTAAGTCAATAAAAAAAGCTGTTAGGCAAATTCAATTTATTAAATCTGCTAAACAGCTTTTTGTTTTGATAATGCTGAAGTTTTAAACCAGGCAGGTTTTCAATAGCTATATATTAAAATGATATTCTAAATCAAACGCTTTTATTATAATCAAACCTGAAAGGTTTCAGCTACTTTTCATTTATATATGAATCACCTCATCATAGGCAGCCGCAGCCGCTTCCATCACAGCTTCACTCATAGTTGGGTGAGGATGAACGGTCTTAATCAATTCATGACCAGTAGTCTCTAATTTTCTTACGGCCACAATTTCAGCAATCATTTCTGTAACATTAGCACCTATCATATGGGCACCTAATAGTTCACCATACTTTGCATCAAATACTAATTTCACGAAACCATCTTTTGCTCCGGCAGCGCTCGCTTTTCCTGAAGCAGAGAAAGGGAATTTACCTACTTTCAATTCATAGCCAGCGTCTTTAGCTTGTTTTTCAGTATAACCAACGGATGCAATTTCTGGGCTACAGTAAGTACAACCCGGTATGTTTTTATAGTCCAATGGCTCTGGATTCTCACCAGCTATTTTTTCAACACAGATAATACCTTCTGCCGAAGCTACGTGTGCTAAGGCTGGACCATGAACGATATCGCCAATGGCATATACTCCATCTACATTCGTTTTGTAATAATCATCAACTAAAACTTTTCCTTTGTCAGTAGAAACACCAGCATCTTCTAAACCAATACCCTCTAAGTTGGTAGAAACACCAACAGCAGAAAGTACTACATCACAATCTAGTTTCTCTTCGCCTTTTTTGGTTTTAACAGTTACTTTGCAACCGCTACCTTTGGTGTCAACAGAAGTCACTTCTGAGCTAGTCATTATATTTATACCAGCTTTTTTATACGTTTTAGCCAGTGCTTTTGAAACCTCTTCGTCTTCAACTGGAACAATTCTGTCCATGAATTCCACTATGGTTACTTCTGTGCCAATAGAGTTATAGAAATAAGCAAATTCCACTCCAATCGCACCTGAACCTACAACCACCATTTTCTTCGGTTGTTTTTCTAAGCTCATCGCTTTTCTGTACTCGATAATTTTTTTACCATCTATCGGTAGGTTTGGCAGCTCTTTTGCCCTTCCGCCTGTAGCTACAATAATACTGTCAGCAGAATATTCAGTTTTTTTGCCGTCAGCTTCTACCTCAACCTTTTTACCAGATTTCAGCTTTCCATAGCCCATAATCACATCAATCTTGTTTTTCTTCATCAAGAACTGTACACCTTTGCTCATGCCATCTGCAACACCACGACTTCTTTTAATCATACCTGAAAAATCTGCTTTAGCGTCTTTCACAGAGATTCCGTAATCTTCCGCATGGCTTATATATTCAAATACATTGGCACTTTTTAATAATGCTTTAGTAGGGATACAGCCCCAATTTAAACAAATTCCGCCCAAACTTTCCTTTTCAACAATAGCTACTTTTTTACCTAGTTGAGAAGCACGGATTGCCGCTACATAACCTCCGGGGCCAGAGCCCACTATTATAATGTCATATTTTGATGCCATAATATTGATTAATTAAATTTTGGATTCTTTTTTCTTACAGACAAATTTAATGGAAAAGGGGCTAGAAAAAAATTTTGTTGCTTTTATCAAATTTTCCATATCATTGAATAAGTTTTTGTTTTTTAAGTCCTTTCTGCATGCGTGAAACATTTATTCCTTTTTTTATTAAAAAGTATTTCGATTATATTTTAACATTATTCATTTCCGGAATTTTATTTTGGGTTGTGAATTTCTTTGGATTGGGCTATACCTTCGACTCAAGGATGTATGTTGAAATTGCGAATGAGGTTAATTCAGTTGGTTTTTTTCAAATACAAGGATTCAATGTTAAACCACCAGTTTTACCATTCTTAATTGCAGTTCTGGGTGAGAGCAATATGGTTTGGTTAAATTTTCTTTGTTTTATTGTTATTCAAGCCTTTGGTGTTTACTGGTCTCACCAGATCAAACATGCTTATTTGCGCTATACATTTTTAACAATAGTAATTTTCGCAACTCCTCACTTACTAATTAGCTCATTTTTATGGACAGAACCTCTGTTTTTAACAATTCTACTATTAACCTTTTTTTTACTTGAAAAACACCATAAAACTCAACTTACTAGTTATGTTTTTTCGGCAATTGTATTGTTAATAACCCTTCCCTTTGTACGTTTTGCAGGTATATTTTTGGTTGTCCCTATTTTTGGGTTTCTCCTAATTAGATCAAAAAGAAAAAAAATAGTTTTACTTTCAATTGTGATCTTGTTCTTTATTTCATTTGGATGGGTATTTTTGTTCAGCGAAGGATTTTTAGGCCGCTGGGATAGGTTTATAACTCCATTAATCTCAGGAAGAATTAACCATATTGGATATAATCTCACCTCTTATAGTAAAGCAATCACGAGTTGGTTTTTTCCTTATATGATTGATGGCCTCTTTAGCAGATCTGTAAGTGTAGTCATTCTTTTTATTGTCATTTATAAATCTTCTCTGCTCTACTTTCAGAACCATAGAAGTAAGATTTATTTGACTCCCTTACTTTTTATAATTTATTGCGTTTTAATGATATCTGTATTTAGAGTAGAGTATTATGCAGCTGAAAGGTACCTGGCAATTTTTTATTTGCTGTTGTTCTTAAATCTGTTTCTTCAAATTGATGATCTCATTAAATCTACTCAATCGATTATTGTTAAAAGAGTTACTTATTTTGGTATTGCTCTTTTGGGAAGCTATAGTGTTTTGAGAGCGATCAGAAATGTTTTTTTCTGGAATGGACTCAGGACGGACTCTTTCGACTTGAGTTCAATTCTTATTTAGGCTGACTTCAGGCTAAAATTATAATCATAAAATAGCAATATGGGCCTATGAAGTTTGAAGCACAGTTGTTAGTAGAATATTTTTGCTGACTTTTGCTGATGTTTACTTCTATAATTCCATTGCGCTACGTTTTTAGTAGTCCTTGTAATATTATATATTAAAAGAATAACGATAAGTGCAGATAATACCATTTTCATTTTACTAGAAATTAGTTTTTCATAAAGCCTTTTCGAAATAGTTGTTAGTTGTAAAATTAATAAGGGTATAACAGGAGCTAGAAATCTGCCTGTTTCGCTTAATTCAAATTTGGGTAATAGCAAGAATGAAACAATGTAAGTCAGAAATATAGTAGATAGAATGTTATTGATTTTTGACAATAAGGGGACTGATAAAATAACTGTACCTCCAGTAATTAATAGAAATGGGGGAATTAGGTCACTATAGGGTATAAATATTCTTATTAATTCACTTGCAAACGTTTTAAGATTTGAAAAGAAGTCAATAATTGGCGGACTGCTGTAAAAATAAAATTCTTCAGGAAACCTGAGTTTTTGATTAATATTCCATACAACATTCGGAGTTATTATGACCAGGTGGATGAATATCATCTTTAGGAGATAATGCCATTTTCTTTCCTTTAGAAAGGTACCTATTGATTGAATTGTAAGTCCTAGTATGATAAAAACACCTGCATTTCTTTGTAAACACATTAGGGATAACAGGATTGTAGCTATAAACAGAAACTGAATCTTGGATTGCTCACCTCTCCATTTTATGTAGAAATATAAACCTGAGTAAAAAAGAAGGATAAAGATTGTTTCTGACCAAAGAAAGCTAGAGACAAGATAAGGGTAAACTGATACAGAGAATATTGCTAAAGTAGGAATTGCTAAATTTCTACTAGATTTTAGTTTAACAACCCAGTAGATAAATAGTAAGGCGGACAGTAAACAAATAGTGTGAAAAATATAATAAGCTTTCTCACTAAAGAAGCTCATTATTATCGGGAAGAGGGGTGGCCAGAATGTGTAAACGCCACCGTCATAAGCTTTAAGAACAAAATCTGACTGAAAACTCCTTGATGCGGACCAGTAGTGAAAGGAATCTGAATTCCAAATTAAACCACCAGAAGTTGCATATAAATGAATACAAAATGCTGTTAATAGTAAGGGAGCAATAATGATATATTCATATTTATTGACAAATCTTTTTAAGTCTATTTCCCCTTTCATTTTCTTAATTAGCTTAATCCTTGTAATTTTAGACTTTTTACAATCAACTACAAACCGATTATGACAAAACTATTAGAAGGAAAAACCGCACTTATCACGGGTGCTTCAAAAGGAATAGGTAAATCTATTGCCGAAAAGTATGCTGAACAGGGTGCTAACGTAGCCTTTACTTTTTTATCTAGTGTTGAAAAAGGTCAAGCATTAGAAAAAGAACTAACTGATGCCTACGGTGTAAAGGTTAAGGGATATCGTTCCGATGCCTCAAATTTTCAAGCAGCAGAAGAGTTGATAGCAAATGTCGTCTCAGATTTTGGTAGCTTGGATGTTTTAGTGAATAATGCTGGGATTACTAAAGATAATTTGTTGATGCGAATGACTGAGGAAATGTGGGATGATGTCATTAATATCAATTTAAAATCTTGTTTCAATACTGTGAAAGCAGCAAACCGTACCTTCATGAAGCAAAAAAGTGGTTCTATCATCAATATGACTTCTGTGGTAGGTATTAAAGGAAATCCTGGTCAAGCAAATTATGCCGCTTCCAAAGCAGGTATTATAGGTTTCACCAAATCTGTAGCCTTAGAATTAGGATCAAGAAATATTCGTTCAAATGCCATTGCACCAGGTTTTATCGAAACGGAAATGACCGATGCCTTGGATGAGAAAACAGTTCAAGGCTGGAGAGATGCCATTCCATTGAAAAGAGGTGGAAGGCCAGAGGACGTAGCAGATTTATGCGTTTTTCTGGGATCTGATATGTCTGCTTATATTACAGGTCAAGTAATTCAGGTTGATGGTGGAATGCTAACTTGATCTACAGAAATTTTTTAAACCTGTCAGGAACACCTTAATTATCAATACTGGATTATTTTACAGCCTTAATTTCTTAGCCAGGAGCCGTGACAGGTTTGCTTTATTTTCTATTGAAGCAGTGTTTGTCAGCAACACTAAATCGTAAAGTTGAATTGACTATTCAAATTTCAGAGGAGAGACAAAAATAAAGAGAACTTGGAGCTAGCGAAGGCTCAGAGTTCTTTTTGAGTAATTTCCTTCGAACTTATTAACTTTAAGAATCGTTAATTGGAGAAATTTGAATCAACGTTATAATTTTTTAGCATTAGCAAAACAAATAATTACAAATCAGATATGTACACCAATTTTAATGAGTTAGATAAGAGTTCAAGACTGTGGGTTTACCAATCGGATAGGGTACTCAATGAGACTGAGGAGCAATTTATTCTTGATAATGGTAAAGCATTTGTGGAATCTTGGACAGCTCATAATCAAGCACTAAAAGCTTCGATTGAAGTTAAATTTAATCGATTTATAATATTGGCCGTAGATGAAACTCAAGCACCTGCAACAGGTTGCTCAATTGATAAATCAGTACATTTCATTAAGGCTATAGAGAATGAATTAAAAGTCAACCTGCTTGACAAAGGGAAGGTAGCTTTTAAAAGAAATGATGAAATCTTCTTAGAAAACTTAGCGGGCATTAAATCAAAAGTGGAGTCAGAAGAAATTACGCCCGATTTATTGACTTTTAACAATATGGTGACTAGCAAAGGAGATTTTGATTCTCATTGGTTAATTCCTGTGAGTGATAGCTGGATGGCTAGATTTTTGAGAGCAAAAGTATAATTATTGCAACTTTTTCGTTTACTTTAAAACAGGAGGATCGACTTTTGAGGAATACTGCACAAATTTTAGTTTTTATTAGTTTTTTATTCATAAACGCATGTTCTGTTTATAAAAAGGCAGAGAAAAAGTTTGAAAAAGGTGAATTTAATTCTGCTATCAATTTATATAAACAGGCGGTAAAGAAAAATGATAATGCTGCTCAAGCATTATTTAAAACAGCTGAATCATACAGACTATCCAATCGATTGGAGATATCTGCACCTTTTTATGAGGCCGCCATCGATTCAGGATATAGAGAAGATGAAGTTTTTTATAATTACGCACTCGCATTAAAGTCGAATTCCTCTTACACCCAAGCCAAGGAAGTCTTGGAGAATTATTTGCCCAACGCAAATAATCCTGAAATTAAGAGATTGGCCGAATTCCAGTTGAAAAACCTTTCCAATATTGACGAAATCCTCGAGGATCAAACATTCTATACGGTTAAAAATCTAGAGGAAATAAATACACCAGCAGCAGAATATGCTCCATTTTTTCATGATGACGAATTGTATTTTACTTCAACTAGAGATGACGATGGCAAGATATACAAGGCCACCGGAGACAATTACTCTGATATCTACAAGGTGAAATCACGGGGTGCAAATGTGGACACAAGTAGCATACAAAAACTACCCCCAATTATTAATTGGCCAGATGCAAATGAAGGTTCTGTGGCCATTGATCCACGGGGTCGAACTATGGTTTTTGCAAGAGGTAATACAGGGAAACGGAAAGGGCTTAATGATGTTAATCTATATATTACAAGATATAGAAATAGTAAATGGTCCGAACCTGAATTAATGAGGATAAATGATCCTGAAGCATGGAATTCTACTCCTGCCTTTAGTGAAGATGGAAGAACACTATATTTTTCCTCCACAAGAGAAGGTGGATTTGGAGGGGTTGATCTTTACTCTGCAACGGTTAATAGCAGAGGTCAATGGGGGAATGTTAGAAATCTGGGTGAGAAAATTAATACACCAGAAGACGAAATGTTTCCTTCCACCTCACAGGATGGAAAGTTATATTTTTCCTCCAACGGGCATCCCGGATTAGGTAAACTTGATATTTTTGTGGCTGACCGAAAAGGAGGGAAGGTTACAATCTCCCACTTAGGGAAACCTATGAATTCCAATAAAGATGATTTTGCTGTATTTATGTATTCACCTGATAGAGGCTTCTTTTCAAGTGACAGGCCTGGAGGAAAAGGAAGAGATGATATTTATACATTTAAGAATGAAGATCCAAATCTTAAAATTATCAACTATTTTCTTGAAGGCGTAACTACTACCAATAATTCAAATGAAGTGGAGGTAATTCTGCCTGGTGTAAACGTAAGAATTTTCTCTCAAGACAGCGTTTTGCTTGGAGAAATTTTAACTGGGCAAGATGGGAAATTTAATTTCAGAGTATCTGAAGAGGAGGAGTATTTCATTATTGCAGAGCGAGATAATTTTTTTACCACCAGAAAGACGTTTTCTACAATAGGAAAAACATTGGATAAAAGCCAATTGACTTCATTAATTACTAATAAAGTATTCCAAACAGAAATTCTGCTCGAAGAGATTATTTTGGATAAAGCTTTTGAGCTTGAGAATATTTACTACGATTTCGATTCCGCTAATATTCGAGCAGATGCGGCAGTCGAGCTTGATAAATTAGTTACTATTTTAAATGATAATCCACCGATAAAAATTGAACTAAGTTCACATACGGATGCCAGGGGAGAGGCGGCATATAATCAAGATCTTTCTAGAAGAAGAGCAGAATCAGCTGTTGCTTATATTATTTCTCAAGGCATTGACCCTTCAAGAATTAAGGCTAAAGGGTACGGGGAAAGCCAGTTGATCATTGAAGATGCTGAAACGGAAGAAGAACATGAAACCAACCGAAGGACTGAATTTAAAGTAACGGAATACGATAAGGAAATTGCCAGAAGAATAAGGGAACAAGAAGAAGCACAGTTCAAAAAAGGTACAGTAGAAGTGGAGATTAAAGACGAGAAAGCAGTTCCTGAGGCTTCCACGGATGAGTTCGATTTTAATTAGGAGACCTAGTTCCATAGTCTTAAAATATATTTCTATAATCCCTTCAAGTGGATATTTTGCTCGTAATTAAGAGAGTATTTAATATAAGTTAGCATCGTTTCTGTCAAATTAACTGAGGGCATAGATTTAAGGAGAAACAATCTTATATCTAATAACAAAAACATAACTTTCTGTGACAAAGGTATCGACTTCAGGCGGGTTAGGGGTCAAAAAAAGCCTCACATTTCTACTAGGCGCTCCTATGGTTGAATATTGGTCAATTTATTTCAATTAAGCAATTTCCTCCCCAAATTAAAAAAGAACCGTAAATCTGTGCGAAGTATCCCCTTGAGGGGATCATAGGGGTGTATTGTACCTGGTTATAATTATGCTATGAACAAAAAAAAGCCCCGCATTGCTGCGAGGCTAACCCTATTGTTGCATGATGATGAGTTATCTTATTGAATAATAACTCTAATATTTTCTTGTAATCCGTTATGAATTACTTTTAAGATGTACATGCCGGACTTCAATTTCTGATTGATTTGCAGTGTGCCATCGGTATTATATTCTCTAAATTCCTGGATTTTAACACCATTTAGGTCAAATAACCCTACATAAGCTAATTTCTCTCTAAATTCAGTTGGTACCTGAATTTTTAAGTTGGAAACATCCTTCACGGGATTAGGCGATACCGCTAATTTACCTTCAAACCCCACTTTAATGCTTGAAACTGGTGAGTATTCAAAAGATCCATCAATATCTACTGCTTTTAATCGATAATGAACAACACCGAACGGACTATTTCTATCCGTAAAATCATAATAGACATCTGAATTACTTTCACCTAAACCTTGAACCATTCCAATTGGGTCCCAATTGCTCTGGTCTAAAGAACGCTCAATCTCAAAATGTGAGAAATTCTCTTCTTTAGCGGTTACCCAGTTTAAATTGATATTTTTATTTGATTTGGTAGTAGTAAAGGATTTTAGTTCGATCGGAAGTGAAGTTTGACCATCTCCATTTACAAAATTTTCTAAATCAGAAAAACCATCATCTGATAGCTGATCAATAGTTCTTGCACTATTTGGGTCTCCACCGTTTATAATGTCATCTGAAGTACCAGTGTATTCTGTAGCATATACATTACCATTCCCTGAATAATCAGCTTGATTTGTATTGCCTTGATCTCTGCTGACCGTACCTTTAACTATTAATGTTCCTTCGGTATTAATAGATATTTTATTATCTAAAACTAAATTGCCAAATACTATAAAGACTCCTCCTGTGCCAATGACTAATTGCATTGCTTTGTTTTCAAATACAACATCTCCATATACTACCAATGTATCATTTACGGTAAAATCCCTTCCCTCATTATTTGTAGCAAACTGCAATGCAGTTGACGTACCCGGAGTTGGTGCTGGATATTCACCTCTATTTATATATCCTTGTATAGTAATGTTTTCAGGCCCTAATCCAGTAGTGTTAGGAGCTGTACCACCTTGCCAAGAACTATTATTCGTCCAAATACCCTCGTAATTATCATTACTAGTTTTCTGGCTATAAGCTTTAGTTAATAGTACAGTAGAAAGTAGGGTAATAAATAAAATGTTCTTCATTTTCATATAGATTATAATGCAAATATACTTCAATAGATCTAATCTATTCAATATCAATAAGTAAATCACTGATGATTTATTACATAATACACTTAATATACGACTACTCCCTACATATTGGTTGTCAAGTATATAGTATTTACGTTGAACCACTCATTTTACTCGATTAAGCCCCTAATATCCAAAACTTAGTGGTAAGATTACAGTCATTATAACAATTAGCTCTTTGTGGTTGCATTCGCATGCGCTATATTTGCATTCTAAAAGAAACTAGAATTCATTTATGGCTGATTTTGAAAACCTACAACTGGCTAATGATAATGGTGTGTTAACCGTCACCATCAATAGAGCCGAAAAACTAAATGCCTTAAATATCGCCACTATAGAAGAATTGCGTGAAGCTTTCCAAGATATTTATGATAATCCGGATGTGAAATCTGTCATCTTAACTGGGGCAGGAGAAAAAGCTTTTGTAGCAGGGGCGGATATTTCTGAGATATCAGAACTCAATGAAATGAATGGCAGAAAGTTTTCCGAGAACGGCCAGGAGGTTTTTGAGATGATAGAAAAGTGCCATAAACCTGTCTTGGCAGCGGTAAATGGTTTTGCTTTAGGCGGTGGTTGTGAATTGGCTATGGCTTGTCATATGCGAGTTGCAACACCTAATGCAAAATTTGGTCAGCCGGAAGTAAATTTGGGTATAATCCCCGGATATGGCGGTACACAGAGATTAACGCAGTTGATCGGCAAGGGAAAAGCTTTGGAATTAATGATGACAGCTGATTTCATCGATGCTGAAGAAGCGAAAAGCCTTGGGTTAGTAAACCACATCGCTGAAAGTCATGACGAATTAATGACACTGGCCAATGCTATATTAAGTAAAATCAATAGCAAAGCTCCTTTAGCTATCGGGATGGTGATTGATAGCATAAATGCTTATTATGCTGGAGAAGAAAATGGTTATCAAACTGAAGCCAATAGCTTCGCGGCTTGTTGCAAATCCGAAGATTTCAAGGAAGGAACAAAAGCGTTCTTAGAAAAAAGAGCTGCGGAGTTTAAAGGTGAATAGCAGTAATTAATACTTAATAATTTTTTAATTAATAATTAGAAAAATATGGGAATTAGGAAGATGATGTATCGTTTTGGTCTCTTTCTTCCTATTTCTTATTTCTGGTACTCAACTTCCCTCTTACCGCATCCTACTACCACCTTCCCAGCATGAATCCATTAAAAAAATTAGCATCCGAAGCCGGTTTATATGGATTGCCCAGTATTTTGGGCAGATTGTTGAATTATCTGTTAGTTCCTATTCACACTGCAGTTTTTATGACGGATCAATTTGGAACTATTACCAAGTTGTACGCCTATGCTGCCTTTTTGAATATAATCTATACCTACGGAATGGAAACAGCGTATTTCCGTTTTGCTACCAGAGAAAAATCAGGAAATTACTACGAACAGGCTTTTACCTCTATATTATTAACTTCTATTCTTTTTAGTGGCGCAATATTTATATTTGCTGAACAGATAATACAATTTCTGGATTTATCTGTTGAAACTTACATTGTCCGTTATCTATCTGTCATCTTTTTTGTAGATGCCATAGTCGCTATACCACTGGCAAAACTACGTTTAGCTCATAAAGCTCGAAAATTTGCATTTACTCGAATGAGCAGTATAGTGCTGAATATATTATTTAATTTATGCTTTTTGGTGCTGTTTCCATTTTTGGCAAAGTCAGGATACATGCAATGGGACACTCAAGAGCCATTTGATATAGGATATGTTTTTCTAGCCAATTTGTTGGCGAATGCATGCATGCTGATCATATTATATCAGGAAATATTTTTAGTCAGATTAAGATTCCATGGGGCGAGAACCAAGAAAATGATGGTCTACGCAGTACCAATATTGTTAATGGGTTTGGCGGGTATAGCCGTAGAGCAACTGGATAAGATCATCTTTGAATATTTGTTGCCGCAAAATTTTTATGAGGGAGTAAATGCTGAAGAAGCCTTAGGGATTTATTCTGCTACCTTCAAACTTAGTATTTTTATGGCATTAGCGATTCAAGCATTTCGCTATGCTGGAGAACCTTTCTTCTTTAGTCAGGCAGAAGATAAAGAAGCCCCAGAGCTTTTTGCAAAGGTGCTTTATTATTTTGTTTCGCTTTCCTTGCTGATTTGGGTGGGAGTGAGTTTGAATGCAGATTTGATTGGTAGAATATTTTTAAGTAAAGATGCTTTTCGTGATGCCTTGTTTTTGGTTCCAATATTGCTACTAGGGAAATTGTTTTTTGGGATTTATATAAATCTTAGTATTTGGTTTAAATTGACTGATAAAACGTACTATGGAGTCTATATTAGCATAGTTGGCGGACTGGTAGCTTTGATGGGAGACATCCTTTTAATACCTATTTTGGGATATACCGGAGCTGCTTTCGCATCAGTTTTGGCTTACTTTAGTATGACCGCATACTGTTATTTTAGTGGGCAGAAGCATTTTAAAATACCCTATCCCGTAGGAAAGATAGTCTTGAATATTTTGATTGCTGGCGTAATAATTGCAGTATTTTTTTACTTTAAACCTGCCAATACAGGGCTCAATTATGGTTTAGGTATCGGAATTAGTGCGCTCTATGCTGCCTTGATGTTTCTGTATGAACGTAAGAGTATTTTATCCAATAAATTAAAATGATACTTTTGAGTTTTCAATAATAAATTATGGAAGTAAAAGTTATAAATAAATCGAAGAACGAATTACCTGCATATCAAACAGACAGTGCGGCTGGTTTGGATTTAAGAGCCAATTTGGGTGAACCTATTGACTTAAAGCCAATGCAAAGGGTGCTTGTGCCGACAGGTTTGTATATGGAACTACCTAAAGGACATGAAGCGCAAATACGCCCTAGAAGTGGGTTGGCATTTAAGCACGGGATCACAGTGCTGAACAGTCCAGGAACAATAGATGCAGATTATAGAGGTGAAATTAAGATTTTACTGGTAAATCTTTCAGACGATTCCTTTTTGATTGAATCAGGGGAAAGAGTTGCACAAATGGTGATTTCTAAACATGAGCAAATTGACTGGAGTTTAGTAGATAGTCTTGAAGACTCTGAAAGAAGTGCCGGTGGTTTTGGAAGTACTGGTAAAGTCTAAGATAGAATCATTTTTTTCTTAAATTTAGTTTTTAATTAAGCTATAAAGCCAATCGGCATTAAAAGATATAAATCATTATGAACATTATTATTCCAATGGCAGGTATGGGAAAACGAATGCGTCCTCATACTTTAACAATTCCAAAACCATTAGTTCCGATAGCCGGAAAACCAATTGTGCAGAGATTGGTCGAAGATATTGCAAAAGTTTGCGGCAGCGAGGTAGATAAAATTGGTTTTATTATTAAATCTTCCTTTGGGAAGGAGATTGAAGAAAGTTTAATAAATATTGCTGAATCTGTAGGAGCAAAGGGCTCCATCCATTATCAAGAAGAAGCCTTAGGTACTGCCCACGCCATTATGTGTGCGAAAGATTTATTGGATGGGAATTCTGTTGTGGCTTTTGCTGATACCCTATTCAAGGCTGATTTTAAATTAGATACATCTGAAGAAGGGATCATTTGGACGCAAAAAGTTGATGATCCTTCCGCTTTTGGTGTTGTAAAAGTGAACGATGATAATGTAATTACGGATTTCATTGAAAAGCCTGACACTCCGGTTTCCAATTTGGCAATTATAGGTATTTATTACTTCCAGAAGGGCGAAGACTTAAGGAAAGAGTTGCAATACTTACTGGATAACGATATCAAAGATGCAGGTGGTGAGTTCCAAATCACAGTGGCATTGGAAAATATGAAGGCGAAAGGAGTCAAATTACGCCCTGGCACTGTGACAGAGTGGTTGGATTGCGGCAATAAAGATGCTACGGTTTATACCAATCAGCGCTATTTGGAGTTCATTAAGGATGAAGAATTGATTAGTCTCTCTGCGAATGTTGAGAATTCAGTAATTATTCCTCCCGTCTATTTGGGTGATAATGTTTCAATAAAAAACTCTGTGGTGGGTCCTCACGTTTCCATCGGAGATAATACAGAAGTTCATGATAGCAGAATAAGTAACAGCATTATTCAAAAGAACTCCAATATAACTGAAGCGCAACTTAAAAACAGTATGTTAGGAAGCTTTGTATTATATCAGGGAGCGGCTAAGGATTTAAGTATTGGTGATTACAATAAGGTGATTGAATAGAGATAGAGTGGAAATTAAGATAGGGAATAGCGTTAGCATTTTGTTTTTTGTGGTTCTTTTGATGAGTTCAGCTTTTGTGGTGAATGCACAAGTACCTGAAACTCCTCAGCAGGAGGATATTTTGCCTGACGCTGATCCTTTAAAGGTTGATCGATTCAATGTCGAGTTTTTGATAGTAGAGGGAATGCACTTTTTGGCAATCGATAATCCTTCTAAAGCATTGGACAGCTTTATGAAAGCGCACCAAATAATGCCTGAGAATTCTGCCTTGAATTTTAAAATTGCCAAAATTCTAAAGGATAGTGAAGATACCGAACAGGCACTTTTTTATATTTCAAAAGCAACTGATGAGGAACCTAATAATTATTACTATCAGGCCTTGCAAGCTGAAATTTATACTGACTTAGGGGATTTATCCAGTGCGATAGATACATACGAAGTCTTGTATAAACTCAATGAAGAAGCTCCAGATGATTATTTATTGGAACTAGCGGCATTATATCTGTATAATGGAAACCCTAATTCAGCTTTAAAAACATATGATAGGATTGAGCAGCGTTTGGGAGTTTTGGAGGAAGTTAGTACTCAGAAACAAAAGATCTATTTAAAACAAAACAAGTTAAAAGAAGCGATTGCGGAAGGAAAGCGGCTTGTTAAGGCGTATCCTAAAGTAGGGAGCTATGCAGTTTCCGTTGCGCAAATATTAGTTTCAAATGATAAAAAATTGGAGGCAGTCGATTATTTGAAGGAATATTTGAATGAACATCCAAATCAAGCGCTAGTAGAAATGGAATTGGCTAAGCTATACAGACAAACCAATGAAATTGATTTGGCATTAAAGTATTTTAAGAAAGCATTTAACTCTGAGGAAATCCAATTAGAAGATAAGTTGAATAATTTCGTTGCTCTTATTCAAAAGTTATCAGAGAATGAAAATAATTCAGAACTTAAGCAGCTAGGATCTAATATTTTAAAGGTTCACTCCAATGATGCCAATGCCTATGCTGCTAATGGTGATTTACACTTTGCTCTAAAGGAAATGGACAGTGCTCAATACTTCTATGAAAGGGCAGTTAAAATTAATGGCAATAACCTACAACTTTGGCAAAACCTATTGTCATTAGAAATGGAAAAGAATAATTACCAAAAAGTAATTGATTATGCTGATGAAGCCATTTCTTATTTCCCAAATCAGCCCGTTTTATATTTATATGGTGGCTCGGCACATTTTTCATTGAAGAATTTCAAAAATGCCATTATGATGTGGGAGCAAGGGAAGTCAATTGTTTACGGAAATGATAGAATGAAAAGCAGTTTTGCCGCCCAGTTAGCGGATGCTTATCATGCCGATAAGCAATATGAAAAAGCCTTTTCAACCTATGAAGAAGCGATCAAAGCAAACCCAAATAATTATTTCGCCATCAATAACTATACTTACTATTTGTCATTAAAAAAGAAAAATTTAGAGAGGGCGAAAGAGCTTTCAAGTAGAATGGTGAAAGCAAACCCAGAAAATACCACCTTTTTGGATACTTACGGTTGGGTACTTTTTCAAAATGAAGAATACGAAGAAGCTCTAAGAGTTTTGGAAAAAGCGGCAGAAAATCAAACTTCTGCTACTATTGTCGAACATTACGCTGATGCTTTATTTAAAGTAGGTCAAAAAGAAAAAGCATTGGAACAATGGAAGAAAGCCAAATCTTTAGGTGGAGCTTCTGATTTAATTGATAAAAAAATAGCTGATAAAAAATATTATGATGCGTCTATTTAGTGTGCTGTTATGCTCTGCAGTTTTAGTATTATCCTCTTGCGGTAAAAAGCTTTTACCTACTTCCTCAATAGAAGAAGAGTATGCTCTGGAGAGATTTGATTTCGATTATTTACAAGCAAAATCAAAGATCAGATTCAGCTCTCCTGACAGAAGCTTAAGTTCAAGCGCAAGTATCAGAATGAAGAAGGACAGTATTATTTGGATTTCTGTTTCTCCGGTTTTCGGAATTGAGGCAGCCAGAGGATTCATCAGTCAAGATACTATTGTTTTTATGGATAGGGTTAATAAGGACGTTTATCGATATAATTACCAAAGTTTAAGCAATGCGCTTAATTTTGATATTAATTTTGAAATGATCCAGTCTATTATTTTAGGAAACCAGGTTTTTGATTTTAAAAGGAATGATAATTTTTCCAAAAGAGCGGGAGAATTGAAAATTGCTCAACAAAGGGGTAGGTTTGAATTGGAAACTCGAGCCTCTTCCAAAAATAGGAAGGTAGAAAACGTGAAAGTTCGGGAGATACCAGACGGAAGTAGAATGGAAATTATTTTTTCCGAATTTAACATAGTGGCAAATCAGGCATTTCCATTCAATACTAATGTTGAAATTATAGCCAAAGGAACAGAGGAATCGACACAAGTTGAAATTAATCACTCAAAAGTGGAAGTAAGTGATAGTCCAATTTCTTTCCCTTTCAGTGTCCCGGGTAAGTATGAAAATTAATTTTTTACATATAGTCATTTTTGCCTTACTTTTTTTTGGAAGTAATTCCATTTTGGCTCAAAAATCTAGGGAAGAGCTTGAAAAAGAAAAGAAGGAAAACCTAGAAAAAATTAGCCAGGCAGAAAAAATATTAAGCCAAACCACTTCTAAGAAAAAAGCTACAATTGGTCAGCTGAATGCCTTAAACTATAAAATTGAGGCTCAACAATCTCTCACAAATTCGATTTCTAACGAGCTAAATTTATTAAATCAAAAATTAAATGAAATTGGCAGTATCATTAACTCAATGGAATCTGACCTAGACAAAATGAAAGCTGAGTACGCTAGTATGCTTTATGCAACTCAAAAAAGCAATCAGTCATTGAGTAAATTGGCTTATGTTTTTGCCTCCTCCTCCTTTTACGAGATGTTCATGCGTCTCAAGTACATGGAATATTATGGCAAAATGCGTAGGCAACAAGCTAATCAAATTGAAATGATCAAAGATTTGTTAATTGGCCAAAAGGAAAGTGTTGAAGAGGTGAGAATTGAGAAGAGTACTTTATTACAGGAACAAATATTCAGAAATAGGGAACTCAACAAATTGAAACTGCAGCAGAGTGATTTGGTAGCAGAGTTGAATAAAAGAGAGAAGCAGGTCAAAAATGAAATAGAAGAGCGGAAGAAGGCAGTTGATAATCTTGAGAAAATTATAGCAGACCTAATAAAGAAAGAAATTGAGAAAAGTTCTAAGGGTACTTCTTCTACTAAATTTGCATTAACCCCGGAAGCTAAGGAATTATCAGATTCATTTGCTGGCAACCGAAATAAGCTGTTTTGGCCTGTTAACTCTGGTTTTATCACACAAAAATTCGGGACACACCCGCATCCAGTATATAAGAATATTCAGATAAAAAATGATGGGGTTGATATTCAAACCAATGAAAATGAGGAAATAAGAGCAGTTTTTGACGGTGAAGTCAGAAATGTTGCATTTATTCCGGGGATGAACAATGTAGTGATGGTGCAGCATGGAGAATATTTCACTGTTTATGCTAAATTGAAAGATGTAAAAGTAACAAAAGGGGATAAGGTGGACGCTAAACAGTCATTGGGTACAGTATATACCAATGGTGATGGAACATCGGAAATCCAGTTTCAAGTCTGGAAAAATAGCCAGAAGCTAAATCCTGAGCAATGGTTGTTTAAGAAGTAAGTTTTGAAATTAAAGTGTCAGCCTTGAACTATTTACCCATTCTCAGCCTTTAGCTTAAATAAGCAATCAATTTTTTGATGAGTGATTGCTTAGGCAGTTAAATATTAATTAACTTTACATTCACATTTATAATAATTGAGCAATGAACACAGTATTTGCATTTTTAGGAGGATTAGGAGGATGGGAAATTCTTCTAATCATGTTGGTGATTTTAATATTTTTTGGTGCTAAAAGAATTCCAGACCTTGCTAGAGGACTAGGAAAAGGTATCAGAGAGTTTAAAGACGCTACTACAGAAATAAAAGACAATATTGAAGATGGAGGTACTAAAAACACTACCTCTAAAACAGATAGCACAGAAAGTAGCAATACTAAAGACCAATAAAATTGGAGACCTATCACAGTCTAAAACAACTTCAGCTTGGTCTGAAGCAAAATAAGTATTCCCTAAAATCAGTTGTAGAACATTATTTAAAGCAAATTGAGGAGCAAAAGCACCTCAATGTGTTTTTAGATGTATATGCAAATGAAGCATTAGCAAAAGCTGAAAATCTGCAAAAGAAGCTTATTGCTGGTAAGCCTTTAGGGAAATTATTTGGACTTGTGATTGGGATAAAAGATGTATTGGTTCAAAAAGGCTACCAAGTGAGGTCTGCCTCTAAGATTTTAGAAGGTTTTGAATCGCAGTTTACTGGAACAGCTGTCCAAAGATTAATCGATGAAGATGCCATAATAATTGGAGTCGAAAACTGTGATGAGTTTGCAATGGGCTCTTCCAATGAGAATTCGGCTTTTGGCCCCACCTTAAATGCAGCGGATAATTCCAAAGTGCCAGGAGGTTCTTCAGGAGCATCTGCCGTAGCCGTTCAAGCCGGTTTGTGCATGGCTTCTTTAGGTACAGATACTGGAGGTTCAGTTAGGCAACCTGCTGCCTTTTGTGGTGTTGTAGGTATTAAGCCTACCTATTCCAGAGTTTCAAGATATGGGTTAATTGCCTTTGCTTCTTCTTTTGATTGTATAGGTGTTTTCTCTAAAAATGTTGAGGACAATGCCCAAATATTAGAAGTAATTGCGGGTCATGATGAATTTGATAGTACGGTTTCTAATGAGTCTGTACCTGCGTATTCAAAAGATCTTCAGCTTAGCAAAAAGCTAAAAATTGCATACTTAAAGGAGACTTTAGAAAATGAAGCGCTCCAAACGGAAATTAAGGAAGCAACTGTAGCCAAACTGGATTGGTTGAGAAGTCAGGGGCACCAAGTCGTTGAAGTAACTTTTCCGCATTTAGATTACTTATTGCCCACCTACTACATTTTAACAACTGCCGAGGCAAGTGCTAATTTATCCCGTTTTGATGGAGTCCGCTATGGGTATAGAGCGCCAGAAGCACACAATATGGAAAGTATGTACAAACTTTCTCGTTCTCAAGGGTTTGGTGAGGAAGTAAAACGGAGGATTATGCTAGGTACTTTTGTGCTGTCGGCCAGTTACTATGACGCGTATTACACTAAAGCCCAAAAAGTAAGAAGGATTATTAGAGACGAAACGAGAAAAATGCTGGCAGAATATGACTTTATTGTCTTGCCAACTACTCCAACCACGGCATTTCCTTTAGGTGCAAATAGAGATAATCCTGCTGAAATGTACTTAGAGGATGTTTTTACCGTTCAAGCTAATGTGACTGGTGTCCCTGCCATTTCTATTCCAAATGGCGTGGATGCAAAAAATTTACCCATTGGCTTGCAAATAATGACGGACGTATTCAAAGAAAGTGAATTATATGCGTTTGCTGATTATTTGATGAAATCATAATCTTATTATAAATTAGTGTGATGGTTAAAAAAATATGTGTTTTTGGCTTTTTATGGTGGCTGTTCCTAACTCCAGTTTTCGGCCAACAATTCATATACGATATAGAAAATGTAATTCCTGACTCTATATCTGCTTCAAATACTGAATCAGATCAGGAAAATGATAGTCTTATTAAAATATCTCATCATTATGAATATGTTCCTGAATATGAGCAAGAAATTGTACAGGAAAGACTAACTCAGATTGAAAATGAAATTCCGTTAACCTATAACCCAATTGTCAATTCATTTATCAATTATTTCACTGTAACTAATAGAGAATATACTAGAAAGGTAGCCAAGTTACAAAGCAAATATTTTCCAATGATCGAAAGCTACTTGGAAAAATACGATTTACCAGATGAACTAAAGTATTTAGCCATTGTAGAGTCTGGTTTAAATCCAAAAGCTAAGTCTCCCGCGGGTGCTGTCGGGCTCTGGCAATTTATGCCGCTTACTGCTAGACTGGATTATGGATTAAACGAAAATTGGTATATAGATGAGAAAATGGATATGGAAAAGTCTACTGATGCGGCTTGCAGATATCTTTCTTTTCTTTATAAATATTTCTACAATGATTGGCAATTAGCTTTAGCAGCTTATAATACTGGGCCTGGTAATGTGAGAAAAGCGATTAGGAGAAGTGGTTATAAAAAAGATTTTTGGGAGATTTATCCGTATTTATATAGAGAAACAAGGTCTTATGTCCCTCAATTTATTGCTATCATGTACAGCATGAATTATTTGGAAGAGCACAATCTCTTTATAGAGGAATTCGAATACATGCCTAAATATGAAACCATTTCTGTTTCAGGATTTTTAAGTTTGCCATTATTTGCAGAGCATTCTGGTATTTGTATTGATGTTTTAGATGATCTAAACCCTGAGCTCAAGCGGGGTGTGATTTCTGATAATCACACTTTGTATAAATTACGTATTCCATCTCATCAAAAAGATTTTGTAGTTGCAAATTTGGACGAAATCATGAGGTTTGCCGGACAAGGAAAAGAACATTTTGAAAGATTGGCAAGAAATGAAGTGGGGAGTACTTATGGAAGACAAAAATTGAATTATAAGGTGCAGTCGGGAGATGTATTGGGTAAAATTGCACAAACTTATAATGTTAGAATCGCGGATTTACAGCAATGGAATAATTTGAGAGGCACTGTCATAAGAGTTGGTCAACCACTAAGTATTTGGATCGCAGATGATTTTTACGATAATGTGAACAAAAAACTTGCTTCTATAAGCAGAAGCTCTGCAACTGATATTGATCAAGCTTTGAAAACTGGGGAATATAAAGTTCAAGATGGAGATACATTATGGGATATTTCCAGAAAATTTGATGGACTTTCGGTAGAGAAGTTGAAAAAAATAAATAATTTGGAGGGAAATGGTATTAAACCAGGTCAGATCCTTAAAATTAAAGAAAATTCATAATTCTATAATCATGTTGAAAATCAATAAATTATATATCTTATCGGTCATGCTCTTATTTTCCCTTCTCACAGTTTCGTGTGGTGATGAAGGCAAAGGTGGACAAGAAGATGATGGTTCAAAATCTACTTTACAAAAAGCGAGAGGAGAAGCAGGAGAAGTTATTTTAGTTATCCCGCCCAGCTTATGGGAAGGACAGCTGGGTGACCTATTGAGAGAAATTTTTACTTCCAATGTTACAGTCTTGCCTCAAGATGAAAAACTATATGATTTAAAACCTGTGGACCCGAGTAAATTTAACAGTGTTTTTAAGGCTTCTCAGAATTTGATGTTTGTCGCTACTTTGGATAATGAAAAACCAGAGGGAAAATACATGAAAAAGTATTTTACGGAAAACTCATTAAATCAAATAGAAAAAAAACCTGATTTGTTTTCTTTCAATCAGGAAGATGTTTATGCTCGAGGGCAGGAAGTACTGTACCTATTTGGAAGAAATGAAGAGGAGCTGATAAAGAATATAAATTCGAATAGATCAGGGATCAAAGAATTTTTTAATGACAAAGAAGCGGAAAGATTAGTAGCTAGTTTCAAAAAGACAGCGCAAAAAGGTATTATGAATTATATTCAAGATTCTTTAAATCTTGAGTTAATTGTGCCGGTTGGTTTTGATGTAGCGCAAAAAAGTGAAGACTTTATTTGGGTAAGGGAATTAGATTCTAAAGAGGAGTATAACATTTGGATGGTGAAAATGCCTTATAATGATGAATCTGTGTTTGATCCTGATCAAATTAAATCTTTTAGAAATTCGCTAGGGGAAAAATACATCACAGACAAGGATCTTCCCGATTTACATCTAACCAGTCAGGACGAAATGGACTTCGTTATTGATACCATAAACCTGAACAATAATTATGCTTTAAGAATAAAAGGATTGTGGAAGTATTCTGACAATTCTAGAGGGGGTTCATTTGTGAGTTACTTGTTTGCTAACGAAGAATCTGGGGATTTGTATTACCTAGAAGGCTATGTGGATGCACCCGGAGAGTCAAAAAGGGAACCCATGCGCAGGTTAAAAGCAATATTGGGTACTGCTAAGGTCCCTGAAAGTATCAAAGACTAAAATTCACTAAAATGCTTTATTAAGCTGAATTTTGTCATAGTCTTTCCTACATTTACTTAATAATTGTTTTATTATTTTCAATTGAGGAGAATGTGAAGTTCTCCTGCTTCAACGTAGATATTCATTTTTATATAAATTGTTATGCCTAAAAAAGTTCGTAGACAAGACGCATTAAACTATCATATGCAAGGCACACCCGGGAAGATTGAAGTGGTGCCTACCAAAATGTTAAGCTCTCAGTCGGATTTGGCATTGGCCTATTCTCCTGGAGTGGCTGAACCTTGTAAAGAAATAGAGAAAGATAAAGAAAATGCTTATAAATACACTGCTAAGGGTAATTTAGTAGGTGTGGTTTCCAATGGAACAGCAGTTTTGGGTTTGGGAGATATTGGACCTGATGCATCAAAACCAGTAATGGAAGGAAAAGGTGTTTTGTTTAAAAAATTTGCTGGAATTGATGTTTTTGATATTGAAATTCAAGAGAAGGATCCTAAGAAGTTAATTGAGATCATTAAATCTTTGGAGCCAACTTTCGGTGGGATAAATCTAGAGGATATTAAAGCCCCTGAATGCTTTGAAGTGGAAACTGCCTTAAAAGAGCAGATGAATATTCCTGTGATGCATGATGACCAACACGGGACGGCCATAATATCCAGTGCCGCTTTAATCAATGCATTGGAATTGGTGGGTAAAAAAATAGAAGAAGTTAAAATAGTAGTGATGGGAGCAGGTGCTGCTGCCATCTCTTGTACTAAGCTTTATCATTCTTTAGGAGCAAAAATCGAAAACATTTATATGTTTGACAGAAAGGGTCTCTTAACAAAGGATAGAGATGATTTGAGTGAACAAGGAAAGCTTTTTGCTTCCGCTAATAAAGATGTTCACGATCTATACGATGCTATGAAAGGTGCTGATGTGTTTCTGGGCTTATCAGCTGGAAATGTTATCAATAAAAAGCATATAAAGGCAATGGCCGACAACCCTATAGTTTTTGCTTTAGCCAATCCAGATCCGGAAATTCCATATGCAGATGCAATGGCGGCACGTAAGGATATTATTATGGCTACTGGAAGATCTGACCATCCTAATCAGGTAAATAATGTAATTGGTTTTCCGTATATTTTTAGAGGTGCTTTGGATGTTAGAGCCACGGCTATTAATGAAGATATGAAACTGGCTGCTGCTTATGCAATAGCTGAATTGGCCAAGCAACCTGTTCCTGAATTAATAAACAAGGCATACGATGACCAAAAAATTGTTTTTGGTAGAGAGTACCTGATTCCAAAACCGCTGGATCCTCGGTTAATAACAACAATTTCTCCTGCTGTGGCCAATGCGGCCATGAAATCTGGTGTTGCGAAAACAAATATTAGAGACTGGTCTCAATATGAAGTCGAACTCCAAAAAAGGATAGGAGTTGACCAGAAATTGATGAATAGAATCTTAACCAAAGCTAAAAAAGATCCAAAGCGCGTTGTATTTTCAGAGGCTGATAATGCTAACATACTTAAGGCCGTGCAGATGGTCATCGATGAAGGGATTGCTCAGCCGATTTTATTAGGGAATCGTAAAAAGATTGAAGCCCTAATTGAAACTCATCAGTTAGATTTAGGAGGGGTTGACATCATTGATAATTTCCTGGATGATGATAAACGTCAAGAGTATGGAAAGGTACTATATGATAAAAGAAAGCGAAAAGGAGTTACTCAATATGAAGCTGTAAAATTAATGCGTGACCGAAATTATTTCGGAAGTATGATGGTGGAATTGGGTGAAGCTGATGCCATGATTTCAGGGCTTACTAAAGATTACCCTAAAACTATTAGGCCTGCATTGGAGATCATTGGATCAGAAGAGGGAAAGCGAGTTGCAGGTATGTATATCTTATTGACCAAGAAGGGTACTTTCTTTTTCTCCGACACCACGGTAAATACAAATCCCACTGTGGATGAACTAGTGGAAATAATCGGTTTAACAGCTAGAGGTGCCAGAGTATTTGGTTATGAGCCTCGAATGGCAGTTTTATCTTATTCTAATTTTGGTAGCAGTAAAGGAGAGATACCAGAAAAAACAGCTAAAGCTCGAAAAATAGCTAAAGAAAAATGGCCTGATCTGATCATCGATGGTGATATTCAAGCCAATATTGCAGTAAATGAAGAGTTATTAAAGGAAACGTATCCATTTAGCGAACTGGCGGATAAGGGAGCCAATACATTTATTTTTCCAAGCTTAGCTTCAGGGAATATTGCTTACAAATTATTGATGGAGTTAGGAAATGCAGAAGCAATTGGACCAATTTTGCTAGGGATGAATAAACCAGTGCATATTCTTCAGCTTGGTAGTTCAATTCGAGAAATAGTAAATATGGTAGCCATCTCAGTAGTGGATGCACAAGACCATCAGAATAGATCTAACTTATGATTTCATTTTTAAAAGGACTCATTATTGAGCTAGAACCTACCCACCTAATCATTGAGGTGGGTGGCGTTGGTTATCATGTCAACATTCCGCTTTCAGCATATGATGCATTAAAAAATAAAAAAGAAGCAAAGATTTTGACTCATTTCCACGTCAAAGAAGATGCTCAAACACTTTATGGATTTTATTTACCAGGAGAACGAGCAGTATTTTTAGATTTGATCGGGATTTCAGGAATTGGCCCTTCAACTGCAATTGGCATGTTATCGGCTATGAATCCAAGTGAAATCAAATCTGCAATTGTATCGGAAAACGTAAAGCAAATTCAATCCATTAAAGGTATTGGCGGTAAAACTGCTCAAAGGGTGATCTTGGAATTAAAAGATAAATATAAAAAAGAAGGTTTAATTTCAGAATCTAGCCATTCTTCTGTGGTTTCAAACAATAGCTTAAGAAATGAAGCGTTATCAGCTTTGATAAATTTAGGGTTCGCTAAAAATTCCGCTGAAAAGGTTATTGATAAGATATTGCAAGCTAACAAGGAAAATATTACTTTAGAGCAATTAATTAAGCAAGCCTTAAAATCAGCCTAAACTAAATTGTATTTTGCAAAGTAGAAGCTTTCAACTTCTTTTACGGGTTTTAATAATTTTTTTCCTCTTGATTGGAGGACATTATCAGCTATTCTCTAAAAGTAACGGATTCAGTTATGAAATGTTTCAGGAGGTACAGCAAGCTCAGGATACTGTTAAAACAGATAGTACCAAAGTAGATAGCGTAAAGAATTATCAACCCAGCAGGCGACCAACTTATCAAGCACAAGACCGCTACGGAGACCCTTTTTCTAATGATTTAGGAAATAGTCCATTATTGCTGGAAGACCCTGCTGCCTTAAGTTTGGATGTAGAAATTGATACTGGTTTCAATTATTCAATTTATGAGACCATAGGTGATATTGATTTTCGGCCGACATCATCCATGACCTACGAGGAATTTGCAAAGTATCAGGATGATCGAATTCTAAAAGAATATTGGAAAGAAAGGTCATTAGGTTTAGATGGTGAAAGTGCTGTGAGTGGCCGATCATTAATTCCTCCCCTTTATGTAAGCCCGGTTTTTGATAGATTATTTGGAGGTAGCTTCGTGGAATTGATCCCAAATGGATTTATCACTTTAGATTTTGGTGGGAGATTTACTCGGAATGAAAACCCTAACCTGCCAGTACAACAACAAAGATACTCAAGCTTTGAATTTGATCAGCAAATTAATATGAATGCGGTAGGTAAAGTAGGAGAAAAACTTGCCGTGACTGCCAATTTTGCCAATAATAATTCCTTTGATTTTCAGAATGATTTAAAAGTAGAGTACACGGGTTATGAGGAAGAGATTCTCAAGAAAATTGAAATTGGAAATGTGAGTATGCCGGTAAATAACTCACTAATGTCAGGGGCTCAAAACCTGTTCGGTGTAAAGACGCAAATGCAATTCGGGCATTTATTTGTTACCAGTGTTGCCTCAACACAGAGAGGAAAAGCGGAGAGTGTGAAAGTTGAAGGTGGGTCACAGAGACAAGAATTTGAAGTGCGTTCCTCAGATTATGATGAAAATAGACATTTCTTTTTAGGGCATTTCTTTAGAAATAATTATGAAAGATGGTTGAATGGATTGCCCCGGGTAAATTCCAGTTTAGATGTAAGAAGAGTAGAAGTGTATATTTTAAATAGGAACCAGAATACCCAAAACCTAAGATCTATTGCTGCCTTTATGGATTTGGGGGAAGCTAATCCCAATAATATAAACCAACCTCAATATTTACAATCAGGAATTTCAAATTCTAGCCCTACTGATAATGATGCCAATGACTTGTGGGCAGAAATCAATAATTACAGTAAAAATTATGATAATTTTCTTAATTCCTTAGAAACATCAAGCCCTGAATTGTCTCGTACAGTCGATTATGAAATCATAAATGTAGCAAGGAAGTTAGATGCCACTGAATACAATTTTGATAAGGCCTTAGGTTATATCTCTCTCAGAAGACAGCTCCAAAACGATGAAATGTTGGCGGTTGCCTATGAATACACATACAATGGCCAGCGGTATCAAGTAGGTGAAATGGCAGAAAATTATGGTAGTAGGCCCGATGACGATGTAGTGTTATTGAAATTATTAAGACCCTCAAAAATTAATGTGGATGTTCCTACTTGGGATTTGATGATGAAAAATATTTACAATCTCCAAGGAAATCAAATCAGTCAGGAAGGATTTCAGCTAAGGATAATTTACAGAGATGATAGAACGGGTCAAGATAACCCTAGCTTACATGAAAGTTCGCTGAGAGATATTCCATTGCTCAGAGTCTTTAATCTTGATAGCCTCAATCAAAATAATGACCCTCAACCTGATGGTAACTTTGATTACATTAATGGCTTAACCATTAATCAGCAAGAAGGCAAGATAATTTTCCCAGTATTAGAGCCATTTGGAAGAAGTTTAGATAGTTTATTTAGAGATGATGAGCAAACCTTCAAAAGTAAATACGTCTTTAATACTTTATATCGATCTACTAAAAATGACGCACAACAACTTACTTCCAAAGATAAATTTTTTATAAAAGGACAGTATGAAAGTGGGTCTTCCACTGAAATTGCTTTGCCAGGCCTTAATATTGCTGAGAATTCAGTAAGGGTGAGTGCTGGTGGAACTCCGCTTCAAGAAGGGATTGACTATAGGGTTGACTATAATTTAGGCAGGGTTATTATATTGAATGAAGGAATTTTAAGCTCCGGACGGGATTTGGATATTGATTTCGAGACAGAAGATATGTTCAATTTTCAATCTAAAACTTTGATTGGAACTCGTTTCGATTATGTAGTAAGTGATAAATTCAATGTTGGCGCCACAGTCTTACGACACACCCAAAGACCGTTAGGAGTTTCTCGATACACCATTGGATCTGAACCATCAAGCAATACCAAGTGGGGATTAGATTTGAATTATAGTGATGAAGTCCCCTTCTTAACTAAGATGGTGGATTTCATTCCTTTTATTGATACCAAAGCGCCTTCTTCTCTGACTTTTAGAGGTGAATTTGCTCAATTGATACCAGGCACAAGTAGTCAGGTAGATGGCGAAGGTACTGCTTACTTAGATGATTTCGAGCAGTCTGTAACGGTCAATAATTTAGGTAGCGATTTTGTGAGTTGGAATTTAGCAGCTACTCCTGCTACGCAAGACAATCGATTTGTAGGACAAGGAAAGTACGGGGCTAATAAAAAGAGAGCGAAACTTTCTTGGTATAATATTGATCTTACCTTTTACAACCGATCGGGGCAAAATCTCCCTGAAGTATCAGATGAAGCGAAAGAAAATCATTATGCCAGATATGTTTCTGCTCAAGAAATTTATAAAAATAGAGATGAAAATATAGGCTTAAATGCTCAACAAACCTTTGATATTGCATATTTTCCTGAAGAAAGAGGGATGTATAACTTTAACAGTGACTTAACTTCTGATGGTCTACTAAAAAATCCTAAACAGAACTGGGGGGGTATCACAAGGGCTATAACTTCTGAGGTAGATTTTGATAAAAATAATATTGAATATATTGAATTTTGGTTATTAGATCCTTTTATTGAAACTGAAAGAGGAGTGGTTGCGGATGGATCTGAAGACGCTACTAATAATACTACCGGAGGTAAGCTTTATTTTAATTTGGGAAGTGTATCTGAAGACATTTTACCTGATAATAAACTGGCTTATGAAAATGGACTTCCTGCTAATTACGATAATACAGCCGAAGTTGATGTAACGGAAGAGGGAAGAGTGCCATCCAATGCTCCAATAACTGATGTTTTTTCTACAGATCCTTCTGCTCGAGCGAACCAAGATATTGGTTTGGATGGAGTCAGAAACGATTTGGAAGCTGAGTTTTATTCTGATTTTGTCAATGAGATTAATGCCAACTCTGCGATTTCAGAAGAAGCAAAAGCTAGGATTTTGGCAGATGTCTCTGCAGATAATTTTCAATATTTTTTAGGAGATGAGTTCGATGCAAGAGAAGCTCCGATAGTAGAAAGGTATAAGAGCTTCAGCAATATGGAGGGAAATACTCCCGCTGGAAACGGGGGTGAAGATTTTAACCCATCTGGTAGTAGATATCCCAATTCTGAAGATTTGAATAATGATAGGACGGTATCCACTCTAGAAGAGTATTATGAATATGAAGTGCCTCTAACTAGAGGCAATCTGAACGTGGCTAACAATCCCTTAATTGTGGATGAAGTGACCGCTTCGAGTGATAATGAAAATGTAAAGTGGTATTTATTTAGGGTTCCGGTAAGAAATCCGTCAAGAACTCAAGGTGAGATTCAAGGGTTCAAAACTATCCGGTATATTAGAACAGTTCTTACAGATTTTGAACAGCCAGTTGTGTTAAGAATGGCTGATTTCCGTTTGGTGGGATCACAATGGCGTAAGTACGATGGGTCATTGGCGCGAACTGGAATTATTGAAACCCCAGAGCAAAAGCCCTCTAATTTGGTAATTTCTGCAGTTAGTATTGAAGCCAATTCTGAAAATGGTTCTGGTAAAGTTCCTTATGTTTTGCCTCCTGGCATATCACGTGATCAGGATATTGCTGCTGTGGCTAACCCAGTCAGACAGAATGAAAAATCTATTCAATTATGTGTTGATGATCTCGAGGAGGGTAAAGCTGTGGCAGCATTTAAGAACGTGAATTTTGATTTAATTAATTATAATACTCTTAAGATGTTTCTACATGCACAGGGCTCAAATATTTCAGATGATGACGTTACTGCTTTTGTGAGATTGGGAACTGATTTTGATGATAATTACTACGAAATTGAAATTCCCTTAAAAATTACACCTTATCAAACCACTGATCCAAGAGATATTTGGCCATTGGAGAATGAAATCGACCTTGATATTAATAAATTGTATGAACTAAAATCTAGAAGAAATAGAGTCTTAGGAAATCAAAATATACTATTGCCATATACCGAGCAATTTGGGAAATATACACTTACGGTAAGAGGAAGACCAGATATGAGCTCGGTGCAAACTATGATGGTAGGTATTCGTAATCCTGATGGCGGTAGTACTTTGCCGAAAGACGTTTGCGTTTGGGCTAATGAAATGCGGGTTACTGATTTTGATCAAACCAACGGTTGGGCAGCTAATGCTACTTTAAATGCAAAATTAGCGGATTTTGCCAATATCACTATGGGTACCAATTATTCAACAGTGGGTTTTGGTGGAATTGAACAAAACATTGCACAAAGAACAAGAGAAACCACGGAAGCATATGACATATCAGCTAATATTAGTTTAGGGAAATTTTTTGGGGATGAATCTGGTGTGAAAATCCCTATGTATTTGGGCTATCAAACTTTTACGGCCACTCCATTTTTTGATCCGAGAGATCCTGATATTCCTCTCACGGCTGCACTTGAAAGTTTTGAAACTGCTGAGGAGGCAGAAGATTATAGAAATTTAGTAGTTGATCAAGAAGTGAGAAGAAGTATAAATTTCACTAATGTTAGAAAGGAAAGAAAGCAAGTAGATAAACTAGTTTTGCCTTTTGCTATTTCAAATTTTGATTTTACCTATGCATATAGCGACATAAATCGAAGTAATTTACAAACAGCACAACTTGAAACTAGAAATTATAAAGGTGCAGTCGGTTATAATTATGGTTTTCCGAATGCTAGTATAGCACCACTGAAAGAGGTAGGCTTTTTGGGTTCGCCATATTTAAAGCTCATTCAAGATATTAATATTAATCCTTTACCTTCAACTTTCGGACTTCGTGCTGATCTGGATAGAAGTTATATAAAAACGCAATTACGAAACGACAGGCTTGGGATCGATGGAATTGAGCCTCAATTTCAAAAATCTTTTACATTAAACAGAAATTATAATCTTGATTGGAATCTAACCGAAAACATTAATATCAATTATTCCGCTAGAGCATTTTCAATCATTGATGAGGCTCCTGGAGAAATCAATACCGAAGAAAAAAGGGATAGCATTATGACCAATCTTCAAAACTTTGGTAGGATGAAGAATTTTGATCAAAGTGTAGTGACCGGGTACCAAGTCCCATTGAGTAAGATTCCGTTTACAGACTGGATATCAGCGGAAGCTCGTTATAAGGTTGATTTTAATTGGACTTCAGGATCTTTGAATCAAATAGATACTTTAGGCCACATCATACAGAACAGTAGTGAGTGGGGACTGAATTCGAGATTGGATATGAATAAACTTTATAATAAAGTTAAGATCTTGAATAGTATTAATAATCCTCCTAGACTTCGTGCAAACCAAAAAGACACAACCTGGACACAACCGGGCGCCCCAATCGTAAAAGGATTATTAAAACTACTGATGTCCGTAAAAAATATCACGGGTAGTTATAATGAAAGAGGAGGGACTCTACTTCCAGGATTTAGAAACAGAGTTTATCTTTTCGGACTTGACTCTTCCCTTACAGCACCTGGTCTTCCATTTGTGTTTGGTAGTCAAGATCCAAGTATAAGGTTTCGAGCCGCAGAGAATGATTGGCTAGCCCAGTCAACTTCTCAGTCAAATTTTTACACTCAATCAATCACCAAAACACTCGATTTGAAAGCCACACTTGAGCCAGCGAAAGATTTGAGTATTCAAATCGATGTTAATAGAACAGTGAACGAAAACTACAGCGAACTCTTTAGATTTAGTGATGAAGCTGATGCTTTCGTAAATCTAACTCCAACGAGAAGCGGGAATTATATAATGAGTTACAATATGATTAATACTGCATTTGTTCCTACTGATGAAAACAGTTCGTCCATTTTTGAAGAAGTACGCCAAAATCGAGATATATTAAGACAAAGACTCTCCACTCTCAATTCTAGTGGTGGTGAATATCAACTAAACCATCAAGATGTTTTAATCCCATCTTTCTTAGCGGCTTATACAGGCACATCTCCAGAGGAAATCTCAAATAATCCTTTTCCAAAAATTCCTCTTCCAAATTGGCGAGTTGATTATAAAGGTTTATCCAATATCAAGGCAATCAAAGAAGTATTTCCAAGCGTTAGTTTAAGTCATGCTTACGTATCCACATTAACGATTAATAATTATATAAATAATGCGGTTTACAGTGGAGAAAGTAATTTAAATCTTAGTAATAGTTTGGAAAACTATCCGCTACCAACAGCGGTTTCTGATAGCGGATTTTATTTACCAGTTTATACAATCGGTCAGGTTTTGATTTCAGAAAGGTTCTCACCTTTGATCGGAGTAAGCTTAAGAAGTTCTGGTAGATTAACAGCCAAATTTGAATATAAAAAAGAGAGAAACGTGGCGTTAAGCACAGAAACATCTCAAATTACAGATCAAAAAAGCAATGATATTGTGATCGATATTGGATTTACAGACCCTAATTTCACTTTACCATTTAAAGTCAAAGGTAGAACAGTCTCACTTGATAATGATTTGACTATGAATTTGAGTGTGACTGTCAGAGATACAGAAGTAGTGCAACGAACCTTAGATGATGGCAGGAATGTACTGGTTGATGGCACAATAAATTTCCAACTAAGGCCCACCATTAATTATACTGTAAATGAAAGATTAAACTTAAATTTTTATTTTCAAAGAAACTTCAACGAACCGAGAGTTCAAAACTCATTTCCAACCACAAATACGTCCTTTGGTGTACAAGTTCGCTTCGGATTGCAATAAATATTTTTGCATCCGAAAAAAGAATGTAATTTTGGGAAAATATTAATCATTAGCCATTTTAAAATAATTTAAGAATGAATATTCCTAAGAATTTGAAATACACCAAAGATCACGAATGGGTGAGAGTTGAAGGTGATGAAGCTTATGTTGGCATTACTGATTTTGCGCAACGCGAATTAGGCGACATTGTATATGTGGAAGTTGAGACTATTGATGAAGAAATTGAAGAAGGAGAAGTTTTTGGAACAGTAGAAGCTGTGAAAACTGTTTCTGATTTGTTTATGCCTATCAGTGGAACTGTTCTCGAGTTTAATGAAGATTTGGAAGACGCACCTGAGTCTGTAAATGAGGACCCGTATGAGAAAGGCTGGATGATTAAACTGAAACTGTCCGATACCTCTGAAGTTGAAAAATTGCTGTCAGCTGAGGCTTACAAAGAATTGATAGGAGAATAAATATGTTTCTCAGGTATAACCTGTTTGGAATCATCTGGTTCTTGCTCATATTGTTATTGGGCTTAACTCCTGGAGAATCAATGCCAGTAACCAGCGTATGGGATTTTTTGAATTTTGATAAAATTGCCCATTTTTTCGTTTTTTCGGTCTTGTGTTTTCTTTTGATTCTAGGGTTCTCCAAACAATATACCTTTTTATACTTTCGTTATAAAGCTGTCCCTTTGGCAACTTCAATAAGTTTCATCTACGGATTGGCAATTGAAATAGGTCAGACATTCATTCCTGAAAGAGGATTGGAATTATCAGATATTGTAGCAAATAGTCTTGGAGTTTTTGCAGGATGGTTTGTATTTTATCTGATTTATAAAATTTAATTCGAATTTATTTGAAAAGAATGATAAGATAATTTGAATTTAAATCATTAAATAATAGTTTTACTATCTAAACGATGTTTAATTATGGAACTTAAAAAGAATCCGAAAGCAGACATCAACAAAAAGTCAACGCTTTTTTTGAACATAGGACTGGTTGTTTCCATCTCCTTGGTGTTTTTTGCTTTTGAATACAAATTTTATGATGAAGGGCCGGCCATGGACTTAGGTACGGTGAATGACGATATGGAGGAAATCATGGAGATTCCACCTACGGAGCAGCCACCTCCCCCGCCACCAAAAGTAAAGCTTCCTGAAATCATTGAGATCCCTGATGAAGAAGAAATTGAGGAAGAAATTGAATTAGACTTGGACATGGATATGGATCAGGATGATGCAATTGAGGATATGGTATTCGAGGAAGAAGGTGAAGAAGAAGAAGTTGATAAGGTATTCCAAATTGTAGAACAACAAGCCGAACCAGCTGGAGGAATCCAGGCTTTTTATGACTATGTTGCTAACCAATTAAATGATAAGTATCCACGTCAAGCACAGAGAATGGGAATTGAAGGTGTAGTTTATGTTCAGTTCGTAATTGAAAGAGATGGATCATTAACTGACGTGCAAGCAGTAAAAGGTATTGGTGGAGGTTGTGATGAAGTAGCTGTGGAAGTAGTGAAAAACGCACCGAAATGGACACCTGGTAAGCAAAGAGGTAGAGCGGTACGTTCTCAGAGGGTAATTCCGATTAGATTCGTACTTAATTAATAATATAATATTTTGATAATGAAAAGCCGGTTGATCCGGCTTTTTTTATGTCTATTTTTTCTGGATTATTTTTCTGGATTTTAATTATCTCTCCCTTCGAATCCTTAATTTTGTTCAACTACATAGTATTTTAATTTTAGCATCATGGAAATTGTTGGCGTTGTCATAGGATTACTTGTCGGAGCAGTACTGGCATATTTTATTTTTAAGTCTCAAAACACTGGTGGAAAGGATTTAGAACAGCTAAGAGGCGAAAAACAGCAAGTCCTAACAGAGCTAAGTGTATCGAAAAGTCAGAGGGATAATTTAGCTATTGAAATAAAAGAAGAGAAAGAAGCTCACGCTCAAGAGAGAGAAAAAAATATTCAACTTACTCGACAACTTTCTTCAGTGGAGTCGGACTATAAAAATTTGAAAATTAAGCTGGATGAACATAAATCCGAACTTGCTGAACTTCAGGAGCAGTTTAAAAGCGAGTTTAAAAATTTGGCACAAGAGATATTCGAGGAAAAAAGCAAGAAATTTACGGATCAAAACAAAACCAATATTGGAGAATTACTGAATCCATTACGAGAGAAGATCGATAAATTTGAGGAGAAAGTAGAGAAAAGTAGCAAAGAAAGTCTAGTCTGGAATACAGCTTTAAAAGAGCAAATTAGCTCTCTAAAAGAATTGAACTTGCAAATAACCAAAGAAGCAGAAAATCTGACCAGGGCTTTAAAAGGCGATTCGAAATCTCAAGGAAATTGGGGAGAAATGCAATTGGAAGCCATTTTGGAAAAGGTTGGTTTGCAAAAGGGAGTGCATTACGAGAAAGAAAAAAATTATAAGAATGAAGAGGGAGCTAATCAAAGGTTAGATTACATCATCAAAATGCCTGACGATAAGTACTTGGTGCTTGATTCTAAAGTGTCTTTAACTGCTTACAGTAACTTTTTTGATGCTGATGATGATATTAAGCAAGCACGCTTCCTTAAAAATCATTTGGACAGTATGTATTCTCATATCAAAACTTTAGGTGAGAAGAATTATCAAAATTTGTATGATATTAATCAACCAGACTATGTGTTAATGTTTGTAGCTAACGAGCCAGCTTTAACCATTGCACTGAAGGAAGATCATACTCTGTATGAAAAAGCTTTAGATAAGAATATCGTCTTGGTATCTACAACTACCTTAATGGCTACTCTTCGTACAATTTCCTACATCTGGAAGCAGGACTTGCAAAATAAAAATGCTATTGAAATTGCTACACAAGCCGGTGCGCTGTACGATAAATTCACAAATTTTACTGATGATCTCCTAAAGGTGGGCAATAACCTTAAAACTACTCAAAATAGTTATTCTGACGCCATGAAAAAATTATATGATGGTAAAGGCAACTTGATTAGAAGAACTGAGATTTTGAGGGAGTTGGGGGCTAAAACCACCAAAAGTATTGATAAGAGACTTTTAGATCGGTCTTTGGAATAATTTTCATATGCATGGCGCGTTTTCTTTTTCATGCGTATTGTTTTTATAGTTGCAATTTGTGTTTTTATTCCAAGTCTGCTATGGGGTCAAGATCAGATTACAGGCGTGGTGTTCTCATCAGAGGACTATCAGGTTATTGAGGGTGCTCATATTCTTAATGTATCACAGCAAAAGCTCACTTTTACTTCGGAAAATGGGTATTTTAATTTAATAGCTAACATTGGCGATACAATTAAGATTTCGAATGTAAGTTTCAAGTCTTCTAACTTTGTGGTTCAAGAATTTGATTTCAAAATGATTAGTTTGCATCCAAATGTAATTCAGTTGAAGGAGGTAAAAGTGACGAATTTACCAGAGGATGAAAATGATTTTAAAAGAAGGCTTATGGATCTTGGAGTTCTGGAAATAGATTCATTTATTCCCTTTGGTGTTAATGCAGCTAAGCCTAAAGGCAGAATACCTAAACTTTATAATAGGGAAACCGATGTTGTTTTTGGTGCTGATGAAAATTTTAATCCATCAATAACTGTCCCTATTTCTTATTTTACTAAAAAGTTTAGTAAGAAGCATAAAGCAAAAAGGGACTACTACGAACTGAAAGCTTCAAAAGAACAAGTTTTTGCCAATAGTGAGAAATATAATAAAGAACTTGTTACGAAACTTACAGGTTTAACTGCCAAGGAGCTTATGGATTTTATGGAGTATTTGGATTTTGATTATGATTTTTTATCTAAATCAAGTGATTATGAAGTGGTCAAAACAATTCTTGATAAATTCGAAGAGTATAGTAGCAAATAAAAATTCACTTTTTAGCGTTGAGTTAAAAGAGTTTAAACTTTTAATACCATAAAATGAAAATAGTGTTGACCTTCTTTTTGATGGTAACTTTTACTTTGCATGTCTCAGCTCAGGAATTGCAGGGGAAAGTTACTTCAGCTGCAGATAGTTTGCCGATTGAAGGAGTTCATATTGTAAATACCTCTCAAAATAAAATGGCCATTTCTGATGAGAAAGGAACTTTTTCTTTATCTGTCATAAAAGGAGATACGTTGGTTGCTTCAAACATAAACTTTAATTCAAAGCAATTTGTAGTGGGTAATGCTGAATATCTTAGGATTACCCTAAATCCTGCTGTAATTCAACTTGATGAGGTGAGAGTGAGTAATCTACCGGAAACAGAAGCAGATTTTCGAAGAAAATTAGTGGATATGGGAGAAGTTGAAAATGACAATTTTGTACCTTTTGGAATGAAACCAAATAAACCCAAAAGTAAGATTCCGATAAATTATGATCCCACTTATAACAATTCATTGAAATATGCGGTAACTAAACCCATTTCCTTTTTAGTAAAAAAGATTAGTAAAGAACACAAGAACAAAGTAAAGTACTATGAAACGGTAGCGAATCAAGGAAATAAAATTGTAAATGACAAAAAATATAATCCTGAAATAGTGAAGGATTTAACTGGTCTGGAAGGAGATGATTTGACCGATTTTATCCATTTTTTAAATATTGACCCAGCGTTTGTCAAACGATCAAGTGAGTATGAAATAGCTGCTCATATTCTTAAAGAATTTGAAGTTTATAAAACAGGAAGAGGCTGAGCTACCCTTAGTATCACTTTAATTGCTCAATTCTAACTCCAATAGAAACAACACCCTCCAATTCTTTTTCTCTCATATACTGCTTAAGACCGATAGTAAAGGTTCCCTTGTCAGCAAAATATACGGAGTCCTCCAGAATTAATTGATGTGAATATATTTCGCTTTGCCTCTCACCAAATGGCTTGCCGCTTTTTGATTCAAATAAATCTATGTTCAGTAATTTTTCTTCGATTACAGTTGTCGAATCTAATATTTCATATTTTACATATAGATTTCTGTAGGAGTAATCCATAGTGTTACGTACGTTCAATTTGATCTGGTAGGGCAGTTCAATTGAATCTATTTTGAATTTGAATTCAGCGCTTTCCTCCATATTCCAAATTCGGTCTGTGAAATCATGATTATCCTCGTAATAGCGCTCTTCTGTACAAGAAAACAATAGGAATGCCAGTCCTAAAATACTATAAAATACCTTCATTAATCTTTTTTATTATTATTTGGAGTGTTCTTGTTTTTATTAAACCTTCTCTTTCCTTTATTTTTTTTGTAGTTTACTTGTGGTTTTTCTTTATCTCCTGATTTTGCGTCATTGCTGGCCTTTACATTACTGGATTTAAATTTGCCGCTTTTTTTCTTTTTCTTTTTAGGCTTCGAAAATTTACGGTCAAGCTTAATTAAATCACTATTAATTTGAACGGAATCCTCAATTTCTAAAACGTCTTCCATCAGCGTATCAGGCTTTTCTCCCTGCTTATTAAGCGCAATTATTTCTGCTACTCTATCCACTTTTACAGGATGCCATATATTGTCTTCCGAATAGCTAAACCACATAATTTTTCGGAAGATATCAGTTTTTTGTAAAGCCAGTGCCCCTTTCTTGGTTTGAAGTGGTTTTTCAACCTCAGGAATTCCACTTAGTGCTTCCATGTAGGTATCCAATTCATAATTAAGGCAACATTTTAATCTACCGCACTGTCCTGAAAGTTTACTCGGATTCAATGATAGATTTTGGTATCGTGCAGCACTTGTAGAAACGCTTTTAAAGTCTGTAAGCCATGTGCTACAGCACAATTCACGTCCGCAGCTTCCAATACCGCCTAGTCTACCAGCCTCTTGCCGCAGGGAGATTTGGCGCATCTCTACTCTTATCTTAAATTCCCCCGCTAGTTTTTTGATTAATTCCCTGAAATCAACTCTTTCCTCCGCTGAGTAGAAAAATGTAGCTTTAGAGTTATCCGCTTGAAATTCAACATCGGATAATTTCATTTTCAATTTGTACTCTTGAATCACCTCTCTGGCTCTGTACATAGTAGGTAATTCCCTGTTCTGCACTTCGTACCATTTTTCTAAATCTTTTTCTGTTGAAATGCGGTATATGGCTTTGATTTCATCATCATTTTTGACCTTTCGTTTTTGCATTTGCAAGCGTACCAGTTCCCCTTGCAAGGAAACATAACCAATATGATGACCATTTGGTACATCTACTACAACAGCATCTCCAGTGGTTAAATCAAGATTATGTATATTTCTAAAAAACTCTTTTCTACCTCCCTTAAATTTGATTTCTACAATATCAAAATTATCGTAGTTGGGGAAATCCATATTGGATAGCCAGTCGAAAGCATTCATTTTGTTGCATCCACCTGTACTACAACCCCCGTTATTTTGACAACCTGTTGTGGCGCCTTCCTTATTTTTAGTACCACATGATGAGCATCCCATAATATACTTTATTTTAAGCTACTTTTCAGAGTAGCATTATCAGTTAAATTTAAATGAATACATGCCCTCAAAAGAAATATAGAGGAATATTCATTTGATTATTATTCTGTAAGATTTCTCAACCGCCTTTGCATTTTATATTTTCACATTTATTGTGAATTTTATCTAAATACTAATCAGACGTTAGCTGAAGCAGGATTGAGTTTTCTTTTAATTAATTTGGTCATAGACCGTCTAAAGCCAATAAATCTTGACCAATGTCTTTTCTGTAATAAATATCATCCCAACACACTTTATTTGCGCCAGCATATGCATTTTTTAATGCAATTTCTAAATTATCACCAATTCCCGTTATGGCTAAAACTCTACCCCCTGATGTAACGATCTCATTTTCTTTGGTAGAAGTTCCAGCATGATAGACTTTTGCATTCGTTACATCCTTTAGTCCTTTAATCACTTTGCCCTTTTCATAGCTTTCAGGATAGCCTCCTGCCACAAGCACTACAGTTGCAGCAGTATTATCACTAATTTCAAATGAAGCCTGATCCAAATTTTTGTCATTCATACTCGTAAATATGGATAGTAAATCACTTTTTAATCTCGGCAAAACCGCCTGTGTTTCAGGGTCTCCCATTCTTACATTATATTCTATCACGTAAGGCTCCCCACCAACATTCATCAATCCGATAAAAATAAACCCCTGATAGTCTATGCTATCTTTTTTCAGACCATCAATAGTGGGTTGGATTATTTTGGACTCTACTTTGTCCATGAAATTTGCATCCGCAAATTTTACTGGCGAAACTGCCCCCATTCCACCTGTGTTTAATCCTGTATCACCTTCTCCAATTCTTTTGTAATCTTTTGCTGCAGGTAAAATCTTGTAGTTTTCCCCATCAGTTAATACGAAGACAGAAAGTTCAATTCCCAGTAAGAATTCTTCAATTACCACTTTTTTACTGGCTTCACCAAATTTTTCATCTTGGAGCATTTCAGTAAGTGATTGCTCTGCAGTCTGTAAATTATCACATATAACAACCCCTTTACCACCAGCTAAGCCATCAGCTTTCAGTACGTACGGTGGATTTAAAGTCTGTAAATACGAAATTCCTTCAGATAATGTCGGTTTTTCGAAAGTGGCATAAGCTGCTGTCGGAATATTGTGTCTGTGCATAAAACTCTTTGCGAATTCCTTGCTACCTTCTAATTCTGCTCCAGCTTTTCCGGGTCCTATAATTTGGATTTTCTTTAAATCTGATTCAGCTTCAAAATAGTCCCTGATGCCTGCCACCAATGGAGCTTCAGGTCCGACCACAATCATATCAATCTTTTTAGTTAAGCTAAAATCAGCTATTCCTTTGAAATCAGTTGGGTTTAAATTTACATTTTCAGCTATAGTGGCTGTACCTGCATTTCCAGGAGCGACATAAAGTTTTTGACAATCTTTACTTTCAGCAATTTTTTCCGTAAAAACATACTCTCTTCCTCCAGAGCCCAGTATTAGTATATTCATTTATTCGATTTGATTTTACTTATTCTATCCCGTGGCTACGGGACAATTATGATTAAATTTTGTCTATCATTTTCTCATTCGTTAGAAAATTCAGTTATGTCCACTCTTAGCTCCATAATATCAATTCTAGACAGATGATGGACAGTCTTTGGATAAATCAATTGTTTTTAGTTTGCATAAGTAGATAAAAACTTAATACGCATGAGCCTTAAATCTTCTTCACTGAATTCATCTTCAAATTCATCCAATGCTTCATCAATACTGTCAGATTCTGCAGAAAGAAAATAGTCCATAATTTCCTCTTGCTTTTCATCATCGATTATCTGATTTAAGTAATAATTTAAGTTCAAAGTGGTTCCTGAATAACAAATATGTTCAATTTCATCAATCAGTTCTTCAAAAGAAATATCCTTCATTTCAGCTATTTCCTCCAAGTCAATTTTTTTATCGACTTGCTGAATGATGAAAATCTTCATTTTGGATTTGTTGACAGATGATTTTACCATAACATCCGCAGCTGTGATAATATCATTTTCATCAACATATTCCTTAATCAAGTCCATAAACGGTTTTCCGAACTTCCGAACTTTTCCTAGACCAACGCCATTTACGGCTGCCATTTCCTCATTGGTAGTGGGGTACGTGGTAGCCATTTCCTCTAAAGACGGATCTTGGAAGATCACATATGGTGGAAGATTTTTTGATTTAGCGACTTTTTTTCTAAGCGCTTTTAATTGAGCGTAGAGTGTTTCATCAAAGGCCTTAGCCGAAACTGATTCTTTTTCAATTTGATCTTCATCGCCATCATCAGTATAAACATGATTAACTGTAAATTGAACATCAGTTGGGTTCTTTAAGAAGTCTTCTCCTGCTTTATTTATTTTCAATACCCCAATATTTTCGATGTCTTTGGATAAATATCCATAAAGCATTGTTTGCCGAATTACCGACTTCCAGAATTCAGGATCTTGATCAGCACCAACTCCGTGTACGTCCAATTTGTCATGATCGTAACTACTTACATATTGATCTTTAGAACCTCTGATTACATTTACTAAATGATTGATACCAAATCTTTGCTTGGTTAATTTTACTGTTTTTAAAACAGTAGTCATTTCCTCTTTTGCTTCAAATTTTTCCTTCGGGTGTATACAGTTATCACATTTACCACAATAGTCACTAAATTCCTCTCCAAAGTAATGCAGTAGTTGTTTCCGTCTGCATACAGATGACTCTGCATAGGAAGACATCTCTTCCAACAAGAGTTTGGCATTTTCTTTTTCTGTTACAGGCTTATCCTTATTAAATTTTTCAAGTTTAAGAATATCGTTGTAGCTGTAGAACATTAAGCAATCACCGACTAATCCATCTCGGCCTGCCCTGCCCGTTTCCTGATAGTATCCTTCTACAGATTTTGGAGTGTCGTAATGAATCACAAAGCGAACATCCGGTTTATCAATGCCCATACCGAAAGCAATAGTAGCCACAATGATATCTACATCTTCATTCAAGAAATCATCTTGGTTTTTCATACGGGTAGCACTTTCTAAACCAGCATGATAAGGAGCAGCATTAAACCCGTTAACATTCAGGAATTCTGCAATTTCTTCCACTTTTTTTCTGCTTAAGCAATAAATAACCCCGCATTTGCCTTTCCGATCGTTAAGAAAACGGATTAACTGCTTTTTGGCCTGATTCTTAGGCCTCACTTCATAATAGAGGTTTTCCCTGTTAAAAGAGGACTTAAATACATTGGCCTCTTCCATATTCAAGTTTTTTTGAATATCAAGTTGTACTTTTGGAGTGGCCGTTGCCGTCAGAGCAATTATTGGGATATTTGATATTTGCTGTAAGATTGCCTTTATTTTTCTGTATTCTGGCCTAAAGTCATGGCCCCATTCAGAAATACAGTGAGCCTCATCAATGGCAGCAAAAGAGATGTTAGCTTGCTTTAGAAATTCAACATTTTCCTCTTTAGTTAAAGATTCAGGAGCAACATAGAGAAGTTTTAAGTCTCCGTTCATCACTTCTTTCTTCACCCTCTTTATTTCTGTCTTGGTAAGGGTGGAATTTAGAAAGGCAGCATTTACCCCTAATGCGACTAAGGTGTCTACCTGATTTTTCATTAATGCAATTAGTGGCGATACTACTAAGGCGGTTCCCTCTTGGGAAATAGCAGGTAGTTGGTAACAGAGTGATTTCCCTGCTCCAGTTGGCATAATCACAAAAGTGTTTTTACCATTTATTAGATTTTGCATTATCAATTCTTGATTTCCCCTGAATTGATTGTATCCAAATATCTCTTTTAATTTTTCTTTTAAAGTAGCTTCTTGCTCTTCTATCATTTCTTTAGCACAAATTGCTTAATTATTATATATTCATTGAATCTCATGTCAAATTTAACAGCTATTCATGAGATACTTTGAATTTAATAAAAAATATTAAAAACATTGCCTTATTATCTTTAATATATAATGTGTCGAGTGTAAGAATATTATTGAAAATGCTTTATTTCTCTTAAATCATATTTTTCGCAATTTTGGATTGAATGTTTATTTGCTGAACTAAATTCATTTTACAATAAGGTTTTATTTTTGCACTTTTGGGACTTCAGAAAATGCAGTATAACATTTGTATTGATGGGGGCGTTAAATGTACCAACCTAAAAAATCTTTTATTTTTTTATTATGAGCATTCTTTACCTTGCTCAGAACCATAAAACTTATGAATAAAAATCATTATGTGATCATCATGGCTGGAGGGACAGGAACACGTCTTTGGCCAGTGAGCACTTCCAGAAAACCCAAACAATTCCATGATTTATTAGGAGTCGGGAAATCTTTACTTCAAATGACCTATGAAAGATTTTTGGCTAAATTTCCTAAAGAAAATATTTATATAGTTACCAATAAGGAATACGAGGACTTAATCCACGAACAAATTAGTGACATCGGAACCCAACAATTGTTGTTAGAACCCTACAAAAGAAATACTGCACCTTGTATTGCTTATGCTGCTCACAAAATTGCAAGCCAGAACCCAGATGCATCCATGGTGATTGCTCCAGCAGACCATTTAATTTTGAAGGAGGATATTTTTCATCAATCTATTGCGGTAGCACTGGATAGCGCTTCTAAAAATGATCAATTGATTACTTTAGGCATGCATCCTAACAGGCCTGAAACTGGCTATGGATATATTCAATACATACCAGACTCAGCGACTATCAAGAAAGTAAAAACATTTACCGAGAAACCTGAAATTGGATTGGCTCAAAAATTTATTGAAAGTGGGGATTTCGTCTGGAATGCAGGAATCTTCATTTGGTCGGCCAAAAGCATTCTTCAAGCTTATGAGACTTTCTTGCCCGACTTGGCTGAAATTTTTTCTGATGGAGATGGTCAGTATTTTGGAACCAACGAAAATCTATTTGTAAAAAAGGCGTATACCCAATGTGTAAATATATCGATTGATTTTGGTATAATGGAGAAAGCGGAAAACGTATTTGTGCTCTTAGCTGACATCGGATGGTCTGATTTAGGGAATTGGGAAAGTTTGCATGAAATTCGTGAAAAAGATGAACAGGATAATGCCACTCCTAAAAACGTGATGAGCTTTAACGCCACTGGTAATTTTGTAACCACCGATAGAAGTGATTTAGTGGTTATTCAAGATCTACATGATTTTCTGGTTGCAGAACAAGATGGAGTTCTCTTGATATGCAGGAAGAATGCTGAAAAAGAAATCAAGGAAATAGTTAACGCTGTGAAAGCTGAAAAAGGGGATAGATTTGTCTAGTATCCTTTACTTTATTAGATGCTCCAAAAAGTCCCCTACAAAATAGGCTACTATTGCTGCTAAACTGCCTAAAAGCAAAGTTTCTGAAATCCCCTTTATTATTGAATTATTGGTTACTTTAGATTTAAGAAAACCTATGATAATAAAGCCAATTCCTGTAAGAATACTAGACCAAAGAAATTTATGAGCTACCTCAATATTGAGGTAATCAGCAACAAAAACCAACAAAGGAATTAATCCAATAGCTACGAAGGAAATGAAGGTGAACAATCCCGTTTGAAAAGGGGATTTATTATCCTCTATTAGGCCAAGTTCATCTTTCATCATAACATCTACCCATCTGTCTTTATCTTTTGTAATGACTTCGACCACTTGACTTAGCAAAGGCTCTTCAAATCCTTTTTCAATATAAATTTCTCTTATCTCCTCACGTTCTGTATCTGGTAAATTTTCCACTTCCCAATACTCAATTGCTTTTTGCTTTCTGAAATGTTGTTTCTCTGATTTTGCTGACATATAGGCTCCTATTGACATGGAAAATCCGTCTGCAAATAAATTAGCAAAGCCAAGAATGATAATTACAGCATTATCTAGTCCTGCGCCTATAGCACCTGCAACTACTGCAAATGTCGTAATACTGCCATCAATCCCACCGTATACGAACTCGGAAAGATAGTTCTGATGTCTACCCCAAAAGCTGCTCCCTTGATGTAAAAATTCTTCCTTTTGCTTCATGTTTATGACAATATAATTGTTTCAATTTAAAAGAAGAATGATTAATGAGTATTATAGGACTGAGAAGGCAATAAAAGAAGGCGGTGTGAAAGTGCCGCCTTCTTTTAACTACGCAAAATTGAGAAGCAATACTATAAAGGCCATTGTAGCAATTATCCCAATTACTACGGGCCAGTTCACTTCGTCCTCATCAGGAGGAGAAATGATTTTTTGATTTGTGGTTTTCATTTTCTATTGTGTTGCAGCAAGTACTGCAGTAAGGCTGTCTACGAATAATGATTAAGAAAGTGACTAAGACTTGAGAAAATATTATTTATAATTACGACATTTGTCGTGTAAAAATTTGGATATTACGACAGTTGTCGTTTGATTGCCTTTAAATTATTGATCAGATGAATAAAATCAAGCAAAAACCATCCGAGGCAGAACTAGAAATTTTGCAAGAATTGTGGGAAAAACCAGGTTTAACAGTCAGTGAAATTCACGAAAAACTGGAAGCAAGAAAGCAAGTTGGCTATACTACCACTTTGAAGCAAATGCAACGAATGCAGGATAAAGGAATGCTAAGCAGAAAAAAAGAAGGTAAGCTTTTTATATATTTTTCTGAGCTTGACGAGCAATCTATTAAGAACTCTATATTCAATAAATTATCAGAAACATTATTTAAAGGTTCTGCAAAAGAAATGATGATGCATTTGTTGGGAAACCAAGAAACCACTCAAGAAGAGTTGCGGGAATTAAAACAGTGGATTGAACAAAAGGAAAAAGGAGGTATAAAATGATGAGTTTATTTCAAAGTTCCATTATTCAATTATTGGGTGTTTGGGTGGCCGTCAGCTTATTGAGCGGATTACTGATTTTTCTGATTGTAAAAGCTTTCGATTCCATATTCTCAAATCAATCATCTACTGATCGTTACCACAAAAGTATTGTTGCGGTAATTTTCTTCTTTTTTCTGAATATTGCCGGCACTTTATATTTCCAAAATAACTCCCTTCAGAAGAAACCAATTCCAATTAATACGAAAGTGAGCCAAACTGCTCCTGATTTCAATGCTGATGCTGTGGTTTTTGAAATTCCTGAAAATCAAAGTATGACCAATCGTAAAGAATCTGAGGCTTTCAATATGGAGTTTTTATTTAAATCTCTTGGTATATTTTGGTTGATAGGGGTATTGGTTTTTAGTATCAAAATGATGGGAGGCTATTTTTATACCCGCGGCTTAATAGTTTCTTCCCAAAGCAGTGTTCCTGAAAGTTGGAATTATTTTATAATTCAGCAACTTGAAAAATTTCAAATTAACAATAATGTCAAAGTATTTGAAAGCCATCGAATAAACTCAGCTTTCACATTTGGATTCTTGAAGCCAATAATTGTTTTGCCAGTTGGATTTTTCACTAGCATTCCCCCTGAGCAAATAGAAGCAGTTCTATTACATGAATTGTATCACATAAAATACAGAGACTATTTGGTCAATATTATGACCATGACTTTTGAGGTGATATTCTTTTATCACCCAGTCATGTGGTGGCTGGCAAAAAATATTCGAAAAGAAAGAGAAAACAGATGTGATGACCAAGTCACTCAAATAATTGATAAGAAAGTTTATGCACATGCCTTGCTCAATATGGAGAGCTATAGACAAAGCTTGAACTATGTTATTCCTTTTTCCAGTAAACAATCTAACCTTAAAATGAGAATTATGAGAATTTTTGAACAGAAACCAGAGAATAATATAGGTTTAAAGCCATTTTTAAGCCTTTTGATGATTATTTCATTTCTAATGAGCTTCACTTTTTATAAATTAGAAGAGCCGATTGGAGCATCAAAATTAGTCAACAAAACGGAACTAATGGAGAATACGGTAGATTCCGAACACTTGACAGAATCAAGTGAAGCTGTGCTGTTTAAGTCAGAAAATAGTCGATTAGGAGTGGTTTTAGAAATGACACAAAACACTTTAATTGCAAAAACAGAGAATGCTAAAGTGAAATTGTACCTCGATGAAGAACTTCAAACTTTAAATGATCGTCTGCCCTTTGGAGAAAATCAAATCGCTACCATGTTTGAGATCGATGAGAATGCGTCTTATCATTTTTTCACAAGAAAATACTTTGAAACTTATGATAGAGAAGATTGGGCTAAGGAAAATGAACATCATAATACGTATGTTTTCGACCGTTCCACTGAGTTTTTCACATTCAAACCTGCTAAGAATTTTGATTCGACAAAGGATAAAGTGGAAGAGGCAGCAACTGATTCATTCAGTCAAAATGCTTTAAGAAATTCTAATGTCATTGCAAAAGCTCAGAAAATGGCTGCCGATTTATCTGAAATTATTATACCTGGGCCGGTTGAACTGCAATTTCATAGTCAGAACGATTACACACAAGACACAAGTAATTTAGAGATTTTGAAAAAACTACTTCAGAAATTTGATTCGAACGGAAATTCTGATGTCAAAGTGAAAATTGACGGAAAATTAATCGAGAAAGATATCAGTATTGAAAATGCTTTAGGTGTTAGACAAATAAAAAATATCAAAATAGTGATGCCTTCCAAGGATGCTAAAAATGCAGAGATCGATATTCTTACAAGTGAAATTGTAGGAGATCAAGTTGGGGAAGTGCTAAGCGAGAGTGAAACGATAGTGATTGACATCAGATATAAAACGAATGAAGGTGATTTTCCTGGTGAAGTACAAATGGATTTCGACAGGGGAAATGTTTTAGATGTTCTTAATTTTAATAATGAATCAATTTTGTTTGTGATCGATGGAGATCTAAAAAAATTAGGTTATAAACCAAAGGACATTGAACCAAATAATATTGATCATATAGTTGTGTTGAAAGATAAAAAAGCAACTAAAAAATATGGAGAAAAAGCCAAAAATGGTGTAGTTGAAATATATCTCAAAAAAGAATAAGAACTGGTAGACTATCAACCTTTAAATGACCTGTCGTTAGCAGGTCATTTTTTGTTTGGATTCAAGGCGAGAACTATAGCCATTGGCCTAAGATCCGTATTATCACAAAAGTCAAGAATTAATATCCCTTCAAAATCCTCATTTTTTGATTAACTTGCCGCAAATAATCAGTTGATATGAGAGAAGATTTCCTAACAGGAGATGAGGAACATTTGAATCCGGAAGAAAGAGAGTTTGAAAAAGCCCTTCGTCCCCTTTCTTTTGGTGACTTTACCGGCCAGCAAAAGACTGTTGATAATATTCAAGTCTTTGTGATGGCGGCTAAAAAAAGGTCTGAGCCTTTAGATCACGTGCTACTGCACGGACCTCCCGGACTAGGAAAAACTACCCTTTCTCATATCATAGCAAATGAATTAGATTCTAATTTAAAGATCACTTCAGGTCCGGTTTTGGACAAACCAGGAGACTTAGCAGGTTTGTTAACCAATTTAGAAGAAGGAGATGTTTTATTTATTGACGAAATCCATCGACTCAACGCGGTAGTGGAGGAATACCTTTATTCTGCAATGGAAGATTTCAGAATTGATATTATGTTGGATAGCGGCCCCAATGCCCGTTCCGTGCAAATCAGTTTAAGTCCTTTTACTTTGATTGGTGCTACCACTCGTTCTGGCTTACTGACATCTCCATTAAGGGCAAGGTTCGGGATCAATGCCCGTTTAGAATATTATGATGCAGAATTATTAAAGAAAATATTAAAGCGTTCTGCAGCTATTTTAAATACGCCAATGGAGGATGATGCTGCTTACGAAATAGCGAGAAGAAGTAGAGGAACTCCAAGAATCGCCAATACACTTTTAAGAAGAACTCGTGATTTTGCTGAGATAAAAGGGGATGGAACCATCACGAAATCAATTGCAGAAATTGCCTTGAATGCATTGGATGTAGATCAGCATGGGCTGGATGAAATGGATAATAGAATTCTGACCACCATTATTGAAAAGTTCAAAGGAGGTCCAGTTGGCTTGGGGACCATAGCCACAGCAGTAGGAGAGGAAGCCGACACTATTGAGGAAGTATATGAACCTTTTTTAATCAAAGAAGGCTATCTGAAAAGAACGGCAAGAGGAAGGCAGGCTACGGAACTGGCTTATAAGCATTTAGGGAATGTACCTCCCGCTCAAATGGGTAGTCTTTTTGATTGATGTCTTAATGGCCTCTTTAAAGGAAAAAAATACTAAAACAATTAAATCCATAGCCTCAGATTTAGGCTTTGATTTCTGTGGTGTGTCCAAAGCAGGATTTCTGGAAAAGGAAGCTCCCAAATTAGAAAATTGGCTCAAAAAAGGATACCATGGTAAAATGCACTACATGGAAAATCACTTCGATAAACGACTTGATCCTACAAAGCTGGTAGAAGGCGCTAAATCAGTGGTGTCTTTAATGTACAATTACTATCCAAAACAAGACTTAGCCAAAAGCGATTCCTATAAAATTGCCAAATATGCTTATGGAAAAGACTATCATTTTGTTATAAAAGACAAATTGAAAGATTTCATGAAGCGAATCCAAGAAGAAATAGGAGAGGTTGGGGGAAGAATTTTTGTGGATTCGGCTCCTGTGATGGAACGCCAATGGGCAGCAAAAAGTGGCTTGGGCTGGTTAGGCAAAAACAGCTTATTACTCAATAAACAAAGAGGTAGTTTCTACTTTCTCGCAGAGCTCATAATTGATTTGGAGTTAGAAGAAGATGGGTCAATGCAAGACTACTGTGGTACCTGCACCAAATGCGTGGATGCTTGTCCAACGGATGCGATAGTTGGAGATGGAGTTGTGGATGGCTCAAAATGTATTTCATATTTAACCATTGAACTAAAAGACGATTTACCAACTGAGTTTTCCGGTAAAATGGAGAATTGGGTTTTCGGCTGTGATATTTGCCAGGATGTCTGTCCTTGGAACCGTTTTTCGAAATCCCACCAAGAAGAAGCATTTCAACCAAATCCTCTCTTAAAAGAAATGGATAAACAGGGTTGGCAAGAAATGACCCAAGAGGTTTTCAACGAAGTATTTAGAAAATCAGCTGTTAAGCGTACTAAATACAGTGGTTTAATGCGGAATATAGATTATATTAAATCGTAAAGGGTGGATTAGGGTAATTGAGTATTCAATAGATCTAAAGCTGATGAGCTGAATCCTGTAATAATCTTTAATCACATGCTGAAAACTGCTATTCCAGGATTTTTATCCGTAGTAACGCCATAAATTTTGGATTCTTTTTCATCAATATGGATGTTTTGTATCGAAGTATCCAATTTATAGGAGGCAATCAATTTACCCTTGTATGAAAATTTATAGATAATCTTAGCTATGTCAGAGTGAAACTGATTTACATTTATTGAAGTTTCTCCAGAATAAAGCCCGTAGATATAGTTTTCACTGAGGAAGGCATCAAAATAACAATAAACATCGGTTTCTCTATCTGTAAGTGCCATTGGGTATCCCGCAGAATAGTCCACCGTAAATTCAGGGATGATATTTTCCGGCCCTCGAATAGATAAAATGCTTGAGTCTTTTAAATCAAGGACTTCAATCATATCTCTATTTATGCAAGCTAAAGCAAATTTATCCTGACTAGGATTTGAATATAATTTCCCCTGATGTACAGAGGCAATTACATTTTTAGGAATATCTTCGGATTTTTCAACGTAGCCATCCCAAGTATTAAATCCGGCAATCTCTCTGCCCATCGTAGAAAATTCTGCAAATTGATAAGAACCATCAGCTTTTATCCCAACAAATGAATTTCTGTAAGTAGGGGCAAATTGGACAGCTAACACATCATCTGAAGTCTGTTTATAGGTTTTTGTGATTTTGCCTTCATTTAAATCATAAAGCGTTGAAATCTTTGTCTCAGGGCAATAAATCCAAAATTCATTTTCTTCCGAGGCCGGATATAAATTCCAAATTTTATAAAATTCACCGGGACCTTGACCTTCTTTGCCAAATTTATGATCAAAAGTCATGTCTTCGGCATTAATAACACTTATTAAAGTATCTCCTGCCAGTTCTGTTACTACTATTTTGGAGTTTACTTTTGTGATGCTGTGAGGTACTTGGATTTGATTATATACAAATTTTTCGCTCTTTAAGGTCTTGTATTGTATATTATTGTTCCGGAATTTACTGATTTGATAATTTTGATCTAAGCTTTTCTTTTGACAGGAAGCAGTAAGAAAGATAGTTATTACTGAAAAGATTGCAGTTCTAAGCATGAGTAATTTAGTTTATAAAAAAACTGCAGTGTAAATTCACACTGCAGGACTAATTCATTGGCAGTATGGTCCGCCTGAATACCATTTAGCACCAAGAAATACCATTCCATTAGGATGCCAACATACATTCCCAAAATTATCACAACAAATGCCACCATAATCATTTGGGTCTAGCGTTTTGTCTTCATTTTGAGAAAATAAATAACTACTGGAAAATAAACCTGCAACTAATAATATAGCAGTTGCGATTTGTTTTTTGAACATTTTCATAATTTAAATTTTAAATAAAACAAAAAATTTAAATCAAAGTGGAAGTAGAATTGGGACACAGACCTTTGGCCGGAAGGATTAAGTGCAATACGCTTCATAGGTTTGGTTAAAATATTCACTAGTAAAATATTTAATCAAAGTTATCACTTTGATTAATTGAATAGTTCAAAACTATCAAAAAATAAATATATTGCAAAAAAAAATAGAATTAATTATAATTGTGAGCTCACTTATAATTTAATAAATCTCAAGGCTGAAAAATAGCTGGAATTACATCTTTTATATCCTTTGAATGCATTGCATATTGAACATAATCTGGTAAGTCCTTCAATGGCAACATCAACAAACCTACTTTTTCGCTTTCAGCATACTCATGATAGTCAGCAACAGAGTGAAGGTGTAGCTTAATAAATCCCAGAGGTTCAAAAAATCTTTTTGTCAAACTGACCAATTTTTGTTCTTTTAATCGGTTATTTTTACTCAAGGCATAGGGTGAAATAATGGTAGCGGGAATTGTGGTTTTAGGCAAAAAGGGTCTAACTATTTTAAAAGAATTCTCGAAGTTTTCATGTCCTGTAAACTTGATTAAGGCTTGTTCTATGATAGGGTAGTCTCTGTGGTAAAATAATACGGGTCTATCAAATTTGGCCAGGCTCTTCAAGAAGTTACCTAAATCTATTTTGAAATCGGGTTCCTTTAATTTTGATAGCGGTAAAACTAATTGTTTACGATCTTCATGCTTTGCTAAGCAACTAGTACATATTCCATTTTTACAGCTGTAAAATGACTTAGCTGGAATCCAGTCGTTCGCTTGAATGTTTCCAGTCTGATGAGGTGTTATTTTCGCTTCCATCTTCCCAATTGTTTTTCACAAAATTCGCACAATTGTATGGATTCCGTACTGAGATTAATAAGGAGCTAATATGATTTAAGTCAGGGTTTTGGTATAGATTCTAGATACTGGAACCTAGAATCAAGATATAATGATTGTTGTTAGCTTTCATGAAAACACTTTTGATTTCCTGTTTTAAGGATTCTTTTGGAAGGAAGTGATGCTTGGTGTCGATGGATAAACAGCAAAGGTTAGTACTATTTGGGGATTCACCCAACACCCCCTTCACCTTGCATCCCTCATTATCTAATTCCTCCTTTTTTGATATGAAGTGGTCTAATACATCAAATATTTCGCCCTCATCTCCTTATATTCTTCCAAACCAGCCTGCCAGCTCATTTTGATTTCTTCCTCGGAAAATCCTGCTTCAATCTGATGGCGTAAAGATTCCGTTCCTGCTAATTTGGTCAAGAAATTGTTGAAGTATTTATCCTTTTCAGGAAATGCACTATATAGTTCAATTAAGTATTTCAAAGAAATTCCTTCCTCAAAATCTTTGATTCCGAGATCAATTCCGTAACATTTCTGATCTTCAAATGGAGGGTGAACGCTGCTTCCCGGCATGCTTACAGGCGTGAAAGTATGCTCAAAATCATTTAATGTAGGATGCCCAATTTGCTGGAACGGCTTTTCAGTTCCTCTTCCCACACTAATTACTGTTCCTTCAAAAAGGCAAAGTGAAGGATAGATCGCAATGCTTAAATCATTGGGAAGGTTAGGCGATGGTTTGATAGGGAGTGAATAAGAATCATTGTGCTTGTAGTTTTTATTTTTGATGATTTTCAATTTGCATTGCAATTCATTTTTGAGCCATTTTTCACCATTGATCATTTGTGCCAGCTCTCCTACAGTTAAACCATGTAAAATTGGAATTGGGTGCATGCCTACAAATGATTGATGTTCCATTTCCAAAATGGGGCCGTCCACATGCATGCCGTTGGGATTGGGTCTATCCAAAATCAATAATGGGATATCATTTTCAGCACAAGCTTCCATCACGTAGTGCATTGTGCTGATGTAAGTATAAAATCTAGCACCCACATCTTGAATATCAAAAATGATAACATCTAAATCTTGTAATTGCTCATTAGTAGGTTTTTTGTTGGCCCCGTAAAGAGAGATGATGGGGAGCCCAGTTTTTTCATCCATTCCAGATTTCACGCTTGCCCCTGCATCTGCTTCCCCACGAAAACCATGTTCTGGAGCAAAAACTGTTTTGATCTTAATCCCATGTGATCTCAAGGTATCAACCAAATGGGTTTTACCAATTGTTGAGGTTTGATTAACCACCATGCCTACTGATTTCCCTTTCAAATATGTTAGATATTCTGTTGTTTGATAAGCAGCTGGAATTGGCGATTTTTGCTGTGCTACGCAAGCATTTGCCAAAATCGTAAAAAATAGACCGCAAAGCGGAATGAGTTTGCCAATGAAATTGTAATTTGCAGTTTGAATCATAAATCAAAAATAAAGTTAATTCTTGAATCTACCTGATTTTATAGCGAAACGTACAATTAATTCTAAAACTGGTCAATTTTCCAGCAGTATTTATAAGATTGCAATCAGTAGCATAGCTATTGGATTGGCAATCATGCTGGTTGCATTGCTTATTTTAGGAGGGTTTCAGAAGACCATAAAGGATAAGGTTTTCAGTTTTGCAGGACAAATGCAAGTCACAAAATATACGCTTAGTAATTCCTTTGATGAGTCGCCTATTTCAATGGAAACTGAATTTTTTCAACATCATAATGAATTCGATTTCATTGAGCATGTACAGGCAGTTGCGTATAAAGCAGGTTTATTGAAGACAGAAGAAGCAGTTGAAGGCGTAGTACTCAAAGGAATTGGGTTGGATTATGATACGACAAACTTTGATTCAAATCTAATTCAGGGTCGCTTTCCCAATGTGGCAGTCGATAATTATAGCACTGAAGTAATCATTAGTAAAGAAATTGCTCAATTATTAAGAATTGAATTGGGCGAAAAAGTGATCATGTATTTTGTACAAAACCCACCGCGCTACAGGCAATTAGAAATTGTGGGTATTTATGAAACAGGGCTGGAAGATTTTGACGAAAAAATTATTATTGGTGATATTAAGATGATTCAGAGATTGAATGATTGGGGTTCAGACCAAGTGGGAAGTTATGAAGTCTATATTAATGACAAACTGGATGAAGAGGCAGCTGAATCTATTGTGTTTGATAAGATTGAAGCCGATCAATTTGTAAACCTAACAAGTAAAAAATATCCACAGTATTTTGAATGGTTAGAATTGTTAAATCAAAATGTCCGTTTGTTTTTGGCTTTGATTCTGTTTGTGGCTTGTTTTAATATGGTTGCAGTCATTTTTATTCTAACCATGGAAAGAACACCTATGATTGGGATGTTAAAATCTATGGGTGCAAAGAATAAACTAATAAGAAATATCTTTTTAATGAGTGGTTTACGCTTGACCTTTAAGGGCTTGTTGTATGGTAATCTTGTGGCGATAGGGTTTGCTGCCTTGCAATACTACTTTCAAATCATCCCACTAGATCAAGAAAATTATTATATGAGTTTTGTGCCTATCCTGTGGGATTTCAAAATGATTTTAAGCTTGAATTTGTTGGTACTGGTAGTGGTCTTGATCTCACTTTTTCTTCCTGTTTGGTTTATAGCCCGTATGAAACCAATTAAAGCCATTCGGTTTGATTAATACATGTGACTTAACTATTCATTAAACATATTTTACCTCAAAAGTGACAAAAGAAAACAAAAGTTTCAGCCAGACTGAATAGCGGATTTTAAACGATTACTTATGACCGTTTTGACAAATCAATTGGCCAGTATGGTTTTAACTAAAATTGCTTTAGCAAATTTTTCTTTATGCTTTTGTCGCTTTTGTGGTTTACTAAAAATGCTGGCGGTATTAAAATTCCGTTTGGGATTTGATGTAACGATAGTTCGCTAGCAGAGGGAGAGGGCTTTATGTTCTGTGGTTTGAAGATTAAAACCGTCTAATCGGTAATAACAATTTCATGGAATATCCTTCAGACCGAAACCGCTGACCATTTGCTATTTAAATGTTTTATTGGTAAAACCCTCTGAACGTAGCTAACTGCGCACTTCCTCCTTCCTACTTTCAACTTTACAATCCGCTAAAATAAAACCTAAGTATCTAGTCACATCCAGACCTATTCACTTAGTCACCAAAGCACTTCATCACTTAAAAACTTTTTCCAAATTTTGTCTTTCCATTCTTCCTGCCTTTCACTAATTTCAAACTCTGAAATTGACCATCCTCTCAGCAATAGTTTTATGTACTTAATTTACGATACCGAGACCACCGGATTACCAAAAAATTATAATGCACCCTTAAGTGATGCAGACAATTGGCCTCGCTGCGTCCAGATTGCATGGCAATTACACGGAGCCAACGGTGAGCTTTTAGATGCTCAAAATCATATCATTCAACCAGAAGGGTACGACATTCCTTATAATGCGGAGAAAGTACATGGCATTTCTACAGAGAGAGCTCAAAAAGAAGGTAAGCCGCTCGTTGAAGTTTTAGAAGCTTTCAAAACTGTTTTAGAGAAAACGGATGTTGTGGTTGGTCATAATATCAGCTTTGACGTTTCCATAATGGGAGCAGAAATGCTGAGAAAAGAGCTTTCAGTTGAGGTCTTGACTGAAAAACCCATCATCGATACTAAAGATGAAGGGACTGATTTCTGTAAGATTCCTGGCGGTCGAGGTGGAAGGTATAAATGGCCAACCTTGACCGAATTGCACAAGAAGCTTTTTGGTCAAGATTTTGCCGATGCGCACGATGCTGCTTATGATGTAGATGCCACCGCTAAGTGTTTCTTTGGATTGATCTCGGAAAATGTAGTCAAGCCTTTGGGCGATACTTCGATTGAAGCCATTCAATATGAGCCCCCAAAACTGGATGTTGCAAATTTTGCAAGCAGTTCAAAGTCAGAAGAAAAGGCAGCGGCAGATGCTTTAAAGCAAGCTAAAAATGCTGATATATCAGAATTGTCTGATACTTCATTTGTTCACCTTCATTGCCATACACAGTTTTCAATTCTGCAGTCCACCACAGAAATTCCATCAATGGTCAATAAGGCTAAGGAATTGGGGATGCCAGCTATCGCTATGACAGACCATGGCAATATGATGGGTGCTTATAATTTCGTAAGAGATGCAAATAAAGCAGGGGTGAAGCCAATTGTAGGCTGTGAGTATTTTTTAACGCAGGATAGAAACAATAAAAAGAACAAGGATGACGGGTTCCAGACCGTACTTTTGGCGAAAAATAAAGCTGGCTACCATAACTTAGCCAAGCTTTCATCCATCGCTTTTGTGGAGGGATTTTATTATGTACCGAGGATTGATAGAGAAGCTTTAGTACAATACAAAGAAAATATTATCGCCACTACTGGTGGATTATGGGGAGAAGTTCCTTTCTTAATATTAAATGCGGGAGAAAGCCAAGCTGAAGAAGCATTTTTATGGTGGAAGGAACAGTTTGGAGATGATTTTTATATAGAGTTAAATCAGCATGGAGTTCCTGAGGAACAAAAGGTAAATGAAGTTTTATTAAAATTTGCTGAAAAGCATAATGTAAAATATTTTGCAGCAAATAATACCTATTACACCAACAAGGAGGATGCCGAAGCTCAGGATATTTTACTTTGTGTAAAAGACGGAGAAACCACTGGTGAGCAAGGGAAGCCGAAGAAATATGTAGGGAAAAGAGGGAGAGAATATCGTTTTGGTTTGCCAAATGATGAATTCTATATCAAATCTCCTGATGAAATGAAGAAGCTTTTTGCTGCCTATCCTGAAGCCATTACTTGTACAGCAGAAATTGCAGAGAAAATTGAAGGTTTTGAACTAGCAAGGGATGTACTCCTACCAAAATATGATATCCCCCAAGAATTTATAGATCCAAAAGATGCAGAGGATGGAGGTAATAGAGGAGAAAATGCCTATTTGAAACATATTACCTTTGAAGGTGCCAAAAAGCGTTATCCTGAAATTACCTCTGAAATTCAAGAGAGGCTAGATTTCGAATTAGAAACCATCGAAAGAACTGGTTATCCGGGATACTTCTTAATTGTACAAGATTTCACCACTGCGGCTAGAGAAATGGGCGTTTCTGTAGGACCGGGTAGGGGTTCAGCTGCTGGCTCAGCTGTGGCCTATTGCACAGGAATCACCAACATTGATCCAGTTAAATACGATCTGCTTTTTGAGCGTTTTTTGAATCCAGATAGGGTTTCCTTGCCTGATATTGATATTGACTTTGATGATCACGGACGGCAAAAAGTTATAGATTATGTAATTGAGAAATATGGAGCTAATCAAGTGGCTCAGATCACCACATATGGTACAATGGCCGCTAAATCTGCAATTCGAGATACAGCCAGAGTTATGGAATTGCCTTTAATGGATGCTGATAGAATAGCCAAATTAGTTCCTGATATCAAATTAAAAGCACTTTTCGATTTAGCTCCTGATAAAAAGAAATTGTCAGCCAAGTTGAAAAATAATGGAGAAGCTATTAGTAAGGCCGAAGAATTATTGAATTTGGCTAAAGCGAATGATGCCTCTGCGAAAGTAATCAATCAAGCTAGGGTTTTGGAAGGCTCCGTTAGAAACACGGGTATTCATGCCTGTGGGGTTATAATCACACCTGATGATATTACCAAATTTGTTCCAGTTGCCTTGGCAAAAGATTCGGATATGTACTGCACGCAATTTGATAATGCGGTGGTGGAAAATGCAGGCCTTCTGAAGATGGATTTCTTAGGCTTGAAAACCCTTACGCTAATCAAAGATGCGGTAAGAATTGTAGAGGAAAGACATGGAGTTAAGCTTGATCCAGATGAATTTCCGATAGATGATGAAAAAACTTATGAATTATTCCAAAAAGGTGAAACGGTTGGTATTTTCCAATACGAATCACCTGGAATGCAGAAATATTTAAGAGAATTAAAGCCGACTGAATTTTCGGATTTAATTGCTATGAATGCTCTCTATCGCCCGGGACCACTAGAGTATATTCCAAATTTCGTAAAACGTAAAAATGGTTTAGAAGAAATCAGCTACGATCTTGATGAGATGGAAGAATACCTTAAGGAAACTTATGGTATTACCGTTTATCAAGAGCAAGTAATGCTTTTATCGCAGAAACTGGCAGGCTTTACGAAAGGTGAGGCCGATGTTTTACGTAAGGCAATGGGTAAGAAGATTTTTGCTTTGCTGGAAGAATTAAAGCCCAAATTTATTAATCAGGGTGCTGAAAAAGGTCATCCAAAAGATGTGTTGGAGAAGATTTGGAAAGATTGGGAGGCTTTTGCTGCTTACGCCTTTAATAAATCACACTCTACGTGCTATGCTTGGGTAGCTTATCAAACAGCGTATTTGAAAGCACACTATCCAGCTGAATACATGGCTTCTGTATTGAGCAATAATATGGGGCAAATCACGGATGTCACTTTCTTTATGGAAGAATGTAAACGTGCAGGGATAGAAGTTTTGGGGCCAGATGTGAATGAATCTAATCCCGGATTTACAGTAAATGAGAACGGTCAAATTCGATTTGGTTTGGCCGCTATAAAAGGAGCTGGTTCAGCCGCTGTGGAAAGCATAATTGAAGAACGAAAGTCAAGCGGGCAATACAAAGACATCTTTGATTTTGCAGAGCGAATTCCATTGAAAAGTGTCAATAAAAAGACATTTGAATCATTGGCTATGGCTGGAGGATTTGATTGCTTTAAGGAGTATCATAGAAAGCAATTCTTGACTTCTGATAACGGAGAAGGGACTTTGATTGAAAAAATCATTAAATACGCTCAAAAATTGCAGCATGAAAAGGACAGCGCACAGACCTCTTTGTTTGGTGGAGAGGGCGGAGTAGCTATTCCACCACCAAGAGTTGCGGAAATGGAACCCTATTCGGAATTAGAGAAGCTTAATATTGAAAAGGAAGTAGTTGGGCTTTTTATTTCAGGTCATCCTTTAGACGAATATCGCTTTGAAATGGAAAGCTTCTGCAATACTCAAGTTTCTGAATTAAACGATTTGGATAGTTTAGCTTCTAAAAATGAAGTGAAAGTAGGGGGTATAGTTACTTCAATAGCGCATAGGCAAACCAAAACAGGTAAACCTTTTGGTACTTTAACCCTTGAAGATTACGGTGGGTCATTCACTTTTTTCATGTTTGGTGATGATTACCTAGCCAATAAGCAATTTTATGAAAACGGTTGGTTTATCTTTATTTCAGGAAGAGTTGGGAAGAAGCCATGGGGTGATCAAGCCTTAGAGTTTAAAATAAGTAAGGTGGAATTACTTTCTGAACTTCGAGATAAACGGACGAAGAGCTTAGCTATCATGCTCGATTTAAATGCTATTACGGAAGATTTAATTGTCGAACTTGATAATTTATGTCAGACTTTTAGGGGAGAATGTGAAGTGAAATTGGAGCTTCAAGATAAAGTTAATGGCTATAAAGTGGAGACCAAATCGAGAAAGTATAAAGTAAATCCTAGTAATGAATTGATCGAAGGTTTAAACAGAATACCTGATTTGAGTTATCGGATATTGACGTAAAATAAAAAATCCTCTTCGGATTCAGGAAGAGGATTCTGTGTATTCAAGGAATTCAATGCAGATAAGTTCATCTACACGCAAGTTTATATTTGTTTGATATTAATTTCTTTTTTACTGCTGGTATTATTTGTTCCCATAGGAACAGATATTTCTAACTTATTTTCATGATAAACAGCATCTACATTACTTGTATCTGCAAATAAAGGCAAATCTACTTTTCTGAAGAAAAGTGGAATCATAACGCCATGGTTCTCTGATGGATGATTCAATGTAGCAAATACTTGCAATGAGTTTTGGTCTGAAATTATCTTTAACTGTTCCGCCTCTATTCCTGGTGCATTAACAACTATTAAAAATCCGTCATTATGCTGTTCTAGCTTAAATTCAATTTGTACCACGCCCCCAGCAATAGTATTTAATTGATCACCCTGAAGTAATAAGCCTCTTAATACGTCTTTATTTTCAAGTAAGTTCATGTGTATATAACTGTTTTAAAGTTGCCACATGCAATAGTCAAGGTTCGAAGGCCTAGTTTACCAATATTCAATGACCTATTATATTCATCTCGGTTGGTATATAGGGCTTATGACTATTTCATGATTTTGACTTTTAATATTTGATGTATGTACATCAAAACCTGTTCCAAAAGAAAAGGTTTAGCTGGATAAGTCATAATGACACTAATCAGAATGTGTAGCTGCCTTTTTTTCATGTTTATAACTTAATTATGTCCATCATGAGACAATTAAAAAGAAGTGTTTTTGTACTTTTGCAGTCTGATTAAGCAGATGGATTCAAGAATAGTAGTAATAATACCCGCATTTAATGAAGAAAATGCTGTTGGAAAGGTCGTAAAAGCCATTCCTAAGGATTGGGTGGAGGAAATTGTGGTGGTCAATAATAATTCTACAGACCGAACACGGCAAGCAGCAGAAAGGGAAGGAGCTTTGGTTTTAGATCAGCCAATTAAGGGCTATGGTAATGCATGTTTAAAAGGAATAGAATTTGTAAAGGCTAAAAAGGAAAAGGTTGATATTGTAGTATTCTTGGATGCCGATTATTCCGATTACCCAGAGCAGCTACCAGATGTAGTAAATCCTATTTTAGACGATGGAGTGGATTTAGTTATTGGTTCAAGAGCTTTAGGTCAGAGAGAAGGAGGAAGTATGACGTTTCCTCAGGTATTTGGAAACTGGTTGGCTACTAGGTTGATAAAACTTTTTTATGGCTATAAATTCACTGATTTAGGTCCTTTTAGGGCCATTCGATGGGAGCGATTGATGGAATTAGAGATGAAGGATAAAACCTTTGGCTGGACGGTCGAAATGCAAGTGAAAGCGGCCAAATTGAAAATGAAATGTACTGAAGTGCCCATGGCCTATAGGAACCGAATTGGAAAATCTAAGGTTTCAGGCACAGTGTACGGAACCATTATGGCTGGATACAAGATTTTATATACGATTTTTAAATATTTATGAGCATGACTTGGGAGTGGATTATAATCGTACTATATGGGCTTAGCTTACTGTTTATATTTTTCTTTAGTTTGGGACAATTACACTTGACTTATCACTATATAAAAGCCAAGAAGAAGCTTAAAGGTCAAGTGGTGAAAACGCCTGTAATGGAAGAGGAATATCCTCAAGTTTGTGTCCAACTACCTGTTTTCAATGAAAAATATGTTGTGAATAGATTAGTGGATGCGGTTTGCAATCTTGATTATCCAGACCATAAATTAGAAATTCAGCTATTGGATGACTCTACAGATGAAACTACTGAAATGCTGGAAGCAAAAGTGAAGCATTGGCAATCATTAGGGAAAAATATTCTCCTTATAAGGAGACCAGAAAGAGTAGATTTCAAAGCCGGTGCTTTGCAATATGGGATGGACTTGACGGATGCAGAATTTATTGCAATTTTCGATGCTGATTTTATACCTCAGAGTCATTTTTTGAAGGCCACTATCCCACATTTTCAAAATGAAAAAATTGGTGTTGTTCAAACTCGATGGGGACATGTTAATAAAGACTATTCACTACTTACACGCTTGCAAGCGTTTGGTTTGGATGCCCATTTCACTATTGAGCAAGTAGGAAGAAACAAAGCTGGCTCTTTCATTAATTTTAACGGAACTGGTGGCGTATGGCGTAAAGAAACGATAAGAGATGCTGGTGGATGGTCTGCAGATACTTTAACGGAAGACCTGGATCTAAGCTACAGATCGCAACTTAAGGGCTGGGAATTTCTCTACAGAGAAGATGTGGAATCTCCAGCGGAATTACCGATTATAATGCCTGCGATTAAGTCTCAGCAATTTAGATGGAATAAAGGGGGTGCGGAAACTGCTAGAAAGAATTTTATTAAAGTACTAAAAGCACCATTGGGATTTTCTAATAAATTGCATGCATTTTTTCACTTGTTCAATAGCTCAATTTTTATTGCGATTTTGATAACTGCGCTACTAAGTGTTCCTATGCTTTGGATAAAGAGCATTCACCCTGAATTAGCACTTTTGTTTCAAGTTGGGAGTGTGTTTTTATTAGGTTTTTTCTCTATAGCCATTTTCTATTGGGTAGCAAATAAGCATTTAATGAAAGGGAAAAAACACATTAAATACTTCCTTAAAACCTTCCCGCTGTTTATTACAGTATCCATGGGCTTGTCATTGCATAATGCACTCGCGGTTGCGGAAGGATTACTTGGTTTTAAATCTGCCTTCATCCGAACACCAAAATTTAACATTTCAGATAAAAATAAAAGCTGGAAGGACAATCAGTATATAAAGTTACAATTCAGTTGGTTGAGTGTAATCGAGATATTGTTGGCTGGATATTTTGCTTTTGCGATCTTTCTTGGAATTCAATTGGGCGACTACGGCTTGATTATTTTCCATTTAATGTTGATGCTGGGGTTTTTAATGATATTTTACCATTCGGTGAAACCACAAATCAAGTAAGTTGAAATATTTTGAAAAGTATATAGGATTGCTGTTGATGTGCACTTTGCTTATCAGCACCAGTTACTTTACTTTCCGATATGAAAACATTCTTTTGATTGCACAATACACAGCACTTTTCGTCTTGTATTTGTTTTTAGCATATCAAAAAGATAGATTTTCCTTGAAAGAAATTATTGCTTTCGGAATTCTTTTTAGGTTACTATTGCTTCTACTAATCCCAAATCTGTCTGATGATGTCTATCGATTTCTGTGGGATGGAAAATTATGGTGGGAGGGAGTTGATGCTTATGCTTATTTACCTAGAGGAATAGTCCAAGACAATATCTTAAGTTCAGAGTTGTTTGCTCAATTAAATTCCCCCAATTATTATAGTATTTATCCGCCTTTGAATCAGTTGATTTTTTCAGTTGCGGGGCTGTTTGAAAATATTTCAATGGGAATTATTGTGATAAGGATATTTATAATTCTTGCTGAAATTGGTACACTGTTCTTGCTTCCAAAAGTCTTAAGACAATATGGAAAAGATTCCAAACTCTTGCTTATATATGCTTTTAATCCACTAGTCATATTAGAATTAAGTGGAAATCTCCATTTTGAGGCTTTTGTTGTTTTCTTTTTAATTTGGGCCATTTTTGAATTCGAAAAGCAGAATCACAACAAGAGTGCGGTGTCTCTGGGATTAGCCATCAGTTTTAAATTGTTACCCTTAATTTTATTGGCTGGCTTTTTTAAGAAGCTAGATATGAAAAGTTATTTAAAGTTCATTGTGGTAGCTATAGCAATTGCTATCATGAGTTTTCTTCCATTTTTATTTTCTGATGCTCTCCAGGGGATTATAAAAAGCAGTTCTTTATATTTTCAAAACTTCGAATTTAATGCTAGCCTGTATTACTTAATTCGTGAAATCGGCTTTGCTGTCAAAGGCTATAATATTATTGCCACTTCAGGACCGTGGATGGGAATTTTGTCTTTTGCGGCAATGATAATATTCAACTTATTGGCATCTCCAAAAATTAAATTGTCCGAAAGGATGTTATGGACTTACATTATCTATTTTCTGTTGGCTACCACAGTTCACCCATGGTACGTTTTGCCTATTTTAGTATTGGGAATCATCAGTGGATATAGGTTTCCAATACTATGGTCATTTACCATATTTTTAACCTATTGGGGATACAGTGTAAGTGGTTATGAGGAGAATTTGGGAATAGTGGCATTTGAATACATCTCATTGCTGGTCTTTATCGTAATTGAATTGCCTGGAAAGAATAAAAATCGTAAACTTTATTATGCTTAAAATCTGGATCAACATCATGTTAATATCATTTTTACAGTCTTTAGTGGCTTGTGGTCAGCAGACGTACGACCAAAAGTTGCAATCTCTTTATAAAAAAACAGTGCCACTTATTCAGCCTAAAGCTGTAGATAAGAAATTGAATAAAAATGAAGTATTCATATTGGACACACGTTCAGCAAAAGAATATAGCGTTAGTCACTTGCCCAATGCCCAATTTATTGATTATGATAGATTTGATATTTCCCAAGTTGAAGATATCCCGAAAGATAAAGAAGTAATTGTTTACTGCTCAGTAGGGTATAGATCCGAAAAAATAGGGGAGAAACTAAAAGAAGCAGGCTTTCAAAATGTAAGCAATATGTATGGTGGCATCTTTCAGTGGAAAAATGAGGACCTGAATGTAGTGAATCAGCAAGGGGAAATTACCGATAGTGTGCATACCTACAATAAGCGTTGGGGCAAATGGTTAGAAGAAGGTAAAGGGATAAAGATTTATGAATAAAAAAAGACTACTGATTATCTTCGTAAAAAACCCTGAATTGGGAAAATGCAAAACCCGATTGGCGGCCACAATAGGAGATAAAAAAGCATTAAATTTCTATCGGAATATGCTTCATCGAACCAAACAGGTGACTGAAAAGGTGGATGGTAATAAAGCGATTTATTATTCTTCCTTTCTAGATTTTGATGATTTGTGGTCTAATGAGCCGCCTTTCTACAAGGCCCTTCAAAAGCAAAATCCAGATTTAGGAATAAAGATGAAGTCTGCCTTTGAGGAGGCTTTTCAGAATGGGTATGAATCAGTATGCATTATCGGAAGCGATTGCTGGGCTTTAGATGATAAAGTGATTGAACAAGCATTTAAGGCGTTGGAAAGTAAAGACGCAGTATTAGGACCAAGTAATGACGGAGGCTATTATTTATTAGGAATGAATCAGCTGCATTCAGAAGTTTTTTCCGATAAGGAATGGAGTACAGAAACTGTAGCGCCTAGCACTATAAAAGACTTCAAGAAAATAGGTTTAAAATATGTTCTGCTGCAAGAGTTGACTGATATTGATAATGAGGAGGATTTGAGGACTATTCCTAAAGCACAGATTGAACGATTATTGAAATAATTCGAAATCTTCTGCTATTACATAACTCTTGAAGCAAAAAAAGCCTTTGGATTTATATCCAAAGGCTTTGTCGATTATCTTGAATCTTAAATCTAGATTCTAGAAATTACTTTATCCAATCGCTACTCTTTTGAATTCAGTAACAGTCATTCCTTTATTTACTGAATCTAAGTATTGAGCAATTGAAGTTTTATTATCTTTTACGAAAGCTTGTGGTAATAAAGTATTCTCTTTAAAGAATTTATTCAATTTACCAGTAGCAATTTTTTCCAGCATTTCCTCTGGCTTACCTTCCTGACGAGCAGTTTCTTTTCCTATTTCGATTTCCTTTTCGATAGTAGTTGCATCTACACCGTCTTTGTCAACTGCAACAGGATTCATTGCAGCAATTTGCATAGCAACATCTCTTCCTGCATCAGTTACGTCAACACCATCAGTATTTTTCAATGCAACCAATACGCCTAATTTAGCACCAGCATGAACATATGAAACTACTTTCTCCCCAGTTAGGGTCTCGTAATGACTGATTTCGATTTTCTCACCGATTTTACCCACCATTTCAATAACTTTCTCACCAATAGTAATGTCTTGGTAAGGGATTGCTTTTAAAGCATCCATATCTGCTGGTTTTTCAGTAGCAACTTTCTCTATAATTTCTTGTCCAAATTTTTGGAAGTCCTCATTTTTTGAAACGAAGTCAGTTTCACAAGTTAAAGAAATCAAGAAAGCTTGAGTTTGGTCATCATTAGTTTTGATGAATACATTTCCTTCAGTCGTTTCTCTGTCAGCTCTTTTTTCAGATAATTTCTGACCTTTTTTTCTTAAAAACTCAATGGCTTTGTCAAAATCACCATCAGCCTCAGTCAATGCCTTTTTGCAATCCATCATGCCGGCACCTGTTATTTCTCTAAGCTTTTTTACTTCTTGTGCTGTAATAGCCATGCTTATTTGATTTTAGATTTAATGTTAAATATGTAGAATAGGTTAGAATAAAAAAATGAACACCGAATCTAGTCCGATGTTCAATTTATTGATTTATTCAATATTGTTCATTAGAAGGTTTATTCAGCAGATTTTTCTGAAGTCTCTTTTTTCGGAGCATCTTCTTTAGTATCAACTGCTTTTTTCTCTTCCTCTGCTTGTTTCATTTTAGCATCATCTTTCTCTTGCTTTCTTTCCATTAAGCCTTCTTCTATAGCTTTACCGAAAGATTTCAAGATTAAGCTGATTGATTTCCAAGCATCATCATTAGCTGGAATTGGATAATCAACTTGAGTAGGATCAGAATTAGTATCCACCATTGCAAAAACAGGGATATTTAATTTCTGAGCTTCTTTAATTGCAATGTGCTCTCTTTTAATATCGATAACAAATAGCGCGGATGGAATTCTGTTTAAGTCAGCAATACCACCTAATACTCTCTCCATCTTTTCTTTTTCACGCTGAATCATTAATCTTTCTCTTTTTGCAAGATTAAGATATGATTCTTCTTTTTGCATTTTATCGATGTTAGCCAATTTCTTCAATGACTTTCTGATAGTTGCAAAGTTGGTCATCATACCACCTTGCCACCTATCCACAACATAAGGCATGTTCAATCTTTTTGCCTCTTCCATCACGATGTCCTGAGCTTGTTTTTTTGTTGCAACAAAAAGAACTTTTTTACCAGAACGAACGTGGTTTTTGATGGCATGACATGCTTCGTCCAAAGCAGCCAATGTTTTATTCAAGTCGATAATGTGGATGCCATTACGCTCCATGAAAATGTAAGGAGCCATTTTTGGATCCCACTTTCTTGTTAAGTGTCCGAAATGGACACCAGCTTCAAGTAAGTCGTTGTACTCAAGCTTAGCCATAAGTTTTTATATTTATATTGTTTGTAAAAATTAACGTTTAGAGAACTGGAATGCTCTTCTCGCTTTTCTTCTTCCGTATTTCTTACGTTCAACCATTCTCGGGTCTCTAGTAAGGAAGCCTTCTGCTTTCAATGCTGGCCTGTGTTCTGGGTCAAGCTCACAAAGTGCACGAGAGATTGCCAATCGTACTGCTTCTGCTTGTCCTGCAACACCACCACCATCAACATTTACCTTAAGGTCGAAAGAACCTTCAGTTTTTGTTGTGGCAAATGGTTGATTAACGATTGCTTGAAGAATTTCAGTTGGGAAATAATCCTTAACGTCTTTTGTATTAACGGTAATAGCACCTTTGCCCGACTGCATGTACAATCTAGCAACAGATGTTTTTCTTCTACCAATGGTGTTTATAATTTCCATCTATTGATTTTTTAGATTTCTTTAACTTTAGGTTTTTGAGCTTCGTGTCCATGTTCAGCACCTTCATACACATAAAGATTTCTAAACAATTCTCTACCCAATCTATTTTTCGGCAACATACCTCTTACAGCTCTTTCTACTAATAAAGTAGAAGATTTTGCTTTCAACTGACGAGGAGTGATTTCACGCTGACCACCAGGGTATCCTGTGTAAGTCTGATACGTTCTATCATCCCACTTTTTGCCGGTCATAATGATTTTGTCTGTATTGATAACAATCACGTTATCACCACAATCAACATTAGGCGTAAAACTTGGTTTATTTTTACCACGAAGAATTTTGGCTACATCGCTGGCAAATCTACCTAATACTTTTCCTGCAGCATCTACTACAACCCAGTCTTTTTCAACTGTGGCTTTGTTTGCCGAGATGGTTTTGTAACTAAGCGTATCCACTATTTTTTCTTTTTGTTAGTTCTTAACTCCTTATTAATTAGCTTTTTACAGATAGTAAACATTTATGATCGGGCGAACTATCCGCTAAAAGGGACACAAAGATAGATGCTTATTAATTGAAAAACAACATCCTACGAAAAAAATCGCAATGAATTACTCTTTGAAGGTGAGGATATTATTTATTTTACCTTAATAATGGTGATTATTTATATCACCTGTTTTTTTCTAATTGTTTTAATGCTACTTCTATATCTTTAGGATAGGGGGCGTCTGCACTTATGACTTTACCCTTTACATCAGTTAAGCTTATGTTTAATGCATGTAGAGCAAATCTTTTGATAATGGGTTGTTCTTCATCTCCTTTTCCAGCATTAAAGCTTTTTTTTATGGAAGAAAGAAAGAGTGCCTGCCCCCCATAGGTTTCGTCTCCAGTTATGGAGGCATTTAAAGATGCTAAATGAACCCTAATTTGATGCATCCTACCGGTTTCAGGTTTACAAGCAATGAGAGAATGCTTCTTAAATGTTTTTATGGTGTTGAATTTAGTTGAAGCATTCTTGCCTTTTCTGTGAGAGATTTTCACATATCCTGAAGCTGTAGTATGCAATGGCAAATTAACTTCTACCTCCTGAAATTGATGAAGGCCATCTACTATAGCATGATAGGTTTTGTCAACTTGTCTATGTTCAAATTGGATCGAGGCATTTCTGTAGGCTTCTGGATTTTTTGCCACCAACAAGACGCCAGATGTTTCCTTGTCCAATCTGTGGCAGATCTGATAATCATCATTGTATTTTTTGACTAATGACAATATGGTCACAGTATCGTTCCTGTCTGCCAATGTAGAAACAAAGGGCGGTTTATTGATAAAAATATAGTCGTCTGACTCTTTTATAATCAGAGGGTTTAATGCTTTGTAATACATTGTAAATTTTATATTGCCACAAAGATAACTTTATTCTGTCTCAGAATCATCTTCCAATACGGAAACTAATGGTTCAGGGGTCTTTTTTACAGGAAGTTTGAAGCTAAATAAGGAGCCTTTTCCCACAGTACTTGTAACAGAAACAGATGAGCCATGAGCCTCAATGATGTGCTTTACAATAGCTAAGCCTAAGCCAGTGCCACCCCTTTCTTTTGACCTGCTTTTATCAATCCGGTAGAACCTTTCAAATATTCTTTTAATGTGCTCTGGGGATATTCCAGCACCATGGTCTTGTATGGCTATCGTTACATCTTTTTCAGTTATTTCAAAACCAACTGCAATTTCGGTGTTTTCATCGGAATATTTGATGGCATTGGAGATCAAATTGACAATTACTTGATAAATCCGCTGGTAATCTGCAATGACATTAATTGGAGGTTCGTATGGCTTATCAAATTGTAAATCCATATTTTTTTTATCAACTTTTCCATCAAATTGATCAAATACATCTTCCACCAAAGCCAATAAATCAATTTCTTCAAAATGCATCTTAATTTCACCTGCTTCTATATGAGAAAGTGTTAGCAGGTCATTTACCAACATCTCTAAGCCATCTAAGCTCTTAGCAGCTTTTTTTAGAAACTTACCCCTTACTTTCTTGTCTTTAACAGCGCCATCGAGAAGAGTGTAAACAAACCCTTGCGCTGCAAAAATTGGGGTTTTTAATTCGTGGGAAACGTCAGCCAAAAATTCTCGCCTATAGGTCGCCATTCTCTTCAACTCATCAATTTCTTGCTGTTTGTTAGCAGCATAGCTGAAAATTTCCTGATTAATTTTTCTTAAAGGATTGAATGATTTCTGGGTTTCAATATCATTCACAAAGGAGTAATCTTTTTCACCTAATTTATTAAACACTTCATATAACTTATTGATTTCCTTGAAAAAAAGAAATTCCAATACTATGCTTATAAGTAAGTATGACGAAGAGGAGGCCAAAATAAATGTCAAGATGAGGGCTGTAGTACTTATTCCTTCCAACAAGCTTAGGAAAGCAGTTGTTACAATGCCAATTGATAGCGCTAATAAAATGGAAACCCCTCTGGAATTAAAAAGCATATAGCAAATTTATTCCATATCAAACTTATAACCAACTCCCTTCACAGTGGAAATATAACCATCCCCAACTTTTTCTCTGACTTTACGCACGTGAACATCAACCGTTCTGGCCAAAACATAAACGTCAGAACCCCAAATATTTTGCAATAAATCATCTCTATTGAATACTTTATTAGGGTTTTGGGCCAAAAAGTATAATAGTTCAAATTCTTTTTTCGGTAAGGATACTTGTTTGCCATCCACAGTAACCGTATAGCTCGTACGATCTATCATTAAATTACCAATGGTGATTTTATTACTGTCTTTTTGTTTTTTGACATCACGCCTAAAATATGCGTTTATCCGGCTCATCAATGCACGTGGCTTAATGGGCTTTGTAATGTAATCATCTGCACCATTTTCAAAGGCAGCCACTTCCGAATACTCTTCCGACCTTGCCGTCAAGAAAATAATAAATGCATTGGCTGCCTCTGGAGTTTCTCTGAGTTGACGGCAAGTTTCTACTCCATCTTGGTTGGGCATCATAATGTCCAATAAAATCAATTGGGGTTGGAATTTTTGAGCTTTTTCAACTGCCGTTTTTCCATCCTGAGCCGTTTTTACTTCATAGCCTTCCTTGGTGAGGTTATACTCCAATAACTCAAGAATGTCTGATTCATCATCAACGACAAGCACTTTATGGCTTTGCTTGTTTCCCATGGTTAGTTGCTTTTTTTATTTTAGGCTAAATTCGATAAAAATATTTATAAATTAAGCGATTAAAATGGTAATAACAATTTCTTAATATCTAATTAAACTTAAGGATACATTCTTTATAAAGAATTGAAGTTTTCTTGATAAAAATTCAACATCTTTAAAATATCACCATTGAATTGTACTTTTAATTCTTGTTCTAATAACTGCTGATGACCGGAATAACGTCTGAATGAGAGAAGGTAGGCATTATTAATCTCAATCTGGCTGCTCGGAAACTCAGCGTATTTTGAACTTTTAAATCTTTCTTGGCTTAGTTCCTTTCTAAACTTTTCAAAAAAGTAATATTTCTGGTTTTCTTTTTCCGTAGTACTAAAACCATCAATTCTTTCATACATACTATCGAATTTCGGCAAATATTCCCTTACAAATTGATTCAAATGATGTCTGTCCTGCAGCTGAGCTAAATAGGATTCATACGCAGGCTTAAACTTTATCTTCTGGTGTTCAAAGAACATTTTGGTGAATTCTTGCCCGAAAAAAGAGGCTAGGTTTTCATTGAAATCAACACTGTCTTTAATGAATATTTTGTCGTGCGTTAATTCATGAAAAATCAATTCTGCTAGTCTGCCGGTGTCGTAGGTTAGGACATTGCTTAATAAAGGGTCATTTAACCAGCCTAAGGTTGACCAGGCACTGGCGGTGCGCAATCTAACATCGTAGCCCTGGGTCTTCATTTCTTGCTCTAATCTTAATGCCTCCTTCTCAATAAAGAATCCTTTATAAGCCACTTTCCCTAAAATCGGAAATTTCCATTCATAGCTTTCCAGTTGATAAGGATAAGCCGCAGTGACAACCCACATTAATTCTTTTCCTTGCTGGTCAAACATTTTTTGGTACTGTCCTTCCGATTCAAATCCTAATTCAGTTTGTGCAAAAAATTTGACTTCTTGTACTAATCTGATTTTTTGTTTTAAGGAATCAGGATAATTAGAACTTCCTAAATAAAATTCTAGAGGCTTAGCTTTATACATGATAGTAAATTGGCCTTTCCCTTGTTGCCAGCCATACCGAATTAAGTCCCATTTTACCACAATAATAATCAAGACTATTGAACAGGCGAGCAATAATATTTTCCTGAAAATGGATTTCATCTATTCTTTTTATTGATGGGTATAGTTTTGAAAATATTGAAGTAAATGGCGTGAGAGAATTCAATTGAACGATTGTTAAAGTCCCAGTACGGTTCAAATCTTAGTAGGAGGGTAGAGGACTCGCCAATATTAAATTCGTTCATTAGCCTTAGAATTAAAAGTTTTCTTTCGTCTTCAAAAAATCTTGAGTTAGGATCTGTGGTGTAGGACTGATATAGTCTTCCCCCTTTGTAGGAATAGAAATGATCTCCTTGCCAATAGCTAAGCATGAAGTCTCCAACGGATGTTTCCAAGGTTCCATTAAGATAATAACCGTAACCTTGAGTATATGGTAAACGAAACTGAGGACTATTGTCGATATAATGTAAAAAATAGCCTTCCCATTTATGGCCGTGAACAAAGCCATTCTTAGTCTTGCTTTCGAATGATAAGCCAATTGCATTATTAAATCGAGTAATTAAGGGCTGGCCTCTTAGAGCATCAATCTGACCAGCCTTATGATAGCCTCTAAATTGATAATGGAGTGAGGCCGTATTACCATTTTCCTTAAATAGATCATATTGACTTACCAAGCCCCCAGAAACTTCCTCTTTAAAAGGAGAATCCTGATAAATCATTTTCTCCCAATTGATCCAGGCATCAAAAAAGATTCTTTCTGTATTGTATAAGTATTGCAAACCGTTTTCAGGTGCATCTACTAAAAGCCTTTCAAAATCTTCAAGCGGTTCCAACATTCTGTGATGAATTGAACCATTGTAATTTCCAAAAATTAATTGACTGTGGTTCCAATTATATAAAATACTGAAATAAGGGATAGAATAGGTCAAATTGTTATTCCCAAAGTCTTTTTGGAGAAATACACCAGCTTGTATATTCACTTGTTCATTTAGTTGATAGCCGATACTTGGAATAAAACGAGTACCAAATAATGTATATCCTTTTACAATTCTATTGAAATATTCATTATTCTTATTGAATGACAAAACCCTTAATGAAAAGCTGAATGGATCTTCAATCGTACTGTCTTTTTTTATCCTTTGCTCAAAGCCTGTATTATCCAATTGAGCCATCAACGGATTAACACTAAAGCCTAAAATGATGATGAAAACACTAATAAATTTATTACTCATAAAATTTAGTTGTAAAGCAAGGCTTAAGCATTTGGCAATTGATTCTTTTCCTGCTAAATTCGATGCAGCAATTTACAAATAAGCCCTATAGAAAAAATTAAAGATGAGCGAAAAAAGCGAAAAATTAAAAGCATTACAACTAACAATTGATAAACTAGATAAAACTTACGGGAAAGGTTCCGTGATGAAGTTAAGTGATGAAAAGGTTGTAGATGTACCTTCCATTCATACTGGTTCATTAGGACTAGATATTGCGTTAGGGATAGGAGGAATTCCAAGAGGAAGGGTAATTGAGGTTTATGGCCCAGAGTCTTCAGGTAAAACTACCTTGGCCATGCACTGTATTGCTGAAGCGCAGAAAGCAGGTGGAATGGCTGCTATTATTGATGCTGAGCACGCTTTTGATAAATCTTATGCAGAGAAACTAGGTATCGATACAGAGAATTTGTTGATATCTCAGCCAGATAGTGGGGAACAGGCGCTTGAGATTGCCGAACATTTAATTCGGTCTGGTGCCTTAGATATAGTAGTGATCGACTCTGTTGCAGCCTTGGTTCCAAAAGGTGAATTGGAGGGCGAAATGGGGGACAGTAAAATGGGCCTTCAAGCAAGATTAATGTCTCAGGCATTGAGAAAACTGACTGGCGCTATCAGCAAAACAGGCTGTTCTTGTATTTTTATTAACCAGTTAAGGGAAAAGATAGGCGTAATGTTCGGTAATCCTGAAACTACAACTGGGGGTAATGCCTTGAAATTCTATGCTTCTGTTCGTTTAGATATTAGAAGAATTGGAAGTATTAAGGAAGGGCCTGATAATATCACCGGTAACCGAGTGAAAGTTAAAGTAGTGAAAAATAAAGTTGCTCCTCCATTTAAAGTCGTAGAATTTGACATTATGTACGGAGAGGGCATTTCCAAAGTAGGGGAGATCATCGATTTGGGTGTAGAACTTGATGTGATAAAGAAAGCAGGCTCTTGGTTTTCTTATATGGACAATAAATTAGGACAAGGAAGAGATTCTGTAAAATCATTAATTCTTGATAATCCAGAATTGATGGAGGAACTGGAAACTAAAATCAGGGCCAAAATTAATGGTGAAGATTTAGATGAGAAGCCAGTCAAAGAAAAGAAATAAGTTTTAGTTCTCCATTTTAAGGGGTAAAAAATTGAGAAAAAACAGCTGTTTCAAGGCAGCTGTTTTTTTTTGTATCCATCTACATCTAAAATTCACTAAAGCTTAACATTGTCTATTAATCTTCATGCTAATTTTCACGTACATTTATGTGAAGATGAGTCCAGAGTTGTTAAAAAATAAAAGCCAATATAAAAATGTGTTATCCATCATGGATAGCTCAGAATGGCTTTTATTCATATCTACTTTTATTCGAAGGAAAAATTCTGTGACAAGGATTTACTGGGTTTATCTATTCGTTGGCTTGCTGGCTGGCGTCTACATGTCCTTATCAAACAACGTAGCAGAGATTGAGCATAGAATTTGGATAGTTGGTTTGACGGGTGGCCTTTTACTTTCTCTTCTAATTAGTCCTGTTTTACATGAATTAGTGCATGCGCTGTCTTTTAAATTCTTTGGAGCTAAAACAATTAATTTCAGATGGAACTGGAATCTATTCCGCTTTAATGTTCAAGCCAATGATTTTGTTTTAAGTAAAAAGAGCTATTTCCTAATTTGCGCTTTCACATTTTTCTTGTTTTCTGTGATTCCATTGATGACTGCTTTTTATGCTACTGGAGTTTGGCTTTTTGTTTTACTATCACTTTCTTTTTTTCATGCACTTTATGCCTTGAAAGACTTAGCGGTTTGTAGCTATTTATATAAATTTCCGAACTGTTATATCTATAGTTCAGATGAAGACAAAACTATTTTTTATAAATCATTGCCTTAATTCATTTTTTTAAGAACCTCGGCTTTTTTTCAACGTATCCGTTTAAAAAATCTAATCAAAAATAATGAACGCTATACTAAGAATAAGTGCACTTTTAATGATCAGCTTTTTAATGAGTTGTGAATCAAAAGAAAAAGAAGTTGAAAAATTAAAGTCTGAGACAATCGCCATTCATGATGAAGTAATGCCTAAAATGGATGACATTATGAAACTGAAAAAATCGCTAAGAAGTAAAAAAGATTCAGTAAGCGAAAGTAAGCAAGAAACCATCCAAACTTTGATTATTGCTTTAGAAGAATCTGACAAAGCTATGATGAACTGGATGCGTAATTACGATCCTAGAATGGAAAATATGTCCGATGCTGAAAAAATGGAGTATCTCAAAAAGCAAAAATCTTCCATTTCTGAGGTGAGTGAAAAAATGAAAAAAAGTATTGCTGAGGCTCAAGAATATTTAAAATAACGTTATTGACAGTTGGAGAGTGACTCTTCAACTGTTTCCAGCTCAATCATTCCTGTCTCATTTCCCCAGCTATTATAGATGTAGGTTGAAATCTCAGCTATTTCCAAATTGGTCAATCGATCCAAGGCTGGCATTGCTTGATTATAGGTTTTTCCATTCACTATAATTTCTCCCTTTAATCCATTTTTTATTGCGCAAATACTTCTTGGAATATCCTCCAACATATAATCAGATTCACCCAAAGGCGGAAAAAGCTTGCCTAAACCATCCCCTTTTTCCTGATGGCAATTGCTGCAATGAGTAGTGTAAAGCTGCTTTCCTTGTACCATATACTTGGCGTACTTCTGCATTTTTTCACTGGAATAGTCTGCCGTGGCAGAATTTTTAAATTCCTCATATCGACCACAGGAAGATATAATTGGAATAAAAATTATAATTAATAATTGCCAAGACTTTATAAATCTCAGTCTGATAGGAAACCTGTCAGGTTTCATTGAATAAAAGTTTTGAAGTACTTCCATTTTTATCATTTCATATTAATTACAAAGCTGACAGCTTTTAGTAAATTTAATAATGAGATCACTAAATGATGAATATTTACTTCTCATCATAAGTGGCCAAAAGTAATTCAATATCCGTGATCAATTTATCAACTTCTTCAGAACGAGTGCCGTCATACACCCCCCTGATTTTTCTTTCCTTATCTACTAAAACAAAAGCTCCACTATGGAGGTAGCCACCTTCTTCATTCTCATCTTCCATGGCAGTAACCATATAGCCTTTCTGGCCCAGCTCATAAATTTCCTCTTTTTCTCCTGTTACGAAATTCCATTTTGGAGCCTTAACATCTAGTTTTTCAGCAAAATCTTTGAGCAAGGCAACCGTATCATATTCGGGATCAATAGTGTGAGATATTATTCCAACCTCATCATTTTCTTTGTAAGCTTCATACACCCTTAACATTTCCTTTTTCATGGTCGGACAAATAGTTGGGCAGGAAGTAAAAAAGAAATCTGCTACGTAAACTTTGCCTTCAAAAGTCTCTGGAGTTACCCAATTGCTGTCCTGATTAACTAATTTATAATCTGGAATTGTATGGTCAACGGTGTCGGTTACGGTTTTTCCATCTACAATTTTTTCCACGTATTGCTTTCTTCCCAAAACAGGAAATTCAGCTTTTTTATTTTTTTGATTTTCTAAACCACAAGCCACTAAGATTAAGCTTGTAAGTGTGAACAGAATACTAGATTTAAATTTATTCATTTTTGTTAATTGCAAATTATTAATTACTATTTCTCTCTTAAAGCCTTGTAAATTTTAATAGCCACCATTAATAAAACTCCAAAACTGATAAAGCCTATCGTGCCCCAAATCCAGTCGAGCTCATTTTTAAGTACTATTAAGAATACTACGGCAACCAGAAAAAGAGTTGCCACCTCATTCCAAATTCTTAACTGTGTAGAACTGTATTTGATTTCTCCTTTTTGGAGTTTTTTATAAATATAATGACAGGAGAAATGGTATAAATAAAGGAAAAACACAAAAGTTAGTTTAATGTGCATAAAGGGTTGTTGCAACCAAACGGGTTGTAGAATCAGTAAAGTTGTAGCTAAAATCAAGGTGATAATAGCCGAAGGCCAGGTAATCACATTCCATAAGAGCCTTGCCATTTTACTAAGTTGGGCATGTAGAATACCTTTTTCAGGTTCAGACTTTTGGAGTGCCTCAGTTTGATAAATAAAAAGCCTAACGATATAAAATAATCCTGCAAACCATGTGACTACAAAAATGATATGCAAAGACTTAATATATAAATACATATTTTGTTAATTAGGATTTCAATTTTTTGAAGTAGGAATATTTTACCCTGTTGCAAAAGTAATGATTATGAACTTATTTTTGTTTAGTTCCGTAAAGTATAAAATTAGATTTAGTAACAATTATTACAATTCCTAACTCCAAGTAATATGGCAGATTCTACTCAACTATGGTATTTTGAAAATGTTGATTTGTTTAACATTCTTTGCCCACATAAAATTGAAGGCATAGAAGACGATCATCCCATGACGAAATTCAAGAAGGAAGAGTTTGTTTATTTCCCGGAGGATTCTTCTAATTATATTTATATGATAGCGGAGGGAAGGATAAAAATCGGCTCTTATTTGGAAGACGGAAAGGAATCAGTTAAAGCGATTTTAAGCAAAGGAGAGATTTTTGGTGAGTTGGCCTTGACTGGTGAGGATAAAAGGCAGGATTTTGCTCAGGCCATGGATGCAGGGACTATTGTTTGTCCCATGACATTGGATGACATGAAAAATTTGATGGCCAACAACCAGCCTTTAAGTTTTAAAATGATGAAATTGATTGGACTGCGTTTGCGTAAAACGGAAAGGAGATTGGAGTCTTTAGTTTTTAAAGATGCTCGTACTCGAATTGTAGAGTTTCTTAGAGATGAGGCGAATGAAAAAGGAAAAAAAATCGGTTTTGAAATGATGATTCCCAGTCATTTAACCCACAAAGATATAGCCGCTTTGACGGGTACTTCTCGGCAAACTGTTACCACTATTTTAAATGAACTGAGAGAGAAAAACATCATCAACTTCGATAGAAGAAAAATCCTCATTAGAGATATGGAATTATTGGCATAAAAAAAGGAAGCCTTCAAAAGCTTCCTTTTTAGGTTCTGAACCAATTTTATTAAATTATTATTAAAATTATGTTTCGCTATTGATTTTTTAATTGAAGTTAAAAAGTAATTCTACTCTAAAATAAATTTCTATTCAATATTGAGTTGTATGATATTGTAATATCCATCTTCCAATTCACGATCGCTCGGATCATAAATAAGCTCATTATTTAACCATACTTTGGCAAACGCAAGAATACCCTGACTTCTCGCAACTGATGCTTTTAAGGTGTCTTTTTTGAAATCTCCCCATTCAACATGTGTAATTGGTTTTTCATAATTGTCTGTATGATTAGGCACTAAACTTAACATATAAAGACCATCTTTTTTTTCATTTAAAAAGCGTAATTCTTTACTAGATTCTGGATTTTGTAAAGAGGAGTCCATGAAGTAAGTTAATTTAATATCTGACTCCTTAATATGATTTGCATTGTTGGGATCCAATAAATCATTTCCATTTTGATCTACTAATGAAAAATACATATCGATTTCAATTCTGTCATTAGTAATATTATCTTCTTTACAACTCATGGATAGTATTGTAATTGCAAGTATTAAAAATTGAGTTTTCATCTTATTTGTCTTTTAATTAAAAATTACTTTAAAGGTTAGTTGATTGTGGAATTATGTAATAATAAAATCTTTTAAGGTCGTATATTATAAATCATTTTTTGATTAGAATTATAAGGTCCATTATTGCCTGAAGGATCAAAACTTGATGAATAGAAACCATCTGAACTTGATCCCCAACCCCAGTTCATTCGATAATAGGCTATACTAGTACCCGTACAGTCATCATAATGATAAGTATATAATTGATATCCTTCTGTAACCCACATGTGACCACCCGTACTGCTACTACCTGATAGAATAACAGGTCTATTATTATTTAGTTCCACTCTTACAGTACCACCAATAAATGAGGACTGAGTTGCGGATGAGTAACCAAAATCGCCAGTAAAAATAAGTGATTTATCTTTGTTGCTTCCAACGCCTGTAACTGCCTCTGATGCAGTTTCACAACTGTAAGAGGGTTCGTTCCACCATCTATTATCAATTGCATTATGAATATCTAAAATAAAATTTGCTGAAGTAGTATTACCCACTGTGTTACTCATGTTTCCCCAATTATAATTAGTAGGAAATTCATGATATCGCATTACTTGAGCAATGGCAATAGGTACACATCCTGCTACCGCTCTTGTTGAGGTGTTATCATCACATTGTATTATATGTAAAGCATCATTAAAACCACCTCCTTGTCTCCACTTAAATGGAAAGGTTAACAGTTTTTCATTAAATTCGGTATAATTGGAACAGTCAGGTTCATCCATTGGCCTTCCATTAGGCAATGCATTAGAAAAGCCTCCAACCTGAATATTTCCCCATAATTTTTTGAGTTTTAAAGATTGTTCTTTGTTCTTTTTAAGTTCATTTATTGTATCGTAAGCTTTATCCATCCAAAAAGAAATGCCATTTGCTGTTTTTGCTTTTTCAGGGTTAAAGCTTCCATCTTCAGAATAAGCTAAAATGGGATTTACTCTTTTGTCACTTGCCAATAAAACCCAACCACCCTCTTTAAAATTAATGGTATAAAATGAAAGTTCATTTTCTTTATTTTTTACTGGAATAACTTCCGTTACTGATTTATTTATGAATTCTTGACCGCCTCGCTTGCTTTGATCATCCTTTTGATCAATCAGAAAATTAATATTCTCTGCGATTGAGTCAGCTTGTTCAATATTTACAGCAAACTTATCATTGTTTTGGGTATCTAGAATTAAATCAAAATGTTCTTCCTTCGTGCAACTGAAAAACATGATGGCAAATCCTAGAATGTAAATTCTTTTTAACATAAGGCTTTGATTTTAAGGTGTTAATTTATTTGTAAGGTTAAATTATATAAATTTATCCTTAACTCCTAATTATTACTTATGTATTTATAAAAAGTTTTAAAACATCATCAACTTCGATAGAAGAAAAATCCTCATTAGAGATATGGAATTATTGGCATAAAAAAAGGAAGCACTTTTCAGGCTTCCTTCTTTAGTTTAGTTTTGGTTTTAATATCAGTTCGTAAAACCATTTCTGATTAAGAAATCTTCATAAGCTTTTTCAAAAACCGGTACACTTGGTGCCATTTGGATGGCTTGCTCGTATGCTGTTAAAGCATCCAAAAGTAAATCATTGTCTTCATAGAAAGCCGCCATCACTAATTTATCCATAGCAGATTCGCCTTCTATCTCACTTTTGAGCTGTTCAAGTATTTCTTTTATTTCTGCCGTTTCTTCCTCTGGCTTAATGGTAATAGCATAATCATCAGATTTCAAATCTTCACCTTTAACCTGAACTTTCACTTTAATGAAGTTTTGACCAGCAAATGGTTCTTTACTTCTATCCAATAAGTAAGAAGTCTTATCGACCGTTTCAGTGGCAATGGTTTCATCAAAAAGGTTGCTGAATGTCAATTCATAAGATAAACCTTCTATTTCTCCCTCTTGCTTCGGCTCATTCCATCGAAGAATTACTTCATCATTGATGATTTCACTTGAGCTTAAAGCCATTATTTTAATAGAAGCACCACTCGCCAAAGCTCTGTCTACGGCTCCTGTAGCTCCTAGACTTTTTCTGTAATCTCCGCTACCTTCATCATCACTCATCTTGTTCATCACAAAGTCAGCATATTTACTGGCCACACTTGTGTTTTTACTTTTTAAGTTTGCTGCCAAACCTGAAACGGTATGAGAACCAGGGGTTTTTACTTCTAAAGTTTTGCCTGAATTATGCATCAAACCTAAATATGCTTCTTCTGATAATTTTAGCTCATCTCCAGAATTTAATGACTGACCAGTTTTCAGCTTTGTCCAATCAGCTCCTTCCAACTTAACAGAATTATCACCTTTATTGGCCAGGACCTTAAATACGTAACTTTGCGCATTGGCAGCGTAATTACCTAGCCACAATGCCACCACTACAATTTTGATTAAAGATTTCATAATAATTGATTTAATTGATTTCTACTTTGTCGATCTCACTTTTGTTTACACTAAATAATTCTCTTCTACCTTCTTTGGTAAACATATTTTTTACTACTCCATTATATACTTCCAAGGAGTCACCCACTACTGCCACAACACCCATTGCAAGTGTTAATTCCAAATTAATGTTAAACAGATGATAGCTATAGATAATTGCTCCTAATATAAGCAATAACTCTATCAGTTGAACTACTTTGGTTATACCATCATACCAATTTTTTAAACGATAGTAAACCCACATAAATGCCACAACATTCAAATAGCATAGTAAAACTGCAATTATGATCTGGTAATGTTCTTCAAGTTTATAAACGTAATCCTCATCTAAAATCATAGAAATGATATTGGCATGAATTACAGCTCCAAACATATCAGGTTTTCCTCGGCCAGCATATTTCTCATTTAAAGGAGTATAATATTTGTCCTCTATCGTATACGGGTCACCAAAATATTCACCAAGCATACCAAAGATTACTATTTTTCCTTCTATTAACTCAGGAACGAAATTCTCATTAAAAACATCTGGAATATCCAAAGCAAAAAAGGTAGGAGCAAAATTGGTCTCGCTGCCCATTGCATTTCCTTTATAGTTGATGTATTCTGTTTCGTTATCCCTTTCCAAAAAACGCTCCACTTTTTCAGGTGCAAGATATTGTGCTAGCCTCACAGCGAAGAATAAATGAGTGCTATCCTTAGAGTATAAGTAATCTTTGGGAACAAAGGAACGGCATGTTTTTACATCTTCCTGTGTCACTCCTTCTCCTGTCACTAGATTTGCAAAGCCGAAATCTTCTGCATGTACCCTGAATTTTTCTGCAGATAATTTTAAGGAATCTACTACATTGAGCTCATTATATCGCTCAAGTTTGGTAGCCATAACAATATTGTCTACTTCACTTATTGCATTGACCAGTGCAGAGTCTTGAGCTTCTCCTTTTGAAAAAGGAAAAAAAGTGTCCAATCCAATTACCTTAGGATTGTATTTATTGATGATTCTTATTTGTTCAGCTATCATATGCCGAGGAAGCCTCCCGATGTTCACAAGAACCACGTTATCATCAGCTGAGGGATCTTCCCTTAATGTGGAGTATACAATGTCATTGAACTCTACATCTTCTAAAGCCTCTCCAATTGGATCAATAGCATCAAAAACATTGATTAAAGAAAATAACCCAAAGATTACAACGAAAATAAATGCCGTTGCTAAAATTGAATCTATCCATATGTTTTTGAATATACTCCCTTTCATCCTATATTAAAATAGTTAAACTTTTTATCTGAATAGTAAAATTATAATAATTAATTGAATTTAACAATTATATGTAAAAAAATTATACTTTAGACGTTTTGCATCTTAACTTTTGGGTTTAAAGAAAATATAGATTGAAAAAACGAAGAAGATTATCTTTAGAAGAATATCAAGAAGGTGTGCTTTCTGGCAGTAGGGTAGGATTAAGTAGAGCTATCACCCTTGTTGAAAGTACTCTGGACAGTGATAATGAGTTAGCCGCTCAATTGATAGATAAGATTTATGACTATACTGGAAAATCGTTCAGGATAGGAATTACCGGAGTTCCGGGGGTTGGGAAAAGTACATTTATTGAGGTATTTGGACAACTTGTACTTGAGAACAAAAAGAAGTTGGCTGTTCTAACCATAGATCCCTCCAGTCAAAAAACAGGAGGTAGTATTTTGGGTGATAAAACACGAATGGAAAAACTTAGTCGATCTGCAGATGCTTTCATAAGACCCTCACCATCAGGAGATGCATTAGGAGGAGTAGCGCACAAAACCCGGGAAACAATGTTACTTTGTGAAGCAGCCGGATATGACTTTATTCTGATTGAAACAGTAGGTGTAGGTCAGTCTGAAACCTCCGTTAAAAACATGGTTGATTTCTTTTTGTTACTGATGCTAGCAGGGGCTGGCGATGAATTGCAAGGCATTAAAAAAGGAATAATGGAAATGGCTGATGCCATCGCGATTAATAAAGCAGATGGAGACAACATTGATAGAGCTCAAAAGGCCAAAAAAGAATATCAAAATGCTTTACATTTATTTCCTGCAAATGAAAATGGATGGGTACCTGAGGTAAAGACTTGTTCAGCAGTGAATAGTGAAGGGCTGGTTGAGATTTTTCAGTTATTAGATAAATTTCAAGTAGAACAAAAGCAAACGGGTTATTTTGCATTAAACAGAAAAGAACAAGCAATTCATTGGATGCATCAGACAATTCATCATTTTTTAAAACAAAACTTCTACAAAAGTCCTGAAGTATTGAAAAATTTAAGCAAATTTGAAGATGAAGTAAGACAGGGCAATAAGCATTCTGTTAAAGCTGCAAGAACGTTATTAAATCAATATTATAAATAAACTATCATGGCCAAAATATTTACTTTCCTATTGACTTATATTCTAATTTTGAATTATTCTTTTGCCCAAACCCCGTGCGAAAATGGAAAGGCTGCAGGATATGACTGTAATCAAATAGAATATCTTGCTAGGCTGAATAATGCCGAGTTATCAGGTACCAACGGGGTCGATGGAAATGATATTTGGGGTTGGACAGATCCCTCCTCTGGAAAGGAATATGTTTTGATGGGGCAGACAAACGGGACTGTCTTTGTTGATATCAGCAATCCAGCCTCCCCGAGGATTATTGGAAGACTTCCAAGCCAATCAGGAAATCCCAGTTCATGGAGAGATATTAAAGTTTACAAAAATCATGCTTTTGTAGTTGCTGATAATAATACTGGTCACGGCATGCAGGTCTTTGATTTAACAAGACTAAGAGAGGCAAATAGTTCAATCCAAATGTTTAGCGCGGATGCTGTTTATGCTGGTGTTTCTAGTGCCCATAATGTGGTGATCAATGAAGAAACTGGATTTGCGTATATAGTAGGAGCCAGGGGTGCAGGTAATAATTGTGGTCAGGGGGGATTGCATATAGTCAATATTCAAGACCCAAAAAATCCTGAATTTGCAGGTTGTTTTGATTCAGATGGCTATACTCATGATGGACAATGTGTTATTTATAATGGCCCAGATCAGCAATACCAAGGAATGGAGATTTGCTTCAATGCCAATGAGAATACTGTGACAATTGCAAATGTGAATGACAAGGAAGATACCAGGTTGATTTCGAAAATGGGATATTCACAATCGGCATATTCTCATCAAGGATGGTTAACCGAAGACCATCAATTTTTTATTTCAAATGATGAGTTAGATGAATTGAATAATGGGCTGAATACCAGAACTTTGATTTGGGATGTAAGAAATCTAGACAATCCAATTTTACTAACTGAATATTTATCAGAAAGAACAGCTATTGATCATAACTTATACACAAAGGGGTCATTAATTTTTCAATCTAATTACACAAATGGGTTGATAGTTCTGGATGGTAAAAGAATTGCCCAAGGTGATTTGCGAGAGGTAGCTTATTTTGATTCTTTTACGCAAGGGAATAATACTTCTTTTAGCGGAAGTTGGAGTAACTACCCTTATTTTGACAGCGGTATTGTTGCAATTAGCGATATTAATAATGGATTACTCTTAGTTAGACCTACTATAGAAGAAAAAATTGTGCAACACCCCGTTTTTACTTCTTGCGGTGCAGAAGCTCGATTAAGAGTGGAAGTTGATGAGAGCTTTGAAGTTAATAATTATCAATGGCAGCTTGTAGATGGCGATGTTCCCCAAAATTTAACAAATAATAATGATTATTCAGGTGTGAATTCGGCTGAGCTTGTAATAAATTCAGAGCTGTCGGGATTGGCAGATATGCGTTTCCGGTGCAAGGTAGAATTAGAAAATGGAGAAACATTAACAACTTTTCTTTCTAATAATGTTGATGGATTACCAAGTGCAAATCTTTCAGCGTCAATTAATGATTTGGAAGTGAACTTCATCAATAGCAGTTTGGGTGGTACTAGTTATGAATGGGATTTTGGAGATGGAAGTGATATTTCAACAGAAGAAAGCCCAGTGCATACTTATGAAAATGCTGAGAATTATCAAGTCCAACTCACTGTTAGCAATGATTGTGGTTCTTCACAGTTCGAGTATAACGTAAATTTAACAAAATGCTTACCTTCTGCAGATTTTACGGTCTCAGTTGAAGACGGTGAAATTACATTTGTAAACTTAACAAGAAACTCTAATTTATTTGAATGGGATTTTGGAGATGGCTCGGGCATAGTTACTGATAAAAATCCAGTGTATACTTACGATAATGAAGGCCCGTTTGAAGTCACCTTAACAGCCTATAATGATTGTGGAACTAGTACTGCCACTATGACGATTGATGCCATGGTTTTGAATAATCGAAATTCCTTAAATCGACTCGTGAATATTTACCCTAATCCTGTTCAAGATCAATTGTTTATTGATTTTGAGTCTTCAGAGGATATCCGTGAAATATCTGTCTTAGCTGCAGACGGCCGAAAATTTTACTTTAGTGAGTTGTTCCAGAATAAACAGTCAATTAACATGTCTGCATGGGAACAAGGTCTATATTTTATGATTATTACTGATAAGAAGGGAGATAGAATTGTAGAAAAGATAATTAAGGAATAATGGTGATCTGCTCGGTTTTCAAAATCTGTAAAGCCGAGTAGTCATTATTCAAAATCAGCAAAATAAAATTCACTTCTCATTTCTTTGGTTTTTCCGTCATCCTCAATTTTATAAACATAAAAATGAGAGTGAATTGAAAGCAATTGTAATTCTATTGAGTTTTGAAAAAGTGGCCCATTATAAGCAAAGGTATGAAACTCTCCATTTTCGCCACATGGGTCAACATTCTCACCTAAGTTCTGAATGAGTTGATGATTAATGGTTTGCCCAATTAAGGATTTATTAAGTTTTGATGCATCTCCTGCACAAATTTTAGTTTGGTATCCTAGATCCAAAAATTCTTCAATAACGGCTTTAGTTCCTTTTCCCCACAATGGGAATACACATTTTATGCCTGTTTCTGCCATTCTTTCTTCTCTGTATTGTCTCAAATCTTCTAAGAATATATCCCCAAATGCAATGGTGTCAATGCCTTTTGTTTTACAATATTCAGCATATTCGCTCATCACTTGGTCATATGACTTATTGCTTTTATCAGACGGTAGGTGACTTATTTTGAGTGGTAGGTTTAATGATTTTGCCTGCGCTTCAATCAATTCTTTCTTGATGCCATGCATTCCAACCCGGTCAGTTTCTTCTCCAATTACTGTATGCAAATGGTCTACTTCAACATTACTGGATTGCATCAGCATGTGAAGTGCTAAGCAGGCATCTTTTCCTCCGCTCCAACTTAAGGCAATTTTCTGTGACATGTCAAATAGTAATAAATGAAACGTAAAGTTCAAAAAGGAAGCCAAAAATTAATAGAGTGAAATAGAAGATTCCTAAAATTAGAAATTTCAAGATAGATTTACTCCAGTTGTTTTGGTACAGCCTTTTAATGGAGAAAAGGGTATAAATGCTAACCCAAACAAAACTTAGAAATATAATCCATTCTTCAGCTGTAGAAAATAGACTGATTAATAAAATGGCTAATCCATAAATAAAATATGCAAATGCATGAAGGTGCAGCCCATGAATGAGATGTTCTATATAATACCTTTTCTTCATAAAAAGGAGGTATAAGATAAAAGCAAAAACGGGGAGGAAGAAAAACATCATCAAAGGCAGATTTCTAATGGCCTGATAGGTGAACATGGAAGAATTCAATACAAATGATCTTTTATAACTGGCGGGAATAATTTCGATACTTCCACCTACTTTATCAAGTTTCGCTTCAAATTCCTCATCGCTTAAATTTTCATCTGCTGCCCAATATTTTAAGGTTGCCCACTTATTAATGGAATCTTCCTTATTTGCCACTTTATTTTGCTCTGCTTTATTAATCAGTTGTTGAATTCCTAAACTATCAAGTTCTTCAACTTTTAGCGAATCCGTAATGGATTTTTGATTGACAACTGATCTTAATCCTGAGTCAATCAAATCTTTAGGAACTGTAAGGCTAATCATGAAAAAATAGAAAAGGGAAAATATCAAATACAATCTAATAGGATTGATATACCTTCTCCTTTTCCCTGCATTAAAAGCTTTGGTGAGCTTTCCTGGCCGGAAAATAAAGGGGTTTAAAGTTTTGAATAATATAGTGTCAAAACTAATATAGTTTGAAAAGAAATCTTTTATAAAAGCACCTAAAGGCAGCTTTTTGTCGGAATTTTCTTGGCCACAATTTGGGCAATAGTTTTGATCAGGTGTTAATTGCTCACCACAATTAAGACAGTTCGTAGTCTTGTTTTTCAATCTTCTGTTCAGTTAGCTAGCTACGAAAGTAAAAAATAATTTGAATGTTTTCGTTATTTTTTTGCCTTCACATTTTTAAAATCATAAGGGCAATGTCTGCATTTATTTCCGCAGCAATAACCTCTTTTTAAATGATATTTTTCAGTGAAAACGAAAAAGCCATTTTCCATATAAAAATCATCCTTCTCTATCTTTATGTTTTTTGCACTCATGTGATTGAAATCGGTTTCTTATTTTCATCTATAGCCACCATAGTGAAACAACCAGAAATAGATTTTTCCCTGTGGTTGGAATACATTTCTTCTGTAAAAACATCTACTCTGACCTCCAAACTAGTATTTCCGACCTTCTCAATTTGACCCACTAATTCCACTATGGTTCCAGCAGGAATGGCTTTATTGAAATCTATTTTGTCACTGCTAACGGTGACCATTTTCTGTCTGGAATAACGGGTGGCCGTTATAAAGGCCACCTCATCCATCCATTGCAAAGCAGTTCCTCCAAACAGGGTATCATAATGATTGGTTGTGTTTGGAAAAACTGCTTTGGTTACTTTGGTGATGGCATGATTGATTTTCTTTTCTGAAGTATTGATCATCTCTTTCCATCAACATTAAATGAAAACTGAGTTGGGATAATACCAGCTGTAAAAGAATCTATCAATTCTCCATCATTACTATACCTCTGTACCAGACCTTCATTTGCATAATCTACAGCATCTCCAAGATAAAAATCACCTGAAACAGGATCAATGCCAAATGCATAGGGATTTTGCATCTCAACCGATATATTGGTGTTAGTCACATTGTAATCAGTTGTGTTTAATGAAAATATATCACCATTTGAATAAAAGAATATGTCCATTTCAAAGAGGTCGATATCGCCAAGTATTTCATTCTCGTGATCAATTTGGTTTTCAATACTTGTTAATGAAGAGTTGAGTTGAACTAAACTTCCACTAGTGCAAACAATCCAAATCTTTCCATTTTCATCTTCGATAATTTCTTGCGGACCTTTGGGCACAGATATAGTTTGTTCAATTTCTAAATTATCAATATTTATAATAGATAATTCGCTGATACTTCCATCAAAACTAGCATGTCCTACAATTAGCTTGTTGTTTTTAATAAAAAGATGCTCAGGATATTCCTGGGTTTCTATTGTATCGACAAGTTGATTTGTTTCTAATTCAACAACGAGTATTTCACTAGAGGTTAAGGCAAAATTCTCATTATAAGGCCCCCAATTTGATATAAATGCCAAATCATCTGATATAGCTATGTCTCTAGGCTTGTCTAATTCTGGAAACTTTATCAATGTTTCGTAATCTAAATTAGCATCCATTATTTTTATATCGTTGCTACCATTCAGTACGCTGTATATTTTGGAATCATGAAATGATGCATTTTGCTGTACATCTCCCAAGCTCATATTACTCTGTCTTCGGAAAGCAATGGGCGTGTATTCATTAATTTCAGGATCATAATTTCCTATCGTAGCATTATTGTTTCCAAACGATCCCTCGTTGTAGATGTATACTCCTGAGGTTTTCAGATTAATTTCTTCCTTTTCTTCACAAGCGGAAAGGAAAAATAAAAGGGCAATTACTTTAAATAAGTTAGGGTAATTTTTTATCATGTTTAATTAATTTTAATGGTTCTATTTATACTGATTTGAAAATTTCTTCCGGGCATAGCATATCCGGAATACAACTGATATTCTTTATTTGATATGTTTTTTACTTGAGCAGAGGTCGTCCAAATTTCATTACTCCATTTCAAGCCTATGTCTGATAATAGAAAGGATTCTAATGCATAGATATCTGTATTGCTGTTAGTAGTGTAAACCTTTCCCGTCCATTGTTGAAATAGATCCAACGAAAACTTTTTCCAAACAATGGTAACAGAGGTATTGGCTTTATGCAATGGAGTATATATCAATTGTTTGCCAATTTCATTTCGGTTTCCTTCGCTTTCTATCACCGTAGATGCGGTATAACTATATTGACCATTAGCTTCAAGATCTAGTCCTGAAGTTGTTGGAAAATGAAGAGAAGCACTGCTTTCAATCCCTTGTGCTAGTACTTTCTTAATGTTTCTTGGTCGCCATTGATTGTTAGGATCAGGAATCCATTGGATCCAATTATCTACCTGATTATGGTATGTAGTTATAGAGAATTCCGATTCTGTTTTTCCCCAATGATGTCGAGAGGATATTGTAACTTCTTTGTTCCAAGAAGTTTCTGCTTTCAGGTCAGGCCGACCTGCCTCATTCCAAAATCGATCATTTAAAGTAGGAAGTCGGTAGTTGTAAGAAGTATTTAATTTGAGCTTCAGTTGATGACTCTCTTTTGTAAGTAAAATAGTGGATAATCCTGCATAAGGTGAAATTGGAATTTGTACTCCCGGCACTACCTGCTGTCTTAGATGAAAAGCATAGTCTATATTTTTCAAAATTTCTCCCTTGAACAAGGCTCCAAAACTAAAACGCTCCTCAGTAGCTCTTCCCAATTCATAGTTTCGGTTTTGAGCTTCTATGTGATTGTGTCGAGCCGATATTTTCAATTGATGATTTCTGGAAAAATAATACTTATAATCGGCAAAGCTTTCCCATCTGTTTACCTTGTAATATGAAATAGCTTGACCTAATCTGTAATCCATTTCATCGGTAAAGTAGCCTGTTCCAATTTTTAGCTGGTGGTGTTCACCATTTCTCTCATAATTCAGAAGAGTTCTTAGATTTTGATCTGTCTGCTCGTTTAGGTCTCTGCTCGATCCAATTGGAGGTTGTATTTCCCTGAAATTATCATGGTACCAAATGGCCAAAGTCATTTGGTCTTTACTGCTGATTTTATAACCGATGCTTTGATTTACACCCCAGCTCTCAAAACGCGCATTGTCTTGCTTTTCACCAGTTTGCAAAATGGTAAAATCATTTTCTGCTTTACCCCAATATAATTTAGTGCTGTAAGCCCATTTCCCTCTACTTCCATTGGCAGATAGATTACTTTTGAGTTGACCAAAGCTGCCTAATTGTTGACTCAGGGCTAGACGATGACCCGATTTGAATTGCAGGGGATTTTCCAACAATATAGCACCTCCAAATGCACCATTTCCGCCCATACTGCTTCCGCTTCCCGGAATAATGGAAATTTCTGAAATGGCATGAACTGGAATTAAGGAAAAATCAGTTTGGCCTAAGGTGAAGCTGTTGATATTGAAATTATTCCATAACACGGATGTTTGGCTCGCACTGGTGCCACGAAAGGCAATGGTCGTCAGCATACCATTTCCGTATTCTTTGAAGTAGATACTACTATTCTGCCTCAGAACATTGCTGATGTTATCGCTACTGTAGAAGTCAAGTGTTTTAGGATTAGGCAATAGGATGTTGTTTCCCGGTAGAAATTGTTTTTCAAAATTTCCATGCACAGAGATTTCCTGCAAAACAGTCATACTGTCTTGTGGGTTTTGTGCCAATAGTTGATCACCGAACCATAGCAATAAAAATAACACACCTAATCGCATAAAATATAGTTTAATGCGACCACGGTCAAAATCAGATGTAAAAAAGTTCGCTAATAGCTTTCGTACATTCCTGACCTTTCACCCGAAAGTCGAAAATATTCATGAGCCATGGCAGGTCTCCTGACTTGTCCTATGAAGTTGCGGCCTTCCCATCAGCCAAAAGGCGGACAGTGGCAAGGGTATTGCACTTCAAACAAAAATTGGACTTACAGTTGCGGGGACAGTTTCGGAATTTCGGTTTTAAAAAATTAAAACCAAGCACCGAATTCCCTTTTAATCCTGAAGGATTGTTTTCCAACAGAAACCATAATTCTGTTGCAAATGTAGGGGAATGAAAGGTGAATTCAAATGTTTACTATAAAATATAGACAGCAAAAATTTTCTAATAAGAAGGAGGCGTTTTTATATTCTTTTTGATACACAAGCGCAGGTCAGGAGCAAAATAGTGGAGATTTTATTTGACTATTTGTAATCGAGATACCATTTAAATTTTTTATCAAGGATTTCATTTTTTCTAACTCTAATAAAATCTAGGTATGCTTGAGCCACGGGAGAAATCCTTTTTCCGCTCAGCCAAATTAACCTCCATTTGGTTTTCAAAGGTAAATCGTCAGCAGGTAAAATATATAATTGCTTATCTAGTAATTCGTTTTTTATCCCAATGAGAGGCATTATAGAATTTCCTAGTCCTGCAATTACAGCTTGCTTTACTGCCTCATTTGAGGTAAGTTCTAGTCTTTTTCTGTCCTTAGAGTTATGAGTTCCGTAGTAATGCTCCATAGCGCTTCGGGTAGCAGATCCCTCTTCTCGATAAATGAGTGCTTTGCTGTCATTTCGTTTCGGTTCGTTACTTATTAGGTATAATTTATTATCAATTAAAAGCTCTTCTTCAACGTCCAGTAGACCAGGTATTACACTTACCAAAGCAAAATCTATTTCATTGTTTTTCAGACTTTGGATAACTCTTGTTTTATTTGTGACATCCAAAACTAGGTCTATTCCAGGATTTTGGGACAGAAATTCTTCGAGAAAAAATGGAATAACATACTTGCCAGTTGATGCCGAAGAGATTTTTAGTTTCCCAGTCAGCATACCTCTATAGGCTTCAGTTTTATAATTTATATTGTTGAGTTCTTCAATAACCCTCTCAGCTATTATAGCAATCTCCTTTCCGAAATCCGTGATGTGTAGTTTCCTGCCAATAATCTCATAGAGTGAAATATCAAACTGCCCTTGAAAATTCTTTAACTGGATGGAAACCGCAGGTTGAGTCATGAAAAGTTCTTGCGATGCTTTAGTGATACTTTCTTTCTGAACCACTTTTAGGAAGATCTGCAATTGGTGGATAGTATAATTCATAACAATAGTTTATAAGTAGTATAAAACATATAAATAAAAATATATGAGTAATATTTCTCAAATTTGTATAAATAATTTCATAAATCATTAAACAATTTTAAAAATTATGGAAAAAGTGTTAGTCAATAAGCAGACTGAAGTCCTAGTGAAAGGAGAGTATTCAGCAGTAGAAGCTAAAGAAATTGTGTCTAATCTAATTAGTCAAAAAATTAATTTTCACAATCTGAGAGATTTTAGTTCTCATGAGCGATATGGAAAGCCGGATGAAAATTCTCTGAAAAGGATTGTGGAGTTGAAAGAAAGTAGGAAATCTTTGTTGGAAATTATTGATGCTGCCAAAGAGGAAGGGAAAGCTGTTAAAATTAATTCAAATATTATAATTGAACTAGTTTAAAAACTGCTGAGCATGACTAAGGAATTAATGACTAGTTTGGTTCTGATTTCCCCAATCCTATTTTCATTTATTGCATTATTATCATGGTTTATGCGAGGCATAAGACCTGCTAAATTAATATTGATAAGCAGAATCAGTATTTACTTGGGTATATTCATAGCGCTAGTTTCTTGCGCATTTGTATATCAATATGGGATTTTGGAGAGTAACAGCATAGCCTATGAAGGCTTAGGGTTCTCCATAAGGTTAGATGCCTTGAGTGTACTAATATTCACTATGATAAATCTCATCAGCTTTATTGTGATGAGGTTTAGTTTTAATTATATGGATGGAGATAGTAAACAAGGAGTTTTTATTGGAAGACTGGCGGCTACTATTGCTTCTGTACAATTACTGGTGTTAGCAGGAAATTTAGGGTTGATTTGGGTTTCATGGGTTTTGACCAGTATTTCTTTACAAAGAATGTTGATTTTCTATGCGGAAAGACGAAGATCGAAATTGGCTGCACGCAAGAAATTCATCTCTGCTCGCTTAGGGGATTTATTTTTGTTAACATCCATATTTCTCCTTTATAATCATTTTGGAACAGGCAATTTACAGGAAATCATCCTTGCAATGAAGAATCCTGCTGGAGCCTTTCCAATAGCATTGGAAATGGCCATGATATTTATTGCAGCAGCTGCCATTTTGAAATCTGCTTTATTCCCTACGCATGCCTGGTTGGTGGAGGTGATGGAAACTCCTACACCGGTATCGGCCATGTTGCATGCAGGTTTATTAAATGCAGGGCCATTTTTAATTGCCAGGATGTCATTTTTAATGACCGAAATGACTTACGCTCCTATTATACTAATAATTTTCGGTGGTTTTACAGCCGTGTTTGGTTCGATTGCCTACATGACACAATCTTCTGTAAAAACTGCACTGGGTTATTCTAGTATTTCTCACATGGGGTTTAGTATCTTATTGTGCGGATTTGGAATTTATGCTGCTGCAATCCTGCACCTTGTAGCACACTCATTCTACAAGGCACACGCATTTCTTTCTTCAGGCAGCCTTATCGATGTGAAAAAAGCATCTAAAATCAATCTTAAGCCAAGCAATTCCAATCCTTTGATTCTTATAGCAAGTATCATTTTGGCCTTTGTTATTTTTGGAAGTTTAGCTCTTTTGTGGGGAGTAAATCCAATAGAGGAATTATCACTATTGGTGGTAAGTTGCATCATAGTGATGGGACTGTCCTTACTGATTGGAACTACTCTAAGTACTAAAAATTCTAAGCAGTTAATCTTGAAAATCACAATGGTTGCTGCAGTGGTGGCGCTGGCATTTTTCAGTTTGGAAGCTCTAATGGCAAATGTACTTAAATCACAAATTCCTGTAGTTAGTCAACCCTCAAATCTAGTTACTGTCATGCTCTTTTTTTGGTTAGTGATTTTCATAGGATTGGTGCTAATTCAGATGTTTTCTCCTTTTATAAAAGGCAAAAAGTTCTGGAGAAAATGGTCTATTCATTTTAGAAATGGACTTTATGCCAATGTAATCTACGATAGAATGGTAGGAGCACTTTATATCAAATCTTCTTCAAGCCTAGATCGCTGGGAGAAAAGTTAAACTTGCTCTTTCTAATAAATATGATAATGAAAATGCTTAGAGTTTGCTACAATGCAAATACGAAAAGTAGAATCAAAAATGAAGGCTTTAGGAGGTCTTTATTGCTTCAATGAGATTTTGTTTCATTAAAAAACATCAAATGCTAAAAAATACGAAAGAATCCAATTTCAATTCAGATTACGACAGAATTACAAATGCTTTGGATAATGCCTCAAAGAAAATTGCCCCCTTGTGGCCACTGGAAAGCTTTGTGGCTGTGAATCCTTACCTAGGATTAGGTGATCAGTCTTTTGAATCTGTAGCGCAGCAATTATCCGGATTGGCAGGTATTCAAACAACGATGAAGGCTGAATATTATCTGAATGCAATCCAAGAGAATAAACTACTGCTAGCAGACCTAAAAAGAGTGCTTGATAAAAGGAGAATACAGAAAAGTGCACAATCATTCCTTGAGGGAGTAAGAAAGAAGGAATTTCACAGTATTAGTGCTCCTAAGATAGAAACCGTCAGTGAGGTTTCGAGGAAGGTAACAACAGCCAATTGGCCAGATTTTATGGTGGACAGTATCTCTTCTTGGGCTTCTTCTTATTTTGATTCATCACAAACTCAATGGAGAGATAGTAATCATGACCTTGGGTTATTTGCTTCGTGGAAAATAGAGGCGGGAACCAATAGGTCGCCATCTTTGATGGGTTTGAGAGGGTTTCATAAGGTGATAAAATCTTTACCGGATAATTACATTGAAGCTGCACATTTTGCGCTCAATGATTTAAGTGTTGAAGACGATGCCCTTCCAATTTATTTACATAGTCTTCTGCTACGTCTAGGAGGTTGGTCTTCCTACGTTGCGCATTTTGATTGGGATAATAAAAGGTATGGTCGTGCAGGAGCGCAGTTGAGTGAGTTCTTAAGCGTGTTAATCTGCTGGGAATATGGAGTTTATCATGCCATGAAAAATCCCCTGGTGGAGAGTCAGTGGAGAAGATCTAAGCGAGAGATGCTTAAATTAAAGGAGTCAAATCCCTTAAATGAAGAATTAATGGACTTAATTATTCTACAAGAGGCATTTGACTTAACGGCTCAAAGAAGATTAATCGAGAAATTCAAACAAAACCCTTCTCGACAGAAAAACGATGACAGCGCTAAAGTTCAGGCAGTTTTCTGTATTGATGTGAGATCGGAAGTTTATCGTAGAAATTTGGAGTCAGTGGCTCCTGAAATCGAGACCTTAGGTTTTGCCGGATTTTTCGGATTCCCTATCAACTTTAGGAAGCTGGGCCATGACGAGGGCTTTGACCAATGTCCTGCATTAATCCCATCTTCTTTTATTGTTGAAGAAAGTATAGCCGACAAAAATCAAAACGATAGGTCGGTATCAAGAAGAAAACTCAATAAAATTTTTGATTCTGCTTGGAAGTCTTTCAAATCAAGTGCTATTAGCAGTTTTGGCTTCGTAAGCCCGCTTGGACTCTCGCTTATGCCTAAACTGTTTACAGATTCGTTTGGACTGACTAGACCAGTTCCGCATCCGCATAAAAATGGTTTGAGTAAATCAGATATTGAGCATCTATCAGTGAATATCGAAAGTGTTAAAAGTCATAATTTCTCTACAGGAATTCCTTTATCGGACAGAGTAACTATGGCAAAAGGAGCTTTGCAGGCAATGTCCCTGACAGAAGATTTTGCTAGAATAGTAATGATTGTCGGTCACGGGTCTACCTCTGTCAATAACCCCCACGCTTCTGGTTTAGACTGCGGTGCATGTGCAGGTCAATCAGGTGAAGCTAATGCTAAAGTAGCTTCGATGATTTTAAACGATAAAGAAGTTCGAAAGCAGTTAGCAGAAGAGAAAATTAATATTCCTGATACCACTTATTTTCTAGCCTGTTTGCATGATACTACAATTGATGAAGTATCACTTTTTAACACTAATTGGGTTCCTTCGACTCATCAAGAAGATTTAGAAAATATTCAAAAAAGAATTCAAAAAGCAGGGAAAGCAACTAGAGCAGAAAGAGTTCTTAGGATGAGCATGGACGATAAAAGCAATATCGATACATTCATAAAGGCAAGAAGTAACGATTGGTCGCAAGTTAGGCCGGAATGGGGATTAGCAGGTTGCTCTTCTTTTATTGTGGCACCAAGACATATCACTCAAGGGCTGAACTTGGAAGGACGATCGTTTTTGCATTCTTACAATTGGAATGAAGACACTGGATTTAAAGTGCTAGAAGCTATTATGACAGCGCCTATGGTGGTAACAAGCTGGATTAACCTGCAATATTACGGATCCACTGTTGACAATAAACATTTTGGCTCCGGCAATAAAACGCTGCATAACGTAACGTCAGGAATTGGTGTTTTGGAAGGTTATGCAGGAGATCTACGAAGCGGGTTGCCGATGCAATCAATACACGATGGGGTAAACTATCAACATGAACCATTACGATTAAGTGTAGTAATCAATGCTCCAACAGAGGCTATGGACAAAATTCTTGAAAAACATTCTTCTATAAAAGAGCTTTGTGATAACAGATGGATTTTCCTTATGGCGATGAGTGATGATGGAGAGATCACTGATATGTATGATGGAAATTTAATGTGGAGAAGACTATCAAGGGAAGATCAAGTTTTTAATCCAACTGAGAACTTGATAGAAGAATTAGCCTAGTACACACTTTTCTAATAAATCAATGAGAGTGAATGAAGACAAATCATTCGCTCTCATGATCGTTTATGTTTTTAATAGTAGATGGCATCCTGAATTTAATAACAATAGAAGAAGTAATCGTCAGCAATGCAATCAATATTATTGCGTAATTTACTCCAAAGAAGTCAGCAGTAATACCTGAAATGACCGCTCCAAAAGCATAGCCTAAATCTCTCCAAAGTCTGAAAGTCCCAATACTTTCCGCTCTTTGTTGCGGACTGGTGGTCTGTGAAATAGTGGCTAGAAAGGTGGGGTAAACCAAGGCAGTTCCCAGGCCTAAAATAGCAGATAGACCAGCTAAAACGGTGAAATTGCTGCAGAATGGGATAAACAGTATGGCAACACCTTGCAATAACATCCCCCAGAAAAGCATGCCTTTTTTGGAATAATGGTCAGACATTTTACCTGTAAATAACTGACCAATCCCCCAGACTGTAGGATAAATAGCGGTAATAATTCCAATATTTTCATTATCGTAGTTCAATGAGAACAACACCATTGGTAAAAGTCCCCAAATCATTCCATCATTCAAGTTATTAATTAAGCCTGCTTGGGTAACAGAACTCAAGGTTTTATTTTTGAAAGTGGTTTCCAAAAAGATGTTTTTGAGCTTCACAGTTTTATCAATACCATTTTCTTTATTTACATGACCTCTTGTATCTTTCACCCAGAGTAATGTCAAAATAAAACCAATGATTGAAAGGAAAATTCCAATATAAAAAGGGTAGGGGGTAATGCCATAGCTATTGGCCACATAACCTGTGATAAAGGCTACTATACCAACCGCAAAATATCCTGCAAACTCATTTAATCCCATGGCGAGCCCGCGGTCTTTTTCCCCCACTAGGTCTATTTTCATCACTACTGTACTGCTCCAGGTTAATCCCTGACTAACGCCCAACAAAATATTAGCTAAAATTACAATGGTCCAACTAGGAGCGAAAATCAGCATAACTGGCACAGGGATAGCCAAGAGCCATCCAATGAGTAGTAAATTTCTCCTGCCAAATTTATTGGCTAATTTTCCTGTGTAATAATTGGCTACGGCCTTACTGATCCCAAAAGCAGTTATAAATGTTAAAATTGCCGTTTTGGAGGCTACTCCGAATTCTACCTCAGCAAATTGTGGGAAAATGCTCCTTTCCATTCCCACCATGCCGCCAACAAATGCGTTGACTATCACCAATAAGGTAAATTGTTTCCAGTTTTCTTTTAGGCCTAAATTTATGTTCGTCATAATGCTACTCTATTTCGAGATCCAAATATTATCTTCCAGAATAGGAAATAATGTAACACTTCTCACATAGAATAATTTTAACTACAATCTGGAACCTAATTAGTGAAGTATTGTAATACACAAGATTTTTTATTTAAGGGTTATTTTTGTAATAAGTAGGTATTACTTTTTAGGTTTTGATGTCCTATAAAAAGATAATTGACTTACACTATTATGGTAGGTAGTATCCTTTTCTGCATCAAAAAAATCGTAATATAAATCAATTTGGTGTTTACCCGATTTCAAATTGGAAATGTCTACTATTGACAATAGTCCATCCTGACCAGTTTGCGAGTTCCGTTGATAAATAAAATCATCTTCCAGTAATTTGCCGTCAAGGGCAACACCATAAAATTGATTTAGGCAAGCAAATCTTAATGAGTCATTTGCATTGCTATTTCCCTGTTTCAAGCTGTCATAATTGCATCTAGGTTTAATAAAGTCATTCTCGTAGGCACTTGTGTGCACTACAAACAATTCTAAATAGTCATCTTTGCATATATAACTATCAATATGCATATAGCGTGAATAATAATTGTCTGTAACTTTGTCTCTATACATGTCTTCTTTGAGTCTGTATTCTGAATCATCTTTTATCTCTAAAGCTATAGTCCTACCAAAGTGACCTTCTTTGGATCTAAGGAAAGTAAGAGTGACAGTGGAAGAAAGCAAGAATAGGAGAAGAATTACGCTGATTTTCCATTTTTTATGATTACTTATTAAGCCATAATATATATTTCTGTAAAGAAATGATAGGGTAATCCAGCCGGTAAAGCGATAGAGTGGATAAAAAACTTTATTGATGTAAGGGATTCTTTTAAACCAACCTAAGCTTACTAGGTCTATCAAGCTAATGACGAAAAAAATTGAAAGAATATCGTCCACAAATAGAAGTTGGAAATTACTGCTACCAACAATTTCCCTAACAATAGTTAATCCTATGATCAATAATCCTGTAAAGAATACAAGCCCTAAAACCCACATAAAAATTAAGAAGCTAATAGCAAAGAGGGTGCTACAAACTTTTTCTAACTTTATTATTTGAGCTGTGTAGTCGCTGCCTTTTGCTATATGATTAATATATCGGTTAGGATACTTAAGTTTATCAAAATCAATACCTTTAGGATATACATAGCTTAAACCCACAAATGCAGCCCAAACACTTCTGAAGAGTAAGTGTGTAACAAAACCTAAAGTAAGGACGATGTTTGCAAATTTAAGTATGCTAGTTATCGTGTCATTTGCTGTTGTCTTCGAAAATATATAGAAAGAATTATTATCCAGGAAATAATTTAATTCTGCAATTAATGGATAAATTTTAAATAACCCGAAAAGTACTATACCGGAAATCAATATTTCGGGCTCCCAGCTGCCTTCTTGGATTCTTTTGAGCCAGGCAGGAGCTGTTTTAATTTCGTTTTTCATTCTAGGTTCAGACTGGTAATAATTTCTAAATTAGTCTGTTAAACTTTAGAAATCAAATAAATAGATGAATTAGCAACTTTGAGAGAGAAGTCAAAAAGCTTTAGAGTAGAAATAGTATATCTTTCAATTTAAATAGTTCAACTGGATTAAGACTACTTTTCTTATGAGACGGATAGAAAATTAAACTTTAATATTATCTACCTATATTCAGGATTAGGATGATCTTTTTTATCACGATTATCCCAAGCTGGCCTTTGATTCCCATGTGCTGGGATACCGCCTTTTTCATTTAGGAGTTTAGCCATATGCATTAAATTCCAAGTCATAAAAGTGGTATTTCTATTGGTGAAATCATTTTCAGGACCGCCACTTCCTTTATCCATATACGATGCACCAGGTCCTGCTTCACCGATCCAACCGGCATCAGCTTGTGGAGGAATTACATAACCTAAATGCTGTAAACTATATAATGTGCTCATGGCCACATGCTTTATTCCATCTTCATTACCAGTTACTAAACATCCCCCTGCTCTGCCATAATAAGCATATTGACCTTGATCGTTGGTTTCACCAGAAAAGCCGTAGAGTCTTTCAATTACCTGACTAGCAACAGAAGATTTTTCACCCAGCCAAATTGGAGTACCTATCACAAGTATATTGGCCTCCATTACCTTTTTTTGAATGGCCGGCCAATCGTCATTTTGCCAACCATGCTCTGTCATATCGGGATAAACCCCAAAAGCAATTTCGTGATCCACTGCACGAATGATATCAACTTGAATACCATTATCTTCCATAATTTGGGCAGACATGCTGATCAGCCCCGAAGTATGAGATTTTTCCGGTGATTTCTTTAAAGTGCAGTTTATGAAAACGGCTTTTAGATCGCTAAAGTCAGTTTTGTCCTCCTTATTGAGTTTTTCTTGAAAGCTATTTAATTTCATAATAGATAATTGTTTTGCTCAATTTGATCATCTTGTTTCAAATAGAATGTAAAAGCTAAGACATTAGACCTAGGTTTTAGAATATTTTCCCTTTTTCTTTTTTGAAAATGTGATTGATTCTAAACTTCCCGCAAGCATTGACATTCATTTTAATTAATTGATTTCCCATGAATTTACACTTTTTACCAAAAATATTTCACTACACCATTAAACCTTTTTCAATTCGCGACATCAAAGGGGTAAATAAAAATTTAAAACGATGAAAACATTAAGAGAATTTAAATTGAAGAAAGGCACAGTATTGTTGTTAGGAATTGTAATTGGAATACTTAGCCTTCAAGCTTGTCAGCAAGATGAAGAAATGACAATTGACAGTGAAGAACAAGCTGAAGAAATTGAACTTGTAGAAAATACCACGCTTGCGGAAGATAATTCTGATCAGGAAGTGTCCCTTGCAGACTTGGCTGAATTAGAAGTAGCTTCCAGTTCGCAGCGGTCTGCTAATTGTTTTACTTCGAATTGGGATAGCGAAAGTAACGTCTTAACTATTGACTTTGGCGATGGTTGCGTTGGTCCTTATGGCAAAGAGCGTTCTGGGAAAATATTAGTTAGTTATGTCAATGAAGGCAGTTTGTATATTTCTGATCGGGTAATCACTTTTGATAATTACTTTGTTAATAATATTGAAGTAACTGGAGAAATTTTTATCGTTCGAGCAGAAGAAAATGAAAACGGAAATTATCAGAATACTTATACCCTAACAGATTTTACATTGATTTACCCAAATGGCAATACTTTTGTGTCCAACGGAAGTCGTACAAGAGAATGGATAGAAGGAGCAGGCGATGGAGACCCAAGTACGAATAGATTCCAAATCACTGGTTCATTAAATGGAGAGTCAACCCGCGGGGTGAATTGGAGTCATACAATTATAGAGCCGATTATAATAGATTTTAGTTGTCTAAGTGAAGGTAGAATGCTCAGAACTGCCGGGATAAAAGAAGTGAAATTCAGCCTCAGAAATAGAGAAAGAACAAGAACAGTAGACTATGGTGATGGAAGTTGCGATGGAAGTTATACGGTAACAATTAATAATCGAGTTGTTACGGTGGAAGGTTAAGAAAGCCTGAGGATTTAATCATCTGTAAAAGAGGAAGCATTTCTTCCTCTTTTACCATTTATAAATTTCAAATTCTTTAAATTACGAAGCGGTCTACCTAACTTAGGTTTAGTGCATTTCCATGAAGGAGAGGAATACAGAATGATTGCTAACTAAAGTTTAACTCAAGATTAAATACTTAAGTACTTTTGGTTCTGGTAAAAAATATATGAAGGCTGAAGAAAAACAATTAGTTTACTCACTTAAAAGTCCTGCAGAAAAACGGGCGGCCTTCAAATTGTTAATGGATCAATATCAAGAAAGGCTATATTTTGCCATTAGAAAAATCTTAATTGATCATGATGATACTAATGACGCAATACAAGAATGTTTCATTAAAATATGGAATAAAATTGATACTTTTAATGTAGAGGCATCCCTCTATACCTGGATGTACAAAATAGCTGTCAACCAGGCTTTGCAGCAGCTAAGAAAAAGAAAAAATAGCTTTAAAAATGAACAGCAATACACCGAATTTCTGGAAACGAAAATCAGTAATTCAACTTTAATGGATGGAGATGAAATACAAAAGCTATTGCAGCAGGCAATATTGAAGTTGCCTGAAAAACAACGACTGGTTTTTAATATGAAATATTACGATGATCTTAAATATGAGGAAATAGCAGAAATCACTGATGGAAGTATAGGAAGCCTCAAGGCATCCTATCATCATGCAGTAAAAAAAATAGAGGAATTTTTGAAGTCACATTAAACCTTTTGAGGTCAGGAACATCTAAATAGTAAATGAAAAACAAAAAAAGACATATTGAAAGTTTGAATGAGATTGAAAAGACTGAGGGGTTCAAGACTCCTGATGGTTATTTCGATCAACTGCAAATGGATGTTTTGAATAAAATTGATACAGACACTACAGAAAAATCACGCGGAAAAACGATTCTGTTTAGAAATTTTTATGCGGTGGCGGCATCAATTGCGCTTTTAGCTGTGTCTGTCATCACCATATGGTATTTTAACAATCAAAGCAGGAGTACCCGTGAAGGCTATACTGAGATACTTGCTGAGGTTAGTGATGATGAAATTATAGCATATCTGGAATATTCAGATGTTAGCTATTACGAAATAGGAAGTTTTGTGTACGATGAATCTGGAGCTGAAATGAAAGAGGATCCTACGGAGTATTTTGAATTTGAAGAAGATGAAGCAGATGCTTTATTGGAATATTATAGTTTATAAAAAAATAAAAGAATGAAACGGTTCCATATTATATTAGTGCTATGCTTATTTCTTGCTTTTAACATGCAAGGACAAAGTGATAAAATAGAAAGTGCACGTATAGCTTATATAACCCAAAAATTGGATTTGAGCCCTGAAGAGGCGGAAAAATTCTGGCCGTTATACAATGAATTTTCCAAAGAAAGAACTGCGCTTCAAAGAGAGTACTTGCAAGCCCGTCAACAATATAGAAAAGGGCAATTAACAGAAGAAGAGAGTAAAGACCTCCTTCAATTAGGACTCAAAATTAAAGAGCGAGAAGTTCAGCTTGAAAGAAAATATGCAGAAAGATTAAATAAAGTGGTAAGCAATAGACAACTGGTAGCGCTGAGAAAAGCCGAAGATGATTTTAAAAGGCTATTGCTAGAAAGGCTAAAAGAAAGAAAGGAAAAACAAGAAAGGTTTCAGAACCGGCAAGAGCGGAAATTCAGGGATAATTAAATCATTTGTTCATTTTGAATCAGTTTTTGTTGAAAATATTCAAATTAGAATGGTATCTCATTTTCCTAATGGGCTACCTTTTGTTGCTTATGCCCTTTAAAACGCAGGCACAGAAGGATAGCACCAATCAAGCGCTTGATTCTCTATTTATGGAATTGGAATCTCTTTTTGGACAAGAAGATTCAACAGCAGACCTTATAAAACTAGTTGATAGCTTGATGCTGCAAAAGGAAATCAGATACCATGCGGTTATGAGTAGAGTAGCTTATTTGGGGGAAGTCACTGCTGCAGGAAGGGAAAGTGAAGTGCCTCAGTTTGGTGTATCAACAGGGATAAGCTATTTTCATCCAACAGGAGTTTTTGTGGACGCGAACGGACTGTACAACAGTGCCTATGAACCACAGTATTTCCTCACCACACTCTCAGCAGGTTATTTTAAAACATTCTTTAGCGATTGGAATTTCTCTGTATCACATGATTTCTATATTTACAATGATACTTTAAATAACCAGCCTTTTAATAAAGCCCTTAACATATCGAATTACTATAGTCCGAAATATCTAGATATTGGGATTGACTACAGTTTGCTTTACGGTAATTCCTTGGCTCACCGAATAAATAGTACACTTTCTTTTAATTATAAATGGAAATTTGATGGTTTAATTAGCGGAATCCGAGTTTTTCCAGGAGCATCGGTACAATTTGGGAACTCAGAAGTAGTGTATTGGAAGCAATCAGATAATCCATATTTCGATCTCTTGCGAATTATTGAAAATGGAAATTATCCTGAACTTAACAGGAGACAACAATACTACTTGACCAAATTGTTGTATGAAGAAAGGCCCGTTGCGGCATCTGTACTTCTACGAAGAAATAATTTTACACCTGATCAGATTCAAGATATTGTAAGGACTTATTCAGAAAGAAGATTGACGACAGAGAATAACTTTGGCTTGATGAATTACAGCATACAAATTCCTATTTCTATTTCGCTGAGCTCATTTAATTTGATGATGACCTACACTCATAATTTTCCCCAAGCTTTGCCAAATGAAACAGTTACTTATGAAGATAATGGATTTTTTAGTGTGAGTTTGAGTTATTTCTTCTTTAAGCTGAAGAGTAAAACGATGCTTGAAGATTTTTGGAGGCTATAGTAAAATCCCAACAGTTAATTGCTGTTGGGATTATATGGACATGCTTTATGCCTCCTCTAAATTAGGAGCAACAGGAAAATCAATTTCTGTTTGGGCAATATGGTTAGTGTAATTGGTAATTGTATTTAAGGACACTAATACAATTAATTCTGATAAAGCCGCTTGATTGTAGCCAGCTTCAAAAAATGCATCAAACAATTTTTGATCTGGGTAGCCTCGTTTATCAGTAATGGCTTTAGCCAAATCGCTTAAAGCTTTATATTTTTCATCAGCTATTTCACCATTTCTTATTTCTACAGTTTCGTCAACAGACAGTCCTTTCATTTTCCCAGCAGCGGTATGGGCTGATAAACAGTATCCACATTGATTAGCTTCCGCAACAGATAATGCAATTACTTCTTGCTCTTTTCCATCGAATTCACCCTCAGCTAAGTTTTCTTGAATAGCCATGGTAGCTTTCAAAGCAGGACCTGAATTACCGATTGCAGCATAAACATTAGGCACCATGCCCATTTGTTTTTTCATGCCTTCAAAAATTTCTTTTGATACTGAATTTGCTTCTTCTGTTTTTACAACTTTTAAATTACTCATTGATATATTTCGTTTTGATTTACCTCCTTAAACCGCGGGTAATTTATGAGGTTGAGTAAAACCTGTGTTAATACATAGGAATGTCAGGAGAATGACTTGTTTGCCCTCAGAGCAATACAAGTTACTTTAAAAGAAAAATTAACTGCTTTCCGCAATTAAATTTTAAATGGAGCATAATTTTAATGACAGTTTGAAGTTTAAATAGACAATAATACTTAGACAATACCCTATTTATAAGATCAATTTTTTACGAAATAAATGCTTTGGAAAGTAACCTTAAGTAAATGAGATTAATAGTATTTCTAGGATTTTATCTAAGCTCAGTATGTTTTGCCTACTCCCAAACAAATACGGATAAAAACAAAAACTATAACCTTTTTGCCAAATTTGGAATGGGAATAACAAAATTTGCTGTGTCAGGATATGAAACAGAAGATTACCCAGCAATGGTAAATCGCATAGGGTTTGGAATTTCAAAAACGATTATTGGGAATAGAGTTCTAATTGAGTCTGGATTGAACTTTTATTTTCGAGCCAAAAGTAAATCGCCATTGGTAGATGAAATATTTTGGTACGGAAAAGGGGCGCTACTTCCATTGTTAGATGATACAGCAATACAGAGGAATCTGGCATTTGAAGTTCCTATTATGATTAAGTATTTATTAGGTGGTAATAGGTCTATAAATACTGGCCTAATAGTTAGACATTGGCAACCAAAAGACCAAGATCCAGTATCTCTTCTGGCCTCCCAAACTGAATTGGGATATACTGTAGGGATAAATCAGCAAATAGTAAAAGACTTTAGTATTGGTTGTGATGTTTTTATTGGATTTAAAGATTTCTATCCTGGCCTTGTTGTTTTTGGCTCTTCGGGAGGTATCGAAATCAAAAATAGATCGGCTCTTTTTTCAATAGCATATGCACTTTAGGACTCTTTCTTTTTTTAAAAAAGATGAGCTTAACGAAGGTGTATGTCTTGAATCTGGACTCTAGCATCTAAAATCTACTCCTCAAACTGAAAATTAGTATAGGCATTTTGCAATTCCCTTAGCGCATGATGCTCTCCATTTTTGTGTGCAACAGAAATTCCTTTTTGATAGATTTCATCAGCCCTGTCTCTGTCAAAGAATTCCGAATACAATGCTGCTGCATGATAGTAAGTACCTATATAGTTTTCATGTTTCAGTAGTAATTCATCGAAAAGTTTCTTGGCCTCTTCTGGTGCTTCCTCCTTGTATTCTGTGGCTAAGGCATAGATTATAAAGGGATCATTGGGAGATTCTTCCTTGAATTTTTGAAGTTGTGCTATTCTATCTTCATTCATTAGTCGGATTCAATTTTTATTTTTTTCAATTATACTTAACTTCGGGCTTTAATATCAGTTATACTTTATAAATCTTCAAATTGTTTTGAGCAAAAAGTGCTCTTAGCATAGAACTATAAACTCAATATATTTTATGAAAATATTAGTTTGCATAACGCATGTGCCGGATACTACGGCCAAAATTTCCTTTACGGACGATAATAAAAAGTTTAATTCAGACGGAGTACAGTTTATCATTGGCCCATATGATGACTACGCTTTGGCAAGAGCCGTTGAATTGAAAGAAGCTACAGGCGGGACAGTAACCGTATTAAATGTTGGCACTTCTGAAACAGAGCCAACTATTAGAAAAGCGTTAGCCATCGGTGCTGATGATGCGATTCGAATTGATGCTGAACCGACTGATTCTTTTTTTGTAGCGGAACAAATTGCTAATCACGCTAAAGATGCTGGTTACGATTTAATCATGATGGGTAGAGAATCCATTGATTTCAATGGTGGTATGGTGCATGGAATGGTAGGCGAGTTATTAGGATTACCAGCAATCTCTCCAGTAATGAAATTAGATATCGAAGGTCAAACTGCAAAGTTGGCTCGCGAGATTGAAGGTGGTAAAGAGTATTTGGAATTAGAGTTGCCTTTCATAGCAGGTTGTCAAGAGCCAATTGCAGAATGGAAAATCCCTAACATGAGGGGAATTATGTCAGCAAGAAGTAAAAAGCTTGATGTAGTAGCTCCTTCAGATGCTTCTGAGGCAGTGAAATTACAGCAATATGAATTACCTCCTGCAAAAGGTGATGTGAAAATGATTGATGCCGACAATGTAGAAGAGTTGGTGAAATTGTTGAAAAACGAGGCTAAAGTTATTTAAAAATAGCGGAGTAGTCGATTAATCATTGTTGAACGAAATTATAAGAAAGAAATGTCAATATTAGTATTTATAGAACACGCAGAAGGCGAAATTAAAAAATCATCTTTGGAGGCAGTATCCTATGCAGCCGCAATGGGTGATGATGTTACAGCAATTGCACTAGGTCCTGTAGATGAAGCTGTTTTAAAAGCAGCAGGATCAGCAGGAGCTACTAAAGTTTTGCACGCTGCAGATGAAAAATTAGCAAAAGGATTAATCCAGCCTTATGCCAAAGTAATTGCGCAGGCAATGGAAAAAGTAGGTGCTAGTACTTTGGTACTTGCAAAATCATCTTTGGGTGATCCTGTGGCAGCAAGAATTGCTGCTAAAATGAAAGCAGCTTTTGTTTCCAACGTTGCAGATTTACCAGATACTTCAAGTGGATTTACTGTGAAAAGAAGTATTTATACTGGTAAAGCTTTTGCTAATGTGGAAATGACCACTGAAAATAAAATTATTGGGATTAAGAAAAATGCAGTTGAATTAAAACAAGATGGTGGCGATGCTTCAGTTGAAGCTTTTGAACCCACTTTGGATGATTCAGACTTTGCCGTGAAAATTACTTCTCAGGATAAGCAAACAGGCGAAATTTTATTACCGGAAGCAGAATTAGTCGTTTCAGGTGGTAGAGGAATGAAAGGTCCTGAAAACTGGGGAATGATTGAAGATTTGGCCAAAACGCTAGGTGCAGCTACAGGATGCTCTAAGCCGGTTTCAGACATTGGCTGGAGACCTCATCACGAGCACGTTGGGCAAACGGGAGTCAAAGTTTCTCCTCAGCTGTATATTGCGATCGGGATTTCTGGAGCCATTCAGCATTTAGCAGGGGTGAATTCTTCTAAGTATATTTTGGTGATTAACAAAGATGAAGAAGCACCGTTCTTCTCAGCAGCAGACTACGGAATTGTAGGAGATGCTTTTGAAGTAGTACCAAAATTAACTGAAGCTATTAAAGCAGCGCAAAACTAAAATTCACTTGTGGATAAAATCAAATTAGAAATATTAGGTTTATCGTCTAGTCAGTCACAATCTGGCTCCTTTGCTTTAGTCTTAGGTGAATCGCCAGGTAGCAGAAGGCTTCCTATCATCATTGGGATGTTTGAGGCACAAGCAATTGCTATTGAAATAGAAAAGATTGTCCCCAATAGGCCCATGACGCACGATTTGTTTAAGTCTTTTGCTCACAGTTTCAATTATTCTGTAAAGGAAATTGTGATATCTGATTTAAAGGAAGGCGTATTTTTTGCCAAAATTGTTTGTGATAACGGCATGGAGAGAATAGAAATAGATAGCAGGCCATCGGATGCAATTGCAATCGGAATCCGATTCGATGCTCCGATTTATACCTATGAAAAAATCATGTCCGAAGCTGGCATTGTATTGTCTGACGAGAAAGAAGAAGAGGATATTTCTGAATTGAAAAAGCCCGTGGAAAAGTCTTCCTCACCAGGTCCCTCAGGTCCGCAATCAAAATCTGATTTTGACAAATTAAAGAATATGTCAATGGATAAATTGAATGAGCTCTTGGATAAGATGATCCAAAATGAGGACTACGAAAAGGCAGCTAAAATCCGAGATGAAATTAACAGAAGGAATTAGGGAGTTTATTTTTTAATCATATAATAAATAGCTTTGCCAATTTGGTAGAGCTATTTTTTTATGGAAATGAATTGAAACGAAGTTTCAACAGGGCAAGATCCCTTGCCTCCCGACTTTCAGTGCGGGACAAGTTTCGCAGGGATGACGCACAGAACAACATGAGAAGATAGGGGGTATAAGTTATTTAAACCATTTTGAACAAAGGTAAAGCACTATAATCAGACTTCAGACTCCATTCCGTGCGTCATCCCTTTGAAGAAAGGGATCTATTCATTTTAATCGAAGATTAAAATATAACGATGGCTTACACCATTCATGAATTCATTCACGTAAGAATCTCTAAAAAAGTGTAATCCAAACTCAAAATACTTCCTGATTTCATCCTCTTATCATCAAATTATACTAAATTTACAATTGCTTAATAAGAGGTCATTATTAGTGCTCTATTAAGTATTCAATACTTGGTAAAACCATCTAAGTAGTAAAAATGAATTTCTCTGCAATTCTTGCACAGCACCCTGTTTTCGAGTTAGTTAAAAAAAGTGCCCATTCTCTCGGTATCGAGGCCTATGTGGTGGGAGGCTATGTGCGTGATTTGATTTTAAAGCGTCCTTCTAAAGATATCGATTTTGTATGCGTTGGAAGTGGAATTGCTTTGGCTCAAGAGGTGGCAAACCAAATTGGTCCTAAAAAGAAATTCCAGGTTTTTAAAAATTTTGGTACCGCCAGCATTCATCACGAAGATTTAGAACTGGAATTTGTGGGGGCAAGGAAAGAATCCTATCAAAGAGACAGTCGGAAACCCATAGTTGAAGAGGGAACTCTCGAAGATGACCAGAATAGACGTGATTTTACAATCAATGCTCTGGCGATTAGTCTGAATGAAGAGAATTACGGTGCTTTAATTGACCCCTTTGACGGAGTAAAAGACTTGAAACGGAAGCTCATTAAAACGCCACTTGAACCTGATATAACATTTTCTGATGATCCTTTGCGGATGATGCGAGCGATTCGTTTTGCAGCACAATTGAACTTTGATATTGCCCCCACTACTTTTGATAGTATTATTAAGAATGCAGAAAGATTAAAAATAATCTCAGCAGAGCGTATAACAGATGAATTGAACAAAATCATCTTGACCGAGAAGCCTTCTTATGGCTTTAAGTTGTTATATCATGCTCAATTGCTGGACAAGTTCTTCCCCGAAATGGTGGAACTACAAGGGGTGGAAGAAAAGAATGGTTACAAGCATAAGGATAACTTCTATCATACCTTGCAAGTTTTAGACAATACGGCAGAGTATGGTGGAGATTTATGGTTGAGATGGGCAGCAATTTTACATGATATTGCAAAACCTGCTACCAAAAGGTTTAATCCAAAACAAGGCTGGACTTTCCATGGGCATGAAGATAAAGGGGCCAGAATGGTGCCTAAAATCTTTAAAAGAATGAAATTGCCCTTGAATGAAAGAATGAAGTACGTTCAAAAGTTAGTGCTACTTCATTTGAGACCTATTCCTCTTGTACGAGATAATATTACTGATAATGCCGTCCGTAGATTGCTATTTGAAGCAGGCGATGATATCGAAGATCTGATGACACTATGCCGGGCTGATGTCACCTCTAAAAACATGAATAAGGTTAAGCAGTTCAGAGCAAACTTTGACACTGTACAACAGAAAATGAAAGAAGTGGAGGAAAAAGATCAAGTACGAAACTTCCAGCCTCCAGTAAGCGGAGAAGATATTATGAAAGCTTTTGATTTATCACCTTGTAAAGAGATTGGGATAATCAAAAGCGAAATAAAAGAGGCAATTTTGGATGGAAAAATCCAGAATGATAAGGAAGAGGCCTTTGATTTTATGATTGAAATTGGTCGAAAACTTAATTTAAAAACCTCATAAGAACTTAAATTTATTAATATTGGCACAATATTGGTAATTCTTCAATTAATAAAAATGAATATGCAAAAATTTACGCAAAGAATACTGTTAACAATTACTCTTACATTTTTGGTGTTTAATTTTAGTTCAATAGCTCAAAATGAAGATGCTGTTGCAAGAGCTAAGGCAAAATACAATGCATCGATTCGTTTCAATGATTTTCAGGTAGCAAAAAACGCTGTCTATGATCTAATGGTCTTAGAGCCAAACAACCATTCATATTTGGATTCCTTAGCCTATATTTATTTCGAATTTAGTCAATATGCCTCTGCTGCCTTGGTTAGTAGAGAATCCTTAAAAAGAAATCCGAATAATCAGTTGGTCTTGCAAATTGGTGCAAAGAGTTTGGATCAATTAGGTGCTTTGGATCAATCATTAAAAATGTACCAAAAGCTGTACACAATATCGGATGATGCTTTTGTTTTATATGAAGTGATTCAAAAGCAATATGCCTTGAAGAAATTTGATGATGCCATGATCAATACGGAATTGCTTTTAGGTAAGAATATTGTGAATGGCAGCAATGTTTATGCAAAGGATGCTGCCGGGAACGAGATCGAGGTTCCTTTTAAAGCAGTGATATTAAATATGCAAGGATTAATAGCAAGAGGAAAAGGAGATGAGGAGTCTGCAAAAAAATATTTCAAAAATTCGTTAAGTATTGCTCCGAAATACGCTTTACCTCAAGAAAATTTGAATCCTAAAGAGTAATAACTTATTTATCTAATTATATAGCATTAGCATTACCCCTAAAATTAATATTATGAGACATTTTAAAACTGGATTAGTTGCATTATTATTTTTAATGAGCTCCACTGTTTTATCGCAGAATTTATCTGGCGATAATTATGCCACTGCAAAGGCAGCAGGTAATGGTACAGTGACTTTCACTTATGTAGAAACTCCTGGTTTCGTTTATAAAGATCAAAGTGGGAAATTGACTGGAGTTTGTGTTGACATTATGAATGATTTCTTGCAGTATGTTAGACAGAATCACGACATTAATTTGAATGCTCGCTTTTTAGGAAACGGGAGTAGTTTTAGCGCTATGTATAATGGTGTAAAGAATGGAAAAAATGGTGTTTTTGGTTTAGGAAATATCACTGTCACAGAAGCCAGAAAAAGTGAAATATATTTTAGTCCGTCTTTTATAACCAATTTTGCTATTCTGGTTACCCATAGTAGCGTCCCTTCTTTGGGATCTATGAGTGAAGTCCCGCAAAAATTCAAAGGTTTTACGGCTTATACTGCCAAAGGAACATTGAATGAGAAAAGGATCAATAATCTAAAATCTACTTATTATCCTGAATTGGCAGTTAGTTATGTGAATTCTAGTCCTGATGTACTGGAAAAAGTTTTAACAGATAAAAAATCGTTATCATATTTGGACTTGGCCTTTTATTTATCAGCTGTGAAGGAAAGAAAGCCACTGAAAAGACATAAGGTGGGGGATGAAGGTTCAGAAGAATTTGCATTTGTGATGCCAAAATCAAGCGATTGGCAACCTATAATTGAGGAGTTCTTTAATGCAAATGGCGGCTATAAGAATACTACCGAGTATAAGAAAATTTTAGTTGAGCATTTGGGCTTGTCAGCAGTTAAATTGTTAGATTCTGCATCTGAATAAAGCAGTGAAAATTTATGGATCAAAAATCGAATTATAAATATTGGGAGTCGTTTTTTCAATCACTGCAAATGACCTATTACGCATTGCTTGCGGCTCCATTATTTTTATTTGCATTAGTTTTTTTAAGAGCTGAAAATAGAAGTGCAAAATTATTTGGAATTCCAGCTGATTTAGAAAATACTGTGGTAGGAATCACTGTGATTCTGGCGATTATAGAAATTGTATTTCTTCATTTTTTGGCAGCCAGACAATATAAATCTGCTGCTCAGGATTCTGACTTGCACTCCAAAATGAAGAAGTACAGAAGTGCTACTTTAGTAAAATATATTGGTTTAGCCATATATCAAGTAATCACTGTAGCAGTATTTGCTATGACCTATCATAGTGGCTTAATGGGACTTTTCACCGGTTTGCTACTCTACAGCTCATTTTTCAGACCTGAGATCCAAAATGCTCGAAGAGATTTGAAATTGACCAAAGAAGAATACCAGCAAATAGATTACAAAACAGGCTTGGTGACATAAAATGCTGAGGTTTTGCAATGAACTGTATAGAAAAACAAAAGTCACCTTTACAAAATTAATGCTTTGCTTCTTTGATATTCAATATTTTGACTATATCAGACAAGATTGTAAAGACAAGTTTTAAGAAATGCTAGAGAATCAAATTTCAAAGGCAGTAGTAAATGCCGCTTATGAAGTTCATGTTAATCTAGGTCCGAGATTGTTGTAGTCTGCTTATGAAAATGCATTAATATATGAGCTCTAAAAAGCAGGATTATATGTCGAAAAGCAAGTTGAGCTTCCATTGAAATATAAAAATATAGAAATGGAGTGTGGCTACAGAATTGATTTATGGGTTGAAAGAGATGTGATATTAGAATTGAAAACAGTTCAAAAATTTGAACCAATCCATACTACACAATTATTAACTTATCTAAAATTGACAGATAATAAATTAGGTTTGTTAATAAATTTTAACTCAACTTTAATTAAGAACGGAATTAAACGAGTAGTAAATAATCATTTAAAATCAACCGCAAAGACGCTAAGCAATATTAATTTCTTTCTCTTGAGCTAGATAACCGTTGCGTCTCTGCGCCTTGGCGGTTTACATTAGGAGCTTTAATTATACTTCCTTAATTACCACTTCGTAAGTAGCTTTTACATTCAGCGTCCCCGAAACCGAGCAATATTTACCGGCTGCCAATTCTACTAATTTCATAAATTCATCTTCGTTCAGATTATCTGAGGTTGCTGTAAATATCATATGGATACTTTCATAAGCTCGTGGATGTTCATCTCTTCTTTCCCCAGTAGTCTCCACTTGAAGGTCCATCAGGTTTTTCCTTCTTTTCTTAATCATTTCCACCAGATCAACTGATGCACATGAAGCCAAAGCGGCTAAAAGACTTTCCATTGGAGAAAAATAATCTTTGCTTTTAGCATCATACATATCAATATTCAAGATATTGCCCGATTCATTTTTACTTTCATATTCTTTGGGCGCTAACATATTGGTGATTACTCGCATGTCTTCGTTCTTATTAATGTTATTTTAATTGAGTGCGCAAATCTACAATCTTATGGGTAAATTAGTAGGGAAATAACTTAATATTTCAAACACTGTAAGATTCGCTAATCTTTTCCTATTTTTAGAAAAGTCTAAATCATTTAAGATGTTACAAATTATTCAAGATGACCCGTGGTTGGCTCCTTATGAGCATGATATTCACACTCGCTATGATTATTATAAATCTGAATTGGATAGGATTAAAGATGAGTATGAAAGCTTATTGAAATTTGCTAATCGACATGAAGAGCTAGGCTTTCAAATAACTAAAATAGGGTTCTGCTATAAAGAGTGGGCTCCGCAAGCTCAAGCCTTGGCTTTGGTGGGAGACTTTAATAATTGGGATGAAAATGCTCATCCTATGAAAAAGGATGAGAATGGTATTTGGCATGTGGAAATATCTGATGATGAAGGATTAGAGAATCTAGCCCAAGTAAAAGTAAGGGTGACAGCCGCCAATGGTAAGAATGACAGAATTCCGGCCTACATTAAGTATGCAATCCAGAATACAGAAAATTATGACTTCACAGGCAGGATTTGGTCGCCTAAGAAGGAGTTTAAATGGACCGATTCTCAATTTGATTTAAGTGCAATTAAAAATCCTGTGATATATGAAGCACATCCGGGTATGGCGCAAGAAAAAGAAGGAGTAGGTACATTCAAAGAATTCGAAGAGAATATTTTACCTAGAATAAAATCATTAGGATATAATTGCATCCAATTGATGGCTGTAGCTGAGCATCCTTATTACGGTTCATTTGGATATCATGTTGCCAATTTTTATGCCCCATCTTCTCGTTTTGGTACACCCGATGATCTAAAATCCTTGGTGAATACAGCTCATAAAATGGGGATCGCGGTAATAATGGATGTGGTGCACTCTCATTCAGTAAAGAATTTCTCAGAAGGCTTAAATGACTTCGATGGAAGTGGAAGCCAGTACTTCCATCATGGTGGTAGGGGTTACCACACAGGATGGGATTCCAAATTATTTAATTATGGAAAAGAAGAAGTTTCCCGTTTTCTACTTTCAAATTTAAAATACTGGTTGGAAGATTTTCATTTTGATGGTTTCCGTTTTGATGGCGTAACTTCTATGCTATATCATCACCATGGAGAAGGGGTGAGTTTCGATCATTATGATAAATATTTTAAAGACGGAGTGGATTGGGATGCAGTCCGCTATTTACAATTAGCGAATACTTTAATCCATGAAATTAAACCTCATGCTTTTTCCATCGCAGAGGATATGAGTGGAATGCCGGGAATGTGCCAGCCCATAGAAGCTGGGGGACTAGGCTTTGATTATCGTTTAGGTATGGGAATTCCAGATAATTGGATCAAATGGCTCAAGCACAAGCAAGATGAAGAATGGAGCATGCAGGAGATTTGGAATGTGTTGAGCAATCGAAGATACGGAGAAAAGACCGTGGCATATGCCGAGTCGCATGATCAAGCCATGGTAGGAGATAAAACCTTAGCTTTTTGGCTGATGGATAAAGAAATGTATTGGCACATGGCCAAAGGGGATGATAATTTGATTATTGACCGTGGGATTTCTTTACATAAAATGATTCGTTTGGTGACAGCGGCAGCTGGCGGGGAAGCTTATCTGAATTTTATAGGCAATGAATTCGGACATCCTGAATGGATGGATTTCCCAAGAGAAGGTAACAACTGGAGCTACAAATACGCAAGAAGACAATGGTCTTTGGTTGATAATCAAGAGCTGAAATATCATTTCCTCAACGATTTTGAGAAAGCAATGCTAGCGCTTTTAAAGAATGAAAATGTGTTAGAAGCATCTCCTGCAAATCTTCTGAATATTGATGAAACCAATAAGGTTTTGATTTTTGAACGGTCAAATTTGATATTCGTCTTTAATTTTCATCCTAATAATTCGGTTCCAGATTATGAATTCTGGGTACCTAAAGCAGGGAAGTATCAATATCTGCTAAACAGTGATGATGCAAAATTTGGAGGTCATAAGAGAATAGCTGAGTCTACTATTCATGAAAGCTTTAAGAAAAAGGGTGGAGATTTTATTAAGATCTATTGTGTGAACAGAACGGCTTTGGTTATAAAAAGGAAGTAGAGGCTGTTCCCCTCTTGTCCAAATGCTCCGGAGGAGCCAGTAGTTTCCACCAGCGGGACGCTGGCGGGAGTCAATTCCTTTAGAGCAAATTATCAATTTTAGTCCGGAAGGGACGAAATATTTGAACGGGGGATGAAGCCCTACGCTAGAAGTCTACAATTCAACGAAGCCCTGACGGGGCGAAACATTTCTCCCTTTTTGCATGCTTTTTTCTATCATCCTGATTAATAAGTAATTACGAGATAATTTTCGGTATTTGTAAAAGTATAAGGCTTATGTTATAAATTTGTCATTATGATTTAAAAAACAATGACAATGAATTTCAAATACACTTTTTACATATTTTTATTCTCAGTCCTTTTTTCTGCATGTTCTAAAAAGAAAATCACCACTAATGAAAATTCTGAAGCGGTAGAATTGCCTGACGGTAGTATCGTTTTTCTTAGTCAATATTCGGAGCTTGAATACTTAGAAGCATTTAATCAACGTAGAGTGGCCATTTCAGGTGAATGCTACTTCTCAATAGAGTCTTCTAATAAGTCATTTATAGTTGAAGGTCATTTGGGCGAAGTGGAGGTATTAGGAACTGAGTTTAGCATGAAATCCAACACGGAGCAACTAGAGGTTCAAGTTGCGGAAGGTACCGTAGCATTTAAAGTGGAAGGTCAATCAGAAAATATTTCCTCGGGAAGAATGGCATCTTTTGAAAATGGAGATGATTCAATTGAAACTGGCAAAGCGTCTATTAATTTCAACAGATGGATGGCAAAATTAAGAATTGAATTGAAGCGATTGGATAAGGATTTAGATAATGAGGTGATGCGCTTAGAAGATAAACTGTTGGAAAAAGCCAAGGAAATTGAAAAAGAAGCCGGGAAAGTCGAACGGAAATTGAATGAAGCAGGAAAGCAAATTGAGAAAAGCATAAAGGATATAGCAAATGACTAAAGTCGGAAATATTAATAAAATAGAGGCATCAGCTTAGCAACTGATGCCTCTATTTTTTAGAAGCTATTCTACTTTAAATACTCATCCAAAAATACCTTAATCTTTCCATAGCCTTCAATCTCATTTTCCTTCTTACGGAAGCCATGTCCTTCGTCTGGGAAGAGCACATATTCTACCGGCACGCCTTTATCTTTCACATTTTGCACCATTTCATCGGATTCAACTTGTAATACTCTTGGGTCATTACTTCCTTGTAGTACCATCACTGGCTTAGTGATTTTATCTCCATGAAATAATGGAGATATTCTATAAAGTCTCACTGAATCTTCTGTATTAGGATTTCCTAATTCTTCATATAAAGCAGTTTTTTGAGCTTCCCACCAGCTTGGGATGGAACGTAATGTCCTAATCCAATTGGTTACACCAAAAATATTGACTCCTACATCAAAAGCATCAGGCTGGAAAGCTAAAGCTGCCATCACCATATATCCACCATAAGAGCCTCCAATTATACCTACTCGAGAAGTATCGGCCCAGTCTAATGTGGCCAAATAGTCTTTAGCATAAACGCAATCCATTAAGTCATCTTCTCCATGCTTTTGATCATCTAATCGGTTAAAGGTTTTGCCATAGCCGCTGCTGCCTCTATTATTAACACCTATTATGGCATATCCATGATTAACCAAATACTGAATTAAAGGAAAATAATTGAGGCGAGTTTGACCACCAGGGCCCCCATGGACCCAAACCAATACCGGTACTTTATTATCTGCCGAAGCCTGATGCGGTTTGTATAGAATGGAAGGGATTTCTAAATCATCAAAGGAAGGATAGCGAACGACCTCTCCCTCGACTAAATCCTCTCGATCCATCTCAGGATTTAAAGATTCTGTGAGTTTATTGAGTTCTTTACTCTCAAAATCATAGACATAAATATTAGTAGGAGATTTAGAGCTTCCTACTGATAATCGCATTTTGTTTTCGCTCTTTGAGATGCCTACTCCATTGATATTGCCACCCTTTATTTCTGGCAATTCCACTTCTGCACTTTCCTCGGTATTGGTAATTTTCACAGTGGTTTTGGCATCTTCATTAATTCCCATTACACGGTAGGTACCCTCCCAAGAGAAGTTGGCATACCAAACATCCCATTCTGTTTCAACTACCTTTTCAGATTCACCGCTAGCCAAATCAAATTTACTCAGATAAGTGAATTCGCTTCCTTCATTGGTAGTGTACAAGAGGGATTTATTGTCTGCACTGAACTCCTGTGCTCCATAGCTTGCCGTTGGGTTTTCAGGCGATATTTTGGTCTGTTCGCCTGTTTCCACTTCCACTATGATCAATTCATTGATGGATGTGGTAATAGGTTTGTTGATGGCCACATATTTATGATCATCAGAAATGCCAGAAGGATTACCACCTGTATTATTTTCAAATATCATCTTACTGTCAAAGTTTTCAATATCCATTTCGTAGATATCAAAAAACTGCGGATCTCTTTTATTAGAAGTGTATTTAAAACTTTTTAAATCCTTATTCCATCCTATAAAAGATGCTTTCTCATTTTCAGAAGGCGTGAGGTCGGTCACATTCTCATCGGTATCCAATAAATAGATGTGACTAATTTCATTTCCTCCTTTATCTGCTGAAAATAGGATGCGATCATCATTTGGAAAATAGGATTCCGCAAACCAAGATTCATCTTCATTATTCGAAAGGGTGTCAATCCGAGAACCATCAGTATGTAGGGCGTAAAGATTATAAATGCCCGTTGCATTGCTTGATACTAATAGTTTTGACTCATCATGGGAAAAATACCCGCCTGAATAATTAATATTATTGTAAAACTCTTCAATTGTATAGTGCGTAAGCTTGTCTTCCTCCTTTTCTGTTACTTTCTGAGAACTGCAAGCGAGTAAAAAAATGCAGAGCAAGAAGGTACTGGAAATCGATAATGTTTTCATAGTCAGTAGGTTTAGTGTGTCTCAATTTATAAAATTTATCCTAATGTGAATATGCTTTCTTGCAAAAGATTAATTTAGCGTGTTTTGGTTGTCCACCTTCGGTCATCTTTGTTCATAATCGAACATTAAAACCTTCCTATAAGTACGTATAAGGCCGTTTAAATCGGTTTTTTAGAATGGTTTAATTATTGGTGAGAGTAAATACAATGAAATAATTGCAACTATTTGAAGTTATTAAACATCATTAACCATATCTACTTGCTCACTATAGAGAGAAATGAACATCTATGAACTTCTTTTTATGCTGGAAAATGTAGGATTGCAATTGTTTCGGATTAACTAATTAATTGAATAATCAGCATGTTAAGGTGTTACTTTTTTACTTTATTCTTTCTCTTCGGTTTTTTCAGCTTGTCACAGGAGGCAGACAGTATTTTCCGCAAAAATATCAATATCCCCAGAATTGCTGAAGCCCCCAAAATTGATGGGATTTTGGATGATTTAGCTTGGGAAAATGCTCCCATTGCAAAAGATTTTGTTGAAAGAAATCCTACAAATGGACAACCAATACCTGATAGCTTGGCGACTGAGGTTAAAATTATCTACGATGATTTGGGGATTTATTTTGGGGCTAAAATGAAGGATTCTGAGCCGCATAAAATAGCTACAGAATTAACCGAGAGAGATGATATAGGGGCGGATGATTTCTTTTTTATTCTACTTAATGGATATAATGACCGGCAGCAAAGCATGCAGTTTATCATTACAGCTGCAGGTGTGCAGTATGATGCTAAAATGACCAACGGAGACGAGGATAATTCTTGGGATGCCGTTTGGTATAGTGAAGTAAATATTACCGATGATGGATGGGTAGCAGAACTATTCATTCCCTATTTTATTTTGAGATTTCCTAAAAAGCAGGTGCAGGAATGGGGCCTTAATATGGAACGAGAGGTTTTTAGAACGAGGACTCGCTATAGTTGGAATCATGTGGATAATCAAAAAGGGGCTTTTTCACTCTACGATGGAGAAATACATGGAATTAAAGATATCAAAACTCCGACACGATTATCTTTTCAACCTTATATTTCGGCTTATGCTAATAATTATGATGGCAATACGGACTTCAATTTCAATGGGGGCTTAGATTTAAAATACGGTATTTCAGATGCCTTTACATTAGATATGATTCTAATTCCTGATTTTGGTCAGGCTCGATTTGATAATAACGTCTTGAATTTATCTGCTTTTGAGGTGCAATTTGATGAACAGCGACCTTTTTTTAACGAGGGAACAGAGTTATTTTCCAAAGGGGATATGTTTTACTCGAGAAGAATTGGAGGCAGACCTTCAGCAAGTCCAACAGTAAGTGATGGGGAAGAAATAATATTTCAACCTAATGCAGTAGAATTAATAAACGCCACAAAGGTATCCGGAAGAACCGAAAATGGTTTAGGTATAGGCTTTTTTAATGCGGTTACTAATGAAGCTTTTGCCCAAATAAGAAATGAAGAGACAGGTGAAATAAGAACTGAAAAGGTGGAGCCTTATACTAACTATAATGTAACTGTTTTAGATCAAAGATTTGGAGATAACAGCTCTTTTTCCTTGGTTAATACCAATGTAAGTAGACTGGGAAACTATCGTGATGCTAATGCTACTGGTTTATATGTAAGCCATACTAATAAAGCTAATACATGGAATTACAGCGCCAGTACTGAGGGAAGTTGGAGGTTTTTGGAAGAGGAAACCGTTTTCGGGACAGAGATTCAGGCTGGGGTTTCCAAAATAAGTGGCGAACACAGATTAGAGGGAAGATTGGATCTACGAACTTTAGATTACAATATCAATGACTTAGGATTTTCTACTAATACCAATTATGTACGCTATATCGGCTATTATGGCTACAGATATCTCCAGCCCAGGGGAAACTTAAATAATATGTTTCTGAATTTTAACCTCAACCATTTCAGAAGGCTAGATCCTGATTTATTTAGCAATTTCACCTTTAATTTTAATTCAAGTTTTACCACTAAAGAGTTTTTTGGTTTTGGAGGAGGTATTGAAACAACGCCTTTCGGAACGAATGATATTTATGAACCAAGAATAAATGGAAGGCATGTAAAATTTCCTGGTTACCAAGATCAATGGATTTGGATGAATACCGATTTTAGAAAGAAATTGGCATTTGAAGGATTCATTGACTGGTATAAGTATTTTGAGGAGGGTAGAAGTAGTGTTTTTCTTAGCTTAAATCCGCGCTATAGGTTTTCTAATAAGTTCAATTTAAACTATGGCCTGTTTTATAATCCTTCTTACAAAGAACAGGGATTTGTTGATATGGACGGTGATGATATCATATTCGGGCAACGAGACAGGATCACTGTAGAAAATTCCATTGGAGGAAATTACATTTTTAATAATAAGATTTCCTTAAACCTTATTTTCCGACACTATTATTCTGGTGCTTTATACAGCAAGCTTTACAGTTTGGAGCAAAACGGAGAGTTGACGGAAGAGCCTGATAGAGAAAATATCTATGATGTGTCTTTCAATACCTGGAATCTGGATGTGAAGTTTGCATGGTGGTTTGCCCCGGGTAGTCAGATTACCATTCTCTATCGAAATGCTTTGGACAGTTATTTGCAAGAAAGCGGGCAAAGTATAAATGAAAATCTTGATTACCTTTTTAGTCAGCCGCAACTGAATAGTCTATCGGTAAGACTTAGCTATTTCTTGGACTATAACCGAATTAGAAATGCGTTTGCAAATATGAACACTTCAAATCGAAAGAAGCCTGAGAAGATGAGTGTTGGTTCTTGATATGGAATAGTGCTACTATTTGTATGAAGTATTAGAATATATTCACTTTAGATTACCATTAACTTTATTCTGTTTTATTTATATGCTGCTTTTTTACAATTCAATCACTTTAGGTGTCCAGATGCCTTCGGAAACTGCATACTAAAACTAGTCAACTCTCCTGGTTTTGACACTACATTCAGTTTCCCATTATGCAATTGCATGATTTGTCGGGAAAGACTCAAACCGATCCCGGAGCCATCTTTCTTCGTGGTAAAAAATGGAATAAATATGCGTTCAATCGCTTCCGGGACTATGCCTTGTCCGTTGTCTTCCACATTGATATAAGTGTTCTTCTGCGCCACAATCAGCTTTATAGTAATCTGTGGATTCTGGTGAGTATCAAGTGACTCGCGCGCATTCTTAATAAGGTTAATCAGGATGAGCTGAATCTGCTCTTCATCCGCCCAAATTTCAACTTCATTCTCCGGTAATTGCAGATCAATTTTAATGTTAGCCCTATTGAGTTCTTCAGATAGCAATCGTGATACATATAGAATCAGTTGTTTGCTATTTACTTTTTCAAATTTTGGACTTGGAATACTCGTGTAGTCGCGATATGCATTGATGAAATTGATTAAACCTCTGCTACGGTTTTCAATGGTTTTCAAGCCCAATTTCAAATCTTCTTGTGACTCTTCAGGAATCAGATAACCCTCTTTCATTTTAACGCCATCTTCACGAAGTATGTCGGTCAATGATCCCACCAAAGTAGCAATAGGCGTGATGGAGTTCATGATTTCATGCCGAAGTACTTTCGTAAGATTTTGCCAGGCATCTAATTCATTTTGCTGTAATTCGGTGTAAATGTTTTGGATCGATACAATTTTCCAATCCTTTTCCCCCATCCTGAGAAGGCTGCAATTAATGGATAATTTGATTTCATTGTTGACATCGATTAATTCATTTTTGCCGGGTTTTAACTCCATCAATCGTTGATGTATTTCAGGTCGAGATTTCTTGATGTCGTCTAAATGTTTGATTTGAGGGGTCAAAAGCAATTTTTTGGTCATGGTATTGATAATACCGATCTCACCCTTGCTGTCGAACTGAATGATCCCCGTTTGAATATTCTGTAGTACCGCTGAAATGATGAGGAGATTTTGTTCTTTTTCAGCACGTGTTTGCTTAAAAGCATCGGCCACTTCGTTAAAGGCCAAGTTAATTTCTTTGTAGGATTTCCCTAGTGAATTATCCGCTCCAAAACTAGAGGTGAAATCTGAATAGCGGACAGATTCAAGGAATCGGACCAATTTGTAATTTGTCGCATTGAGAAAACGCAGCAAACCAAAGAATTGAATAACAAGCAATCCGAGTAAAATGGTTGGCGCCAAATAATTCTGGGATTCAAATAACAGATAAGCCATTAAGCCCATATTGACAAAAATAAATATCAATCGGAGAATTATTCGAAGACTAAAATGCTTAAGTATCACTTTTTAAGATGTTTAGAGGAGTGCATCATAGGTCATATTTTTCTAGTCTTCTATAAAGAGAAGAGCGTGTGAGTCCCAGCTCCTTTGCTGCCTCGGTGATATTTCCAAAATTCTTATCAAGCGCTTTTCTGATGAGTAGCTTTTCTACTTCTTCTATGTTTAAGTGATTCAAATCAAATTTTGAGTTTTTCTTATCGTCCTTATGGCTAGCATTAAAAAAGAAATCTTCCGGTTGTAAAATGCTGCTGGCACTCATGATCACAGCGCGTTCGATGCTGTGCTGCAGCTCTCGGATATTACCCGGCCAATCATATTTCATCAATCGGCTGAGCGCTGCCTCGCTGGCTTTGTGTACTTCCTTATTGTATTTTTTAGCATAGGTTTTAATATAATGCTCTACCAATAATGGTAAGTCCGCTATTCTATCTCTCAGGGCAGGTAATTGAATTTCTATGGTATTGATTCGATATAATAAATCTTGTCTGAATTGACCCGTATTGATCATTTCCTGAATGGGCATATTAGTCGCACTGATTAATCGGATATCAATATCAATAGGCGTATTACTTCCAACACGGGTAATTCTACGGTTCTGCAGGGCCGTGAGGAGTTTAGCTTGTTGTGGCGCACTAATATTTCCAATTTCATCCAAAAACAGGGTTCCGGCCTGTGCCATTTCAAATCTTCCCGGGCGGTCTTCTTTGGCATCCGTAAAAGCGCCTTTTTTATGACCAAATAATTCGCTTTCAAATAAGGATTCTGTTACGGCTCCTAAATCAACGGTAACAAATGCCTCTTCATCCCGATAGGAGTTTCTATGGATCGATCTGGCAATTAATTCTTTACCCGTTCCGTTTTCACCTGTTATTAGGATATTAGCATCCGTTCTAGCGACCCTTTTAATGGTATCAAAAACCTGTTGCATAGGCTCGCTATTACCGATGATATCTTTAAACTGCTTATCCAGATCAGCATAAAGCTGTTTGTGTTGAGATTTAAGGGAACTGTTTTCATTACTGACTTTCTTGAGCTTCATAGCCGAATGAAGTGTAGCCAATAGTTTGTCATTATCCCAAGGCTTCAATACAAAATCAGTAGCGCCTTGCTTGATGGCTTTCACGGCAGTATTTACATCTCCATAAGCCGTTATCAAAACGACAATAGCACTAGGATCGATTTCCAGTATTTTATCTAGCCAAAAGTAACCTTCCTGGCCTGTGCTGACATCTATTGTGAAATTCATATCGAGCAAGATGATATCATAGCTGTCCGACTGCATCAATAGTGGAATTTTTTCAGGATTAGATTCAGTATCTACTCTAGAGAAATGGCGCTTGAGAAAAATCTTAGCGGCATTGAGAAGATCTTGATTGTCGTCAATAATAAGTAGCTTACCCACTTTTTGCTCATTCATTATGTAAAAGTATTATTCGGTTGCGATAATAAAGCCAAATAGTCAAAAGCTATACCGTTTTGATAAATATAATTAAAATAAAGATTATAAATGTTGAGAAAGTCTATTTAAGTCATATTGAGGCAATTTTACGGGAAGCTAACGCATTCCTATATTTCACTACCGCGTCCGATATCGGACGTTTACGGTCAGTAGTGGACGGCTTCTTGTTTTGCGCAGACTTGTACAAAACTGCTGGTACGAGCTGTGAAGCTCGCACCAGCAGTGAGCTGGGCAGCTCGCAATAGCAGTGATGCAGAAAGGGCTAAAGTCCTGACAGGAAGCCCCCATAGTCACTTAGGAAAGCAAAATAGTGGCTTAGGAAGGAGGTGAAACGGTCTAGGGAGGAGGTGAAATGGTTTAGGAAGGGGGTAAAGTCATCTAGGAGAGGGGTGAAATTACTTAGGAAGCCCCTAAAATAAGTTAGGAAGAGGGTAAAATGATCTAGGAAGGGATGAAATGGCTTAGGAAGGGTCAATAATCATCTAGGGAAGCTGCAAGGTCTCTCAGGAGAATATAAAAATCTACTCAATTACTAAGTAATAGGAAAAACAAGAATTATTCAAAGTAGCTTTATAGCTGGATCATTTGAAATCAGATTAAAGAAGTACTAAATCAATATAATTCCTTTATTTGATGCAACTTATTGTCATTTAGCGCATCTTAATAGTATTCAATTTCAATTCCCACCAATAACTAAACTGAGATGATTACAAACCATAATGAGTTAAAAAATACAGCACGACTGGCAGGTATTTGGTATTTGCTAATGGCTATTTCTGGTATTTTCGGATTTCTTATCTTCCATTCAGAAGTCTATACAGCAGACCCACAGCAGACCTTAACGAACTTGATGGAAAGTGAATCAACAGCCAGGATTCGCTTATTGCTAGAATTTGCTATCATAATTTTTCAAGCACTTACTGCAATATGGTTTTATAAACTTTTTAGAAAAATTAATCAAACCGCTGCTTTAGCTACTATGGTTTGGGGTACCGTAAATTCAATGGTGATTATGTTAAGTGCAATTGCAATGGCGGTCGCTATGTCAGTAGCGGCTTCTGAACTCATAGTGGAAGATAAAATTTTATTGGTAGATTTATTAACAAAAATGAGTGCTAAGTCGTGGAGTATTGGTTCACTGTTTTTTGGGCTATGGCTGATCCCTTTGGGATTCATTATTACTAGCTCAAAAGGAATGCCTCTATGGTTAGGCAGAGTTTTAATACTCGGAGGAATCGGCTATTTGCTTAATGCCTTCTTTAGATATGGTGGTGTATCCGCTTCATGGGTAGAGTACCTCACTATTCCTGCTTCCGTAGCTGAATTCTGGATGATTGGATATCTATTGATTTTCGGCATTCGGCCAGAATCTGATTCTGCCACTGCGGAATAGGTTTATAGGGAAGTGTGGGAAAGACTAAAATCAGGATAGTCATTTTATTAAATTACACCGCAATCAGAACTTGATGAATATTTTAGAAAAGTAGTAAATTGATAATCAGTTTTCCATATTAATGCTAGACAAGGACTAACACCCCCACTTCCGAGGCACTCGGAAAAGCGGGAGGGAGGAAAGTTTAGCGGGCCAGCGTTGGCATTGCGCGAGGAAGCTTTAAACTTTCTTGATTTTTTCTATCTTTTTTATCAAGAAAAAAGATTAAAGAAGAAACTGGAAAATTCAGAAAAATAGTAATAAAAATTCAAAAAGGCTCCAACAACACCCAAAAAACCCTCAAAACCACTCAGGAAACCCCAATAGTCACTCAGGGAGAATCTGAATTTCAAAAAGAATTATAAAATCAGCCGCGGCCTCTTTTGTCACAAGAATGCCAAATCCTAACCACCTTCCCTTTCGTTCCCGCCATGCTCTGCATGGTGGCAGCATAAGCTAGAATTTTTTTATAGTTTTATTTTCTATGAGTAGAAATTATAAATTCCACAATCCAATAGGCTGGTATTTTGTAAGCTTTGCAACTGTGTTCTGGTTAAGCGTATTTACAAGGAGGTTATATAAAGACTGTATAGTCAAGCATTTAAAGTTTTGTATTGAGGAAAAAGGGATGGTTTTAGGTGCTTGGATAATCATGAGTAATCATGTTCATCTCATATTTCGGGCAAAAGAAAAGAATCCACAAAGATTGCTTCAAAGTTTTAAAAGTTCCACAGCTAAGGAATTGATTGAGTTAATTAAAACCAATCCACAAGAGAGTAAGCGAGAAAGATATCTTTGGTTTATGCAGTTGGCTGCAAAAAGAAATAAAACGACCAAAAATGATATTCAGTTTTGGCAGCAACATAACCAGCCAATAGAATTATGGAGAAATGATGCTATTCAAAGGAATTTAGATTACATACATCATAATCCAGTAGTCAGTGGTGAGGTTGCAGAACCACATCATTATCTTTATTCTTCTGCAAATAATTATGCTGGTGGAAAGGGCATGTTAGATGTTCATTTGATGTTGTAGGTAGGCAATCAGGACCACCATGCAGAGCATGGCGGGAACACGGTCTGTAAATTTCACAATCCTGCAGATTGGTATTTTGTAAGTGTACCTTCAGTTTTCGAAATGAATTGTTAGAGGTGCATCTGATCACTAATAAGACTACAAGGCACAGCATGACTGGAAAATCGAAACAATTCAATATTAATTTGTATCTTAATCAATCAGGAAATGAAAAGATTATGATTGTTCAAGGATCACAACTACCTCAATTCAGTGAATTGATCCAGATTTTAAAGACTCAATTTTCAGGCTACTCAGTTTATACTTTAGGGTCTAAATCACAAAAAAGTATAATCGTTCAAAAGTCTTCTTTTATCGGTGCTCAAATAACCGTTCGAGATCAGGAAATCAATGTGGATGCATGTTGCCCTAACTTATTTGTATCGGCAATAATAGGCTTTATAAATACTATTTTTACTCCTTATGCTAAGTTTGAAATGAGAATCGCTAATTTTTTGAAAGTGAGATATAGCTGAACGCTTGCTTTGCATTGAGTTAGCATAAATGCATACATTACTTTAACAGAAGCAGAACAGTTACTTTCAAATTGCGGTCCCTATTTTTTCTCCCATTTTCACGTAGGTCTCTAATTTGTTTTTAGTATTCTCAATTAAGTCTTTGTCCAATTCAAATGAATTGGAATTGAATAACAAAACGACAGTGGAACCTCCAAAGGCAAAGTAGCCCATTTCTTCTCCTTTTTTGACCGATGTATCAGCTTCAAATGTTGAATTCAAACTACCGACCATAGTTGCTCCAACTGGAATGATCAAAATTTCGCCTCGGTCAGTTGTTTTTAATTTGCAGATCTCTTTTTTATTTTCATTAAAAACTTCTGTGAATTTTTCTTTTACGCTAATAGGCGATACCGAATAATAAACGCCCTTTATTTCTTCAGCTTGTGTTGGAACTCCATCATATGGGAAATGATAGCGATGGTAGTCGTTGGGAGCTAGCCTCAAGATGACCATTGATGAATTCGCGTGTTCTTCAGCTAAGGTGTCATTTCGTAAAAATTCTTTTAAAGTGAATTTTTTGCCCTTCACGAAAAAAGTGGATAGCACAGAAATATTTTCAAATGCTAAAAGTCTACCATCTCCTGGCGAGACCAATCCTTCTTCTATCGGTCTAGCTCCTGGCTTTAACTTTCTGTAAAAGAAATCATTGAATGTTTCAAATTCGCCCATTTGTTTCTGTGCCTCTGACATATCGATCTTCAAAGACTTCACAAAGGGTTCAATTCTTTTTTTAGAACTGGGGTTGTCCATTCTTTTCCCGTACAATTCTGAAATAAATTTTTGCTTGGCTATCGGCAAAAATAATTTTTCTCCAATGAGATTATGATATAGGAAGTTCAATAATTTTTCTCCTGGAGGTCTTTCTATTTCTATACTGTTATCAGACCTATTGATGAATTTTATGTCCATTGAATCAAATTATGCTATTCGGATGTAATTTTTTTAGCTTGCGTAAAACAGGCTGATATCGTTATCAAAGTTAATAGTATGCGCTATGTATTTCTAGTAATCTAAAGGATTATTTATCGTTTTAAAAATAATGGTAGCCACAAGAGTGCGTATTTCCCTTCTATAATGTCCTTAAAGTGACCCCTTTCCGGCATGATCCGCGTGAGGCTTAGTTATTTTGCTCTCAATCTAATGATTTCAGTCTTGAATATTATCTAAGGTATTTCCGCAAAACCACCACGTCCGATTTCGGACGTTCGCGTGCTATTATGAACGCAGGTATATCCTGATTTTTGCCTTTAAATGCTATTCAAGCTTCTTTTATGATACTTGGCACAGAGTTGGTAAATGTGAGTTTGCATTATTACAAAAATTAGATGGATAAGAAAATTGTACGAAAAAAGTGGACGACAAAAAGGTTACTAATGATTGGGGGAGGAGTGCTCGTGTTGAGCCTCATTGTGTACCAATTGCTTTTTGCTGATAACCGCTCCACGCTTAATGTAGATAAAGACCGATTGAGCATTGCCACTGTGCAAATGGGTGAGTTCAAGGATTTCATTCCGGTGACGGGCAATATTGAGCCGGGCCAAACTTTTTATCTCGATGCCATAGAAGGAGGGATTATTGCGGAAATTACTCGCGAGTCAGGAGCAGAAGTGGAAAAGGGCGATACCATTTTGACCTTAACCAATTCTAATCTTCAGTTGGAAGTCATGCAGCGTGAAACTCAGCTCTATGAGCAAATCAATAATTTAAGACAAACCCGATTGCTTTTAGATCAAAACGATTTAAGCCAGCAAGCACAATTAGCTGAAATTGACTATCAGTTGAAATTATTAAAGCCTCAGTATTCACGATTCAATACCCTTTATGAAAGTAAGTTGATCTCTGAAAGAGAATTTGAGCAAGTGAAGGAAGAATACGAATACAATCGAAGAAGAAGAGAATTAACTTATAAAAGCTATAAGAATGATTCCATAGCCAGAGTGTATCAATTACGCCAATTGGCTAATTCAGAATCAAGAATGCAACGCAGCCTAGATGCGGTTGGGAATATCCTTAATAATTTAACCCTCAAAGCCACCAGAAACGGTCAGCTCTCCACTCCGCAATTGGAAGTAGGACAGTCAGTAGTTTCAGGTCAGCGACTCGGCCAAATTGATGTGATGAATAATTATAAGGTACGAGTAGGCATAGACGAATTGTATTTACCTAGAGTAGATGTCGGACAGAAAGGAAGTTTCACTTTTTCAGGGGCTGAGTATCAACTTATTATTGATAAAATTTATCCTACTATTAGCAATGGAAGATTTGAAGTGGATATGGTTTTCGAAGGGGAGCATCCTTCTGGAATCAAAAGAGGCCAGACCATCAGAATTAAGCTGGAATTAGGCGCTACTGAAGAGACCTTGCTCCTTCCGGTAGGCGGCTTTTACAAAGATACAGGCGGTAATTGGGCTTATGTGATTAGTGAGGGAGATGCTTCGGTGGCTTATAAGAAAGCGATCAGATTGGGCCGCAAAAATACGGATTACTATGAAGTGATGGAAGGCCTGGAGGCAGGAGATCGAGTGATTGTGTCAGGATATGATAATTATGGGGATAATGAGAAGCTGAGCTTGGAGTAGGATGATGGATGATGGGTGTAGGGTGATGGATGAAATAGCCCCTAGACCCCAAAGGGGGGACTGGTGGCTGCGAATGGAAAAGGAAGTTGGGTGATACCACATAGGTCAGTACCGAAGGTCGGACCGGATTTGGCTAGAAGATGGAAGTTGGAAGCACGAAGTTAGAAGCAGGATGATGGATGAGGGATGTGTTTTTCGCTTTAGCGAAAAAAATCTTTTGTTTTCCCTGCCTGCCGGCAGGCAGGTTTTGATTCTTTTCCCGATAAATGCGGGACAAGTCGTGGTTAAAAAGTAATGTTTGTGAATATGCACAGTCGTAGGAAACTTCTACCACAAAAGAGACAAGAGAACACAAAAGAAAATAACCAAAGGTTATTTTTTGGGCATGAAGTATAGGTATAGATGGAAGTGGGATGATGGGAGAAATGGGAAATGTAATTAGGAAATAGATTATATAAATAAATTAGAAACAACAGACATGCGAACTTGTGAACAGGCCAACTTGCCAACCTGCTAACTTGAAAACATGTCAACTTGATAACTTGTAAACTTGAAAGAATATGGATCATGTAATTAAAACGGTAGAGCTGAAAAAATTATACACCACAGAAGAAGTGGAAACTACGGCTTTGGATGGGATTAATATTGAAATTAAAAAAGGGGAATTTGTAGCCATTATGGGTCCTTCAGGATGCGGGAAGTCTACCTTGCTTAATATTTTAGGGCTACTGGATAATCCAAGCGAAGGAGCTTATCACTTTGTAGATCACGAAGTTTCTAAGTATTCAGAAAGACAAAGAGCGCAGTTGAGAAAGGGATCTATAGGATTCGTATTTCAGAGCTTCAATCTGATTGATGAGTTGACTGTTTTTGAGAATGTGGAACTGCCATTGTTGTACATGAAAGTTCCTGCTTCTGAGCGAAAAACCAAAGTCGAAGAGGTGCTGACCCGCATGAACATCATGCACAGAAGAAATCATTTCCCACAGCAACTTTCTGGAGGTCAGCAGCAAAGAGTGGCCATTTGCAGAGCCATAGTAGCCAAGCCCGATGTGATCTTGGCCGATGAGCCAACCGGTAATTTGGATTCAGCCAATGGTGAAGAAGTAATGAAGCTATTGGAGCAACTGAATAATGAAGGAACCACTATTGTGATGGTAACGCACTCCCCGCATGATTCAAACTACGCCCACAGAGTAATCAATTTATTTGATGGAAAAGTGGTCACAGAGAATATCCGAGAGCAATTCCATGTATAAGAGAATTTGCATTATTAGCCTTTAAAATACAAAGCCATGTTGAAAAACTACTTTTTAGTCGCCTTCCGTAATATTTTGAGAAACAAAACGATCTCATTCATTAATATTTTTGGTCTTGCTGTGAGTATGACGGTCTGCTTACTCCTTATTATCATTGTTGCTGATCAATATACCTACGATAATTTTCATACGGATGAAGATCGAATCTACAGAGTAGTTACTGATCGTATTCAATTGAAGGAATACGAATGGGAAACCGCCACTACTGCCTATCCTTTAGCGGAAATGCTAAAAGAGCAAGCAGGAGTAGAGCAATTGGCGCTATTAAAAAAGAATTTCGAGGGCACAGCTACTTGGAGCCAGGCGGAAATTCCCTTTGAAGGTCTATTTGCAAATAATAATTTTCTGCAAATGTTCAATTTTCCCTTGGCTAAAGGCAACGCAGAAGAAGCACTCACTTTACCCAACAGCATTGTCCTAACCGATAAATTGGCGAAAAAGATCTTTACTGATGCAGATCCAATAGGGGAAAGCATTCAGATGGAAGGAGTTGGTGATTTTATCGTAACTGGAGTATTGGAGGAGTTCCCCGGAAAGTCTCATTTTAATTTCGAAGCTTTAGCATCTACTCAAATTTTACCAAGCTTGGAGAAGGACAGCCTCTTATTGGCTCCTCTAACCAGCTGGACGAATATTTACGACAACTATATTTACATTAAAACCTCTGAAGACTTTGATGAAGATGGTCTAAACGAATTCTTTCTAAGCGCTGCTCAATCCAATTATGAAAAAGAGGGAGAATTTGAATACTTCTTCAAACTGCAGAGTCTTGATAATATAGCAATGGGCCCCTTAAAAAGCAATACGATGGGAGTGGGTTTACCTTCTTTTATCATCTACATATTACTAGGATTAGCCATTATTGTGTTGATGTCCGCTTGTTTTAATTATGCTAATCTGACCACAGCCAGAGCGATGAATCGTGCAAAAGAGATTGGTGTCAGAAAAGTTATTGGCGCGGAGAAGAAACATATTATTTTCCAATTTATGGTGGAGGCTTTGCTAATCGCACTCATCGCTTTTGGTTTTGCTGTATTGATGGTCGAATACCTTCATCCTGCCCTAAATAATATGTTTGTGAGTCTGGGAGCACCCATTAGGTTTGATAAAGTCAATTATCTCTACTTATGGTATGTAGGCTTTGCCGGCTTCACGGGATTGATTGCCGGAATCGTACCCGCTATCTTCTTTTCCACTACCAATGCATTGGTGGCACTGAAAAAATCTATTAATCTTGAGAATTTAGGAAAGAGAATTGGAATTGCCCGATTCAGCATTAAAAAGGTGCTGGTAGTGACTCAATTTGCTTTTACCATCTTTTTTGTGGTGACGATAATTACCATTTACCAGCAGTTTAATATGGTTTTAACAACTGATCATGGCTTTAAAACTGAGAATATACTCAATGTGAAATTGGATGGGATGGACTATGAAAAGATCAAAAATGAGTTTAGGTCAATTCCGTCTGTTCAAGCGATTTCAGCCACCACGCATTTACCCGCTCTGGGAAGAAATAATGGTGGCGAAGTACAAATTCCTGAAACAGAAGATAGCTTTTTCATAAGTTATTTTGGTGTAGGAGATAATTATTTGAATTCTCTGGATCTAGAGCTTTTGGCGGGCAGAGACTTTCCGGAAAACATGCCTAAGAAAGAACGATTTACCATCATCAATGAATCTGCAGTAGAAAGATTGGGATATGCTAACCTTGATGAAGCCTTGGGACAGCTAATTCAAATAGATGAAACAGAATTAGAAGTGATTGGGGTTTTAAAGGACTTCCATTATGAAAGGATGGATGAACAAATAGGGCCTATGTGTTTGCGCTATCAACCCTCATCTGTAAACAGTATGATCGTGACCATTCAAGATCAAAATGAGCAGCAAACACTGGCTCAACTTGAGGCAGGGTGGAAAAAACATACTAACAGACCCTTCAATTATACCTATTTCGAGGATGATATGAGTTTGAGTTATGGCCATTATACTGCCATCTTAGCGATTTTAGGATATGTCACCCTCATTGTCGTCTCACTAGCTTGCTTGGGCTTATTAGGGATGGTAATCTTCCATATTCAGAATAAAACCAAAGAAATAGGCATCAGAAAAACTTTAGGAGCTGCAGCTTTTGATATCACCAAAACCGTGACCAAGAGCTTTTTAGTATTGATCGGGATCTCTTACCTGATAGCCGGACCGCTCGCCTACTTCGTCAATAATATGTGGTTGCAAAATAATGCCTACCGAGTAGATTTTGGATTTGCAACGCTTGCATTAGGATTTGTATTGGTACTTGTGATTGTGGCCTTAACAATTGGAAGTCAGGTGTATAAGGCTTTGAGGATTAACCCGGTAGAGTCACTGAGAAGTGAATAACGGAAATTTACGACCCATCTAAAATTGTGAAAACATGTTCAAAAACTATCTAAAAATTGCCTGGAGGAACCTTATCAAGAATAAGCTCTATTCCATTATCAATATTACGGGGTTATCAGTAGGTGTAGCCTGTAGCATGCTGATTTTCTTGTATGTTTCAAATGAACTCTCATACGATGAATTTCATGAAAATCGCATTTTTAGGGCGACTAGAGACTTAAAGATTGGGGACAATGAAGCCAGTTTTCCCTTTACACCGGCTCCTTTAGCTTCCCTGTTAAATACTGAAATACCTGAGGTGAATCAAGCAGTAAGAATCAGAACGGTAGGGTCCTATCTGGTCAAACGTGCTGATTCGGACGAGTCCTTCAAAGAAGAAGGACTGATGTTCGTTGATTCGGGATTTTTCAAGGTGTTTAGCTTTCCACTTTTAGAAGGAAAACCAGAAAGCCAGTTTAGCGGTCCAAATACTATAGCGATAAGTAAGCGGATGGCAAATAAGTACTTCCCTAATCAAAGCGCCATAAATAAATCTTTGATTTTAGATGGAGAAGAAACGTACATGATTACAGGGGTTTTTAAGGATTTTCCGTCAAATTCCCATTTTCAAGCAGATTTTTTGATGTCAATGGCTAACCTAAGCCGAGCCCAAAATACCTCCTTTACCAGTAATAATTTTTACACCTATTTTACAGTCGGTCCTGATGTCGATCCTAAGGTGTTGCGGTCCAAAATTAATAAGGCAGTAAATGTGTATTTAGAACCGGAAATCATGAGGTTTATGGGGAAAAGCTTACAGGAGCTTGAGGCCCTTGGAAATTATTATGTAGTTGAAGTTACAGCACTCAAAGACGTCTATTTGAATTCCGATTTTACAATAGATATCGGGTTGATGGGGAATAAGGACTACATTTATCTTTTTGGAGCTATTGCCATTTTCATCATCATTTTGGCCTGTATTAATTTTATGAACTTATCTACTGCTCGTTCATCCAATCGTTCCAAGGAAATAGGGGTAAGGAAGGCCTTAGGCTCTAGAAAATTAAATTTGATTAGACAGTTTCTAGTGGAGTCTACGATGGTGAGTTTTATATCCTTCTTAGTGGGTATATTGTTAGTTATCTTGGTTTTGCCAGTTTTCAATAATATTACTGGTAAGACTTTAGTAATGCCTGATGTCAATTTGCTATTTATAGGGGGCTTGTTTGTGCTGGCCTTGTTTGTTGGGCTCTTAGCCGGGCTTTACCCAGCATTTTATTTGAGTTCTTTTAAACCAGTAGAAACGTTAAAAGGAAAGGTGTCATTAGGTTCTGGTAATGCTTTTATTAGAAGCGGCTTAGTAGTGTTTCAGTTTTTTATAAGTATTCTGTTGATCATTGGAACCATCGCGATTTATCAACAAATCAACTTTATTCAAAATAAGGAATTAGGCTTTAAAAAGGAGCGAGTTTTACTTGTCAATGATGCTTATATGCTTGATGAGCAGCGGCAATCCTTTAAAAAGGAAGTACAGAAACTTCCTAATGTTGAGGATGCTTCTTACAGTGGATTTTTACCTGTGAGTGGCTACAATCGAAGTGATAATACCTTTTGGCGTGAAGGAGAACAGCCAACTGAAGATAACCTGGTCAGTACACAAATCTGGTCCGTTGATCATCAGTATTTGCAGACGTATCAAATGGAAATTATACATGGTCGGAACTTTAGTGCAGAGCTATCAACTGACTCATCTGGAGTAATTATTAATGAAGCAGCTTTTAGAGCTTTTGGCTTTACGGATAGGAACGCAGATAATTATATTCAGACTAACTCCTTTGACCAGGAAACCGGCCAGTTTTCAACTGAAAATTTCGATAAATATAAGGTTTTAGGAGTAGTAAAGGACTTCCATTACGAGTCACTAAAAAATGATATAGGACCATTAGCGTTTATGCTAAGCGATAACAGCAGTATTCTGGCAGTACGATTAGATACGGATGATCTTCAATCCTCAATAAAAGGAATTGAAGCACTGTGGAATCAGTTTGGCTCCAACCTGCCCTTTAATTATGATTTCCTAGATGCGGAGTTTAATGATATGTACAATTCTGAAATCCGTTTAAGTAAGATTTTCACTGTTTTTGCTGGGCTGGCCATTTTCATTGGCTGCTTGGGACTATTTGCTTTAGCTTCCTTTATGGCAGAGCAGCGCACCAAAGAAATTGGAATCAGAAAAGTACTGGGGGCAAGCATTAATGGAATTGTATTTATGCTTTCTAAGCAATTTTCAAAACTGGTAGTGATCGCTTTCCTTATTGCTGTGCCATTGGCATGGTGGGGCATTTCAAGCTGGCTGGAAAGTTATACCTACAGAATCTCAATTGGATGGGAATTGTTTGCGCTATCCGGAATAGCGGCTTTTGTTATTGCCTGGATCACGGTTGCTTATCATTCCATTAAAGTGGCATTGAGTAATCCTGCTAAGGTGTTGAAAAGTGAGTAGAAAATAGTATGTGTCTCCAAAAAATGATCTTATGTTGAAAAATCATTTAAAAATAGCATTCAGAAATATTAGAAAGTTTGGACTTAGGTCATTCATTCACGTCATTGGACTTTCCATTGGGATAGCAGCTTGCTTTGTTGTATATAACTTGGTGAGCTATGAATACAGCTTCGATACTCATCAGAAAGACCGCGATCGAATTTATAGAATCACCTCTGTAACGGGTAATGGAGAGGAGGAGTGGCCTAATCCGGGAACTCCAATTCCGCTAGTAGAAGCTGTTCGAAATGAAATGTCTGCAGCTGAAGAAGTAGTTCCTATTTTTAGTGCTTACAGATTTTTGGTGGAGTCAGCGGATGAAACTGAAAACTTTGGAATCAGTACGAAGGTGGTTTTTGCTGATGAAAAATACTTTTCGCTTTTCCAATATGATTGGTTAGCAGGTTCTCCTTCTAGTGCTTTAGATCAACCTAATGCGGTTGTCCTAACAAATTCAGTTGCTAAAAAATATTTTGGTGAGCAGCCTATAGATGAGATTTTGGGTAAGGAGTTAGTCTATTCCGATACCTTACGAGTAATGGTGAGTGGAATAGTGGAGGACGTAAAGCATAAAACGGATTTGATTTTTACGGATTTCATATCCTATGAGACACTATTGAGCAATAAAGAAATTAGGGCAAAGAGGAATGTAGATGATTGGGGTTCCGTAAGTTCAAATGCTCAGCTTTTTGTCAAGCTTGCGGCAAATCAGAGGGAGAAAGCAGAGGATGAGCTGCTTGCGATTAAAGAAAAATTCGTAGAGGCTGATGGGAACTGGACTACTAATTTTGAATTTGAGTCATTTGAGGATTTACATTTTTCGGATACATTCAGTGGGAATTCAGCTGATAGAAGCACTTTGAATGGCTTGATTATTATTGGTTTCTTTATTCTATTTATTGCCTGTATCAATTTTATAAACCTGGAAACTGCTCAGGCTAAATTGAGATCGAAAGAAGTTGGAGTTAGAAAAACATTGGGTAGCTCTAGAAAACAGTTGATTAGTCAATTTTTGGTAGAAACCTATGTTATTATTCTGTTAGCAGTTATTGGCGCTGCATTACTAAGTCAGTTGGCCACATCGTACTTTCAAGAGGTTCTTCCTGCAGATTTTAAATTCGATTATTGGAATATCAACAATGCCCTATTTTTGATCGTACTTTCTATCGTGGTGTTGCTCTTGTCTGGTTTTTATCCCTCCATGATTCTTTCTGGCTATAGCCCAATAAAAGCAATAAAGGAAAAAGGAATAGGGCAGAGGAAGTCTAATTTTCAATACTTCTTGAGGAAAAATCTGATTGTTTTCCAGTTTGGATCTTCCATTGCTTTTATCATCGTAGTATTAGCTATCAATTCTCAGATTGATTTTCTTTTGAACAAGAGTATTGGCTTCAATAAAGAAGCGGTCTTGCATATTTCTACACCCTTCCAGGGAACCCTAGACAAAACCAAATTACTTAAAAACGAATTGGAAGCAATTGCTGGAGTGGAAAAAGTCAGCTTAAGCAGCGATATGATGATTTCTGGATCATTGTGGACTAGCACGGTCGAACATGATTTAAATGGTGCTCCTGAAGAAGTAAGCATGCAATTTAAAACTGCTGATACCAGTTATCTGCCCTTGTATGAAGTTCCGATTTTAGCAGGAAGAAATTATACATTAGATCAATCTGAAATTGTCATTAACGAGGCTGCCCTTGATAAGCTAGGTGTAGAAAATGCTAGTGAGGCATTGGGTAAGCAGTTAGACTATGACAGTACATTTCTTTCTGTTGTAGGAGTAATTCCGAATATACACACTCAGTCGCTTCATCAAGCCATCAGACCTATGATAATGGGCTATGATGATAGAAATTTATTTACAGTAAATGCCAAGTTAGCTCCAAAAGTAAATCTAAAAGCTAATGTAGATGCTATGCAGGATGCTTATGACAAAATCTATCCAAATGAAACTAGAGAGTTTCAATTTTTGGATGAGACGGTCGAGAATTTTTACCTAAGTGAAGTCCGATTGAGAAAGGTGCTGCTTTTTTCAACAGTGATCGCCATTTTGATCAGTTGCCTCGGCTTATTTGGTTTGGCTTCTTTTACGATTGCACAGCGAACCAAAGAAATTAGCATTCGAAAAGTTATGGGTGCTTCACTGTCCAATATCCTTGTTTTAATTTCAAAGGAGTATGTGGTCCTTATCGGCTTGGCATTTCTTTTGGCTGTTTATCCGGCTTGGTATTTTATCAGCAACTGGTTAAATGATTTCCAATTTAAAATTGAAATGCCTATCTGGATTTACTTGATATCGGGTGTAATCGCTTTGCTTTTAAGCATCAGTATTGTTGCCCTACATACATGGAAAGCCGCCAACAGAAACCCCGCTAAAGTTTTAAAGGATGAGTAGAGCTAATTTTCAAGCTATTGAAGAGTATTGCTTTACAAAAAGTGAACCTTTGAAAGTTCCTTTATTTGTCGGTATTGGAGAAGATGAAAATGTTACTCTTGAGCAGGCCAAATCGAGTGGGAAAGAATCGATTTTCAATTTAGAAGTAAAAATATTTCCTGGGAATTATTTTTTTATCTTCGATAATAAGAAACTAGTTGCCAATTTTTTGACAAAAAATATAAATCACTATCAACGATTTACATGTGTTTAATAGAATACGAGCTTTCAATCAACACTAGAAAAAATGAAATTACACAATCTGAAGTTTTTAATAAGACGACTACAAAATGATAAGTTTGTAAACATACTAAACTTGTTCGGACTGTCGATAGGGATTGGTGCTTCCATCCTGATTTTACTTTTTATTCAATCTGAGCTAAGCTATGATAGATTCCATAACAATGCAGAAAACATATATAGAATAGAAAAAGATGTTTTGGCAGAAACGGGTGAAAGTCAGTATTGGGTAACTACCACAACAAATTTATTTCCATACTTGATTGGAAATATTCCGCGGTTGAAAACGGGAACTCGAGTACTTCAAAGTCCCACTGAACAAACTATAAGATTTGGAAACAAGAGTTTTAGAGAAGAAGAGATTGCTATAGTGGATAAGACTTTTTTTGATGTTTTTTCATATAAAGCGGTTTCTGGAGATTTAAATCAGGCATTAATTGCACCAAATACAGTTGTAATTACAGAAAATATAGCGAAGAAAGTTTTTGGAGATGAAGATCCTATTGGTCAGGTAATGTATTGCGGAAGATATGGAGAAAATAAAGTAACAGCTGTCATTAAAGAGATGCCAGAAAATTCACACTTTCATTTTGATATTCTTATATCTATGGAAACGATGATAGCCACGGAAGGTGATAGATTTCTAAACTGGAGTAGAAATAGTGTTTATACGTATGTACTAGCTCAAGGCAATATTAACGCAGATGATATTGCCACTGCAATACAAACTTCTATGAAACCATTATTAGATGCTCAAACTAATAATGATTCCAAGATTTCGTATCAAGCTAATCTTGTTACAGATATTCATTTATACTCTCAATCAATACGTGAATTAGAGGTCAATGGAGATATAGTATATATTTATATGTTGGTTCCTTTACTGTTTTTTATAATTTTAATTGCTGCTTCAAATTATGCTAATTTAGTAATAGCTCATTCAACAAAACGACATAAGGAGATATCTCTTAAAAAGATATATGGAGCAGAAAAAGGAGATATATATGGCCAGTTAGTTGGAGAAGCTACATTGATAAGTTCTATTGCACTAATTATTGGTGTTTTTCTGGTGCAATTAGTTTTACCTAAATTCAATGCTACAATAGGTAAATCTCTGGAGTTTATGGATATTTTTAATAATCCATATCTAGTAACTGGTGTGATTCTACTGCCACTAATTATAGGTTGTATTGCCGGAGTCTATCCAGCAAAGGTGTTGTCTAATTTAAGTCCGATAGTAGGTATAAGGTCGTCTCTTACAAATACAGGAAGTTCAATTCCTAGAGTGAGAAGGCTATTGGTTTTATTTCAATTTTGTATATCCAGTTTTTTAATAATAGGATCTTATATCATTATGCAGCAGTTGAATTATGTTAATAGCAAGGATCTAGGATTGGATAAAGAAAATGTACTAATCCTTCCCATAACTCAGTTAGAAGAATCAAATGCTAAAAATAATTTAAAGATTTTATCGAGTAAACTACCAGCTGTAGTGAATGTTAGCGGTGCAACTGAAGTACCGGGAGGAGAGTTCATGATCAACGGAATATCGAGACAAGGAGAAAATGATGAAATGATTCGAGAGGGGGTGAGAATTGTGTGGGTCGATTATAATTTCATCAATACTCTCGGGTTAGAAATCATTCTAGGCAGAGACTTTAGTAAAGAGTTTTCCACTGATTCCACAGAGGCATTTATAGTAAATCAGGAATTAGCTGACAAATTTGGTTGGGAAAATCCGATAGGTAAGAGAATCGAATATCCTCGTATGAAAAAGTCAGGATTTGTAATCGGGGTAGTGAAGAATTTTCATTATGGTTCTTTGAAGAATAAGATAGAACCCGTGTGTTTAACAATTACTAATTACGAAAGATTTCTGTCTATCAAAGTAAAAAGTGATAATATGAGCCAAACACTTAGTGACTTAGAGAATATCTGGGAAAGAGTTGTCGGTAATAAAGAACCTTTTTCATTTTTCTTTCTTGATGATGCCTACAATAAGTTATATAAAACGGAGATAAAGCTCGGGTTTTTAATAAATATACTGACCCTTGTAGCAATAATACTAGCCAGTATTGGCTTATTTGGTTTGTCCATGTTCCTAGCAGAAAATATAAAAAATGAAGTTTCCATTAGAAAGGTATTAGGAGCTGGAACAACTGACATTGTTCGTGTTTTTATGAATAAATTTGTAAGACCAGTACTATTAGGGTATGTAATTTCCATCCCCTTTGCTTATATTGTATTTAGTAGATGGTTGCAAAGCTTTTCATATCAATTTAACATGGGAATATTTACCTTTATTGTTGCCGGCTTATTTTCCATTACAATCGCTGCATTTGTTGTAATTGGTCACTCAATTAAGGTTTCAACAGTAAATCCACTTAATAATATTAAGAATTAAATACTTTTTAATATGATAGTGGCATTAATCCATTCTATGCGAGTGTGTCCGGAAATTGTTTGAGAATACATTAAAATTGAATAGGATGACAGTATATATTTATACGATAATAAAGGTGATGTACTTTTAGATGCTTGCAGCGCTAAAGCAGGTGCTTCAAATATTGGTCAATGTATTTTCGAAATCGGCGATTTACTGAGTATACAATCAAAAAAGATTTCTTTGTACCCATCTCATTTTTTCAGTTTCGACACTGTAGAATATTACCTGAAAAATTTAGTTTCTTTTGCTCCAAATGGATTTGAAAGTACTTGGATTACTATTTCGGGTATAGATGCTAATGGAGCGCAGATAAAAGGAAATTGGCATCAGGAAAATATTAGGGGCTGGGGGATTTCAGATTGTAAAGCTTTTATCGGCCGATTTTACTAAAATAGTAGTGATCGCTATTGTGATTGCTTTACCTATCAGCTATTGGGCAGCGCAAAGCTGGTTGCAAGGCTTTGCTTATAGTATTGAACCTGAGTGGTATTATTTTAAAAGTGTAGAATGCCCGAAATCGGGCGTTACCATTGCAAATTTGAACATTCATTATCCCAAAGTCTTCATTTTCAACTCTTATGGGTACTTTTTATACTATGGCACCTTAATTGGAAAAACAATTAAGGAAATTTTTTAATAAAAACACTGACAATGTTCAAACATAACCTATTGATCATCTATCGCAACTTCAAGCGATTCAAAAGTACTTTTTTCATTAATCTTTTAGGACTCTCCACAGGTATGGCTTGTGCCCTTCTCATTTATTTATGGGTGAATGATGAACTCTCGATGGATAAATTTCATGAGAAGGATGACCAGCTTTATCAGATATATATGCACCATGAAGAAAATGGAGAAATTCGTTCTGCTCCCAATGTACCGGCACTACTTGCAGATGCTTTGGAGGAGGAAATACCTGAGGTTCTCACAGCGGTGGAAGATACTGACACAGATGAATTTGGTGAAGGTTTTTCATTATCAGTAGGGGAAGACAAAATGAAGGCAAGAGGGAAATTCTCTGGAGATGAATATTTTCAACTTTTCTCATTTCCATTTTTAAGAGGAAATCCTGAGACGGCTTTATCAGACAAGAGCGGCATTGTGTTGACCGAATCCTTAGCGAAAAGGCTATTCGGCACCACTGATGTGATGGGCGAAAGCCTGGGGTGGCAGATTTTGAAATTTAAGGGTCAAGTCAAAGTTTCAGGAGTAATTCAAGACTTTCCGAAGAGTAGTACAGAATCTTTCGAATTTGTGCTCCCTTTCTCGGTTTTTATTGATGATTTGATGGGCCCAGAACGAAATCATTGGGGTAATTATATTGCGCTGACGCATGTGCAATTGGTAGAAGGGACAGATGTGGCAGCGGTTAACAATAAAGTAAGTTCTATAATTAAAGAAAAAGTACCCAATACAAATGTAGAGCCCTTTTTTAAGCAATATTCAAGCAGGTATTTGCATGGAAATTTTGAGAATGGGCAGGAAGTAGGAGGTAGGATAACCTACGTGAGAATGTTCGCTATCATTGCCATATTTGTATTGGCTATTGCTTGTATCAATTTTATGAATTTAAGTACAGCTAGAGCCTCCAGGCGACTGAAAGAAATAGGAGTGAAGAAAACCATGGGAGCCAGTAGAAGGCACTTGGTTTTTCAGCATCTTGGAGAATCAGTCAGCATGACCGTCATTTCATTAGGTGTGGCCTATTTGCTGGTATTTCTATTACTACCACAATTTAACGCAATCACCGGAAAGCAACTAAGTCTGGAGCTGAGTAGCAATTTACTGTTAGCTACGATACTCATCACGCTCTTTACTGGTTTGGTGGCGGGCAGCTATCCCGCTCTATACCTTTCTGGTTTTAAGCCTGTAAGCATTTTGAAAGGCAAATTGACCACATCTACTGGCGAATTATGGACGAGAAAGGGATTAGTAGTTTTTCAGTTTGTGATTTCCATCATTCTCTTGGTGTCAGTTTGGGTTGTATACAAGCAAATTGAATATGTACAGGATAAAAATCTTGGCTATGATCGCCATCATGTGATAAAATTTCCAATTGAAGGAGCAGTAGCTAATCGACTGGAACCCTTCATTAATCAATTAAAGGAGGTTCCCGGTGTGGAGAATGCTTCAGCAACAACACACTCAATAGTGAAAAGTGGTGCTTCTACCACAGGTGTTACTTGGCAGGGAAAGGATCCCGACAGCAATATATTATTTGAGCAGGCTAGAGCATACTACGGATTGATTGAAACATTAGGCATAGAAATGAAAGAGGGAAGGAGTTTCTCAGAAAAATTCGGAGCGGAAGAAGAAAAGATCATATTTAATGAAGCCGCTATTAAGGTAATGGGCCTGGAAGATCCGATTGGCAAGACGGTGACCATGTGGGGAAAAGAAAAACAAATCATCGGTGTGGTAAAGGATTTTCATTTCTCCTCTTTACATGAGGAGGTTTCTCCTATGCTCTTCCATTTTGATAAAAGCTTCATGCTAAGCATTTTCGTAAAGATGCAAGCAGGTAGACCGGATGAAGTGATTCAGGGGATACAATCATTGTATAAAGACTTCAATCCTGGTTTCACATTGAATTATGAATTTCTCGATAGTAACTATCAGGCGCAATATGAGGCAGAACAAAGAGTATCTCTACTGTCTCGATATTTTGCTGGAATAGCTATTATTATCTCCTGTTTAGGTTTGTTCGGACTGGCAGCTTTCACTGCAGAACGCAGACAAAAAGAGATTGGCATCAGGAAGATTTTAGGGGCTGGAGGATTACAAATTGTAAAGCTTTTATCGGCCGATTTTACTAAAATCGTATTGATAGCTATTGTGATTGCTTTACCTATCAGCTATTGGGCAGCGCATAGCTGGCTACAGGGTTTTGCTTATAGCATTGAACCTGCCTGGTACTATTTTGCTGGAGCAGGAGCAGCAGCCTTAGGTATTGCTTGGATCACCATCAGCTTCCAAACCATTAAATCTTTACAAATTAACCCAGCAGACACTTTAAAAGATGAATAGTCTGCCGTAATAGCGTTTTCAAAGTTTGAAATTACCAAAAAGGTTAAATCTGTAAATTGTTTTTAAGGCGAGTCAGATTCAAGTTAATAACTAACACCCCCCAACCCCCCTCAAGGGGGGAGTCGCACGGAATTGATCTTGACTGAAGGTTGATTTTTTGCTAGTAATTTACAAATAGCTATTTAACAAATTATTTGCAACAAAAATAAATCTGTGAGAACTATCCCCTTGAGGGGATTATAGGGGTGTTATTTTTGAGATGTAATCCTTTCAGTTGAGAACAGGAAACCCTTGTTGTATAGAAGAAAAAAGAATAGGAAAGGACTATTTGCAAATGAAATTCAGTGAATTCAACAATAGATTTAGCGTGAATTTAAGAAGAGATTTAACAAGTGGCAACACTCATTGGAAGCCTAAATTCCGTGTCCGTTTTCGGACGTATTCTCTCGCTTTTGGACAGTAATAGAAAGGAAAAAGGCTTTGATTGGCTGTTAGAGCTAGTAGTCGGTACTGGCACACAAATTGAAAAAACACATTAAAAAATATAGAGATGATACAACTTTCAGATATTGACAAATCAATCTCAAATCGATTTAGCAAACAATTTATATTGAAAGGCATAGACCTTACAGTTGAAAAAGGTGAATTCCTGACCATAATGGGACCAAGTGGTGCTGGAAAATCTACGCTATTGAATATTATCGGTTTATTAGATAATGCTTCTCAAGGGGAATATCTTTTGGATGGTAGCGTGATTCATTCGCTCAATGACAAAAAGAAATCAACGCTCCATAAGGAGTATTTTGGCTTTGTTTTTCAAGCCTACCACCTTATCGATGAGTTGACAGTATATGAAAATATTGAAACGCCCTTATTGTACCGTGGAGTGAAATCTGCTGAACGAAAAAGCCTGGTTGCTGATGTCCTGGATCGATTTGGGATAGTAGCTAAGAAAGATCTTTTCCCAGAGCAGTTATCGGGAGGGCAGCAACAATTGGTGGGAGTTGCACGCGCTATAATTGGAAAACCGGCAATTCTACTAGCAGATGAACCCACCGGGAATCTACATTCCTCTCAATCGAAAATTATAATGGAATTATTCCAAGAGCTTAACACTCAAGGAACTACTATTATTCAAGTAACACACTCAGAAGAGAATGCATCATACGGTTTTAGGATAATCGAATTGGAAGATGGCGCAATTACTAAAGACTATTTGAATGAATCGAAAAATGCAGTACTATAAACGAATTATAATCATCCCTTTCTTACTAATTTGTTCTTCACTTCAAGCGCAAGAAAGCACGAAAATATTAACTTTTGAGGAGGCCATAAAAGTTGGTTTAGAACAAAATATAGCATTGAGAAAGAATGTGAATCAATTGAATGCTCTTTCTATGCAGGAAACGCAATCGAAAATTGATTTTTTACCTTCGGTTTCAGCTAATGTTCAAGCAGCGCGTCAAGGTGGGCAACAGTTTCAGCTGGTGGAAGATGGTTTTGAGATTAATAATGTTCAGGCGAACCGATTGTCAGGAAACCTTTCTGCTTCTGTTGATATTTTCCGAGGACTTGGTAGACTTAATCAAATCAAAATGGCCGATCTAAACTATCAAGCTCAAAGGAGTGCAATTGAAAGAAGTAAGCAGCAAGTAGTATTTGACATCGCACAACAATATTTGCAACTATTACTTGATAAAAAGTTGATGGAGATTTCCTCCAATGCAATTCAAGATCAGAAAAATCAGCTAGAAAGAATAAAAGGCTTTGTTTTGACGGGTTTACGACCCCAAGCAGATGCTCTCGCACAAAAAGCTACTTTAGACCAATTGGAATTATCTTTTATAGAAACAGAGAATACTTACTTATTGGACAAGGCACGTCTGGCACAGACTTTACAGCTTGATTTATTAGAAGATTATGAAGTGTCCGAAGCTTTTGGATCAGCAAGTACATCACTCGAGGCTTACCAATTATCAGAATTGTTTGAATTAGCCATTCAAAATAGATCAGATCTAAAGCAACTAGATTTGCAGCGCCAGGCGACCGATACAAATATTGATTTTTTGAAGTCAAATTATCTGCCCACCTTATCAGCTTTTTATCAATATGGGACACAATATAGCTCCTTGAATTCGCTTGGTATTAGTGAACAGTTATTTGATCTATACCCCAATAATACTGTTGGACTGAACTTAAGTATTCCTTTATTCAGTAATTACGTGAACAAATCAAGAGTTGCAACAGCACAAGTAGAATTGGCCAATAGCCGACTTGATGTGGAGGACCTTAAAAGAACCATATTTCAAGATGTACAAAATGCGTATTTAAATTTCAATGCAGCTGTTAAAAGAGTTGAGGTGAGTGAATCAGTATTGAATTCTGCTCAAGAGGCCTATAAGATGCAAAATGAGCGGTATGCGGAAGGAATAGCAAATCTTTCAGACTTATCAATTGCACAGCAAGCTTTAATCACGGCACAGGCTAATCTAGAGCAGGCAAAATTCACTTTATTATTTCAGCAAACTATCCTTGATTTTCATACTGGAGTCTTGCAAGTTGAAACACTGAACCAATAAGGGATTTAAGGTACGACATTTCGTTTCGGTTTATTTTTGAAATCATTCAGGCTAATTTATAAATACCATAGTAATGTAAAGAAGGAGCTCAATAGCAATTGTATGACTCGAAATGACATGAAACTAGCTTTTGGGATAGATTTAACAATCTTTAAATCCCATTGGGGAGGATAATTTGAAATATGCGGTGGACAGATTTCTCAAGTTGTATTTAACAAAATGTATAAATATCCGTTTTATTTAGAATTTATTTAAATAAATAGTTAGCCTAAAATTAGTGGAAAATGGTACTTATACACATTGTAACCGATAATGAGGAACAAGCAATTGAAATTACTGATTTGTTAATCGAAAAGAAGCTTATCCTGAATGCTTTAATGATTGAAAAGGCTAAAATGCGTAAACGCTTGAAAGACGGTACTTTTGAAACTCACCCGCAGACCTTAGTTATAGGAAAAACAAAGGGCTTGCTTTTTAATGATATCGATTTGCTGCTACGCGAAAAATATGGGAAGATGATGCCAACCTTATACTCTATTGCCATTGTAAATATGGATTGGGACCAAGCTGATGAACTGATGGCAGAGACGCTAAAGATTTAAAATATTTTTCGTCTCGCTTTGAGCTTACTCTTTGCCGTAAAAATAGACTAGAATATCATCTAATTGGGCAGCCCAAGCTCCCCAGCTGTGACCTTCATTAACAGTCATCAATTCAATATTTAAAGCTTTAGATTCATAGATTTCTTTCATTTTTATTGCATTTTCAAGCCCGTCATTGAAGGTGCCAGCAGTCATAAAAATTTTAGTATCAGAATGTTCAGCTGCTTTTACGATATCATAAATCTGATTGGCTCGGTACCAATAAGCAGGGGATTGAATAGCAATATTTTTGAAATGCTGAGAGGCTTTGGCTCCAAAATAGGATGAATTGATTCCACCAAGTGAGGTGCCTAGAATAGCTCTTTTGTCAGCTTGAGAATCGGTTTTGTATTGTGTATCAATTTGAGGAATCAGTTCCTCAGTGACAAAATCCAGATAATTTACATTTATAGGGTACTCGGATTGTCTGCGGTTTGTATTCAGGTTATTCGGATCTCGTGGATCAATAAATACAGTCAAAATTGGCTGTAGAGATTCATCTGCAATCAAGTTATCCAGTACTGTAATCATATTGCCTAATTTCTCATCGCTATACTCATGGCCATCAGTGACATAGATAATAGGAAGGTCTTTCAAATTTTCATAATCTGCAGGGAAGTAAACTTGGTATGCAATTTCATACTGTAATTGGTTACTGAAAATTTGAAAAGACTCGACCGTTCCTCTTTGAATTCCTGCAGCAGTTTCTAAAGCACTCTCAGCTTCATATTCGGGCATTCTTAATTCAGAATTAGGTCCAAAACCACTCCACTGCTGGTGCTCGTTTTGAGGATCCAAAATCCAATTACTACCATTTACAGTAATTTTATAGTCCAAACGGGCATCTTTAGGAAATACCGATGACCAATACCATAATTTGGTACCTTCTATATTTGTTCCGTCATTCTTAAAACTTTGGTCTTGAGACCATGAATTGAAATCTCCATTCCAGCTCACTTCTTGAGCATCTCCGAAATAAAAGAAAACGGCAAGACTATCTTTTGTATAGGGAATGCTGTTGTTGTTTTTCATTTCATTCCAGAATTCTTGAGTAGCGTCTTTTCGCTCTTGTTCAAATTCTATTGCTGAGATCGAATCGAGTTTTTCAAGTATAGTTAAATCTACTTCCAGAAGAGTTGGAAGTTCTTGGTCTTTGCAGGAAGTCACAAATGAACTAAATATTAGTAAAATAGGGAGGAGTGTTCTCATCTTAATAGAAAAGGGGTATTTATTTTAGTTAGCAATGATAGGAAATATTTTTGGCATTTATAAAAAGCGATGAGGATATCTGAATAGATGCAGTAACTTGAAAGGTAGTGAAGCAGGAGTTGAAACTACCTATCAGGTCTAAACTGATTGATTATTGGTCTTACATATTATAATTGTGCATCACAATCTGATTAAAGATTTGAACCAGATTTGCGTTTTAGATTAAAGATTTGAACCATTTGTTTTTAATTATTGATGTGTCCTCTGAATAAAGTTTATCTACCACAAAAGGACTTTAATTGACCTTTAACTTACTACTGAAGTAAAACTTATAATGATATATTGAGCAATGAGGGCATTCAAGCACATTAGATGTGCGTCCAATACAATGATTTTTTTGGGGACCATACTTTCTTAATAGGCGAATGGTTTTCCGAATAGCTATTGTTAATTACTGGCTTTATCTAGTACCAAAAAGTTTAGGTTTAGTAATTCCTTTCTTAACCAAAGTCAATGATAATGATATCCCAGCAGATTTACTTTGTACTATCATAAAAGTAAAAAGAAAATGGATATCAGAAAACAGATCATTTTAATGTTGAGCGGAATACTTTTGAACCTATCATGTTTTGCTCAGGAGGGTAGATTGGCTGTACAGTTCAATCGACATAGTATTCCTAGTAATTTTGAATTTAAGAACAATTTAAAATTCGAGAAGAAGCTTTTTTTAGCTGATAAGCTAGAATGGAACAAGAAAAAGGATTTTCAAAGTCAATACCAGTCGAATACATGGGATAATTTAAACTTGGAAGTGGGAGTTTCAAGTGCGATGATAGTTCAAGCTAATAATAATCTGAAGCTTACAAATCAGTTGCAATCAGAACCTTTTCTTAAAAACAGGCGCAATCTATATTCAAGTATGTGGGCATTCGCTTCTTTGAATTACTTGTATGCAGATTTAGTAGGTTTGATGGATGCCAATATTCATGCACAATATGAAGCCGGCTTAGTAGAAGGAACCAAGATTACACCTGAATTTTTATCAGTTGCAGCCGTTTTTATGCAAATCCCAATATCTAATGTGTTTTTACCTCACCTCATAAAAGATGAAAAGACCTTGCGTTGGGTGCAAATAGCCTCAGGCACAGTGATGACCTTGGTGCAGGCTAGTACTTTATTTATTGGGAAACCCACCCCACATTATGCTGTATTTTCGGCATTTGAAATTGCTGCTACTACCTTCATAACAATAGACGCTATTAAATGGAAAGTGAAATCTAAAAAGGAAAGAAATGAAAAATAAAAAAGAACTCTTAAGCGTCCTTTGGATATTTGTGACCTTAAATTATTTGTATTGTGATTTAATTGGTTTAATGGATTCAAGTCTGCTAAAGCAGTATTTAACGGGAAAAGTAGAAGGAATGGTGATTGATGAAACCTTCCTACTTTATGCGGGAATCTTAATGGAGATTCCTATTGTGATGGTTTTGCTCTCTAGAATATTGAAAAGAAAAGCAAATGCAATAGCCAATATTTTTGCAGGTAGTGTAAAGACTTTAGCCACGGTAGCCTCCTTATTTGTTGGGACATTTACAAGCTATTATTTATTCTTCGCAGTGATAGAAATAGCCACTACTATTTTTATTGTGGGATATTCTATTCAATGGTTCAGACAAAAGAGTAGCGCTATAGATTAATCCTTTTGCGCTAATTTTTTTCTTATTCTACTGAGTGATTCAGGTTTAACCCCAATATATGAGGCAATATCGTATTGTGCTACTCTTTGGAAAATATCTGGTCTTGCAGCCAAAAGCTTTAAGTATCGGTTTTCTGGCTTATCAGTAAGATGAGAGACCATCTGTTCTTGTTGCTCCTTAAAGACGGTTTCCATTATTTGGCGAGAAACCCTTTCGAATTTCGGAAACTGTTGAAATAATTTAACGGCTTTTTCCTCATCACCAATGACTACTGTGGTATCTTCCACACATAACAAGTTATACTTGGAAATTGATTTACCTTCCACCGTTTCAAAATTGATTATCCATTGTTCTTCTGTAAAGAAATTAGTGGTAACCTCATTGCCATCAACATTTTTATATTGCCTAACCAGCCCTTTCATTACAAGAAAACTCTCGTTTTCATACTGCCCCTCTTTGATTAAGAAGCTTCCTTTCTCGAAAGTCTTTAGCTCCATAGTTTCGGAGAGTATTTTGCTCTCCTCAGATGAAAGATTTGTAATCTTTTTAAAATAATTTATTACGCTTTCGGTCATTAGTTTGTGCTGCTATAAGTCAAGTTCTAAGCAAAATACTTAAACTTTTCTTTAATTAATAAATTGAAAGCAACCTAGTCATTAATTTGGATTGGGGAAATCTATTTATGCTAATTCTTAAAACCCATCAGTTTAGTCAAGCGAGGTAGGATTAGCTATTTTTCTATTCAAAGATTTTTAGCAGATCTCAAAGCTGAGGCTTTCACATTAGTCCTACCACTTACTTTCTCATTAAATCTGTCTAGTGTTACATTATCAATTTTCCGTCCTTCTATAAAGACAAACTGATGTCTCCCCAAAAAACTCGACAGTAAGTTTAGTTTTAAAGACTATTAAATTTACTGATTTGACATGTAGAAAATCTGTCTGCCGACACATAGGTTTACAAGCAAGTTTAAACCAAGGTGTCGCTAGAAGCAGGTTCGCTTTGACCTGGTCAGTTTCCAATACTATAATGAGGAAAAAAGGCATTCAAGCATCGAAGATAAGCGTTCAAAGAAGGTAATTTTTTCTTTCAGGCCACCCCGTTAATCAATGAGTGCGTCCTAAAAGAAAAAGTTTTTCTAAGAAAATGCAAGTACATGTCCTCTAGGTCGGGGAGAGATAGATTAGAGTCTTGCACTTCTTAACCCAAGTCAATGAAATTGAAATGCACCATTAATAACTTTGTTAACATAATGATACACTAAAAAATAAAATTATGAGAGCAATTGAATGTTTAAAGTATGGGGGTTCTGAAAACTTAGTATTAACGGAATTTGAGAAGCCAACACCAAAGGATAATGAAGTGCTTATAAAAATTAAAGCTACCTCGGTAACAACCAGCGATGTTCTTATTCGAAGACTGAACGAACCAGCGGTTTCGAGATTTATTCTACAGATGATTTTTGGTTTCGGTAAACCAAGAAACCCAATTTTGGGAATGGTGTCTTCGGGTATTATTGAAGCCAAGGGGAAGGAAGTAAGCAAGTTTAATGTAGGCGATGAGGTATTTGCATATGGTTCAGTTTCACCAACAAAACGTCATTTTGGTTCTTATGCAGAGTACATCTGCTTGCCTCAGGACTGGAACATTGCACACAAACCAAACAACAGAAGTTTTCAAGAATCAGCAGCCATTCCTTATGGTGGATTACTTGCTTCTCATTTATTGAAGAAGACTTCGATTAATAATGGAGACAAAGTACTGATATATGGCGCTTCGGGTAGTATTGGAACCATGGCGATTCAATTGGCAAAGCATGATGGGGCGCACGTTACAAGTGTTTGCAGCGGCAAAAACTTTGATTTAGTGAAGTCTTTGGGTAGCGATGAAGTGATTGACTATAGGGTAGATAATGCCGAATCGCAACTTTCAACATACAAATATGTTATTGATGCCGTAGGTAATAATAAGTCTTCGGCACTCAAAGAAGCAAGTAAAAAAGCAGTGACATCTGAAGGAAAATACATCTCCATCGATCATGGAACGCCATTAACTCCTAAAGAAGCATTCATGAATTTAAAATCCTTGGCGGAGCAAGACATGATCACAGCTGTCATTGACCGAGTTTATCCCTTGGAGAAAATAGCGGAAGCACATGAATATGTGGAAATGGGACATAAACGAGGGAATGTGATTATAACTGTATAAGCGAGCTAAATCGTATTTCATTTAAGAACAGATAATAGAAAGCCTACAATTCATCCTTAAATTGTCCTTACTGTACCAAGAACTCACATTTATAGAATTGCTTTGTTTGCATACTCTCGGCAATGGCCTCTGCCTTTTCTTTTGAAAGCGCAGGTATTCTTGAAAAATAGTCTACAAATTTGTTTTCCATGAGTTCATTCCGAATCCTTATTTAATAACCATTAAAACAATATTTCTTAGGTTTTATGTCATCCTCAGGTTGTTTGTAAAGTATGTGCCTTTACAAACACAAAGCTTCAAATTACCAATTTGCTAAATATTTTCTTAAATGTAATCATTTTCGATTTTAGCACCATCTGCTCAATGACCTATATTTAGTGTGTGTGCCGAGTATGGGCCAATGGTATCGAAGATACCATATCATTCCAAAGGGTGCTAGGCGCACTGTGGGCTTATGGCTCACGGCCGACTCGATTAGGCCCTGTTTTTTTCAGTTACAATTTATCTTTAATTGCTTTTCTCCAAAAGTAAATTGCAAAAACGAAAGTCACAATTGCAAACATAATTCCGTTTTCACCAAGCCAATGTTCAGTTCCAACAGTTTTCATTGTTAGAGGGGGTAATAATTTTTGAATATACACATTGCTCACTGCGTGAAAAATTACTGCTGGCCATAGACTTTTAGATTTAAAAGTGTAGTATGTCATAATAAATGACATAGAAATAATTACTATGAAGAATGTTATAAATTCCAATAGCACATTATTATTATAGTACACAAGCAGCGGCCAGTGCCAAGCAGCCCAAATAAATCCACTAAAAATAGATACACCAGTAAATGAAAGTACCTTTCTCAATTCATAGATAAAAAAGCCTCTCCATCCAATTTCTTCTCCTAAAGTTGTTGCTGAGGCTCTTATTACTTCTACAGTACCTATTAAAATAATGGCTATTATTGTTATTGCCGTTGGATTTAACGTTCCTATTCCAAACAAACCAAGTTCTTTTCCCCAGTCTAAAATTACTTCTTCATTGGCTAAACTTCCAAATCCGAAACTCCAGATTAGTATATAAGTGATTAACCCATATAAGGCAGGAATGAAATAAGACCATCGGATATATTTCCAATTTCCCCAATTCCAATTCAGAGATGAAATTTTACGCCCTTTTATTTTTAAGGTGATAAATGCAGCAATAGCAGGACACCACATGATTGCTCCAACATATATCCGCGATGGATATAATTTTACAATGGCATAATGGAAAGGTGAAGTAAGCGCAAATACGAGAGCGAGAAATAGAAAGATCGTTTTCCAGACTTCTTTACGTTCCGATAAATTTTCTGGCATTTAGTTTTCTGGTTAGTTTATTTTTTTGCAATTACTTTCACAAGTTATCCCGCATTTGCTAAAGCGGATGTTACCAATCGTATTTATTTTCTATTGCTTAATTCTTTTATTTTCACTCTGGCGTGTTCATTACTAGGGTTTAGCTCAAGAGATTTTTCGTAATTTGCGATGGCTTTTTGAGTATCACCTAATATTTCATAAGCTTCTCCAAGACTATCATAGGAATTAGATGATTTAGGGTAGTTTTCTACATTCAATGTGAAGAATTCTAATGCCTTGGCTTTGTCTTTATCATTTCCACTTCGTATCATTCTGTAACCTAATTGGTTTACAAGATACTCAGGAGGTTGGAAGTGCCATGAAAGTCGCTTAGAAAGTGTTTGAAAATGCCTAATTAGTTGATCTTTATCTTTCACATCACGATAGGAAATCCCATAGCCTTTAAAAATTGCGGAGATTCCATTATGAAAAGCAATGATTGGAACTGAGCTATGGTCTTCATTATCGAAGTATTCTAATTTTGCAGGCAATTCGCCTTTGCATTTGCTATTCAATGCTTCATATAACCGTACATGCCGATCACGATTTCTGATGTTCCTTTTGCCCCAATTGGCAGTGGCTATGTAAATAAATCTTTCAAATGGTCGTTCTGTCAGTGAATCTAATTTTTTGTCCATGGTTTCTGAATCCCATGTCCCAAAACTTGGGTCAACTGCAATAAATGAATTGAAAACTGTCTTTTCTTTCATATAGGTATGAGTGGCCAACAAACCTCCTAAGGAATGTCCAAAAAGCATTCTATATGGACTAGTCCTAAACTTTTGATCTAGTTCAGGTATCAGTTCCTCTTCCAAAAAACTCAGAAAGCTATCTCCGCCACCTGTATTATTCTCTCTAACTGTAATGACTTTGTCTGGCGTGTAGTCTCTTCTTCTATCAACATTTTGAATAGCCACCACAATCATTTCTGGAATTGTCAAGCTTCTGTACGCATCAGAACTCATGTAGTTTACGATTCCTGCTATGGGCTTAAAGTGCGAGTTTCCATCAAGTACAATAAGCACTGGGTATCTCTTGTGGGATGATGCTTTATCATGGTATGAATCAGGGATACTAACCCAATACTCTCTATCTTCATTCAAGATATTAGACCTAAGTGAATGTTTTGTACCGATTACAATTTGTCCAGCATCTTGTGATTTTACCTGATTAAGACCTATCAGTAAAAGTAGTACTGCAATGATATTTTTATTCATTTTGTTAATTTTTATATGTTTGTGAAGGCACATACTTTACAGAAGTTAAAGTATTTTCTTTTCGTTTATATCATGGTTTCTATGGTATATTTCATTTTGCTTCTGAAATTCTTCTCATTCATAACCATATACTTTGCCCAGAGAATCCCTTATTCGAATAGGTTCCTGTTCAGTCCTCCAAATGGTATCCAGCATGGCCACCAGTTCCTCTGTATCAATCTCGGCCGTTTTAGCAGCTTTCGTAAAATCACTATTTTGCTTTTTTGCTTGATTACAAGAGGCTAGTATAAATATGCTTAAAATCATTATGTAATTTACTATTCTCATAATAGTCTTAGGGTTATTTTTTAATTTGGATTGTAGATTTCAACAGCCTTCCTAATCACATTCATTTGTGTTTGAATGCTATTTCTCCGTCTATAATCGCTTTTTGTTTTAAAAGCTAGGACAACATCTATTTCTGGATATACAGTAATGTTTTGTCCTAATGCACCTTGAGCTGAATAAGCATTTTTTAATCTAGCGTCTTCTGTGTTTTCTATTAACCACCACATATATCCATATCCAAGATCAAGGCCGTCTTCTTTTAGAACAGGTGCATTTTTCTGGGCTTCAAGATAAGAGGTTCTTTGAGTAATCATTTCCTCTACCCAATTCTGTGGTACAACTTGCTTTTCTTTCCATTTACCCTTTCTCAACATCAACAAACCTAAACGAGCCATATCCCTTGTTGATAACCATATATGATAGGCTGGAAACTTCGACACTTCCAGATTCCCATTTTTTATTTGCAAAGATCTCTCCCAGTCTTGCATTTCAAGAGGTTCTACTAACTGTGCCTCTATTTCATCATAGATATTTCGATTCGTTTCTTGTTCGAAAATATATCCGGCCAAATTAAAATCCCAATTACTGTATAGCCAATAACTACCGGGTTTAACAGATCCTCTTTCAGGTGCAAGTCTTCTGAAATCACCACCATTTGAGCCAGGTAAGAAAACTCCTGAACGTGCTGATATTAAGTCTTTGATAGTTGCTGATTGTTCAAGTTCAAGAAATGGAGTATGGTCTTCAATTTTCAATTCTTTAAGTGACTTATCAAGGTCAATGACTCCATTTTCCACATATTTCCCATAAAGAATAGCCAATACACTTTTTCTACATGATGCGATATAGCTGTTTTCTTCTAAATCCCCGAATTCAAGTACAACCTGTCCTTTATGAATAATGACCAGTCCAGTAATATAGGTGCTATCAATTATATAGCGAGTGAAAGTTCTACTATCTGCATCACCCCAACCTGCTTCCACCGGATTTTGATGAGTTGCCCAATTTATGTCTGGATAAATTTGAGCTTCACTAGAACAGCTTAATAAAATGGATGATACAAATAATATTAAAGTGATTCTCATAGTTCGTTTTAATAAATGCCAACGGTGAGTATATGAAGCGTAGCGACCGAAAGGGAGCTATGATTTCATATATAGTGTTAGCAAACGTTTTAATTAGTCTTTTCTATCAATGGATTTCGTATCATAAATATTCCAATCCATAAAAACCAAAATATTTGACCAATTCCAAAAACCTCTGTAAAAATATCTAATGGATAAATTGTTAATATTCCTGCTACTCCAACTAGAATACCCAAAAAAATTAGTGGTTTAGAAAACAAATGCCCTTTCAAGGCAGCTAGACTTAATAATAATACCCAAATTCCTCCAACTATTTCATTTCCACCACCAAGCCCTTCTGTAATGATATTAGTAGCGGAAAAAACTAACATTGCATTTTCAGGCTCTTTACTTCCCATTTCAATGATAGCGTTGAGACTTATATTATCTATCATCCCACCTGCAATAACCAACCCAGCCCAAATTACACCAAAAACAGATGTTATTTGTGAACTAATTAGTGAATAAGTTTTTAATCGATGGTAGATTGCAATAACCAATACTACCAATACTATCCCAAATAAAATATAGCTGGTAAAAGTCAATAATGAAAAAGTCAGGTGATTCTCTGTTAGGAAGTTAAGTCTTTCATTTGCACTGGCAGTAGCATCTGGATATACTAGTATAGCTCCGTAAATAATGAAGGCAACGATATATATAAGTCCCTCAAAAATTGCGCAAGCCCCACCTATTTTTTGTAATTCTTTTTCATTCATATTTTTTGTTTTTTGAGTAAAAAAATTCAGAAACTATTTTGCTACTGCATTTTGCTTAATGTTTGCTAACAATTGAATAAACGCAATTATTGCCTTTAGCCTCTAGTTATTAGATATAAGCGCAGTGCTCTTTTGGCCTAACGTTCTTGTATATGAAAACTAGCGGATTTTACGCACTATTTTTTCAGTTTCAAATGACCTATAATTTATTGATATTCATTTATTTAAGCGAATAAACTACTATTTTTATATACGTTGTTAGCCTTTCGTTATTTTTTATTTACCGCTTCAATTCTTTCTTTATAGTAATCTTTACCACTTAATTCAAAGGCCTTGTTTAAGTATTTTAAGGCATTCTCTTTGTCGTTTTGAGATTCATAATACTCAGCCATCGAATCATAGGCATTTGCACTATTTGGATTTTGTTTAATGTTCATTTCAAAAAACATGAAAGCTTTTTCAGGCTGTCCCATTTGCATATTCATATAGCCATAGCCATTTAACATTTCGTCTACCATTGGTGCAGTGGGAACACCAAAATGTTCGGTATAGATTTGTTCCTGCTCCTTCAATAGCGAAACCAATTCTTCTATAGGTGTTTCTGGATTATTAAATTTTTGAGGAGATTTGAACTGATACCATTGAAAAAGAAAAATCAGCCCATCTCTTATTGTTGGTAGCGGTACAGTACCATGTAAATCCTCATGATAAACCTTCCATGAAAAGTTTAATTGATTTTGGCTCTTCGCAAGTTGGGAGAATTCTATTATAGAACGTGCAGGCAATGAGAATTCTGAAGTGTCACTCATTACATTATCAATAGTTATACTTTCATTTTGTATATGTAACATCTCTGCAGCAAGTGAAACAAAAAGCGATTTCCCATTGTAATCTTCCGTTTTAAATTTGTCTTTAGCTTGCTTTAATAATTTTTGGTTGTCCCAATCCAAAGTTGGATCTATGGCTATATAATTTTGAAAGAGATGTGCATGGTTAACCAACATATTTATGGTAAACTGCCCTGCATGGGAATGACCAATTAATGTGCGGTAGTTCATGGTTGGATACTTACTATCAATATATGGGATGAGTTCCTCTTCCATAAATTTAGTAAAGGTTTCTGCACCTCCAGTTTCATAATCAAATGCACTCCCGCGTCTCATTTTTAGCTGCGAAGTAGTTAAATCTCTTGTTCGGTTCTTGCGATTAGAAACCCCAACAAGTATCATATGGGGCAGGTAATGCCCCCAGTAATTACCGTAAACAGCTTCCAAAGTGCTTTCTAGTGAAAATCCATCCATTAGATAAATCACGGCATATTTTTCATCATTATCTGGCTGAAAATTATCTGGTAATCTTACCCAAAAGTCACGACTTTCACTCAAAGTTTTAGAAAATATGGAATCGACTATTCGATTTTGAAATTGCTCTGTTTGGGACTCAGTTGTTTGTGCAATTGCAGGTTGATTGACCATTAAAATCGATGCGATAAGTACTAATAAGTAGATGTAATGTTTCATTGATTTCTTTTGAATTTAAATACGTTAAAATAAAAATTATATTGGTTATTAGTTGTTTTTAATGAAGCCTAACAACTCAGTAAATGTAATATAAACATTAACCACAAGTACTTCATCGACTAGGTCTACCGCTATTTAAGGACTTTTTTAGAAGGTTGTTTTTGAATTAATATAAGTCATTAACCTATTTTCCTACTAACGTTCTCTGCTATGAGCAGTAGCGTGGATTTCTACTTAACTTTGCAAGTACTCACCAAGCTGAAAATTCTGCAAGGAATTCCAAACAAGGCGAGAACAAGCAATTACTGCTAGCTATAATAGTTATACTTTCAAACTAAGACATTATCTGTTTACTGGTCAATCTGTAAATTCAACTACGTTGGCACTTACAGTGAGTGTTCGTTTCGTGAAAAATGGAGGAAACCCACCAATATGTTCTTCGGTCACAATATTTATTAAGGCCTTAGAACCAGTCAAATTTGCATCTTTTACCATGGCACTGTAAGCATCTTGGTACAGTCGCCTTTTGTTAAGCCCACCAATGGCCAGAACATATGATACCTCAGAGGTACCGCTTACTTTTTCTACCACACTGAAATTATTACTGCCAAGATGTACCTGGGTAGTGTTTTGGTTCTGGTTCAGCATAAAGGAATGACTGACACCGCACGAGCTAAGGATGAACAACAAAGCTACTGAGGTAAATAGAATTGATCGATTTTTCATGTTTAATTTTTGTTTATTTATTGTTTACTATTGACTAATTGTTTTTAAGTTTAGTATGCTGATAATTCAAATCAATTGAGCTAAAAAAACTGTAATTATTCTGATTTATATATTGCAACCTACTTTTCTATTCATTTTTGAATAGCATTTTTCTACTCGATTGGCAGATGTTAGACTAAAATGCATTTAATCCCCTTTCTTAATCATAATACTTCTCGTTTGTACTGAACTAAACTGAATAAAGCCCAACGGTTTATTTTCAGGATTTGTGAGATTATTAATATTCGTAGAAGGATTCACCGGTGGTGCACTGAATACGCCCCCGTCATTAAAAAGTAGATTGGTGAATTCTAAATAATATTGGTAAACATCTTCTTCTATGGCGTAAAATTCTAAAAAGATTTCATCTTCTTCTTCAAAAGAACCAGGAATGGGCAGTCCTTGAAATTCCTTTCCAAATAACTCAGAAGTCAAAATTGAATTCGAAATATCGTCTCTTGAGTTTTGAAGTGTATCATTTACCGAAATATCTAATTTAAAATACTCCACACCCTCATTATTCAGTTTACCATTTACAAACAGAAAATAACCCTCTTCGAATACTGGCTGTCCCAATTCCATCAGCTCTTGATCAGACAAATAATAAATTGAGTCTACAGTGGGGTTTTCTAAGATTTTTCCTGTTGCTTCCAATAATTCTTCATTCGCTTCTATTTGAATTTTATACGCTGATCCAACATCCAAAGTCAAGGAATCGGGTGTTTGATAGATGCTATCCTGGGTATTATAAAAAAAGCTACTAATCAGATTATCATTTTCATCTAGCAAACTGATGTCAGCATCTGTAACTGGGTTCATTCTACCAGTATCATAATAATTTAAACTTTGCGATACTCTGATTCGCTTAATCGTGTTTTTATCAAGGATTTCGCCTTCAATTACTAACCTGGTGTCAGATTGCTCTAAGTCCAAATCAATAATGTTTTGGCAGCTCCAATTAAGTAGAACTGCAAAAAGTACACTCAATATTTTATTTCTATTTGCTCTCATTAGTTAAAAGAAAAATTATAGGTTACGGAAGGAATAATTCCAAATAATGAAGTTCTCACTGCGGCTGGTCTAGTACTGGTTACTGGTCCATCTTGCACTGGATCAAACCTTGGATTTTCATTAGTGACTTCTCTAAATTCTATTGAAAAGGGGTTTTGGCGGTTATAAACATTATAAAATGAAAATGTAAGCTCATGATTGTAATGCTTCCACCTGCTATTCAATTCATATGTTAGCCCTAAATCCATGCGGTGAAAGTCAGGCATCCGGCTAGTATTTCTTTTACTATCATCATAAAAAGGAATACTCTGTCCATTCATGTTGTATCTTCCCTCTGGAAATGACACAGCTGCACCTGTTGCATATATCCAATTTCCAGAGAAGGACAAGCGCTCAGAAAACTTATGCGATAGAACTAATGAAATATCGTGCGGCTTATCGTAGCGAGCTAAATAAGGATCTCCGCTTGCAACACCTTCAATTTGTCTTTGAGTTCTTGAAAGAGTATAACTTAACCAACCTGTTGTTTTTCCAATATTTTTCTTCAGCATGAACTCCGCTCCATAGGACCATGCAATTCCATCTGCTACTGCGGTCTCTATTCTGTCATTAAGTAAAACGTCTTCTCCAGGAAGAAAATCTACCACATTTTGAAGCCATTTATAGTACCCTTCCACTGAGATTTCCCATGCATTATCTTTTAGATTTCTGAAATAACCCACCGCGACTTGATCGCCAATTACAGGTTTGATATGATAATCAGCAGGGATCCATCGATCGGTGGGAAAACCGGCAGTTGCGTTTGTTGCCACTTGCAAATATTGACGCATTCTATTGTAAGAAGCTTTCAAACTAGACTTGGAATTAACCATATACCTAATTCCTAATCTCGGTTCAAATCCACCATAATGTTGAACGAGCTGACCTTCGTCAAAAACCTCAGTTCCTATTTGATTCTCTGCACTCTTTCTTAGACCTTCTTCATAAATAGATACCGAATCAGGCCCAATCTTTGCAAATGAGGAATACCGAACACCATATTCCAAACTCAATTTATCATTGATGGTGTGCTGATTACTCACATAAAGTGCTGTTTCTAATGCATAATCATTTTGGAGACTGAAGTCCTGAACATTGAAATCTTCCGATTTGATTTCAGCAGGAGCAAATACATGGTTTATAACATTAGCACCAAAAAACAAGGTGTTATTATTATTTAGAAAATAATCGAAGTCAAGTTTTAGGTTGTACTCTTTTAAGCCTGAATTCCAATTGAAGCCTGATCCCGCAGAACTTATATCGAACCCATAGTCGAAATCACTGTAGAGTAAAGTAGTATTTAGAAATAATTTTTCATTGAAAAGATGATTCCAACGGGTAGAAAAAGTGGCATTGCCCCAGTCAAAACCGAATAAATCTCCAAGACCCAATTTATCGCGACCAAAATAACCAGAAACGAAAATTTTATCCTTATCGCTAAACCTGTAGTTAAATTTCGTATTGAAATCATAGAAATAGAGCGTGCTAGTACTTACGTCTTTATCTGGGTGAAAATTTAGGAATATATCAGCATAAGTTCTCCTTCCCGATAAAAGCAAAGAAGACTTATCTTTTACAACAGGAATTTCAGCTGTCAATCTGCTGCTGATACTACCAATACCTCCAGATGCTTGCAATTTTTGATTATTTCCTTCCCTCATTTGAATGTCTAATATGGAAGAAATTCTACCGCCATATTTTGCAGGGATTCCACCTTTATAAATCTCTACATTCTTTATTGCATCGGGATTGAAAACAGAAAAGAAGCCAAGAAGGTGGCTGGCATTATAGATAGTAGCTTCATCTAATAATATTAAATTTTGGTCAGCACTTCCTCCTCTTACAAACATGCCGGAAGTGCCTTCCCCAGACGTAGAAATGCCCGGTAATAATTGTAGACTTTTAATTATATCGACTTCACCAAGAAGAGCAGGTATTGATTTAATCCTTTGAATTTGAAGTTTTTCAGTACTCATTTTTACTGAACTAACATTTTCATCACTTCGCGTTGCAGACACTACTACTTCTTCCAGTCTTGAAGCTTCCTCTTCCAAACTAAAATTTATTGAAATATCTTCTGTGACGTTTACTGTTACTTCGTTGATTGCATACCCCACATAGCTCGCTTTCAGCGTATACTCTCCTTTAGGTAATTCAAAGGAATAATAACCGTATATATTGGCAGCCATTCCTATACTAGGCTGGTTCTTATCAACCACTGTTGCTCCGATCAATACTTCTCCCGATCTAGCATCTTTCACATATCCACTGATAGTATATATCTGGGCATGCAATTGTGATGTGCAGAAAAGTATCAAAATCAAAATTCTAAATTTCATGTGTTTATTATTTGTTATAAATCTCTCCCTACCTTAGGCAGAAAGTCTTAAGAATAATTATTGCTTATGTTAGAATTTATACCCTATGCGCAAATGCATATTTGGTTCTAGTCCACCTTTGTCTTCAGAATAACCTGCGCGCTTAGCAAATGTGAAACTGTATCCTATTCCGATACCTGCTTCATAATTGAAATGCTCTCCTAAATTTCTTCTAATTCCCCATGTAGGTATAATGGCGAAATCACTTACCACAGGAGCATCGTCAGTATTGAACAGGGCTAAATCGGGATGATAACTAGTTTTTAAGGCAATAAAATTGCCGCTATTTCCATCAATTCTTTTCGAATTCTTTGAGCGTTTTTTGAGATTGTAATAAAACCTCGGCTCAATAACTATTACAGGGGTGAGGATAAACGGAGAGTTATAATCATCATAGTAAGTAGTTTCCCAGATACCAAAATCAAACCCAAGTTCTGTTCTCAGTGCAATGCTATTTGAAAGTTTCACTTCATTATATGCCCAGATTCCTAAAACTCCAGTTTGTAGTCCGAATGTTGATTGTTCAACGCTAGTATTTTGAGACTTGGCGATAAAAGTTAGTCCGCACAATGTCAAGATTAATAATGTCCTTTTCATAATTTCATTTTTTAAATTCCTATTTTCACAAAGTATCTCCCGTTATTATTAGTCCATTTTTTTAAAGGGGAAATGAATCATCTAATGATTCTTCACTTTGCTTTATCGATTTGATAATGTAAAGATGGAGTGAAAAGGAAGGTGAATCGTCCTAAAATGAAATTCAGTACTTAATAATGATATTTAGTACCTTATGAGATAGGTTAAATTTGATTATTCTTCACGCAGGCTTTGGGTGTCATTGCTTAGGGCTTTTTAAAGAAGTCATTGAATATCGATTTTGAATTAACACCTCGTGCATAGCTATTGCCAAAAAGGTAAGGATGCTTTTGGTAGGATTTAAAGCATCTTCTTTGTAGATCCTCAATCAAAAACTTTTGATGCTATCATTGAATTCTTAGACTTATTCGTTCATTGAGTAACGAAAGAAAGCCCACGACATGGTTTGTTTCTTTACCAACCTTGGCCAAGTGTCATATCCTTGCTAGCTATTTTAGATGCTGTTAATCGTGGAAATACGACTTAAGGCCAAAAATGACATTCTCTTTTAAAGAAAGTTTTAAATTATGTTCACTTATTGAATGGTCATGATGGTTATGATGACACGAGCTGAAAGCTCGTGTCAACTAAGGAGGCCAAGGTTCTGGCTAAAAAGCTTTGCTGTCACACAGGACAGCTAAGTTTTTTTTTACCATAGTTGTCATATATTTCAAAAATTTCCGAATTTGAACACTAGACCAATGTTTAATCCAGATAAATCTCGATTATTAAGGTTTACTAAGGAGCCTCCGAATACTTGTCGATAAGATACACTTATTGCTGAAATAAAATATTTCGAAAAGTTAAATTCTAAATTAACTCCTGGTTCAAAAATGAATAGGGTAGAGGATTCAATATCAACATTATTTTCTTCAATAGATACATTTCCAGCCATAAGATTGATAGGAATAGAAAAGTGAACAGGACTCACCATATTAAATATATATTCTCCAAAAACTCCTCCAGTGCCATAATTTAAAGTCAAAGAAGTACTTTCATTCCCATTTAAGTTATTTCCTAAGAAGTTGTTTTTACTAACTAAACGCTTTCCAATTCCCCCAAAAGCAAATTTATTATTAATAATAACTCCCCCTTTTCCTCCTATCGTTAGTCCCCAATCGCTGTTGATCTGAGTAGTTTCAATTAGTGGCCCACCATACCTACCAAAGGATAGGTTTTTTTTGCTATCATTTGATGAAAATAAGGTCTTGATTTCTTGCGAAAAACAAAAAGTAGAGGACATCATTAGTGAAATGATTAAAATCTTTTTTTTCATAATATATCTGTTTTTATGTGTTACAACGGCATACTGTATGAGTAGAGGCTGAATGCTGGCTTTTCCGTTTCAAACTACTATACAGTTTGAGCGGGTTACAAACCTTAATATTTACTGCATCAACTTCCATTGCTAATAAAAAGATTAGCCTTAGTTATTTTCTTTTAAGTTCTTCAATTCTTTTCTTGTAGTGATCGTTATCACTTATTTCATCAGCTTTTTGCACATATTTTAAAGCATTCGAAATATCATTTTGAGCTTCATAATAATCAGCCATTGAATCATAAGCATTTGCACTTTTCGGATAGTACTCAATAGCCAATTCGAAATACATTTTCGCTTTTTCAGCTTGTTGCATATCCATATTCATATAACCTGACATAGCTAGGAGTTCCTCAGGGTAAGGCGGTTTGTCATATCCAAAATGTTCATTGAGCTTTTTCTCTCTATATTTTATGATGCTATAAAGTTCTTCCTTTGGGGTGTCAAATGAATTTATTTTATCAGTATTTTCCATTTGATACCATTCAAATAGCGAAATTAACCCGTCCATAATTGAAGGGAAAGGGACTGTGCCATGGATGTCGTTCGGATAAAATTTCCAGTCTAGCGATAAACCGTTCTTAGCATTTTGTTTAGCTATATTTGAGAAGGTAATATTAGACCTTGGGAATAAGGTATAGTCTGTGGTGTCTTGCATTACATTGTCTATCGTTATTTGCGAGTTCTGCATATGTAGTTGTCCACTCAATGATATAAATAAGGCTTTGTTTGTATAATTCTGGTTTGCAAATACGTCTTGAGCCTCTTTCAATAGCTTTTGATTGTCCCAATCTAGACTTGGATCTATGGCTAAATAATTCGAAAATAAATCGGGTTGATTAAGTAGTGTGGAAATCGTAAATAAACCTCCATAGGAATGACCAATCAGGGTTCTGTAATTAGTGACTGGATATTTTCTTTCAATAAAAGGAATTAGCTCTTTCTCAATGAACTTCCTGAAATTGTCTGCCTCTCCGTTTTTTTCATTGAAGGGCATACCATATTTGGTGGTTATGGTGGAAGTAGTGAGGTCTCGAATCCTGTTTTTATCATTAGCAATACCCACAAGTACCATATCGGGTGTAAAACCACCGCTATAATAATTTTGAACATCGTTTACAGTAGGTAGAAATATTTCTCCATCTAAAATAAATGCTACGGGGTATTTTTGATTTTTATCTGCATTATAGTTAGCGGGTATTTGCACATAAAACTTTCTTGACTCATCAAGTATTTCAGAATAGAGGCTATCCGCAACACCCACTTTTTGTAAAAATTGTTGATTTTGATTTATCTGAGCTTGTATGAATTCTTGAAAGAAAACAATGAACCCCATTGTCAATGCTATTTTTAATCCTGTTGTCATTTTATTGCTTTTATTCATTCTTGTTGTCTTTAATTTTGTATAACAGTATAAATATGTGTTTTATACGTTTTGAAGCACTTTTCTGTCCATCGGAGCTAAAGTTCGCCACGGAGAGAAAAACTTGCTGGCAGCCTTTCACCCGTCATAAACTATATGCGTCTTAAGTATAGAAATCATTAAATTAGAGCATCTTTCCAGAGATTTCAGCTTGAGCATCTTTGCTACGACCCATAATTGAACCAATGACCATTCCACCAATTAAACCTATAGAAATCCCTAACGAGCGTTCTATGTTAGATAAAATTGCAACTCCAAATAGTAAACCAAATACTAATCCTAGTCCACCATATAAAGTTGTGTAATACCCTTTTGTAGTTAAGGAAAATGTGTCTTTTAAATATTTTTTAAAATCATTAATCGCTTTCTTGTAATATTTTTTTCTGTTCACAGAGTTCGATTTAAAATTAAGATTATCTAATTCTGTTTCTATAGATTGAATATCATTTTCAGGTAAATCTTTCTTTTGTACACTACTTATAATTTGAATAAATTCTTGGTAAACCTTTTTCTCAGATTTACTATTTGTCTCAGCTTCTAAACTTTCAAAAAAGTTAATTGCATTTTTAAGTGTCATAATTTTTAAGCTTTTTTTTCTATTCTGGATGGATTAGTTATTAAGACATAACCAAATAGTATTGCGAAAACGGAATAGGCTACAGTTAACGAAATAACTATTTCTGAATGGGTATGAATTTTAGTAATTATTTTAATTAGAGCTAATGCTCCAACTGCAAAATGCATGAAATTCCCAATAGCGATAGGCCTATTGTAAATGCCGCCAATTAGAGATCCTTTTGCCATCCAATTCAACATTGTGAATCCGAGATAAAGTGCACCTAATAATTGTAGTGACAAAATTGATATTGGGTTTGGTGTTGCGCTCAGACCTGAGATAATTTCATCAGGTATAAACGTGAAAGTGATTCCTAGAGCACCTAAAAAAATACAACTTGAAATCATTACTATTTTTGTGTTCATTCTTTTTTTTTTTATAGTGTTAATGGTGATTATAAGCGTAATTCCGGATTAGAAGCTCTTTACTTTCAATCTACTGATATGTTTGTTGTAATTCAATTATTTCAATTTTAGTGCTTTAGCCCGCATTATGTTTATACAATGTTGTGGGAAGTGATTATATTTTCATATTCATTGCCTCAGTGACTTCACTCAACGTTTCAATAGCTGTTTCTCTCGCTTTACTTATACCTTTAAGCAAAATATCACTGACATAATCTTTATTTTTTTCAAGCGCTATTCTTTTTTTTCTAATAGGCTCAAAATATGTGTTTATGGCTTCTTCTGTTAGCTGTTTAAGTTTTCCTGAACCTTGGTCACCAATTTTATCAGCAATATCTGTTGGGCTTTTATCTGAACATAAAGATGCTAACTTAAGTAAATTGGAAACCTCTGGTCTGTTTTCGGGGTCGTAAGATATGTAACGAATTGAATCAGTTTTGGCAGATTTTATTAGTTTTGCTGTTTCGTCAGCTGTTGACTTTATCATAATTGAATTGTTGCGACTTTTACTCATTTTTTGAATGCCGTCTAACCCAAGAATAGTAGGAGTATCAGTAAAAAGTGCAACTGGTTCAGTAAAAATATTCTTATTGAATTTGGTATTAAATCGCTTTGCAATTTTCCGAGTTAATTCTATGTGAGGTAATTGATCTTTTCCAACAGGAACCACATTACTTTTACAAAACAGGATGTCAGCAGCTTGATGAACTGGATAGATATACATTCCTGCGTTAATATTACTCAGTTTTGAAGCAGTAATTTCTTCTTTAACAGTTGGATTTTTGTTTAATTCTGAACTGGAAACTAATGTCAGGAACGGAATAGTTAGTTGATTTAATTCAGGAATATGACTATGTGGAAAAATATGAGTTTTATAATTTTCAGGGTCTAATCCGCAGGCTAAATAGTCCAAAGTTAGTTCATAGGTGAATTTTGAAATTTCATTAAAAACATTTCTATCTGTCAACACTTGATAATCGGCAATTAAAATATAAGTCTCAATTCCCAAGCTTTGTAATTTTAATCGGTTTATAATGGAGCCAAAATAGTGTCCAAGATGCAAATTACCTGTAGGTCTATCTCCCGTTAATACGCGGTACTTTTGAGGATTCTTATTCAAATCATTTTCTAATAATTTACTTTGCTCTTTTGCTTTTTCAAAACTTTTATTTATCATTTTTTGATTAATTTTATTGAAGTAAGTTCAATTTTTCTCACTACACACAACCGTTTTTGCGTATGTTTTTTTTGTGTGTTTAAGCAACTAATTTTGCAAATACAATCCGAATAGAAAATCAGAGAGGATTTTCGAAAGTAGGCTAGAACTAGCAATGACCCGAGCGCAGCGAACTGGCGAAGCAATTATACACTTTGTTGCCATTAGTTTATTTTTACATTTATTTTTTCAATTCTGTTTATCATTTCTTCTGCATTTGTATTTTCAGGATTGAGTTCTAAAGATTTTTGATAGCTTATTTTTGATAATTCAAATTGGTCATTTAGGAAATAACTTTCGCCCATACTATCAAATGCATTTGATGAATTTGGGAATTCTGAGATAAGCAATGTAAAAATGCTAATAGCCTCTTCTATTTGACCTTTCTTTATCAAATCATAGCCAAGTTGGTTTAATTCATTTTCATCCGAAAAATTATATTCCGGAAAATTTTGCTTTTTTAAGTTTTTATAAAGCTGAATTCCCTCATTAGCATTATCATAACATTTTTCTCTAATTGCGAGATAAATAGACTTCTGTGGTATTGAAAAGGCATTGCCTTTTAAAATATTTTCGACTGCATCAGTTATTTCTCTAAGCTTGCGGTTTTTATTATTTGTCAATAAAACGATTGATAAATCTTCTTTCACATTATAATGGATAAAAGATTCATAATTGAAAGATGATCCATGATGTTGATGAATTAGCAAAGTGTCATTCTCAATTACCCCAATTCCTAGTGCAGAAGAACTCTCCTTAGAATGCGAATCAAATAAAGTAATTAACGATTTATCAGATATAAGCTGTCCTGAATGTAAGTTGATTATCCATTTATACATATCATTTACAGTAGGGTTCACCCAACCAGAGAATTCGATATCCATTGCTCTATCATTTACAAAAGCATTATTAAATGCGGTTACTAATTCAGGGTTTTGAGTATCCGCGTCAATAATAGCATTTGTCATTCCGCCAGGAATAAGTAGGTTTTTTTGAATGAAATGATTAAAACTCATTCCAGATACTTGTTCAACAATTCTTCTTTGTAGAAAAACATTATTGTTACTGTACAAGTAATCTGTGCCAGGTATAAAACTTAGATGTTTAATATTTTTTAATTCGTTATAGATATCTTCATCATTTTTAATATTGTTCCAGTTGATTCTTGGCAGTCCACTAGTATATTGAAGTAGATGCCTAATACTAATGGTATTTGACCATTCTGGTAATTGCAATTCAAAATTTGAGATTTTATCATCCAGATTTAGTAGCCCTCTTTCAATTAAAATCATTATCGCAACAGCGTTGAATTCTTTTGCTATAGATCCAATGTTAAATATTGAGTTTCTACTAAGCTTTTTTGATCTAGAGGCATCTGAATATCCAAATTCATTTTGATATATAATATTATTGCCCCTTGCAATAAGGATGTTCCCGTTGAATAATCCACGATCAAATGACACTTTCATCAATGTGTCTATTTGGTTTATTCGTGTTTCAGACAAATACTTTGCTGTCGGATTGTTTTTGTTTTGACAGTTTGTGAAAAAGATTATTGATGTTAGAAAAAAGAGAGTTTTTATTTTATTCATTTTGATATTTATTGTTGACAGTATCAATTAGATAAGAGCTCATCGATGCGACAGTAACCCATTTCCATTGCATCACCCATCCCAGTTGCCAAGGCTTCGTCACGTTCCTTTTTAGAACCATATTCAATCAATGTTCTAACGTTGGTACTTTCACCTACTGGTTCAAAAGTTAATGTGACTACAGTACTTTTAGTGATTCCTCCTTTCGAACTTCCAATCTTATGCTGCTCGTCTTGCACTATCTTTTGATGTGTTGCGATTTTACGAAAGGCGCCTGTAATGTCAATTTCTAATCCTTCTACTTCATTTCGAAAAACGTTCCTATAGATACCACCGATTCGAAAATCTATTTCGCAAATCGGCATTGACCATCCAGGAGGGCCAAGCATCCATTGACTAACCAAGCTTGTATTGGTGAAAGGTTTCCAGACAGATTCTACTGATGAATCAAATTTCCTTATTACCTCAACCTTTGTTTCAGAAAGGCTTATTACAACCGCTGGTTTCATATTTATCCTCATTTTTATGTTGTGTTAAAATTTCATCTTAGTTTAGTCTCAAGCGCAGTGGCCAAAAGAGTATTTCGTATGCTTATTATTGTAAGCCGTTTTATCTAAACTGTTTTGGTTTCATCTGTACACTCGCGTTTTCAACGATTTCCGAAATTCGTTTATTTCTTGTGTTATCTCTCTTAGCCGAAGCAACCCAGTAGAGAAATCCCTTTTTAGAAGACTTATTTAGACTTTCAAAGTATTGCATTGCTCCTTTCTTTCTTCTTAGTTCTCGTTCTAGGTCTTCAGGTATCTCTAGCCTTTCAACAGTATCTAGAATTGTCCACGAGCCATTTTCTTTTGCGACTTCAATGCTTTTAAAGCCAGCATCTTTCATAAGTCCCTGGTCAATTAAGTTTTTTACTTTATCCTTATTCACTTTTGACCAATTACTTTTCGGCCTTCTTTTACTAAAATATTGTATGAATCGCTCATCATCTATTGTCTTTTTAGTGCTGTCAATCCAACCAAAGCAAAGAGATTCGTCAACAGATTCACTCCAACTGAGATTGAAATTTGGAGTGCTTCTTTTATAAAAAACCAACCAAACGGCATCCTTTTCTTTATGATTCAATTCGAGCCAGTCTCTCCACTCTTCTCTACTACTTGGACAAATTTCTTCCGCTTCTTTCATTCTGAGTTCTCTAATGTTAAGTACTGGCTCTTATTCTTTAGGGTTGGTATCTATTATTACGGCATTCGTTAATTCGCTGTCTGTTGGCTTATGAAATTCCCCTTCCATAAAATCAAACATTCCTGCTGTTACTTCGAATGAGAAAGTTGCACCTCTATTCACGTTTCTATCTAATACTCGTTTTCGTCTAAGTGGATGTTTTGCAGACACATAGTGTAATTGAATCTCTTTACCGTTTTCCTCGGCTAATTGCAGGAATAATTTCCTTTTCTCTCGCTTAGTAAATCCAAGATCAAGTATCACATCACATCCTCGATTAGATATATCTTCTGATAATTCCCATATTAGTTTTTCGCATCTTTCAACTCTTTCCATAATCCATTTTAGATTCATTGACTTAGGAAGATCATCTCCATACAATTTCCACATCCAATTATCTATTCCCAAATGAATTCCTTTAACTTCGTCTGCTAATTTCTTTGAATATGTTGATTTTCCTGCCCCTTGAGGTCCAAAAACAATATGTATTTTACTCATTCAGTTTTTCTTATTATGGTTTTTTCTTCCTGCTTGCACTTAACATCAGGATAACAGAATTTCTGCTATATCACTTATATCACTAATGTTTTTTGGCAGTTTTACTTCATTGTAAAACCAGATTCCTAAAACTCCGGTTTGTACTCCGAACGTTGATAATTCAACACTTGTGTCTTGAGATTTGGCGAGCAAAAATGGTCCGCGCAAAGTCAAGGTTAATAATGCTGTTTTCATATGCATTTTTTAGAAATTCGATTTCTGCAAAGCACTTCCCGTTATGATTCCTACCTCTGCTTTATCGAATTGATAATACAAAGATGGAGTGAAAAGGAAGACGAATCGTCCTGAAATGTAATTCAGAACTTAAAAGTGATATTAAAACCTGCTTTAAATAGGCTTAATTTTGATTAGCCTTCAGCCAGGCTTTTGGTGACATTCCTTCCTTATTTTTAAAGAAGGTATTGAATACCGATTTAGAATTGAAGCCGCTGTCATAGGCTAGAGCTAAAAGGGTAAAGTGGCTATTTTCAGGATTTAGAGCAAGCGTTTTGAAGTGCTCCAAACGTAAACTATTGATGTATTCGTTGAAGTTTTGGCCGATTCGTTCATTCAGTAACCAAGAAATCTTGTTGCTGTTAATATTCAATTTTTCAGCTAGAGACCGTAAAGATAAAGAGGGGTTTAGAAACCAGTTTTCTTCCTTCATTCCTTTTTCTATAATGCCTAATGCTGTCTTGATTTCAGCATCTGCCATTAAGGCTTTAGTAGAGGTGATTTGTATTTGTATTTCAGAATTAGGCGGCAATAGTTCTACACGGAAAGCAGTTTGTACCAAATCTTGAAATCGCTGATATTGATGTAAAGGTTTAAGCAGCGGAATATTCATAAAGTTTATGATTTGACCGGTACGCATTTTGATGTTTTCTTCCAAAAAGTCCAATGCCATTTCGTGTTTCCCTAAATGGACCATCAAAAACAGTGGCCAGGGGAAAAGTGCTTCCCCAATCTCTTTTTTTATCATTGAACTAGCCCGGCTGATATCAACATTGATCTTATCTTCCGAATTGACCAGTTGGTACAATACTCGGCATTCTTCTGGTCTCTCTGCCAAAGGAGTTTTATCTAAGAAATTATTTAGTTTTTCGTAATCTTTCGTAAGAATTAAGCAGATTTGTTTTAATGCGATAGAATGTGTGAAATCAGGATTGATGCTCAATGAGGTCTCTAAACATTTAAGCGCTTCCGAATAGTCCTCTTTTAGATAGTAAATATTCGCTTTGGTAAAATAATGATTTGGAGACAAAGGGTTGATTCTTAAAATATTATCGGCATGCCATAGAGCTTTTTCGAAATAACCTATTGCCGTGTACAATTCGCATAAGCCTTCTTCTGCTTCCGTATAGGATGGATTAAGTTCTATTGCTTTTTGAAAAATCTTCTGGCCATTAATGAAATCCCAATGACCCCAAAAATGTAGTGTCGCTTGACCAAAATGCCCTGTATAGGATTGTTTATCCAGCTTAAAACCTTTGTTAAGGTTCTCTTCTGACAACTGTAATAATCTTTTATTAGTTGTCCATGATCCATACATGGCATAGCTATACACCAAACCAAAGAAAGGTAAAGCAAATGAGGGGTCTGTTGCTACGCATTGTTCATAGAGCGCTATTGAATTTACCATTCCTTGTCCATCCCACATTAAATGGTAGTAGCGACCTTTAAGATATAGGTCATAGGCTTCCATATTTTTAGTTGGTGCTTCAATTAAATGTTCTTGAATGTTGAGGTGACCAAAGTTTTCTCGGATCTGGTCAGCAATGCTTAAGCTGATTTCATCTTGTACTGCGAATATGTCCTCTAAATCGCGATCGAAATTTTTTGACCAAAAGTGAGTACCGTCATCAGTACTGATCAACTGCGCTGTAATGCGAACCCTGTTTTTGGCTTTCCGTACGCTACCCTCCAAAACGGTACTTACTCCTAACTGATCACCAATGGTTCGTACATCTATATTTTTATTCTTAAATGCAAAGGAAGATGTGCGGGCAATGACCTTCAGGCCTTTAACGGTGGTTAGGGCATTGATTATTTCTTCTGTAATGCCATCGCTAAAGTATTCGTTTTCAGGGTCAGCACTCATGTTAACAAAAGGCAGAACCACAATGGATTTATTGGATGATGATATGGACAGCTGGTCGTTCATCTCCTTCGATTCTTTATCTGGCTTCTGCTAATTGCCATTGGTTTTTTATGATTTTATTTTAATTAGCTATAAGGTTCTTGTATATGAGCAATAGCAGATTTTAATCGGCTACTTTTCAGCTTACAATGTACATTAATTTACTGAAAAATGTTTTGAGTTAACACTCAAATCGCTATTGTATATTCAGCGATTCTTGGCTACTGGCTTTGTAATGGTTTTATTCTTTTTCTTTTGTATCGCGTTTATAGCTTCTTTAAGTTCTTTTTCTCTCTATGTAATGATGATAAAAAGGTCTTCTGTAGGAGTGTCAAATGATTTTATTTTATCTGTATTTGCCATTTGATACCATTCAAAAATTGAAATTATGCTGCCCATAATGGAAGGAAAAGGAATTGTACCATGGATGTCCTTAGGATAAAATTTTCAATCAAAAGATAATCCGTTTTTAGCTGTCTTATTTTTTTATTTTCCTATCCAATATTGACATATGGCTAGAACCTGTATCCCACATTGAATTGAAAAGAAAGGTTAAATCTAAAGGTATCAAACAGCTTTTGACTAGCAAATGCGGCATATGGAATATCGGACTTGTTACTATAGGTGTATAATCCAGTGCTGATATTCGTTCCAAGATACACTTTTTTAAATGCCGTGATTTCAATACCATAGCCCCCGTTTAAAAATAGGTAATTGTAATCGGTAGGGTAGTAGGTGTCGCGAGCACTTTTGATGTATGAAAAGCGAGCTATCAGGTACATATTGAATTTATGCTCAGTTCCATTTGGAAAGTATTTATAGTTAAACTCACCACTCATCAGTTTTTGAGATTTTCGGCTAAAAGGGTTGAAACCTAAACCCAATTCGAGTTGATTTTTTTCTTTGATATAGGTCAGGCTAGGTACAATCCGAATTGGATAGAGTTCACCATTCACACTAGAGTTTAAAGCGAATCCAAAACTTCCTTTGGAGTCACTTGACTGTGCAGTCGTTACAAATGGCAGTAAGTTCATCAGTGTAAAAAGGATAAGGTATTTCATTATTTATTTTTCTTAAAGTCCTTTTTCGAGGGATTTCAAAATTCTGCTGTATACACGTTCAAGTTCAAGCCAGAACCACTCCTTATCACTTGTATTCACGAATTGAATAACTATCGTATCAATATCGCTGTGGTAACGAGCAATACTGGTGTATCCTGGAAGCCATCCTGTATGTTCATATTCATATACAGACGAATAAATAGCTTGTTCCTCATCGCTAAATAAACTTCCATCAATTAAGGCTCTAAGGAATGTACCCACGTCTTCGGCTGTTGCAATCATGGAGCCACCAGGTCTCGTATGATCCCAAGACTTTATGTCGGGTTCCCAGCCTTTTAAGTATCCACTCATGACCTGATTGGAATCAACCTCACTATAGAGGCTATATGTTTCATCTAAATCGAGTGGAATAAGAATCTCATTCCGAATAAATTCATGATGAGAATACCCAAGGGTTCTGTCAAGAATTTCTCCCAACAACAGATAATTGGTATTGGAGTACGCATATTTTTTATTGGGTTTAAAATCCGCAGCTTTATCGTAGATCAATTCGGCTGTGGTCAAATAGCTTTCAGTCGTACCTCCATTGAATCCTGGTTCATAAATGAATTCTGGAATTCCACTACGGTGCGAAATCATCATTCTTAGGGTTATTTGCTCAGCATATTCAATATGTGTGACCACTTCTGGGATAAGATCAACCAATTTTTGCTCTAGATCTAATGCTCCGGAAGCTATTAACTTTGTACATGCTGCAGCAATGTAAAGCTTACTGATACTCCCTATTTTGAATAAATCATGCGGATCAGCTGGTATTTGTTCTTCTCTATTATTGAATCCCGCACTGTAAAATGACGACTTTCCTGATTGATCTACATAAACAATCATGCCATCAAACTTGCCATCAACGGCTTTTTGCATTTCTTCCTCAATTGATCCTGGTATGTAAAAAAGATCCTTTGAACATCCGCATAGAAAAACAGCGACAGTGGTGAGTCCTAATATGAGACCAATCAATACTTTTAGGGGTGGATTATTCATAACTTCCTAATTTCAATTCATTCTTTTGGGTAACTGAATTTTTACTAAAGCTTAACTTTTCTTTCAAGCCAAAAAGTGGTCTAATCCAACTAATCCTTCTTATGAGAAACTCATAGCTTATAAAGCATCCTGCAAAAGTAGCTATGATGACTGCTACTAATTTCGCAATAGGATGAATACCTAATGGGAAGATTACCAAAGAGGCCAGATAAAGGAAAAACATATGAATTATGTAGATCGGATAGGCTGCAGTACTTAAATAGGTTAGTGCTTTGCTTGGGTGATTTAAATATTTGTGACCAAATCCCAAGACCGTAAATATCCATAAAATAGATTCCACAGGGATGAGGTAATTAAACAGATCGCTAGTGACTCCTTGTATCCGCAAAAGATATAAAGTAAAAGCAATTGCCAGTGTTGCCCATCTTAATTTGGTAACATTCTGCCAGAAATTTTGCCCTGAATAAACACATAAAAACCCAGTCAAAAAAGCAAGCATTCCTAACCAAAAACCATGAGGTGTCATCGCATAAAGCTCGAAGTTTTCAGGTTGTACCAATAGCCCTTCTGCAATAAAGGGAATCATTAAAACTAAGAGCGCTATGGGTTTTGCCATGATTTTATTCAATGCTGAAAATAACTTGCTCTGCTGTTTACTCTTCAAGTAAAAGAACAATGGTGTGAAAATCAGGACATATATAAATATGTTACCCAAAAACCATAGATGAGCAGGATTTAGCATAAAAGATAAGTCCTGATGATAGTAGTATTGCCATAGCCAAACATGTAAAGGAACAATTACAAACATCCCAAAAATGAATGGTAGCAAAATCCGCTTTGATCTTTCTAACAGTAATCCTTTCCAACTACGTCTTTGAATAGCAAAATACACGCCCATTCCAGAGACAAAGAATAACAAAGGAATTCTCCAGACATTAAGCATGGACATAGGAGTCCAAATCCATTCTAATGACTCATCATTCTGAATAAAACCAATAAATACGCCCCATGGCTGAAAGCCAATTGCTATATGGTAAATCAACAATAAACCAATAGCAATGACCCTTAACCAATCGATATCAAATCTTCTTTCGCTTAGCATTTTTTCAGATTATTGATGATTCTTAATCATTTCGGCTATAAGCTTCCTGTTTAATTTTAGTTGCTCATAATCTAATTTTAAACCCAAAGGCCCAAGATCTTTGCTGATTTGATCATACATAGGTTTTAATGCCTCAAATGGAGCCGAAACGGATTCAAAAGCAGTTGCATCATAAGAGTTTTTTGTTGAAGTCTCTGCACCTTTTTCAAGCAAAGCCTTGACAATTTCAACTCTACCGTAGAATGATGCTACATGTAAAGGAGTTGAGCCATCCGCACTTTTTGCGTTTAAATCAGCCCCACTTTCTATTAGTAGTTTGGCTGCTTCTGTTTTTCCAAAAGTGGCTGCAATATGTAAGGGAGTTGAACCATAATCATCTTTTTCATTCAGGTTTGATTTTGCTGCAACATGTTGTTTAATAACTTTTACATTCCCGAAGAATGCTGCTTCTTGAATAGGTGTACTTGGTTTTTCTTCTTGCTCAGATTTAGTACTTTTTTCCTCGCTTTGTTGGCAAGCTACCGTTGAGCTTAATGCAATTGTGATAGCTAATACATAAACTACTTTTGATGTTTTTAATTGAATTCTTTTCATGATTTTAATTTTAAGTGTTAATAAATTTTTGATTTACACAAAGGTCTGTAGGAAACATGGATGACAGGTAGCAAGCATGCTTCAATAGATATAAGCCATGCATTTTGTATACAAACTATGGAGAAGGACTATAAACTATGACGCAAACCCGTCAAATAAGCAGTTGTAAATGGTGTTTTAATTGCCGAATATTGCATATCAGCACAGCACTCTCATGTTAGACTATCTAAACCATAAAAGCCCCTTTTTACAAAAGGTAGTAGCTATAATTCAAGATAATTTAGGCGATGAACACTTTGGCGTAACCGAGCTGGCCGAAGCTTTGAACATGAGCAGGTCTAACTTACTTCGCAAAGTCAAACAGGAAATAGGAGAGTCAGTAAGTGTATTTATTAGAAATGTTAGATTACAAAATGCTCTTCAATTATTAAAAGAAAGTGAACTCACAGTTTCTGAGATATCATTTCGAGTAGGTTTCAGTAGTACCTCTTATTTTACGAAATGCTTTAGGGAATTATATGGACATACTCCTGGAGATACATCAAAAATAAATATTGAAAGAGACCTAAGCGAAACTAGCAATCCTGATTCACAGAAAAGTTTAAGATTAAAACGACCTATTCTGGTCGGAATAGTGATTCTCTCAATAGTAGCAATAGCACTTTTAGTAATTTACTATCAAAAGAATAATACCCCTTCAAAACTATTAGCCAAGTCGGTGGCTGTTCTGCCATTTAAAAATGATAGTGCCGACAGTACGAATGTCTATTTCATGAATGGATTAATGGAGGCAATATTAGACAACTTTCAGAAAATTGAAGACCTAAAAGTAACCAGTAGAACTACCTCTGAAAAGTATAGAAATGATTTAAAGTCAATACCAGAGCTTTCAAGGGAGTTAAATGTCAATTATTTCGTTGAAGGCAGCGGGCAAAAAATCGGGGATGAAATTGTATTAACTATCCAATTGATTGAGGGACCAAGCGATAAACACCTTTGGTCGAAGCGATATAAACGAGAGCTAAATGATGTTTTCGCGCTCCAAGCTGATGTAGCTAAAAGCATTGCCGCAGAAATCAATGCCGTAATCACACCAAAAGAACAAGAGCGAATAGAAAAAGTCCCAACCAATAATTTAGTGGCCTATGACTACTATTTAAAAGGACTAACCTTATTAAATGATGATACTGGGAATGGCCTGAAAGAAGGAATAGTTCAATTTAAGAAAGCGATTCAAGAAGATGGAGAATTTGCCAATGCCTACGCCTATATCGCAATCTCATATTATTATTTAGACCTTTTTCGAGAGGAAAAACAACACACTGAAGAAATTAAGAACTATGCTGACAAGGCAATGCTTTTAGATGCTGACTTAGGTGAGAGTTTGATTGCCAATTCTTTATATTTTATGCAAATCAAGGATTTTCGTAAGGCAGAGGAAGCCTTATTAGAAGTTTTGGAATATTATCCTAATGTAGCCTGGATTCACAATTTCTTGTCCGATATCTACGCCTATATGCTTCCCAATACTAAAAAATATTTGATTCACGCATTGCAAGGGATTGAAGTAGCTATTTCAGACAAAGATTCTGTATCAGCAAGTATCACTTATTTGCATTTAAGTAATGCTTTGGCGCAAACAGGTTTTCTCGATGAGGCAGAAAAATATATTAAGAAATCGAAGGCCTATAATCCTCAAAATCATTATTCAAAATACCTCCATGAATATATTAAGCTTGGCCAGCATAATGATTTGAGACAAACTAAATTTGCGCTGATCGAAATCTTTAATCAGGACACGACTAAAATTGATGTGATCAGTGAAGTCGCAAAAGTCTGTTATACCTTAGAAGAGTACGAAGAGGCTTGGTTTTATTATGAAAAACTTATTTCAATCAGGTATGCTTTGAAATTAGATATTTATCATAATTATGATCTCAATATGGCATTTGTGTTAGAACAACTAGGAAGGGAACAAGAGGCTAAGAGCTTTTATGAGAGCTACTTGGCTTTTGCGGAAAAGGATCAATCTATTTATCAAGAATTAACTATGGCTGCCTATTTTGCAGCCAAAGGGGATATCGAAAAAGGCATGAACGGCTTAAAGGCATTTTCTAAACAGGATAATTATCAATATTGGTTCGTTCTATTTCTTGATAAGGACCCGATTCTATTAAAAATGAAAAATCACCCCGATTTTCAGAATACAGTACAGAAAATCCGAACCAAATTCTGGGAGAATCATAAAGAGATTAAAAAAATGCTTGTCGATAAAGATATTGTTCGAATGTAGTTTTGGCGATTTCAACAAAACCACAATACTTGATAAGGGCATAAGCGATAAGTAATGTAAGCCAAAGTTTTCTTATTATCGAATCCCATTTCTTCGGTTAGAAATTTCTAAAAAGCCAATTGATAATATTTAACAAATAAATAGGGCGAACATTGAAAAGCAGCTCGTTTGTAGTACTTAAATTTCATTTTGGCTTCATTAATACCAAGCACTTTTACGTTGTAAGACGGCACGACTTTAGGGGAAGAGACAAATCTTTCTTATCTAATTTCACATTTGGTCTTCTTACATCTTTTCCTTTACTCTTTATACATTTTTAAAAACTATTTGCAATACATACTAAATTGTAGAACAAATATAATTTCTTTCCGTATATTTGTTCTACAATTAAAAAGGTAATCATGAAAGAGACAAAGCTCGGAGAATTTGAAGAGGTGATTTTACTGGTCGTAGCCATTTTAGGAGAAGAGGCATATTCACTAAAAGTTGCAGAAGAGTTTGAAAACCAAACCGGAAGAAGTGTTTCCATTGGTTCAGTGCATTCTACTATGGATCGTTTATCTAAGAAAGATTTTTTAAGCTCGGAAATGGGTGAACCTTCAGCTAACAGGGGAGGAAGACGGAAAAGAATTTATAAGATTACAGCTATCGGTCAAGAGGTATTGAAAAATTCGCAGGATTTCAAAGTGTCCTTATGGAATCAAATCCCTGGATTATCTTTAAATAAACTCTCTATTAATCATTTAAATCTTTCCTAATGAAACCAGCACCTCCAAAGTTGGCCCAAAAGCTCTTGAAAAGCTTCCTAAGGGAAGAGCTTGCTGAGGAAGTCCTTGGTGATCTAGAAGAGAATTTTCATTCGAGGGTTGAAAACCGCTCTTTGATGAAGGCCAAGATCAATTATTGGTTTCAAGTGATCAATTATCTACGCCCATTTGCTATTCAAAAATCAAAGTCATACAATTCAAATTATACTGACATGTTCAAAATTAATTTCAAAATTGGTTACAGAAACCTACTACGAAATAAAGGCTATTCTTCTATAAATATTGGGGGCTTAGCAGTGGGCATGGCAGTCGCGATGCTAATTAGTTTGTGGGTTTATGATGAATTGACATTCGATAGTTATCATGAAAATCATGACCGAATAGCTCAAGTGATGAAGCATCAGCAACTCAATGATGAAATCAGTATGCAAACCGCGCTTCCAATCCCGCTTAAAGAAGAACTTCAATCTAACTACGGAGAAGGCTTCGATAAAATGGTTTTAGCATACTGGCCACAGAATCTAATTATCTCTCATGAAGATACAAAGATGACTTCAATTGGAAATTTTATTGAGAAGGACGTTATAGAAATGTTTTCTATTCATATGCTTAAAGGAGATGAAAAAGCATTGACAGAGCCAGGATCAATAATTATTTCATCGAAATTATCTTATGCGCTTTTCAAAGATGAAAGACCAGTAGGTAAAATGATGAAAATTGATAATGAATTAGAAGTGATGGTAACAGGTGTATACGCTGACTTTCCTAAAAATTCCAGTTTTTATGGAATTAACTTTTTTGCTCCCTGGAAACTTTACCAAAACTCACAAGATTGGATAAGAGAGGCAGCCGTAACTAACGATTGGGGCAATAATTCATTTCAGATATTTGCTGAATTAGCTCAGGATACTGATTTAGAAAGCCTCAATCAGCAAATAAAGAGGGCAGGGTATAGCCATATTAGTGAGGAAGAAAAAGCCCAGAAACCAGAGGTTTTCCTTCATCCCATGAATGATTGGCATTTAAAGTCATCCTGGGAAAATGGAGTACAATCTGGAGGTTTAATTAAGTTCGTAAAATTATTTGCCATAATTGCTGGTCTAGTATTATTGCTGGCTTGTATTAATTTCATGAACTTAAGTACAGCACAGTCTGAAAGGAGAGCTAAAGAAGTGGGTGTTCGCAAGGCAATTGGATCTAGAAGAGGACAATTGGTGAATCAATTTCTTATTGAGTCCTTTTTAGTGGTCATCATATCCTTTGTTTTAAGCTTTTGTATCGTTCTCATAGCGCTGCCTTTCTTTAATGAATTAGTTGACAAAGACATCCAACTCCCGCTAAGTAGTCTTTATTTTTGGATTTTCTGCGGGAGTTTCATTTTTGGCACTGCACTGCTGTCTGGTAGTTACCCGGCATTCTATCTGTCTTCATTTCGTCCAATTTCTGTCCTAAAGGGATCCTTCAAAGCCGGTCCGTCCTCATTAATGCTTAGAAAAGTTTTAGTGGTTTTACAGTTTTCTGCATCTATTGTATTAATTATCGGTACATTATTTATTCAAAAGCAAGTTGAATTTGCTAAGGACCGACCCATGGGATATGATGCTGAAGGTACCATTATGTTGTGGAGCAATTCCGCAGATTTTACTGGGAAGTTTGACGTGCTTCGGAATGAATTGAAAAGCAAAGGAGCAATTGTAGAATTGTCAGAATCATCTAGCCCATTAACACAGATATTCAGTAGAACCAGCAACTTATCCTGGGAAGGAAAGGATAATAATTACGATGTTGATTTTGGGAAGATTGCAGTGACCCCGGAATATGGAAAAACGATTAATTGGAACATAATAAAGGGGAGAGACTTTTCCAGAGATATCACCTCTGATTTACAAGCAGTAATTCTAAATGAAAAGGCCGTACGAGAAATGGGCATTGCAGACCCAATAGGAAAGATTATTAGATCCGGAAGTGGTGAAAAAACTAAGGAACTGCGCGTAATTGGTGTCATCGAAAATTTAATTATTCAATCTCCTTTTGATGAAGTAACTCCTATTATATTCTCTATGAGTAATAGTCCTATGAATTGTATGACCATGAGACTTAATCCAGAGCAAAGTACATCAGCTTCGATCGCTATAATTGAGGATGTTTTTAAGGAGCAGTTACCGTCTACACCATTGGATTTTACTTTTACTGATGAGCAGCATGGATTGAAATTTGCGAGTGAGGAACGTTTTGGTTCAGTAGCCGGCTTATTTGCTTTGCTAGCCATTTTTATTAGTTGTCTGGGTATATTCGGTATGGCCTCTTTTGTTGCAGAGCAGCGTACAAAGGAAATTGGAGTCAGAAAGGTATTAGGTGCTTCTGTCTTGAGTATATGGAAGATGATTACACAGAGCTTTCTCGTCTTGGTAGGTCTTTCATGTTTAGTCGCTATACCAATAGCGTATTATTTAGTTTCCGGATGGTTAGAAGGCTTTCAATATAAAACTAATTTACACTGGTCAGTCTTTGCCATAGCGGGCGTTGGAGCAATTGTGATTACGCTTGTAACTGTTAGTTATCATGCTATATCATCTGCCTTGGGAAATCCTATTAAAAGTTTGAAGGCTGAATAAGGGACTCAAGAAGAGACTCTGCGGCAAGTTTATTGAAGGCAACCGGATTTTTATAAATGATCATGAAGTTCCCATAGGTCAAACCTATAAGTCAAGTGTTAATAAACTGCTTTAATATAACTATTATCACATCTCGCCAGATCCTTTAATAAATGTATTATTGAGCTTTTGATAAGATCAAAAGAGTCCTTGTTGTTTTACTCACCCTTTTCCATTCGTGTTTTCAACTGCATATGCAGCATAGGATAAGGTTTACCTGAGGCATCTAATGCTGAACGGCCTATCACCTCAAATCCACAATGCTGGTAAAAGCCAACAGCCTGCTCATTTTGTTCATTTACATCAACCTTGCTAACTTTTAAATCATTAATAGCATAAGTTAATAAGCTTTTGCCGATTTGCTTACCTCTGTCCTCAGGATGGATGAAAAGCATTTCGAGATTATCTTCAGCAACACCAAGAAAACCGATAATTCTATTATTTTCATTTTTAATACACCTTAATTCAACGGCATCTAAATAGTTATTTAAGATGAGTGGTTTAAAGTAGGCAATATCAGCTTCTTTCAAGAAGTGATGTGTTGCCCTTACAGAAGCCTCCCAGACTTCTACTATTTCTAGGTAATTACTTTTATTTACTTTTTCTATTAGAGCGTCCATGTTTTTGAGAGTGATTAAAGTTATGCTAAAAGCTTCCAACCGGCAAAACCTACAATAATATAAAATAAATTACTTAAAATATGAATAAGTATAGCCATTTTTAAAGAGCCGGTTCGCAAATAGATCCATCCCCAACTAATACTAAAAAGGAAGTACATAGGCCACAAAATCATAGGGCTGTGGCCAACTGTGAAAATAACTGAGGTAATCAAAATGGCTGCCCAGGCAGGTAATTTCTTGGCAATGGAAGATTGCAGGTATCCTCTAAAAACAACTTCTTCCATGATTGGACCAACAATGAGAGCCAAAAGTAAAAAGCCGCTCATTTCAAGTGCACCTCCATTTTCCTGAATAAAGCTAAACATTTTGGAACCGCCTCCGATAATCCCGCCATAGTCATAGGCTGGAAGAATTACTGATCTGTATATCCATGCTAAAAAATGAGTTGATGCTAATACAGCTAATACCAATAAAACCGCTTTACTATTTTTGATTTTACTGGCTTGCAAACCTATCTGAGTGTAAAAAGAGTCTCCCGATTTTCTCAAATCCCACCAGAATAGCAGTAAAATCATGATGCCACTCAGCAGGGTAGAAGATAATCCTATAATTTCTATAGGAGTGTCCGTATTTGGTGCTAACTTAAAAGCGTAGGAAATGATAATTCCTGCTAAAAGCTGACATGCGTACATGGCAACTATAGCCAAAATTCCTCGCTTTATAGTTAATTGATGCTGTGTTGAACTTAAGTCTTTCATTTTATATGATGTAAATATTTTTAATAAATCAGTAATAATGTCTTAAGGAAGAATTCCCTTATGGCTCTCGCCATAAAGGAATTCTTAATTTGCTTTCAGGGTGAAAATTGATAATTATAGGTTCATCAGCATCCTCTAAGTTTTCTAAACTTACCTCTTTTCCAGAACCGTAATTAATCTGTGAATTGGGATTTTTATTTCCGTTTATGACCGCTATCAGTCTACTGCCAACAGCTATTTTTTTACTAATAATACGGGTATTGTTGAAAGTAAGGGTTGTTACCTTATTTGGAGTTAATAATTCTCTCTCCTCTATGCTTTTAGCATGACTAGCTCTGCCTATAATATAGCTTAAATGAAAATAACTTCCATCGGCCAGTAATTCATAGAGGTTGATGGAATAATCAAAATCTTGTTTATTGGTTGATACCTTAAACTCTCCTGTAAATGAGCCATTGATTACCACTTCCTCTTGAAAAGCATTGGTTTTGAAAACTAAACCGTCCTTCAAGTTTATATTATCTTTTATAATTGGCCAAGGGTAATAATCTGCATTGTTGGGTGTTGACCGATCTGCTAAGTCAATGCTAAGCTGAATAGGTTCAACTTCTTTGTTCATTTTTTTTGTAAGCTGAAAGGACGAATCCTTTTCATTAGAACTTAAATAGAATACTAAAGAATCATTACTCATTTCAGCAAGCGTTGGCCTATGCAACCACTTATTCTCACCCATGACTTGAAAGTTTACCTTGTCTTTCAGTAAAATAGGTTTTTTCTTTCCTTTTAAGATATAATCGAACCACTCAAAAGCTAGCCCAGTTTGAATTTTAAGGTTGGCTACACTATCAATTTCATAGCCCCGTAAATTGGCGCTCGATTCAGTCTGGGCACCAAAATGATCATAAGGGCCAAGTAATAAATAATGTTCAGTAGTTGGATTATATTTTAAATGCTCTAGATAATAATACATTGCGCCACGCTGACCATCATCATAATAACCTGTGGTTGTTAGAATTGGGATATCAATATGAGCAAATTCCTCCTTATAAGGTATAAAGGCTTGCCAATAACTATCGTATGTAGGGTGGCTGATCCACTCTTGAAATAATGGATTAGGTACGCCATCAATGGAATCCATCTTATTGTAAGCTAGGCCATTTGTATACCAAGTATTTTGCATTCTATTCCATCTAGCAGCATCAAAATTTGCACCATTATCTAATAGCTTATTATTGGTTACAAAAGGAATCCATTTATAGGGGAAATTATGAAAGATATTGTTCTCCATGGGTACATCAAGCCCCGGTGCTGCAGAAACCGAAGGGATGATGGTTTTTAAAGCAGGATGTACTTTTTCTTTCATGGAAGCCCACTGACTAAATCCATTGTAGCTTCCCCCGTACATGGCTACCTTACCGTTACACCAAGATTGTTTACTTATCCAATCTATGGTTTCATATACATCTTTGTATTCGTGTTTATAAGGCTCGATGGCATTGGTGCTTTTTCGCTTGCCACGAGAGTTGGCAATTACGCCAACATATCCCTTTGACGCTGCAATCATTGCTTGGTTTTTATTGGAATTATCTGCGTAAATAGTGAAGATTAAAATAGCAGGTAAAGCTGCTATATTTCTTTTTCGAACGGTGATGACCGAAATTTCAGCACTATCCCTTGCCGAGATAATAAGGGATTCTTCAATTAAGTACCTATCATTCTCATCTCTTTCTGTTTCCTCGAAAATAATAGGTTCGGTAAGGGAATACACATGATAGAGAAAATATGCATTTAGGATGCTCTTTGCTTCATCAGCCGTTAAAGTTTCCTCCGGAACACCTGCGTATTTAGCGTGAAAGTCATCTGTAAATTGAGCCACTCCATCATAGGTAGTGAAATTAACCGTAATGGTGGAGGCCATAATATCAGTACATTTTTTTATATATTGTGAGAAGACAGAACGATAAGAGTCTTGGAAATTCTCGCCTGACTTATTTTGCTGAATCTTCGCTTTAAGATACAATTCGTATTGCGAGTAAGTAAGATGACCTTCCGAAGTATTTCCAGCTCTAATATTTCTAATGGTTTGGATAGCATCTTCATTGCGGCCAGCAATCATTTCATATCTCAATCGCTCCCGATCGCCAATGCTTATGCCTTCAGCTTTAGTGTAGTCCAAGTAACGATTGGCCAAATTATTCATTGCCAGATCAAGCGCAGCTGTATCATTTATTGCTCTTTTCTCAAAATCCAGATTTTGACTAAAAGCACTCATGCTGATACTTATTAAAAACAGTATAATTAGTAAATTTTTCATCCTAATTATTTTCCGCTTTTGTAATCGTATAGTTCAAACATATAGGAACCATAGCCATCATCTTGAGCATGCTTGATGCTTGTTTTCAAAGCCGGTGCATACCAGTAGGTATCATTCATTTTACCACTTCCTGCTTTTGTATTGGTGAAAGTCCCTTTATGCTCAATCTTGTAGGCCATAAATCTTCCAGCAAGAACCACTACTTCTTCATAAGAAACTACTTCTACCTCTTGATTGGTGATCATAGCTGTACCTTCAGCATTTTCCCACTTACTTTCAAAAGTCCACTTTTTACCTACCTCCAAAGGCCAATCGCGAAAAGGAGTGTTGCTTGTCTCTTCCTTGATGGTATTGGAAATCAGTACTGTGTCAGTACCATTCCAAAAGCCTAGGCTTCCTTCAAAGGCAACAACTTCCCGTTTGTCTTGGCCTTCCCATCGGATTTTTTCGCCAGCAACACTTTTTTCCATCCAGGTCCATTGTTCTCCAATGTGATAGTCTTCTAAACTAGGTTTTTGTGCAGTTATACTTTCTTTTTCTTCTTTAGGGGCTGTATTACAGGCATATAGTAATGCCATGGTAATAAATATTACGCTATACTTTTTCATGTTCAGATTTGTTAAGGTTTATACTATTACAGGCTGTTCCACTTTTTGAATTTTGCAGACTGTCGATTAGATACGTCTAACTTTTCGCCAGTTGACAAGGTGATTTGCAGCTTATTATTAAAATAGGGATTTATTTCTGTTATGTATTCAGTATTAATAATTTGACTTCTATTGATCCGGAAAAACAAACTTGGATCCATTTTCTCTTCTAGAAGATTTAAAGACCTTTTGATTAAAACCGTTTTTCCATCAAAGTGTAGCTTTGCATAATTTTCCACCGACTCAATAAGGCTAATGCTTGAGATAGGGATAAAGTAGCAGCTTTCACCATCTTTAATGAAAATCTTTTTGTGTAATAAAAATGGTGCTGGGGATTCTTCTTCTCTTTTGGTAAATCCTTTTTTAATCTTCTCAATCGCTTTGGCAAACCTTTCCTCTCTAATGGGTTTTACGATATAATCCAAAGCGTTTACCTCAAATGCTTTTACTGCATACTGGTCATAAGCTGTAGTAAAAACTACCTCAGGCACGGTACTCAATTCTTCCAAAAGATCAAATCCAGACTTTTTGGGCATATGTATGTCAAGAAAAATAATGTCTGGATGCGTACTTTCAATCAATGCTTTAGCTTTTTCTACATTACTTTCTTCTCCAATTATTTCAAATTCAGGATAGTTCTCAAGTGCCCTTTTTACCTCTTCTCGAGCCAGGCGTTCATCATCAATTATTATAGTTTTGTAAGTATCCATTATTCAATAATTGGGATTGTTAATTTTGCTAGAACAGATTCATTCTCTATCTGATTTATTTCAAATTGTGCTGCTCCTTTATATTTCAGTTGAAGGCGATTTTTTAGGTTTTTTAACCCTATTCTATTATCACCCTCAATATTTAATGTACCAGGGTTTACTACTTTTATAACTGCTTTATTACCTTCCTTTTTAATAGATAGCTCAAGAGTCCCACCATCTAATTGCTTATCGATACCGTGCTTAAGTGCATTTTCAACTAATAATTGTATACTCAGCGGCAGTATTCGTATATGATTCAGGCGCTCATCTACCTCCAGATTAAATTTTAGACGTTCTTCAAATCGCAATTTTTCAAGCTCTACATAGTCTTTTACTAGTCCCATTTCTTCTTCCAATGAAACTGTTGAATCTTGCGTTTCATAAAGAGATGAGCGTAGAATATCCGACAATAAGTCTACTGCACGTCTGGCAATTTTAGGATTCTCAATAATAAGCGATTTGATTGAATTGAGAGAGTTAAATAGGAAGTGAGGATTTAATTGAGCCGATAAATTATCGAACTGTGCCTGCTTAGCTATTAGAGATAGTTGTGCATTCATCTTTGTTGATTGTACTTCTCTTTGGTAAAAGTGGTACAAATGATAGGCAAGTAGCCAGATGCTCATATGTCTCAAACCAGTTATTAGTACAGGATTCCATACAAAAAACGGGTTCCAAACGAAGAGTTCTTTAATTGAATCGTTTTGTCTATCTGCTAAATATATATAGATTGATGTTTTTATGTTCATAATGATCATGAACATAATGGAGAGTATGATAAGGGCTGGGATGAGTTTCCAGATTAAATCCTTTATATTCAATTGGTTCCACTTTCTTTTTACTGCCATGGTTCTGTATGCATGCGTGATGGCAATACAAATAGCCACATCAAAAATATAGTTGATAATCGCATCAGATAATTCAAAATCATCTCTAAATAGAGCAATATAGAACCAGAAAAGGGACACTAATCCCCATCCAAAAAACTGACACTTCCAATAAAGAGAGTTGCTTTTATTCTGCGCTATGTTTAAAGTTTTTGTCATTGATGAATCAAATTAAGACAATAATAAGTAAGTTAGAAAGCAAAAGTACAGGAGCGTAAATAAACGGAAATTAACGTTATAAATTGACCTAATTTTAACTGTAAAGCTTTGCTAACTTGCTTTTTATCATTTAAAATGACTCTTCTTGACTCAAGGAAAGATTAAATACATCTAATTTCTAGTCCTTTTTTAAAAATTCAATGACTTGAATACAAATCCCGCGTGTTGTGAATGTTAAGGTAAAGAAACTATTGTGGTGGTGGGGGTGGGCGAGGAACCCATGCACCAATGTAGATTACGGGTATATCATTTTTTAAGTGGTTGAGATAATCTTTGTTAGATAATTCTCTTTACAGCTAACGCATATATTGTTTGCTATTACAAAAGTTTTTATTTCTGCTTCAAACTGTTGGTTCAAAACTATAGCCTTTTAATCCAATTCTATTCTAATCTTATTTCTGTATAATTTCCGTATCTTTGTTGTTATACTAATTATTAAAAATGCAAGAAGCAGAGAAGTACAGTCGGTATTCATTTTTGTTAGATAAAACAGCCAGAAGGGTAAAGCAGTATGCAAAACAAAGATTTAGGGAATTAGGCTGGACTATCACCATTGACCAATGGGCCGTGCTAAAGCAGCTTTATGATAAAGGAGAACTCAACCAGCGGGAATTGGCAAGCAATACTTTCAAAGATCACCCAACCATGACCCGTATTATTGATTTATTAAAAGCCAAACAGTTGATCGTCCGCAAGCCTCATCCCAATGATAGAAGGAGCTTTATGATTGCCTTAACCATAAACGGTAAATCAATGGTAGAAGAATGCTTGCCTGAGGTGCAGAAAATTAGAATGAAAGCATGGGAAAATCTGTCGCCAGATGATTTTCAAGAGTTCAAAAGAATTCTGGAGAGCATCTATCATAATTTAGCTTAAGGGTCAACTTTATCAATGCCCACATAATAGAGATCAAAGCCGCCAAGTCCAACAGGTCTATTGGAAGAAAATATCATGAAGTCATTTGTAAAGTCAGGTCCCATCGGGTGAATAATCGGGCGGTATTCATCATGTTCTGAATTGATTCGCGACCCAAGGTTTTGTGGTTCAGTCCATTCTCCATTAATATTTTCTGAATAGTATAAATCAAAACCTCCAAATCCACCGGCTCTATCTGAAGCAAAGACCATAAAATCTTTGATAATAAAAGGGCATTTATCATTTGCAGAAGAATTAAGTGCATCTATTTTACGAATGCTTTTGTCTGACTGATCATTAAGTTTGTCAACCAGGTCATGGGAATTATCAAGCTCGACATTGAAGATATCAAATTGGCCGTTCCTATTGCTGCACCAATATATTTGACTACTATCCTTATTGAATGTAGGGTAATAATCATCAAATGGAGAATTTAAAATTGGGACATTATAGATGGAGTCATAGTCTTGATTATTAAGGTCGTGGATGAATTTTATGTCGAAATCACCTGATTCGTCATTAGCAAATAGCAATAACAGCTTTCCGCTTGAGTGAAAATTCTCTGTCATGTAAGGGCCTAACTCGTTACTACTAGAGTTTGTTTTTCTAAGAACCTTGTCTATCTCTGCTGAATTTATTAAGTAGTCTGAGTTAGAGTTTTTTATTTCCTCTACAGTCAATTCTCCAGTTTCTTTTGAAAAGTATATGTAGATGGGTTTGTAAATGATGTCAAACTCCCCACCACTTGATCGCCTATTAGATGAAAAGCACAATGGGAAGGATTCTCCAAATCCAGGAGCAGCAGAATTATAATCATCAAATTCGGAATTTACTGCTTCAAAGTTTTTGGGAAGGACGCTAATTGTTGCTTCATGATAATTGTACATGGTACTATTATCGCAAGAGTATATTACAGATAATAGGAAGATTGTAACAAAAAGTCTTTTAGTATTGGTCATCTCAATTAAAAAGTATGTGTTTTAAAACGTGAAAGGATCTGGTTATTTAATACATCTTAGATTTACTTTACGTGCTATAGACTCACCGAAGTTATGATAGGTTGGAAGATTATGTACGAGCTAGGTTAGATAAATTTAAGACAGCTTCATAACATAGTTTAGTATTGTCTATTTTGTAATTCTGTCACTATTATTGGTTATGAGTAGGCGCTTTCACACCTTTTATAAGATAGAAATGAAACCAATATTATTCAAAACGCAAAAAAATGCAGCGAATTACATAAAGTAATTAAACTTAGGGCATTTTACATCATCGTGAATATCTCGTAGCCGCACTCTATAATTAAGCATAAATTCGTGGGTTCCATTGGATGCGGATCTGATAGCTGAGGTAGTCCAATCATAAGAATAACTAAAATGAAAAGATTCGCTCAACTTGAAATCTATATAGGAAACCACTGCATCTATATTTCTGTATGACACTCCAACATTGAGTAAATCATAAAAAATTACACTGGTGTTGATGTCAAAATTCAGTGGAGCTCCTTCTTGACCTCTGATCAATACTGAAGGCTGAATATGCACTGTTTTTTCAAGATTTAAAGGTAGCATCAAACCACCATTTAGATAATAGTACCGAGCGGATCGTATTTCATTCAAGGCACTTTCGAAGGAAGTATCCCCAAATCCATTATTCAATAGAAAAGGAACTGAAAATCCCGCAAAAAGCGTTTTATTATAAAAGTAGACTCCTGTCCCAAAGTTTGGCTTTAAGTTACCTGTTACGCTCGCAAAAGAATTATCAGCGATATCATCTAAGTTGAGATTACCAAAATCTGCAGATAGAATATTGAGGCCAGCTGACACACCCATTGCCAATTTGCCTTTAGGTGTTTTAATAATGAATGCATAACTGCCGTATATATTCTGATTTGAATAGCTACCGATTCGATCATCGTTGATTAACAGCCCTAAACCCATTTTCTCGTTCATCAGGGAAGTATGAGCGCTAAAAAACAATGTCTTTGGAGCACCATCAAAGTTTACCCATTGATTCCTGTACATTGCAGACGCACTCAATTGAACGTGGCTTCCAGCATAAGCGGGGTTTAAAATTAACCCATTGAAAATGTACTGAGAATAAATAGGATACTGTTGTGCTTTTAAAACACCAGACATTGACAATAATGCAATTATTAAATATAAAGTCTTAATATTAAGAAATTTGCTATACATTAATTTTAATTTACTATTTCCAAATAACCATTTTGAGGCTTAGAACCGTCATTCTTTTCAATCACATAAAAATAAGTGCCATCTGGTAAATTATCCCCTAATATATTAATACCCTTGTTAGAAACACCATCGAATTTGGTATTATTGTTATCATAACCTCTTGCTTCATATACTAAAGTCCCTGCTCTATTGTATATTTTCACGTTATTGTCAGGATATTGAGATATGCAATCAATTTTGAAAAAGCTATTCGAACGGTCTCCGTTTCTTGAAATACCATTAAAAGCAGTAATTTCTGCCTTAATACTGACTTCTCCTTCCACTGTACAGCCATTTGCGGTTTGTACACTAACAATATAATCTCCTGCTGGAACACCTGTTAGATTAGGTCCGGTATTAATAAAGGTACCAAAACTATTGTACCATTCGATTCTGCTAATATCTACAGCGGTAGTTACAAAAACAGTGGCAGACCCATTATCATTATTGCATGTGGACGGTTCAAATTCGGTCATTATTTCCGGAAACACCAAGTCTTCAATAATTTCGGCTGTTACAGCTTCAGAGCTACAACCATTTCTTGTATCTGTTGCTACAACTGTATACTCGCCAGCTGATAAGTCAGTAACTCTATCCCCGGTTGTAAAAGGAGTACCATTTGCATTATCACCTCTAAACCAGCTAAATCTGTAATTGCCAGTATTACCTCCTACATCAACCCTTAATGCGCCATTATCAACTATACAATGGGTGTCATTACTTACTACCTCAACGGTGGGTTGAGCCACTGTAGGGATCTCGGAAGTTATCGTGATACTTTCTTCATTTGTACATTGCGTTAGATTGTCCGTAACCCTCACAGTATAAGTAATGTCTTCCATTTGTGAAAATTCAGGACCGATGTGGACCAAACTTCCATTAGAAGTCGTTCCTTCAAACCATTCAAATGTATATCCAATAAAAGCACCATCAACGCTTACTTTAGCTGCACCATTTGCCAAAGTTAAGTCGCAAACCGTAATTGGAGCAATTTGATCAATTGTGAGTGGAGGAGTTACCTGATCATTTGTAATAATAACTGTTGCCGTATTTTCGCAAAAAGTATCAGTATTATCTGTGGCTGTAACGGTGTATTCTCCTTCAGGAAGTGAATTTACCTGTTTAGTAGTTCCAACCGTGTTTCCATTTGCGTCTATCCAATTGTATGAATAATCTCCAGGAGAACTTACTGTTGCGAATACTGACCCATTTGGACTATCGCAATTTGTAACTGGAGTTGCTGAAGCTGAGATATTTACTGAATTCTCTTCTGTGACCAATTCATAGGTTTCAGTATAAATACAGTTTGAAATACTATCTGTAATCTTAACTGTATAAAATCCCGCAGCCAAGTTTAAATATTCGCTCCCACTATTTGCGATGGCACTAGTAGTATCTTGTCCGTTATACCAATCATAAGAAAAGGAAGTGCCTGCAGCAGTAGCTGTTACTCTTAAAAACCCAAATGCAGCATCTGGGGAAGGTAGTACACATCTTTCCGGATTTCTAAAATCTAAAGAAATGGACGGCTCAACGATATCATTTTCTATAGAGAATTCAATTAATGACGTTGCACAGTCGGAATTAGAATTTGTTGCTCGAACAAAGTAAGAGCCTTCAGCAAGAGCACTTATAGTATTTGAATTGTTTGGCGTTGATGCATCAGGCAATATATTCATATTGGCATCATACCATTCAAATGTATAGTTATTTATGTCTCCTACAACTCCATTTTCATAAACGTTGGTTATTGTAGCTTCACTGTCATTAATATCACAACGAGTGATATTGGAGATTTCCAGATCACTTGATGGAACAGAAATCGCAACAGGATTATCATTAATACTGAAAGTACGAATGGTTGAACATTGTGTAGAGTCATTGAATACTTCAACAGTATAACTACCTCCAATTAAATCTGTAGCGATTTCACCATTAGTTCCGGCAGTATTTCCGATGTTAGTTCCCAACGGAGTAGTAGTATCATTTCCCTCGTACCAATTAATAGTGTAAAAGGATGGTGATGCCCCATTATCTATATTTAGCTCTAAGGATCCATTTGCTAATGGATTGCTACAATTCGTGTTGGGTATATTGCTAATTACATTCACGACAGGGTCTGTAGCATCAAGTTCTATTTCTGCGAAAGAATAAACCGAGCAATTATTTAGTGAAGCATCGGCACGTGCTTCAATAATGTAATCCCCATCTCCAAGTCCAGTGAAGGTATAAATGGAATCTCCAGCAATGCCTGCTTGACTTGCTATTGGTGGAACGTTCACATCATCACCAAGATATAGGTATACAGTATAATTAGCTTCATCAAAACCAGTTAATGCTGTTGGAGTTAAATCTACTGTAATTGCTCCATCTGTATTGGGTACACAGGTCGTTGCATTTGTGATCGAGACCGTTTCCAAATTATGAGCATCGGCAAAAGGTAAATTAAAAATTTGAGAATTGGAACAGCCATTATCTAAATCAGTTGCAACCACTGTATATAGGCCGGATACTAAATTATTAGCTTGGGAAGAATTAACGCCACTTTCCGATAAAAAAGGGGAGCCAGCTGTTGAAGTGCCACTATACCATTCCAATAGAAATCCGGAGGTATTATTAGGTGAATTTGCTACTACTTGCAAAATACCATCTTGAGACGAACAAGAGGTTGGAAGCGCAATCACTGCATCGTTCTGAGTAATAGCAATAATCGCTTGATCGATAACTTCAATAGTAACTGCATCAGCTAAACAGTTCCGGGTATTATGAAATGCTTGAACTGTATAAAATCCAGGTTCAAGATTATCTAAAACATTTCCAGTTTCACTAAAGTCAGTCGAGGCTTTTACTTGATTACCCTCATACCACGAAAATGTATAGTCACTCACATCATCTAAATCAACGCTAGCTTCCACTCGGCCGTCAAATGGAGAGCAGGTAGTTACCGGATCTGCGTTCACGCTGAGTACTGGTTGTATTATATTATTTACCACCGTCACTCTATCGGTTACAAAACAGCCAGTATTAGTATTAGTAACTTGTGCAGTATAATCTCCTGCACCAAGACCATTTAATGAAAGTCCTGTTCCTATAACCGCTGAGCTTGTATTAGCTCCAGCAAACCACTCAATAGTGTGGTCCGCAGTATTTCCGATAATTGACACAGCTACCGTACCGTTAGGAAGGCTACTGTCACATGAATTGTTTTCAGTACTAGTAATATCATCAATCTCAGGATTAACAGTTTGGTCAACCACAACTGTGACCAAGTCAGATTCGCAATTTGTATTGTTATCGATTGCTTTAACTGTATAGCTTCCTTGAGGTAAGTTATTTACCGAGCTACCAGTAAAGTCAGGCGTTGGTTTTTCGCTGCTGCCAATGAACCATTCAAAAGTATATCCTGCAGTTGACCCATCCACATTGGCACTTAGACTTCCAGAATTGATATCAGAACAAACAATATCTGTTGCTGTAGGGGAGACTACTGGTATTACCGTTTCGTCTGGCACCTCCATGGAAGCAATGGTTTGACATCCCGTGGCTTTATCGGTCACTAGCACGGTGTAAGTAGCGGACTCTAAGCTATTCGCTACATGACTATTGCTAATCTGTAAACCACCACCCACTGTGTTTCCTTCATACCATTCGTATTCAAAATCACCCACGGGGTCATTTCCATTTACCGCTACTGTCAACTTTCCATTAGGATTTTTACAATTGTCATTGCCTCTATCCACCGTAATTTCTGCCTCAATTGTTCTTGTGCTGTCAGTAATTACCACTTGAACGGTATCCGAACTACATCCGGCTATTTTGTCATTGGCGAAAACTGTATAGGTTCCAGCACTTAGTCCTGTATAGATTGAACCCGTGTAATCAGGTGTTCCAGTGGCAGTTGTTCCATTAAACCAGAAGAAGTCATAATCAGAAGTCACTTCTGAACCGCCAACTAATCTAAATACCCTAGCGGATCCATTAGGAGCAACACTTCCTGCTGAACAAGTGATATTGTTAGTAGTTTCAGTTGACAGGGCAAAAGGTATCGGATTAACCTCCGCTGAAACTATGTTGTTGTCATAATCGCACTCCAAGAAATTGGAATTAGGAAAGCTAATTGGTGTAGGTGTAGTTGAACCATTGTCGTTCAATGCAGCATAGAGTGTAAATTGCGCACCTGTTCCGTTTACTACTAAGTCAATTGCAGAACCAGTTGTTCCCACAGTGAAATTATTTAATGTTATAAAAACAGTATTCAATTTATTGGTTCCGGCCACCATAGGATCGCCATCGTAAAATGTTACTGGAACGTCACCAGATAGCGGAACATCCCCAATATTTTCGAAGTCAAAGCTTACTGTAAAATCTTCTTCCGGGCAATTAGGAGGAGATACATCAAAAGAGGATTCAATTATCGTTAAATCTGGTGATGCATAAGTTGGACAACCATCAGAACTAAGAAATGGAGATTGATTTAAAAAACTGTTCAAAGGTCGACTAGGACCACTCGTACAAACTCCTGTTGAAAAAACCGCTTGATGCTTTTGCTGGTTTCTTGGGACAGTCAAATCGTCATTGATATTTACATTGAAATAGCCATGTTGATTCCATAATCGTCTTGCCGGTACCCACGGTTCACCAGCAGATTTGTAAATTCTGACTTCGGCATCTGTATATAATGATAAGTTTCTTCCTGGAGTAGTAGAACTGAAATTTTCACTAGCGCAAGTGACGCAAATCTCAGTAGAACCATCAGCATCTACATCTGCCACTATTGGGTATTCTACCGATGTCCTGGAGCGGCAATGAATTTGAGTATTGACACTCCCATCATTTCCATTAATGATATATAAATAGTCTTCGTCTCTGTACACCACTTCAGATTGGCCGTCACCATTAAAGTCAAACAAAGTACATCCCGTAATGCCCGAAGTTTCTTCATTGACTTCAGATGGCGCTGGATCACCAAATTCATCTACCCATAGAGAGTTCCAATTTTCATCTAACGCATATAGATATTTACCTGAAACAAAGGCTGCGTTTAATTGCCCGTCACCATCTAAATCTGCAATATTAACCCTTCCCATTCCTCGTCTCCAACCAAATTGGTAATCACCAGTACCTATGGGATCATTAAAAACTTTTACCAAATCGTTTGTTACGTCCCAAAAGAACACGCTGGACACATTTCCGCCATTTGCGCCTGTTACGATAACATCAAGATTTCCATCAAGGTTATAGTCTGCAACAGATGTAGTTGCACTTTGTGCAGATTGATATCCTCCATTTTTAGTTTGGTATGTAGCAGGCATGGTCTTAATAAGTGTTAAAGTACCTGCATCGGCTGTTCTGGCATTTAATTCGACAGCGTAAATTTTATTTCCAAGCACTAATTCCAAGTCCTCATCACCCATGATGTCTACGGCAACTGCTCCGCTCGGAATACTATTCCAATTTGTACCTGAATTTTGTACTAATCTAACTCCAGTCAGCGGATCTCTGATTTCATCCTTATAGTACATTTCGGCTTGACCGTCACGATCAAAATCTGCGAAACTTAGAAAAACTGGATCGTTGTATAGCCTTTCTGATGTCCAAAGTAAATTCAGTTCACAATCGAATGCTTTAATAGTAAAATTATTCCATCCGTTTTCGTTTATAATAAAGACTTCTCCACAATTGTCATCTGAAATGTTAATCATGGAGGCCGATCTAAAGGAGGGATTATTGGTTGTAGCCTGATGTTTAATTGTTGCGTCATCACCATTGAGGAGGTATATTCTGTCATCGTCATAGGTAGTTGACAATATTTCAGGAATCCCATCTCTATCTAAGTCTCCGATGGCAATTCTGCTCAAGTTTAATGAAGCGTCATTTCTTGATTGATAGCCAAGTTTGAGTGAAAATTGAGGAAATGCATTCGGTTCTGCTTCACAAGATGCATCGTTTCCAAGATAAAAGCCGTCACAGGCAGTATTGTCAGTACAATCGCCATCGAAACAGTCAATGAACCCATCACCATCGTTATCGATTCCATCGTTACAAATTTCTTGTGCGAGTAAATTTATTGAAAATAGGGGGAAGAATAGTAGAAGTAAAATCTTTTTCATGACAATGTGAATTTACGAATCAATACAATTTAAGGATTTAATTGAGATGCATATTAATCAAAAGATTTTTTACAGACTTTATAAATTATTTGATATATATGTTTTATGTAATGAAATGGTAATAATTAAATAAAAATACTATTGTCTATATTTTCTATTAGCAGCATTGATTTTTAGTTTAATTTAAGATTTTATAAGCTAATTTCATGTTTCAAGAGACCATTACAGTTGGTACAAGCATCAATAAATTGACACCAAGCTATCATTACCTTTAATTAATTCTTATAATATAATTTCTTCTCTTTTTTACCCTTATTTATAATGTCAAACATATAAGCAACTGAAATCTGTATCGCTTGATTTCTCGCTCGCAAATCATCCTGATATGCTATTACGTTAGTAAATCTTCCTTTTTCATTAGCCATATAGCTATGACCCCATTCATACCGAAAATCTATTATTAGTGATTGACCTGGAACTGGTTCTACCACTAACCCAGTTGAAACTATTAGACCAACTTGGACTCTGTTAAATTCCTCATAATACAATCCGCCAAATTTGGGGCTTGCGGGCTTACTATCAAAAATTATTTGGTATTGCAGTTCTTGCAAACTTTCTTCCTGCAGTTCTACAGACTTCAAAATGCCTTTTCCACCAAGCCAAAAATTCACATTTGGCCCAGCCCCTACGTACCATTTAAAGGATCTAGCCCCTAGTGAACCGTTAAAATCTAATTTATAAACAACAGGAGTATTTATGAAATGGTACTTAGCATAATTCTGAAGAGATGCATCGGTTATCCCATCTATTTTTTTTCCATTTTGAGCATACATGATATCAAGCTGAAGAGTAAATCTTTTTTGTACTTTTACAGCACCAGTAAAGCCTGCACTATACCCATAGAAAAGAGATTTATCATAATCCTCAGAAGCAAAATCATCATATTGTAACCATGAAGTCCTTGCGCCTGCCTTGGCACCGATATATACTTGAGCATCTATTTTTGAAATATTAAATAAATGTAAAACCACTAATGAGATAGTGATGAATACGGCTTTATAGCTGATTGTAAAGATACTTTTAGTGATTTCGAGTCTATGCATAAGCAGGAACGATTCCAACCCTAAAACTAAGTAATTGTGCACACTATCCTTTAAAAAATGCTGAAAAAATTTTTAAATTTGTTATTTAAGTAATGTTAATTGAGTATGTATTTAATATATTGTCATTTTTTATTATTCTAGTAGTAGATTTATAAAATTTTATAGAAGGAAAGTATAAAAGTCACCTCTTTTTTATGTCCAAGTTTATCTTTGCATGTTTATTTTTTCAACTTGTTACCGGACTTTCCTCAGTAGCTCAAGAGCTACCTGTTTATAATCATTTTTACTTGACTCCTTATTTATATAATCCTGCCGAAGCTGCGGCAAGTCCATATAGAAATATATCCTTGAATCAAAGACTGCAATGGATGGGTGTGGAGGGAGCACCTATGGTTTCCACCTTAACATTTGAATCGCCATTTGATTATAAAAAATACGGGTTAAGCGCCACACTAAGGAATTTTAGTCGAGGGCTTATAACTACAACCGATTTTTTAGCCACCTATTCCTATGCAGTCAATTTAACTAAATCCTCCTCAATCCGATTCGGAATTTCAGCTGGTGTAACTTCCAATAGTATTGATTTTTCTCAAATTCAGGACTTAAGCGATCCCGCAATAAATAATTTTCTGGACAATAATGTGCAACCGATTTCCAATGTTGGATTTAAATTGGAAACCGCTAGTGGTATTAATATTGGAGCCGCTTTGCCAAGACTCTTTAAACTGCAGTATGCCAATACACAAAATTTTGAAGCTTTCGAAATATCGCCCTTTGAGGAATTCACCATCATGGCTTATTATAAAAAGCCTGTAGATTATAAACTCGTTACTAGAAGAACTGGTCGGTTTAAAAGAACTGTCAAGTTGGAGGATGTGTATGCTCCCTTGCAGATTTATGCGCTTTATCAGTATTCTCAATTTGATGGGCAGAGAATAGAATTGCTGAGTACTTTAAATTTCAATGAAATTTTCTGGATTGGAGGATCCTATAGGCTTAACTACGGGATGTCAGGAATCGTAGGTTTCAATATGCAGAAACTGTCTCTAAGCTATGCATATGAACCTTCAAGTAAATTAGTTGATGGAATTGCTAACGGTTCGCATGAAATTCAACTTAACATCAAAATAGGTGATAAAATCAAAAGGCTAGTCGAAAGACCTAAATTGAAATCTCTAGAAAGAACAGAAGAAAGAGCTCCAAGATTTTCCAGTCAGGATGTACAGCTAGGGGGTGATGAAGGTGAAATTAAAGATAAAAAATACTATGTTGTTGTAAAAGAATTTAATGATTTCAATTCCGCTGATCTACTAGTGAAAAAGTTGAAAAAAGATGAAGATATCACAGCAGATATATTTTTCAACAAGCAAAATGGAGTTTATTATGTATATATTTATGAAACTTTCTCCAGAAGAGAGGCAAATAAAGAGAAGAGTACAGCAGAAGAAATAACCAATTTTAAAAACATTAAAGTCATTATTGTGGATGTTAATTAATGACGCTTAAATCCATGTATGGGCCTATATGATGAAATTCAATCCAAAATATTATCTTCTATTATTTTTTGTAATTGTTGCTAATGATGTATTTGGCCAAAGCTCATTTATAGAATCTGTTGATCCAAAAAATGGATATGCAGGCCAGATTGTAAATATCACCGGTGTGGGTTTAGAGGATGCTAATAGAGTTTTTTTTGGTAGTGTTGAAGGAGAAATAGTGAGTGTAAGCGAACAGCTAATAGAAGCAAAGGTGCCTAGTGGTGCTACTTTTGATAATGTTACTGTTTTAAATTCTACTACTCGTTTATACTATAGCGGTGAGCATTTCATCCAAAGCTATGGAGGGGAACAAGGCTTGGAAAGTACGGATTTTGATCCACAGATTGATATCTTTGCAGAAAGTGGTTTGTATGATGTAACGATCAGCGATCTCGATGGTGACGGTAAAAATGATATAGTAGGAGCAAATTCAAATTCTAATTTTGCTACTGTATTAAGGAATCTAAGTACTCCTTCAAATATAAGCATGGTGAAAACCAATCTTAATATTGGAACACCTGGATTAAATAATACAGCTGGTGATCTAAATGGTGATGGTAAACCAGAAGTAGTTTTCACTGAAGGAAATGATGGGAATAGATTACTAATCTTAGTTAATTTCAGCACTCCCGGCAATTTTTCTTTTACGCTTCAAACGCTGACTGTGGCAGGTGCTTCAACTAAACGGGTCGTAATTAAGGATATGGACCTCGATGGAAAACCAGACCTGGTTGTTTCAAATCAAACAGGTAATAAAATTTTTATTGTTAAAAATACATCAAGCGGAGGAAATCTTTCCTTCGATAATAATATTATTGAGCTCACCGTAGGGAATGCCGGTAGTACCGCGGGTTTGGATGTGGAAGATTTAAATGGAGATGGGAAGCCTGAAATAATATCAAATCAATTTCTCACCGATGGGGGAGGCTTTTATGTAGCCACTAATACCAGTACGCCTGGGAATTTTAACTTTGAAAGCTTTGTTCAGTTTAATACTGCAGGAACATTTGTAAACCTAAAAGTTGGTGATGTAAATCAAGATAATAAACCAGATATCGTAGCCACACTCTTTCTGAGTTCTTCTGTTGCAGTTTTTATTAATCAAACAAATGGAACTGGAAATCCCCCTCAATTTAGCTCCGCTCAGAATTTATCTTCTGACCTAAGGCCATGGGGCTTAGATTTTGGAGACATGGATGGGGATGGAAATATGGATATAATTGTTTCTACCATTGGTGCCAACAAGAGTGTTAATGTTTTGAATAATGCGGGCTCAGGAGGACTGAATTTCCCCAAGGTTTCTGTTCCCGTAACCTTTATCAATAGAAATATTAAGGTAGCGGATATTGACGGAGATAGTAAACCCGATATAGTTTTCTCAAGTGTGGATGATGAGAGCAATAATATATTGGCTTCAAATATTTCAATACTGCGAAATAACAGATGTATTACCCCTGTCATCACTCCCGAAGGCCCAATCAATTCTTGCCAAGGAAACCCTGTTGTGTTAGAAACTCAAGATATAGATGGTTTAACTTATGAATGGCGTCAGGATGGAACTATAGTGAAATCAGGAACCGAAAACTTCATAGAATTAGATGATATTTCAGAATCTGGGAGCTATACAGTGTCTATTATTTCTGACGGAGGGAGTTGCAACGAAATGTCTGATGCCATAGAGGTTAATATCTTATCCTCTGGATCCTTAGCAAGTGCAGATATAAGTTCAAATGATCCAGTATGTACCGGAGGTACTCTTACCTTAAATTCAACTGATGTAGGCGCAACCAAATATGAATGGCGTGGACCGCAAGAATTTTCTGCAACTGGAATAAGCGTTAATGTTGATAATTTTAATGTCAATAAAGCGGGACGTTATTTTCTTGATGTTTATGCGGGTTCATGTGTCATCGAAACCAAGAGTATAGTAGTGGATGTCATTTCTGCTCCTAAATTTTCCATAGCGCGTACTGGAGCAGGAACCTATTGCCAAGGAGAGACAGTTGTCCTAAGCATTTCGCCATTTGACAATGATTTTGCATACCAATGGTATGAGGGTGCTAATCCAGTTTCAGGTGAGACTTCCGAAAGCTTTAACCCGACTTCTTCTGGTAGTTACTATGTGGAGATCACCGATCAAATTAATACTTTTTGCCCGAAGGTTTATTCTGATACGCTGGAAGTTTCCTTTTTAGAACCGCCCCAAGTTGATTTTGAGTTTGTTTCCAATGTTTGCCTTAATGTGCCTGTTTCTTTTTCGGATGAATCAATTGTAGCAGATCAATCGATTGCTCAGTATGTATGGGATTTTGGGGATGGAAATGTTTCAAATAATCAAAATCCTACTCATGCTTATAATGAAGCTGGTACTTTTGAGGTTTCTTTAGAAGTCTCGTATGACGGATTTACTTCTTGTTCTTCACAATTTTCACAGCAGATTACTGTAAATGCTGCACTTAATGCAGTTATTAATACTTCTGCCACTTCTATTTGTGAAGGAGATGAAGCAGTGCTTTCAGTGGATGGTAATTTTCAATCTTACCAGTGGGATACCGGAGCCACTACACCAACAATTTCTGTAAATGCAGGAGGTACTTATTCAGTAAATGTCACAGATCAAAATGGATGTGAAGGCTCTGCTAATATTTCAATAGGGACTTTCGCAATTCCTGATGTGGAATTATTTGCTTCCGCTACTTCCGTTGGTACCGGTGAGACGGTTTCAATATCTGCTTCCGGACTCAGTGACTATGAGTGGTTTGCCGATTCGGTATCTTTGAATATTACTGATGATGAGATAGAATATACTCCAGAAGTAAGCACCTTGATAAGAGTGGAAGGCTTTGATGAAAATGGTTGCTTTGGAAGCGCTGAAATATTGATTACTGTTGATGAAACTGATGTAGGAGATAGGTTAGTTCCGATGAAGTTCTTTTCACCCAATAACGATGATATTGCGCAGTTTTGGGAAGTGGAAAACATTGAAAGTCTGACTCAGTGTGGAGTTGAAATTTATGATCAAAAGGGAAACAAAATTTTTGAAGCTAAACCTTACAACAATGACTGGGAGGGCACAGCTAATGGTAGCCCTGTCCCAGATGGGGTCTACTATTTTGTAATCAGGTGTGACGGAAGTGGAATAGCAAGATCAGGTAGTATTACATTACTGAGATAATAAAAGACATCTTGCTATTCTTCAGCTAAAACTTTTGCTTTTTCCTTTTCAAATTCTTTTTGAGTGATCACTCCATCTTCAAGTAACTTCTTAAGTTGAATAAGCTTCTCATATTTTTCCATATTGCTTTCTGTAATCGAGCGGGTATTATTGAATTCTAACGGAATGAGCTGAAAATTATAGTAATTGTCATACTGGGTAACGGCTCCGCTTGCAATATCAATTCCCCAAAAAAGTGGATTAAAGAAATTAATTATGGAAACGGTATTGAATCTAGCGTCCAATTCATATCCAAACTTTTTGTATCCGTCTAGCTCAAATTGTATTTCCTTTCCACCATAAAGCAAGGCATCTAATTCTCGATCAACTTTCACTTTAGCAGGAGTTACTCCTAAATTTTGCCCGTCAATTACAATTTTTGCTCCTTGCGGATTCGAATCAATAGATACTTTTTGCTTTGTACCTGTGAAAATGGTTGCGCAACTTGAGCAGGCAATCAAAGCAACAAAAAGCGAAATAGCGTACATTTTTCTCATGGTTTGTAATTTAAGAGGTGTCTAAATAGTTTATTTCTAAATGAGCAAATTTTATGCCTTTCAGCTTGAGTTGAGAATTTTATAATGATATTAACAGATGTAGAGGATGGCCTTCTCGCTAATTTTCTCCGTAAAGCAAATGCTCGAGTTGAGTATTGTAATCATATTGCAAGTCTTCCTCCATTTTAGAAATCGTTTTTCTAATAGAAAGGACCAATCTTTCGTACAGATTATGTAAAACCGTATTTCCCTTAATGGAAGGAGATAGAGTCAGCAACTTTTGGCAAAAGTACATAAGTAATTCAACTTCAGTAGTTTTCTTTTTGGAGTAACGTATGTATTTCCTGGTGATCCTAAGCACTTTTCTTACTGTTTTCTTCATCCAGTAATAATTTTGGTTATTGATTTCAGAGAATTGTAGGTCGATTTCAGTTTTTACCGATTGGATATAGCCTTCTTCATCAGAAGCTTCAAAGAGGAGATAGGTGAGGAGTTCTTTATTCTCCTTTTTAAATCGGGATAAGCTTAAGCATAAAGATTGCAGGTCTTCTTCTGATTTGTGTTGTAATTCCTTTTTGATTTCTGATAATGTAGCTGCTTTCATTTTACTCATGATTTATAACGGCAAGCAACAAAATCATTAGCGGATTAAAATGCTACTATTAAAGAGGATTTATTTTTAAGAGTTTTCTAATTCTACGCTCGCTTTGCTCTGGTCATTAATTGATATTCTCTTCTATAATTATTACCTTAATAGAATATGAAGAGTCTTTTTGTTTTATTGGGACTATTTTTTCTTTTTCAGTCATGCATCGAGGATGAAGATTATTTTGTAGCAAATGGTAGAGTTGAAAGGATCATTAATAGAGATGGAGTGGCTGGTCAAACTGTTAAATTACAAGTATTGCAATACTACGAATCAGGACTCCTAGGCGGTAAAAGAGAAATTGATCACATAGATGTAACTACCGATGCCAATGGTAATTTTAGCGCTTTGATGAAAGACGCTTCTAATATCTCCATCTTTGCCCCTACCAAGCAAACAGATACTTCAAGCGGTTATGATGGCGTGTTTGAAGCATATGATAGTGTTATTATAAAAATAAATAGATTCGTAAAATTGGAAGTTTCTGTTAAAAATACTTCTCCCTTTGATTCTAATGATTATTTGCATATCTCGTTATTCTCTAATACAAGCCAAAATTTCATGACTGAAGTTGAAAATTTCGGAGTAAATAACATTCATCATCCAGCCGATGGAAGTGGTCTTGTAGCCTGGGATGAAACGTCATGGGTAGGGAAAAATGTAAATTCGGTTGTATCTTATAATGTCCCTGAAAATTCTACGGAAGTTACAATAGTATGGACAAAACGAAAAAATGGAGTAGAAACATCTGGTGTCAGCGAAAATATTTCTCTGCAGTCTAATCAAGTTAATTCCTTCACATTTGAATATTAGAAAGCTGAAAAGCTGCGAAAAGCTCAATTACTGATCTTAAGGTGAAGTTGAAAGAGAGCAAATACACAGCTAAATTCTCTGAGTATTAGACGAAAGCAACATGCTTTTAAAACAAAAAAAGCTTCAGTAGAGATACTGAAGCTTAATTTTGTGGGCCCACCTGGACCACACTAAAACCTTATTTAAAACTGATAATCAGTTGCTTATGATTTGAATGGTTTAAAAGGGCACGAATAGGGTACTAAAAATTTAATCGTTTTTGTTGCCAAATATCGGCTCTGTTTGAAGCTAAAACTGTCAAAGAACGTTTCTTTGTTATACTAAATATACGCAAAAAAGGGCAAATTTTATGAATAAAAGGCGGGAAAATTTCTGGATTAGAACCTAAAAATTTGGCTTAATCTGTAAGGTATTCCTGGACTGTTTCAGCATCTATTCCAGTGTAATCTGCGAACTCGGAAACGGTTATGAGCTGGTGCTTTTCTTTTCCTCTTCTTTCCCGAATCTTCTCTAGTAGCCTTCTTCCGGTGCGTTCACTCTTACCTGTTATGCGCTGAATGTCCTTTGGGTATATGACGGTTCTTTTTAAGATCATTACTTCATACTTTATCTATACTTTATCCATAAGGATGCTATACACTAATATAGCCAATTTCTTGAAAGCTTTAACGACAATAATTGCCAATTAAGACAACACGACCTTTAACGGAAGTCCGTTTTTGACAAACGCTATTTGAGAGAATACTTTGGTGGCTCATCAAATATTTTTTTCAATTATGGCAAGACAAAAAGGAATTATCAAACTTAAAGGAAAGATCGGAGATTTGTCTTTCTACAAAACGAAAGATGGCTACTTGGCTAGAGAAAAAGGGGGCATTGACAAGGAGCGTATGAAGAACGATCCAGCTTTCCAACGGACTCGAGAAAATGGCGCTGAATTTGGAAGAGCTGGAAAAGCTGGCAGGCTTTTGAGAACTTCTGTTCGTCCTTTGCTTTTGAAGGCGGCTGATGGTCGAGTGGCCAGCCGAATGACTCGAGAAATGGTGAAGGTCGTGAAAAGCGATACATCCAACGATAGAGGCGAAAGAACGGCTACTGACGGTGATATTGAATTGCTGAAGGGCTTTGAGTTCAATCAAAGTGGAAAGCTGAATGCCACCATATATGCGCCTTTTACGGCTGCTATTGATCGAGCAACTGGGGAAGCAACGATAAACATTCCGGCTTTTATTCCGCAGAATACTTTTGCTGCTCCTGGAGGGGCAAGTCATATGCGTTTGGTGTCAGCTGCAAGTAAAGTAGATTTCGCAGAGGAAACATTCAGTCTGGGTACTGATGAAAGCAGTGAGCTAGCCATTGGACCACAAACTGAAGCGGCTATCACTTTAACCGCCACAGTTCCTTCTGGTGGAAAAGAACCGATCTTTTTGCTCTTTGGTGTAGAATTCCTTCAGGAGGTGAATGGGACAATGTACCCGCTTAAAAATGGTGCATACAATGCCCTTGCATTGGTGGAGATTGACAATACTATTCCTGGACCTTTATAGAATTAGGAAATGAGTTTTGAACTTATTCGAAATTATAGGTCAAGCGGAACCAATGGAACTTTAAGGTATGGCAGTGAAAAAATCTGCCATACCATTGAACTTCCTTGGAAGGACAATGAAGTAAATGTCAGTTGCATTCCTGAAGGTAGATACCTTTTGGAGAAAAGGATTACGCATGAAAGGGGATTTCATCTGATATTGAAAAGTGTTCCAGGAAGGAGTTGGATTTTAATCCATCCTGCTAATGATGCCCGAACAGAACTGGAAGGCTGCATTGCACCAGTCTCGGAGCTAACAGGAATAGGAAAAGGAAGTCGATCGGGTGAAGCCACGGACAGGCTTTTGGAAATCTTTGAAGAGGCTCAAGAGAAGCAGAATCATATTTACATCACGATTAAAGAGAAATCAGCTATGAATATTTTAGAAAGGGTAAAAAAGCCCACTCCAAATTTATTTAGAAAATTGCGGACTGTCGGTTTGGTATTGGCAGCTGCAGGCGGTGCCATTCTAGGTGCTCCAATCACTTTGCCAGCTGGATTGATTACCGTTGCAGGATATTTGACCGTTGGTGCCAGTGTCCTGACTGCAGTCAGTCAGGTGACGGTGGATGATGAGGAGAAAATACCTCCAATGCCTGAGGTGAAAAACAAGGGAGATGCAAGTCCACGGTAAGGCAGGTACAGCTGGGGGAACAATCCTTACGGTGCTGGTCAATTTGCAAAGTGCTGATATTATCAAGACTTGCATTCTGGCAGCTGTTGGAGCATTAGTTAGTTTTTGTATGTCCTTGGCCATGAAATGGGTGGTCAAGAAAATCAAGAAGAAAGGCCGTAGGTGAGCACTACGGCTTTTTTTTTTCAATTTAGCATTCCTATTGAATTACTATGGCGTTGATTGCATTTAATAATGTAATCAAGAATCAAAAAGGCTTAACGAATCTTTTCATTCTAAATCATTGAGTAATTTTTTTTACCCTGGGGAAATAGTAGTCTTAATTAATGAAATTGCTTTATAAGCTTACTTTTAAAAACCTGCAAAATCTATTGTTTTTATGACCGTATAAAATGAGCTGATTATTATCATTTAAATAAGTTGCTTGTGGTCTTATTGTAACATCTGTTTGGTCGCTAGTCAATAAAATATCTCTAGACAATTCACCTGATTCATCAATTTTTACCAAAACAGCTTTTGTGTCAACCATTTTTCCCGTAAAATTTTTATTGCTTTTTCCTATATTGGTAAATAAGCAATAGATAGAGCCATTTAACTCTGTGATATAGTACGAATTTGATAAAGTTTCGAGCGCTGTTGTTTCCTGAGCTTTTTCAATTCTATAAATTGATTTTATTGTACCATCCTTTTGTATGTCAACTACAGCAATATCGTCAGTGTGATTTACGATTGAATAACTTGCATGACCTGGAACAGATTCTTTTTTCTGCTGATTTACGGTCCTCTCTCCGCTTAAGATATAACCCCCATCCTCTTTAACTATTAGGTCTTTTAATGTAAATCGGTAGGCATCATATTGATTATCATTGGACATTAAACCATTTGATTTATCCTCAATATTACTTGGTTTCTCAAAGCCATCAGTTAGGATTTTTTTATCTAGTTTTATGACATTACCTGAATCATTCAGCCTCATAACTGCAGCTCCTTCTGGTGTAGTGGTTCCTTTTGGACCATAAAAGCCCGCAACGATTAGTCCAGTTTGACCCGTGATGAAATCTGCACTAATGAAGAACTTACCAGGAACTGTCAGACTAATGTTGTCTGTTTTTCCGTTTTTGAATAGCACTAATCGAATTTCATAGTTAGCGGAATAAGATAAGCTCTTACTTGATGACAGCAAACCATTTCTCTTTAAGTCAGTACTGTTTTTAAGATTCTGATTATCAGAAAAATAACGAGTTAGCAGATATACGTCCCCTGTGTTGCTCACTCTAAACTGATCAAGTTGATAAATGCCATCGGACATATCTAAAGTACCATTCCAAGTTCTAATTTCCATCATGTTTTCATCAAAAACAGAATATCCAAAACTCTGTATATAACCTTCTGAATCTACCAAAGTGTAATTGATGAGGATTTTTGATTGGTCTGGAGATACTTCAAATGTAAAATTTGCATCGTCATACTTTAAATCACGTGTATCAATTGACAGGACTTTTTCATTTTCTTTGATTAACTCCTGTTTATCAGTATCCAATGAATAGGAGCCTAAGACAATTTCATCTTTATTCTGAAAAGAACTGAAAATCCATAAATTGTCATTAAAAGAAACTGCTTCCGAAAACACCCCTTCCTTTTTACCATTTCTAAATTCAAGAGGTATTAATTTTTCCATTTCAGAATTGTGATTGACAAATCCAATACTATGAAAGCTTGCTCCACCCATCATGGGAACTGAGAGGATACTTGAATATGGAATTAGTAAATAATAAGTACCTGCCTCGTTTGAAAAAACAGGTTTAGCATCAGCCCATAAAGTTTGACTTTTTTGTTTGATCATTGGGCCTGCCGTAGCATCCTGAGAAAAAGCTGATTTGCTTCCAAGCAGGAAGATTACTGCCATTAAAATATACTTCACTTTCATATTTTTTGATTTATATAAACAGTAAATAAAAGTAATTGATGGCAATAACCAAATAGAAATATATAATTTCATTTAAATGATTGGTTTATGTTATGACTCCCTGATGCAAGCAAAAAAATAAAAACCTGGCAGGCAAAACCCACCAGGCAATAAAACTAAAACGGCAATGGCGAGAAATTAATCTCAAACCACAAAAACCGAAGGAAATAATAACCTTCAGACTGAACACTGAACCGCGTAAAACTAAACGCTGGACGAAGACGAACGTACGTCACCAACCACCGGCTGGCGATGCGCACTCTAAAAATTAATTTAAACATAGTGCGCATCCACACAGGACCGGTGAGATAGATGCAAGAGCAGCACATAAAAAATACTTCCGCCATCTGGCGGAGGAGATTTTTTTTGTAGCCGGCAAAGCGAACTCTTGCATCTTTCTCATCCGCATGCCTGTAACTTTCACTATGTTTGGATTGATTTTTTCACTGTCCTGGCGCAGCGAAATTGGCTCGAAGCTTAATAGAAAAGCAAGCAATCTTGTAGGAAATCAGCTATGAAAATCTTCCGATTGACACCAACTTATCCTTTAAGCTTAGTACTAAGTTTTTCAGTCGAACTCAATATAAATCTCCTGTTTGACTAAAATATGGAAAGTTTTAGCGTGAAATCACAGGTGAGTACTTAACTCTAAGAAAAAGTTATTGTCAGATCAGAATCAATGTTAGATTTAAAAGTTCCTTTTTCTTTAATTAAAATACACATTAAGCAGGATTTGGGCCGTGCTTTGCCCACACTTAGACTTATATTAGTTTTGTCAGTTTTCAAAAAATCTTCTGACCAGAATTTTATTCAGAGATATTGTTAAAATATTCCTGCAAGTTAGAGTGTTATTCTAAACATTAAATTGGGAGTAAGTCCCAATCCTTTTTCTTTTACTTTTTGAATTTCCTCCGATTTATTGATAATGTAGTACTGGTTAACAACATTTGTTTGATCAGTGAAATTCCATAGGGCAAAACCGACTTGCGTCCGAATCTTATCACCCATCATGAAATGATATTTAGCTGATAAGTCAGGACGAAGATAATGTCCTAATCTACTGCTATTTGGTGTTTGATAGTTAATACTTCCATCGCTGATAGGAGATAAATTTTCTGGTTCAGTTATAGGTCTGCCACTTTGATAATTTAGTCCAACTGAAAAGTCTAATTTGTTCATGCTATAACTGACACCTAAAGTTGAAGCATGTCTAATATCAAGATTGTTCGGAAATTGGCTAGGTCGTAATGATTTAAAATCATATATATTTTTTGAATAGGAATAGGTGGTCCAATAATTAAGATCTTCTATCCTATGATTAAGTAATATATCAATACCTCTAGAAATGTAACTCCCTGAACTTCTTACAAATTCCAACTGATTCTGAAAACCCTGGCTAGAGGTAATTATTCCGTCCACTTGCTTTAAATAGCCTTCAACACTAAGCAATATGTCATTTTTCTTGTAATGAGCCCCCAGTGAAACTTGTCCACTGGTTACTATAGGTATGTCATCCTCATTGACCAAAACCCAACGTCTTTTCTCCACACCTAAGAAATCTGTTTGAAAATCTATAATTTGGGTGGTTACCTGACTCTTAGCCTCTCCTAATAATTCGACTGTAATATGATCCGTTATGAGTTGATTAAGAGCGAAACGAGGCTCAAAGCGAAACTTATTAAATTCTTCAAAATAGTTAACTCTCAATCCAAATCGACTCAATGTCTGACCACTACTTGAGTTATAGGCGATTTCTGTAAATTGTCCATGAATGTTAAGCACTTCCTTTGTGAACTTTCGGAAATTTGGATTATTCAAATCATCTAGATTACTGACCCCTATTTCATTAAATTGATAACCAGTTTGCAATTTGAAATGATCAGATAATCTCATATCTAATGAGGATTTTACACTGACATCCAATACTTGATTTTCTTGAAGAAAACGCTGGTTATTTGGGATATCGAAGTTTGTGGAGACTAAATTATAGGAAGAAACAGCCAAAGAAGAGGAGCTTGTCACAAAGTCACTCCATACACGTTCATATTTGACAGTTGCGCCTCGATTTGACTGTTGGAGTTCACTGTTTTTTGATTCTTGCCTGACAGATGATGATTCACTTTCCTCGTATCCTATCTGATTGAAAATATTGATGTAACTTATTCTTAGCTTATCTCGCCTAGAGATATCGTACAGTAATTTGCCACTGTAGTCGTAGAAATAGAAATTTTTGTTTGTGGCAAGTGTATCCGTTCCACTCACGAATTTCGATACCTCACTATCTCTAAAGGCACGCTCAAAATAATTACTAAAAGTCGTAGAGTTAACCACTTCGGCAAATGATCTCCTAGCAGAAAGATGTAGTCCTATCTTGTCACTTACAGGTATTTTTAGATATGCATCTGCATTTAACATATTGATTCCTGCCCCGGCCTTAAACTCTTTATCTACCTTATCAAAGGTTTTCAGATCTATTATGCTGGAGATGCCTTCACTATATTTTGCAGAACTTCCGTTTTTTATTAGGCGAACTTTTTGGATTAAATAGGGATTAAAAGCCGAAATCAAACCGAAAAAGTGACCTGTCTTATACATTTTAATACCCTCCCATAATATCAAATTCTGATCGTTTGTACCACCTCTTACATTAATATCCGACACTTTTTCATTTATACTATGGATACCTGGCAACTTTTGCACAGTATGTAGAATGTCGGGCTCAGTTAGGCCAGGGAGGATCTCTGTTTCTTGGAGATCAATAATTAGCGAACCGTCTGCATTTTTGTCAATTCCTTTTATTAAGAAGTTCTGAACAGTAACTTCTTTAAGCATAGTAACGAGAGGTGTAAGACCTATTTTGGCACAGTCTCCCGCCTGAAGTTGCTGCACTGCTATCTTTTTCGATTGGTATCCCAGGTATTGAACTATTAAACTGTCGCCAAATGCAACATCTTTAATTAAAAACTTTCCGTACTCGTCAGATATGGCAATTCCACCTTTAATCATCACTGTAGCTCCTTCCAACACCTGTTTAGTCTCAGCATCAAATAGGATACCACAGAACGTTTGCAGATTTGAATCAATTTTAAGGATGGTTATGAATCTTTCATTCAGAATTTCAAATTTGAGATCAAAATTTTGTTCGATCTCTGCTATACAAATTTCTAATTTTTCACAAGAAGAATATTTGTCGAGGTATAAGTCTCCTATATGGTCATCAACATAGCTAAATTTTACATCAAATGCCTGTTCAAGAGAATCCAGCACTCTATTCAAGGGTATGGGTTTATGAGTTTGATCGGCAACCTGTCCTAAGCATTCATTAAAACTGAAGATGATGCTTAAACTAGATAGTACTACATATATTTTTAAACTAATTTTCACTAGTTAAGATTATCTCTTTACCGTTAATCTTGTATGTGAGATTCAAAGGAGCTGTAAGTGCTTTTAATGCCAGTTCAAGGTCATTATGCTGAAAACTGCCCGTAAATAAGACCGTGGTATCAATTCCTTTAGTGGTCACTTCTACATCATACTGCCTTTCTAATTCAGCTATAATGTAAGAGTAAGGCAAGCTGTTAAAACTGCTTTCATTTAAGAGCCATGAGGGGCGATCCTCTAGCTTAACATTTGACACTACAGCTGCCCTATTGAGAGCACTAAACATCTTACCAGCAGTGAGAATTTCTTTCATATTTTCATATTCCACTTGAACTTTTCCTTCAAAGCAAACTATTTCAAAATATTCATCCCTTATTTTTACATTAAATTTTGTTCCTAAAACGCTTACTGTACCCAGTGATGTTTCGACATCAAATTTTGAACCTTTCGTCACCTCAAAAAAGGCTTCCCCCTGCAATTCAAGACTTCGATTATTTTGCCAACTGAAAGAATTGTAGTTTAGATCGCTTTGCGCATTCATTAAAACTCTTGATGAGTCAGGAAGGTAAAATTCCGACTGATTTGCCAGCTCCGTTTGTAAATGGACTGTTGACACAGAGTAGAAAATTCCATACCCAATCACTGCTATTAATAGTACTGCAGCAACTTTAAGCAAGGGTTTAACCCAGTCAAAGGAGACAATTTTAGCCCCTTTCGACAATTTAGACTTTACTTCCGCATATTCCTCTTCTGAGTTATAGTCTGGTGCCTTAAAATATTTAAGGTGGTTATCAATTTTCTGAAGGTCAGTATAATCTTGCGTTTTTTCAAACGCTTGGCGCTCTTCTTCAGAGAGTGTTCCTTCTAACCATTTTTGTATGTAGTCTTGCTGTGTCATAGTTTCTCATATATATAACAGATGAGTTTTAGAATATCCTACCCAAATTCTTCAATTTATATCCCGTCCACTTTTTCTCTTATCAAACTGAGTGCTTTATAGATCCTTTTTTCTACTGCTTTACGTGAAATCCCCAACATATCAGCAATTTCCTGATGTTTTTTCCCATCGATACGATTGAGTAAAAAAGTTGCCCTTAAGTCTTCACTTAGGGAATTGATAGCATTTTGTAAAGTTTGCATGTACTCATCTTCCTCCAATAAAAATTCTGGAGATTCTACTGTGTAGCTTTTAGGCTTAATATCTCTGAATTTCGTAGCTGTTTTGTTCTTTGCAATATCATTGAGCATATGATTATTTGCCACTGTAAAAAGAAAAGACTTTGCTTTCGGGTAACTTACCTTTGCGCAATTATTCCATAATTTAACAAAAGCTTCTTGAACTACATCTTTTGGATTTAGTGCTTCGCCAAATTTGTAATAGAGAAAATTATGCAAATCTTTTGAGTATTGATCAAATAATTCACTGAATACAGATTCCTTGCATACATCAAGATTTTCTTCTGGCAGTTGGTTTTTTATCATTCTTATCCGAAGAAGTTAAATTATTTTAAAAGTGTAAATATAAGTGAAGATTCATTTTTTTGGAGGAAAATCCTAATTTAGAAGCTTTTGTGGTGTAATAATGATGTAGCTTTAAAGACTAAAAAAGAATAGGGATAATTTTATTTTTTGGTAGGAATTTATCATGTTCATCTGTTCTATTAATGTAGGCCAAAAAACTATGCCATCATGAAATATTTAGGTCAATTATTTTCTATTTTAATTTTGAGTCTCATTTCCGGCCTTTACGGTTGTCAAGAAGAAGCGCAGGAAATAGTTACTCCTGCGCCTACAGAAATAATTTCACTTGAATCAAAAAGCGGAGAGTTTCTTTTCCGCATTAGTCAGCAGCAGGGATCTGGTGATAATATAATTGATGGTAGCAGTTGCACTTCAATTGTATTTCCATTTACAGTTATTATCAATGGAGCTTCAATTGAAATTACCTCAGAAGAAGATTTTGACCTTATTGAAGATATCATTGATGAGTTAGAAGATGATTCGGATAATATTGAAATTCAATTCCCCATCGAGGTTTCTCTACCTGATAATACCGTGGTGACTATTGCAACTATGGATGAGCTTGAAGACCTACTTGATGAATGCGATGATGACGATGATATTGAGTGTTTGGATATTGTTTATCCAATTACATTTTCCATTTATAATCAAATAAGAGAACAAGCTAGTACAACCACCATAGAAAACGATAGAGAACTTTATCAATTTCTTGATCAGATAGAAGATAGTGAAATTGTAAGCCTTATTTACCCAATTGATTTGGTCTTATTTAATAATGACATGATCAGCATTAACAGCAATCAAGAACTAGAAGCAGCCGTTGAATTATATGAAGATAGTTGTGACGAGGAGGATGATGATAATGATATAGATGTTACTGAACTGAACAATATTTTAAAAGAAAGCATTTGGATGGTGGCGAAGTATGATTCTGCTGCTGTCGATAAATCCGATTTTTTTATGGGTATCGATATCAGTTTTCTAGAAGACAATATATTACTTGCAAAAACAGACTCAGAAGAAATTGCTGGCGAATGGGAAACTAGCGGTGATGACGGATTTTTGCAACTTTCCACTGAATTTGATTCGGACGGTAACTTAAATTCACTTAACAGAGACTGGAGAATTGAAAATTTTAATAATGACTCTATAAAGATTACGGCATTGGATACTGATGAAGTAATTAATGTTATAATGACTGTTAAATGAAAGATCATTGAAGCTAAGAATGAAGCTATGGGTAAGGTTGAATATTCCTGAAAATGATCTGCAGATATTGAATTGCGGTACTAAAAAGCAATATTTTTAAACTGAAGTAAATGGAGACCAGAACCCACTTTAATAAACGGGGCTAGACCGAAAAGCCTTACTAACACCAAATAAAGTAAATCAACGGATAGGGAGATCAGAACTGATCTCTCTATTTTTTTTAGGTGTAAGACTAATTGACACAAAAAAAATAAAATAATTTTAAATTTTAGGTAGGAGTTTGATAAGCTTATCTGTTTTATAATTAGTGAATGCAGAACAAATAGTTTCAAATCATTACAAGAGCATTTTAGCAATTCACCATTTAATAAAAAACAATTTTTAACTAAACAAATAATAAGATGAAGACTAGTTTTATGAATTTAATAATGAGGAGTTCTATGTTTGCATTAGCATTGGCTATTGGCTTATTTCTCCAAAGCTGCAGTCAGGAAAATGTGGACGTTGCGGATGCACAGGTGGAGCTACAAATGAAAGCACAAACTAATCAATCGGTCGTTAATGCTAGAAGCATTAATACAGGATATGTATTCACTGAAATACTGCTTGGTGTTACAGAGTTAGAGTTTGAAACCCTGGAAGAAGCTGAAACGGAAGATGAAGAAGGTGAAGATGAGCAGGAAGAAGTAGAATTTGAGGGAGAGTTTATTGTAGACCTCATTAGAGGAACAAGTACCCCTGAATTTGGTATGGCTGAGATTGCACCGGGCATCTATGAAGAAATTGAAATCGAAATGGAACCAATCCTTGAGGGAGGGTATTCAATTTTTGTTGGGTTTGAATTTACTAACTCGAATAATGAAGTTGTTTCTGTGGAATACGGTAATAGCGATGAGCTTGAGTTTGAAGTGGAAAACGAGACCGGATTTGTCTTGGATGGAGGTGCTGCAAACCAAATGCTAATTTTACTAAATTTAGATGTTCTATTTACAGGAGTTGATTTAAATACAGCGACAGCTGATAACGATGGCGTTATTAGAATCAATGAATCTTCAAATGTGGATATATTAGAAACAATTGCCTCAAACTTAGACCATATCTTAGATGCTGGTGAGGATGATGACGAGGATGGAGATATTGACGAGGATGAGGAAGAGGATGAGGAGGATGAAGATACAGAGGACTAAGAAAAGCAATTAAAGTAGATCAACAAATAGGGAGATCAGTTTTTGTCTTCCTATTTTTTATTCAGGCACAAGGCCGCTCTCTAATTTTGTAAAAAAAGCAAAATAATTTCAAAATTGAGGTAGGAGTTTTTAGAGCTCAGCTGTTTTATAGATAGTGAAGGGAGTAGGTGTTCTAAAAACTAATTACCGAAGCCTTTCAGAAATTCTAAACCAATTTTAAACAAACAAAATTTAATCCTTATGAAAAATTATTTTAAGTCAATCCCAGCATATTTCGTAGCTTCAATGCTCATTTTTAGTGCATGTAGTGAAGATGCAGAAACAACTCAGCCAACGGTGCAAATGCAATTTAATACAGTTAATACTGCCACATCTGTCCCTTCTAATTCACGTGTAGCAGCAAACTCGCTTGAATTTACTTCTGGTTCTATTACCTTAACAGAAATTGAATTTGAAGCAGAAACGGACGAAGGTGATTCTGTTGAAGTAAATATTCAACAAAACGTAGTGATAGATTTTGCTACGGGAGCAACAAGCCCGGATCTTAGTAGTCTCGTTTTCCCGGCCGGAACCTATGCTGAGGCACGAGTAGAATTAGAATTGTTAGATGAGAATGAAATACCTTCAGTTTTATTAGAAGGGACATTTATAGATAGCAATAATGAGTCACATCCCGTTAGATTTGAATTTAACTCAGGTGAAACATTTGAAGTTGAGAAGGAAGGTAGTATTACTTTTTCTGCGGGAGCAAATGTGGTTGCTGAGGTGACTTTTGACCCTACTGTTTGGTTTGCCGGAGTTACAAGCGGCATGCTAGAAAGAGCTACAAAAATAGAAGGCGTGATCGTTATCAGTGAAACTAGTAATGAGGAGATTTTTGATATTGCTGCAGATGGCCTAGACCTAGCTACCGAAGTAGAAATTAAATTTTGATAAATTTCAAATTCTCCAAATAAGAACTGGTGAGGAACACTCGGCTAGTTTAAATAATTCATCCTAAAAATTGTCAACTTATTTTAGGACGAGACAAAAAAATTGGAAAGGCCGCTGTTTAAATAATCAGCGGCTTTTTTAGATATTATGGTTTTGTGTCTATGAGGGCACAAGCGAGACGCTTGCGCCAGCGGAGCCTTGGGAGCCTAAAAGGCCGCTTCCTTTTGCTTTTTTACCTCTTTATCTGCTTAACAGAAAAAAAGCAAAAGCTATGAGGGAAGGATTGTGCGGGTAAGTGTTAGTCGTCATAAAAAAGTGTGCTATTCATTTTGACCTTTAGTACATATTTTTTTGTTTTGTGCCATCAATTTGAGCGTACTACTGAAAATGGTATAAAACTTAAGTTGTTAGTGCTAGCGAAAGCAGCTTATAACCAAAACCCACAAAGTGAATATTATTGACTTGAACTCACCCGGGATGATTTCACTTCTATAAAGTATTCATTTGTGATTTTTCATGGTATCGGAAAATTGGTATTAATAAATTTTCTAAAACTAATAAAAGATAAAAATGAAGAATTTAATATTCAACTATACTCTGATTCTGTTATCAGTTTTTCTAATCGCTTCATGTAACAATGAAGAAAAAGTTTTACCGAAAACTGTAGTAGAGAATACAAAATTTAAAATGTTGAAACTTGAGGACAATATAGTTTCTTTTGAAACGATGGATGACTTTAGTGAATTTTTACAAAAGGCAAATGAAGAAGAAAAATTCTTAGCTGAATTCAAAGAGCAGTTTACTGGATTTAAATCAAATTATGAGGCTTATGAGGCAATCACGGCTTCGCAAGTTGAAGATATAATTTCAAATCCGGCAGCATATGAATCGTATGCGAAAATTGTTGAGAATAATGGTGAAAAGTATTTAGAGCCAATTATAGATGATGCTAACATCAGGACTGTTTTGAATGAAAAAGGGATTTTGAAAATTGCCAATAGGTATTATAAGTTCACTTATGAAACTGTCTATATATCCAAAGATTTTTCCGATTTGGATGCAGAAAACTCAATGCGAACAGCTAATGTTGAGACCATCGATGTAGTTAGAGGTAATGGTGATACAATGCGTAGACCAAACGAAGACTGTAGACAGGATTACCAAAAGAAAACATGGCTTAGAACATTGGATTGTAGATTCAGAGGTAGACTTTGGACTACAAATATTGGTTCTCTGTATAGTGGGATAGGCGCAAATACAACGCACTATGTAAAAACAGCAGGTATTTGGTACAGAGACAAAGCGCCAATGCTAAGATTAAAATATGATGTTAATTATACTCAGTCTACCCCATATGGAAATATTCCTTTAACTGACTCGTTTGACTCAGGTGAAGAAAATGATGTACGGAGAATTGACGAAACATTCGAATTTTGTCTTAATGCTAGTTGTGAATTTAGCTTTGATGATGCTACTTCATATCATTCAGGTAGAGGGGATGCAGGAAATAACTTTTGGAGTTGTAATTTAAATATATAATGGCTAAAGAGTTATATAAATTAGGAGGGGGCAAGCATATCATCTTGCTCCTTCTTTTTATAATGTGTTTTAGTTTTCTTAAAGCCCAGAATATTCAAATTTCGGGTTATTTAACAGAAGAAGAGTCAAATCAGCCAGTTCAGGCAGCACTCTATTTAAATCACCAAGATGAAGGACTAACAAGTAATAGTTCGGGTTTCTTCACCTTTCCTTGGCAGGCCCATCAAACCTTAATTTTAGAAATATCTTCTTCAAGTCATGAGAGGAAGGTTATTAGTTTCAAGCCGAAATCGGATACTCTTATCTATATTAATATGAAAGCCATAACATTGGAAGAGGTAGTGGCTAAAGCCAACAAAACTGAAGTAGCAAGAAGTTCAGTCAGTATGGATATTGAAAAGCTTCGATCAATACCACCAGTAATGGGGGAAGCTGATATTTTAAAAACGTTTACCCTTTTTCCTGGTATTGCAGCCGGTAACGAAGGCACCACAGGCTTGTTTGTAAGGGGTGGTACACCGGATCAAAATTTACTATTGTTGGATGAAGCTGTAATTTTTAATCCCTCTCACTTGCTGGGTTTTATATCGGTTTTCAATCAAAATGCTATTGAAAGTGCTACGGTTTACAAAGGAAACTTCCCTTCAAAATATGGTGGACGTTTATCTTCCATAGTAGATGTTGAAATGAAGGATGGAAGCGAAAGTGAGGAAAGAAAAGGGAGCTTAAGTATTGGCTTGTTGAGTTCCAATATATTTCTTTCAGGGAACAGAGAGAAATTCAGTTATATGCTAAGTGGCCGGAGCACTTACCTTACTCTCGCTTCTATTCCTAATAAGATAAGATATACCTATAGACAGACCGACAGTAAGTTTAATTACTGGATGGAAGATGTAAATGCTAAAATTAACTTTGAACCTATTGAAGATCACAAGATGACTTTTTCAGTCTACCAGACAGGTGATTATTTCACTACAACAGAACGGGATATTCCCTTAACCAATGAACTTCATATCGATTGGGGAAACCAATTGGTTAGCTTAAAGCATACTGGCTTACTTAAAAATAATTTCATTATTGAAAATTCTTTTACTTATTCCCGATACAAATATCAGTTAGAAGCGCTGCAATCCAACGAGCAGAATATAGCAGTTGATACTGCTTTTGCTAATAGTTCCGCCACTCATAATGTTTCATTAAAGTCTCAATTAAATAAGGAAATTAATCAGAAACTAGCCTTAGATATCGGGCTTCAGCAACAATATTATTTCTTTAATCCTCGCTTTTATAATAAGACAATAGATAATACTGATTTTGGTGCTCAGTGTCTGTGGAAGACGGGCTTGTTTCTGGATTTAAAATATGATGTTTCTGATTATTTAATGATTAATGGAGGTTACCGGCACTCTTTTTATCTCTCAGGATCAGATTTTTATACCATTCCTGAGCCTCGAATTTCCATTGATTACCAATGGAGCAGTAATTTAAATTTGAACTTAGGGTTCACCAAAATGGCCCAGCCTATTCATTTATTAAACAGCAGTTCTGGTTTACCCAATGACAATTGGGTTCCGGCAGGTGAAAATATTCGTCCTGCTATTGCTTATCAAATCAATGGCGGGTTTTCAAGAGCTATTCCTTCTTTAAATGGGGAGTTTTCCATGGAGGGATATGCTAAAAGAATGAATGATTTAATTGATTATCCTTATGGATATAGCTTTTATGGAATAGCTGCAGGCCCTTTAGATGAAATTGTAGAAAAAGAAGGGATAGGTGAGGCTTATGGTATCGAGACCTATTTTGAAATGCAAAAGGATAATTTTTCTGGATGGTTGTCTTATACTTATTCGTTCAATACCCGCCAATTCGAAGGAATAAATGAAGGCACCCCATATTTTGCTAATTTTGACAGGAGACATGATTTGAGTTTATCAGTAAATTACAAAGCGAGTCAAAAATGGAACTTTAATGCGGTGTGGAATTTGCAATCAGGCAGACCCTTTACAGCCCCTAGTGCCATTATTCGAAATCCTGGAGGGCTTGAGCAAGTAGTTTATGGACCAAGAAACAATAGCCGTTTACCGGTTTATCATCGTCTTGATTTAGGAGCAGAATATAGTTTTACAAAAAAAGACCGCGACAGGAAATGGTCATTTGGGATAATTAATGCCTACAATCGAGTGAATCCTTTTTATTATCGGCTTTTTCCAAAAATGGTCGGGACTAATTCAAGTGGGACAGTTGATTACTTTGAAAATCAATACACGGGTCAGGGCTTTCTTCCATTTTTACCCTATGTTTCTTATCAGTTTAATTTGTTTAAAAACAGAAAATGAGAATAGGTATTTTTAATGTTTTATTATTTTTCTTCATCTTATCATGTGATACTAATGTCGATTTTGAAGGAAAGGAATATCCAACAGAGCCAGTAGTTTATGCTCATTTGAATGCAGATTCGACTGTAGAAGCTCGAATTAGCTATTCTGCGCCAGTGAGAGGGGAGTTCGCATCTAACCGAGAAATCAATGATGCGAAAGTGGTTTTGATAGAAAATGGAAAAGACAGTATTCGCTTAAAATTAATTTCGGAAGGGAAATATCAGGCAAGCTATATTCCTGATTTGGAATCACACTATAAGCTATGGGTAAAAACTGATTATGGTAGTATGTTGTCAAGTACTGTTCAAATACCAGTGAAGCCAAGCGAGCTCTCTTCAAGTTTAGAGCCCTATCAAAAAGGATTTTATAATTATACTGATTTATTAAGGACGAAATGGGAAGTAGGGAGGCAGAAGCCACAATTTTTGAAGCTGCAAGTAGGTTATGCGGATTCAAAGCAGTTTCAATCTATCCGGATTACTTCTGTAGAGGATGCGCTTATTTCTGCATGTGGGGGCTTTGATGCCTCGGACGGAGGAAAGTTATATTTTATTGGAGATGTAAGTATGAATGGCCAAAGGTATGAATGCATTGAATCTGATTCCTTAGAAATGTCGGTAGCCTTTAATAGAGATTCTGTACCCGAAGGAAATAGGGATTTATTAGTGAAATTTGCAACAACTTCCCCCCAATATCATGAATTTGAAGCGCAATTAATTGACTATAGAGCAATAGATTTGTTTTTTGAAGAGCCTGTCCCTCCCTATACAAATTTTGATAATGGATATGGATATTTTGCTGCTTTCAATGAAGTGACTATATCTTTGAATTTATAGTCCTTCTCTGCTTATGGCTTATATGGAGTGTTAAATAGAGATGAAAAGGTAGAGGATATTTAGTTTTCAAATTAAAAAAGCGCTGCATCCCCATCTAGCGCTTATATTTCAACCAAGACCTTATAAAGTCATTGACTTGAAAGAAATTGTTAATAAAGACAAGTAGTTTCTTAAAAGCTAAAATTATTTCTTGGAAACTACTCAAATATAGAGAGTGCCCAATCTCTATTGGATTTAAACATCCAGAAAAAGTCTAGACCTGATCTTGCTTTCACTTGATGTAACGTTACCAGAGCATCACTGATTATTTTTTATTGAATGATAAAAAACAAAAAAGCCCTAAATCATAAGATTTAAGGCTTTTTGTGTTCAGATAAATTCTGAAAGTGGGCCCACCTGGACCACACATAAAGCCTTTAAAATATTGTATTTCAATAAGTTAATGATTTATTGAAATTTATGGACACTAAATGGACACCAAAGGATTATTTTCAATTGTTGCCGTTTAATGACTTAATTTCCACTACATACTGCCAAAGAACTTTTCTTTGTTATACTAAATATACGCAAAAAAGGGCAAATTTTATGTATAAAAGGCGGGGAAATTTCTGGATCAGAACCTATAAATTTGGCTTAATCTGTGAGGTATTCCTGGACTGTTTCAGCATCTATCCCAGTGTAATCTGCGAATTCGGAAACGGTTATGAGCTGGTGTTTTTCTTTTCCTTTTCGCTCTCGGATCCGTTCCAATATCCTTCTGCCGGTGCGCTCACTCTTGCCAGTTATGCGCTGAATATCCTTTGGGTATATGACGGTTCTTTTTAATATCATTACTTCATACTTTATCTATACTTTATCCATAAGGATGCTATACACTAATATAGCCAATTTCTTGAAAGCTTTAACGACAATAATTGCCAATTAAGACAACACGACCTTTATCAGAAGCAAGTTTTTGACAAACGCTATTTGAGAGGATACTTTGGTGGCTCATCAAATATATTTTTCAATTATGGCAAGACAAAAAGGAATTATCAAACTGAAAGGCAAAATCGGAGATTTGTCTTTTTACAAAACGAAAGATGGCTATCTGGCTAGGGAAAAAGGAGGCATTGATAAAGAGCGGATGAAGAATGATCCTGCCTTCCAAAGGACTCGAGAAAATGGCGCTGAATTTGGAAGGGCTGGAAAAGCTGGCAGGCTTTTAAGAACTTCGGTTCGCCCGTCGCTTTTGAAAGCTGCTGATGGTCGTGTGGCTAGCCGAATGACCCGAGAAATGGTGAAGGTCGTGAAAAGCGATACATCCAACGATAGAGGCGAACGAAAGGCTAGTGAAGGTGATATTGAATTGCTGAAGGGCTTCGAGTTCAATCAAAGCGGGAAACTGAATGCGACCATGTATGCGCCTTTTTCGGCTGCTATTGATCGAGCAACTGGCGAAGCCACGGTGGAGATTCCTAGCTTTATTCCTCAGAATACTTTTGCTGCTCCTGGAGGGGCTACGCATATGCGTTTGATTGTAGCTGCAAGTAAAGTGGACTTTGAAGGGGAAGCTTTCGACATGGACACTGATGAAAGCAGTGACATTGCTATTGGTCCTCAATCGGAGTCAGCTATCAACTTGACCGCTACGGTTCCTACAACAGGAGATTTTCCAATCTTTTTACTTTTCGGGGTGGAATTCCTGCAGGAAGTAAACGGGACAATGTACCCGCTTAAAAACGGTGCGTACAATGCTCTTGCCTTGGTAGAGATTGACAATACTATTCCCGGACCTTTATAGAATTTGGAAATGAGTTTTGAACTTATTCGAAATTATAGGTCCAGCGGAACCAATGGGAGCTTGAGGTATGGCAGTGAAAAAATCTGCCATACTATTGAACTTCCGTGGAAGGAGAATCAGCCTTTTATTAGTTGTATCCCAGAAGGTAAATACCTACTTGAAAAAAGGATTACCCATGAGAGGGGATTTCATTTGATACTGAAAAGTGTTCCAGGAAGGAGTTGGATTTTAATCCATCCTGCGAATGATGCCCGAACAGAACTGGAAGGCTGCATTGCACCAGTATCGGAGTTGACAGGAATTGGAAAAGGAATCCGATCGAGTGAAGCCATGGACAGGCTTTTAGAAGCCTTTGAAGAGGCTCAGGAAAAGCAGAATCATATTTACATCACTATTAAAGAGAAATCAACTATGAATATTTTAGAAAGGGTGAAAAAGCCCACTCCAAAATTGTTTAGAAAGTTACGAACAGTCGGTTTGGTATTGGCTGCTGCAGGCGGTGCCATTCTAGGTGCTCCAATCACTTTGCCAGCTGGATTGATTACCGTTGCAGGATATTTGACCGTTGGTGCCAGTGTCCTGACTGCAGTCAGTCAGGTGACGGTGGATGATGAGGAGAAAATACCTCCAATGCCTGAGGTGAAAAACAAGGGAGATGCAAGTCCACGGTAAGGCAGGTACAGCTGGGGGAACAATCCTTACGGTGCTGGTCAATTTGCAAAGTGCTGATATTATCAAGACTTGCATTCTGGCAGCTGTTGGAGCATTAGTTAGTTTTTGTATGTCCTTGGCCATGAAATGGGTGGTCAAGAAAATCAGGAAGAAAGACCGTAGTTCATAGCTACGGTCTTTTGTTTTTAATCGAATTAGGGTTAATTCATATTCCGATATTCTTTTGGAGATACGCCTACATGCTGTTTAAAAACGCGAGTAAAATGTTGTGGGTATTTAAAGCCCAGGTCGAAAGCAATTTGGCTTAGTGACTTACTTGGGTCAAAGATTCTTTCTTTCGCCTCTTCAATTAACTTAAGCTGAATGAATTCAAGTGCAGTTTTACCAGTTTCCTTTTTAATCATATCACCAAAGTAGTTGGATGATAGGTTGAGTTCATCTGCGCAATAAGCCACAGAAGGCAAACCGATAGTTTCGGGTTTGTCAGAAGAAAAGTAAGCATTCAGTAAAGTTTCAAACCTTTCCAAAATTCCTTTATGCACATTGTCACGGGTAATGAACTGGCGGTCATAAAACCTATCGCAATAATTTAAGAGCAATTCAATATTAGAGGTAATTAATTTTTTGCTGTGATTGTCAACATTCATCTCTAGTTCATAGCTGATTTTGGAAAAACAGTCCATTACCATTTTTCGCTCGCGTTCAGAAACATGCAGTGCTTCATTTACCTTATAGCTAAAAAACGAATAGTGATCAATGTGTTTACCCAGTGAAGTGCCCTTGATAAGATCTGGATGGAAGGCAATTCCATGTCCTTTGGGATGATAGAGTTGGTTGTTATTATCAATTGAAATGACCTGCCCCGGTGCAACGAATATCAAAGTGCCTTCCTGATAATCGTAAGTTTGTTTTCCATATCTTAGATCCCCACAGTTTATCTCTTTCAAGAGTACAAGATACAGACCGAAATATGTTTTTTTAAGATACCTTGGATCAGCCTTTGAAAAATCCACTACTGTAACCAGAGGGTGTAGTGTTTCATGATTGTTGTATGCATTGTATTGGCTAACAGTTTCAAATTTTTGTATCTCGTCCATAACAACTACTTTTTATCAAAACTAATACAATACTTTTTTAATTCCTGCGCCTCAATTGTTGAATCCGTAAAATTGGTAAGAATAGCAGTAGAATGTATAAGTAATCTCATTAAGAAGAGGTTCAAATTTGTAGTAGCTGTCATTGATAATTGAAGTTAAGGACTTGGCTATCGATTGACCATCAAAATTTTCTCAAATAATTATGTAAATTAAGCTTGTTGACCAAAAAGAATACTATGCACTATCAAAATAACATTTCATTCTTTGCTTTTCTTGCTGTTGTTCTGATGATGACCGTTTTCCCAAGTCATGCACAAAAGCAACCCTTAATTATTGAGGAACAAGGTAGCTTTATGGTCGGTGGCGAAATTGTAAAAGCTTCAGGCACCTTTGACCCAATAAATCATGGTTATTTTAATCCTTCCAATCAAGCTTCAGAAGGACAGACTTTGCACGGTGATCACGCTTATGTATTCTATCAAATCCCACAGGATAAACGTAAGCTGCCACTGATATTTTGGCATGGTTACGGGCAATCAGCTAAAACCTGGGAGACTACCCCAGATGGCAGAGAAGGTTTTCAGAATATTTTTCTAAGAAAGCAGTTTCCTGTTTATTTAATTGATCAACCGAGGAGAGGAAAAGCAGGGAGAAGTACAGAACCCACTACTATTACAGCCAAACCTGATGATCAGCTCTGGTTTGGGATTTTCCGGTTGGGAATTGATAATGAGTTTTTCAAAGGAAGCCAGTTTCCTCAAGATTCACTGGCTTTAAACCATTTTTACAGACAGATTACACCAGATACTGGCCCTCTCGATATAGAAGTTAACATCAATGCAGTATCCGCATTATTTGATAAAATTGGTGCTGGCATATTGGTAACTCATTCGCATAGTGGAGGTCAGGGATGGTTAACCGCACTTCAAAATGATAATATAAAAGGCATTGTCTCCTATGAGCCGGGCAGTAATTTTGTTTTTCCTGAAAATGAAATACCAGACCCCATTTCATATGTTGGTGGAAAGTTAAGTGCCAGAGGGGTTCCCATGTCGGATTTCAAGAAATTAACACAAATCCCGATTATTATTTATTACGGTGATTATATTCCAACTGAGCCTGTGAAATATCCAGGACAAGAGCAATGGAGGGCAGCATTGGCTATGGCTAAGACATGGAGCAATGCAGTCAATAAACATGGCGGTGATGTGACCCTGATATATTTGCCAGATATTGGAATTAAAGGGAATAGCCACTTCCCTATGTCAGATTTAAACAATGAAAAGATTGCCGAGCTTATGTTCAATTGGCTACAAGAAAAAGGACTTGATTAAGTATTAATACATTACGAATTGAAATATAAATATTGTTATGATGAAAAAGTATATAAGTTATTCCGCTATTCTATTCAGTTTATTGCTTTGCAGGCAATTGAATGCGCAAGATGATTCAACATTTCCCAAAGGAGAAAAAGCACCTAATGTACACCACACTGGGGATGTTTGGCTCTATCATGTAAGTGATGCTGATAAAACTTTTGATTATAGTATCGTACAAGCTGTATTTGCTAAAGGAGCAAAACTCGATTGGCACAAGCATCCTGATGGACAGCAATTAATTATCACTGAAGGCATCGGTTTTTATCAGGAAAGAGGAAAGCAAGTGCAAACTGTAAAAAAAGGAGATGTAGTGCATTGTGCACCTGGAGTAGCGCATTGGCATGCGGCCACCCCTAACACAGGTGTTACTTACCTTGCCATTACAGGTAATGAACCTACAGAATGGCTTGAACCGGTAAAGGAGGAAGAATTTAGTAGTATTGAATTGACTATATCCAATACAAAAAATGTAGAAAAGGAAATCATGGATTTATCCAAAAAGAAATGGGATTGGATGGCGGATAAAAATGTAGGTCAACTGGATGATTTATTTCATGAGCAATCAGTCTTCGTCCACATGGGAGGAAGCTGGGGCAAGGAGAAGGAACTTAGTGTGATTGAAAGTGGGGGTATTTGGTATAAGAAAGCAGATGTCAAAGAAGTATCGGTTAATGTAATGGGCAACACCGCCATTCTATTGAATAACATCACACTTTTAGCTGTAGTCGGTGGAAATGAAGTCACCAACCCTTTCGAAGTGACTGAGGTATATGTGAAAGAAAATGGAAACTGGAAGCTTAGCGCTCTTTCCTTTACGAAGCTCTTTGGTGGTGATAGTGGTAAATAATTGAAGTGGCTGGGATAAATAACTATAGTGTAATGCAATTTCTTAATTATCTCTTGGTCGGTATTTTATTCATTATACCTATTAGTGCTTGCAGCCAGGCTAAAGATAATAAGAGCGTGAATGAAGCAAATAAGTCTGATGATGTGCTAATAGTTTACCTAAGCAGAACGAATAATACTCAGGCTGTTGCCAAGATGATTTATGAGGAAGTAGGTGGGGAAATTGTTGAATTGGAGTTGAAAACCCCTTATCCGGAAGATTATGATGCTATAGTTTCTCAAGTGGACCAAGAAAATGAAACTGGATATTTACCTCCTCTCAAAACTGAAATTAAAAATATCCAAAAGTATGATATCATTTTCATAGGATTCCCGACCTGGGATATGCAATTACCTCCACCAATGAAAAGCTTTTTGACCAAATATGATCTTAGTGGTAAAACAGTCATCCCATTTAATACCAATGCTGGGTATGGAGTTGGAAGTAGTTTTAATACTGTAAAGGAGCTTTGTCCTGAGAGTACTATTCTGGAAGGCTATTCGACTAAAGGTGGAGTAGAAAGAGACGGAATCTATTTTGTGATGGAGGGTGAAAAACGCAAGGAAGTAAAAGGTGAAGTGAAGGATTGGCTAGAAAGCCTTCAGATCATGAAGTAGTATAACAGTAAAATTGGTAGGTTAAGCTGTATTCTGTATAAGAATGAGATGAATTGAGGACACTACATTTGTTATATAAAAATAGTGTATCAAAATGAAAAATGTAAGTCAACCCACCACATTAACCCAACCTTTAAAACGAATTACAGTCCTAGATGCTTTAAGGGGTTTTGCCCTTCTGGGTGTAATTCTGATGCATATGTTGCAAAATTTCGGGATATTTGAAGTTTCAGTTGAGCAAGCTCAAACTCGCTTTCCGGAAATTGATAAAACTATTCAATGGATTGGCAGTAATCTGATTATGGGCAGGTTTATCAATATTTTTGCTTTTCTTTTCGGACTCAGTTTTTTTATTCAGATGGACAGGGCAGCCAAGAAAGGGATAGATTTTAGAAAGCGATTTATCTGGAGGATGTTCATTTTGTTACTGATTGGAGTAGTTGGCCATTCATTTTACAGTATTGAAATCATTTCTATATATGCCGTTTTTGGACTTTTACTCATCCCACTTTATTCTTTGAGAAATTGGAGTTTACTACTGTTGGCTTCTCTTCTGTTAATTGGAACACCTCGAGCTATTCAGTCTAGCATTCATAATAGTAATTTGAAAGCGCAAACGGCAGAAAAACAAACTGAAAGCGGTTCTCCTGAAGCAAGGGAAATTCCAGCGCATATCCAAAACCCCTCTTTTATTAATTCTGTAAAGCACAATTATGCTGAAAGATTTGAAGGGAAGCTGAACTATCAGTTTGGTATGTATGGGCGAGGCTATCTTACTTTTGCTTTGTTTATTTTAGGATTGGTAGTGGGTAGAATCCGCTTTTTTGAGACTCTGGGTGAAAGAAAAAGACGGAATCTTTTCCTGTTTGTCGGTTTTGCAGTAGCTGCCCTATTCGTGAATTGGATTGAAAGCCTCTTTCCTGCTGTAGAAGTGCGATCATTAATGAGACCGGGTGATGAATATATACCTGCGATGATGTTGGTGGTTAAAACTTTGGGAGATCTCAATTTAGTATTTTTCTCAGCTGCTTTGGGGATGGGATTTATTATTCTGTATAATACCAGCAGTTTTAGCAAATACCTTGACGTATTATCTCCTTATGGTCGAATGGCGCTAACCAATTATGAAATGCAAGGGGTCATTGGTGCCATTTTGTTTTCTGCATGGGCTTTTGGATCAGTTTTCAGTAGTTGGGGTGCCACAGAATTATTTGTATTCGGTATCATCATTTTTGTTCTCCAGATTCTATTGAGCAGAATATGGCTCAAGTATTTTTTATACGGTCCACTAGAGTGGTTGTGGCGTTCGGGAACTTACTTAAAATGGCAAGCTCTTAAGAAAAGAAAGTCATAAATCGGTCAGCGTTGGTAATAGTTGCTAAAGGAATAACGAAGCTGAATTAACAAAAAAATAAAAACCTGGCAGGCAAAACCCACCAGGCAATAAAACTAAAACGGCAATGGCGAGAAATTAATCTCAAACCACAAAAACCGAAGGAAATAATAACCTTCAGACTGAACACTGAACCGCGTAAAACTAAACGCTGGACGAAGACGAACGTACGTCACCAACCACCGGCTGGCGATGCGCACTCTAAAAATTAATTTAAACATAGTGCGCATCCACACAGGACCGGTGAGATAGATGCAAGAGCAGCACATAAAAAATACTTCCGCCATCTGGCGGAGGAGATTTTTTTTGTAGCCGGCAAAGCGAACTCTTGCATCTTTCTCATCCGCATGCCTGTAAATTTCACTATGTTTGGATTGATTTTTTCACTTTCCAGAAGCAAGAAAGCCATTAAAGAGCTTTTTTGGAAAGTAGGAATTATGGCAGGAACTTAGCTTTGGAAAGCTACCTCCTCCTCATAAAAGGCTGGAGAAAATATTTTAAAGTCCTAGTTACTTTCAACATATCTATAAAGCTATTAAATTGTTTATTGTAAAGTGAGCTATGAAAAAATACCTATCAAATAACCTACACACGACAGGGAAATATTTTCAAAAGAGAAAAGAAAAAAAAAGAAAAGAGAAAGCTTTTCTTTCAGGGGGAATTGCTTCGGGGGCAAGTCTTTTTTGGAAAATACTTCCGTTGGTGAGCGGAGGAGATTTTTCAAAAAAACCGAAGGGCTTGGACTTGCGGCCGAAAAAGCAATTCATCCCTAATTTGCTTTCCTCTTTTATTTAATTTTTGAAGAAATATTTACCTGCAAAATTCCAATCGAAGTTTATCCAAATTCCTGGGGCAAACTCAAGGCGGCCTAAAGCCGCACCTTAAACGGGTGGTGGGGAATTTGGGAAGGGATGTGGAATACTATCCTATCGTATTACCACAACAGTTTGATCAAGGCACTAATGCGGGTAGACGTGGGAAGGTGAACGCAGGAAGAGCGGTTGCAAATAATGGAGTTTACGGAATGGTTTGCAATCCGCTGTGTGTCGAGCCGTCTGCGAGTGCGACCCCGGGTGGTAGACCGAGAGTGACCGCAGGAAACGGGGGCTAGCCACGAGCGGAGAGTAACGGAGCGAGCAAGGCTTGGCGTGGTTTTTAGTTAAAAAAAGCTGTAGCCGTTTTAATCATAAACACTAACAGCTTTTTTTAAAAACCATGACAAGCCGCAGCCCGGGGGCGCCCGCAGGCGAGCCTAACTCTGGCAACCGGGGGCTGTTGCTTTTAACAGTAGCGAAGCGGAGGTTTAAAGGAACAGACCAGGTAGGTTGCCGTGATGCACTTGGGCTAAGCTGCAAGGGGCATGACAGCACTTGCCCCGAAGGGGTTGGCTTTTGGCTTTAAATACCTTATAAATCAATACTTATTTAAAGCCTGAAGCCAATGCTGGCGAGACCCTTTGCCGCAGCCCAAGTGCAGCACACCATAGTGCCTGGCCGTGCGGCTGGTATATCAAATAACAACTTTTTGGCTTGGGAGCCAAAAAGACCGTTTCCTTTTGCTTTTTTACTTCTTTATCTGCTTAACAGAAAAAAAAGCAAAAGCTATGAGGGAAGGATTGGGCGGGTAAGTGCGGCAGGTTAGCCGAGGGTCTTTGATTTACCCTTTAGGGAAATTAAAGGCTTTCGGCTGGGGGAGCCATGGGCTTTGGCTAAATTTTTGGATTGTGAAAGGGATGTAGGGAAATTGGGCAAGGCGCATGGTCTTTGCCTAATAATTCATTTAGAGAGAGCTTTAAATGGGAATAAGGAAAAGCGAACGTATTATGTTTATTGATACGTTCGTTTTTTGGAGCTTTTTTAACAGCAGCTTTTGTTTTGTTGGATCGGTGGACATGCTACTGTTCCGTAACTACAATAGACACAGCAATCGCCAGCTTGTGGTTTCAAAACTGTGTTACAATTATCACAGTCATAGAAGAATTGACAAGCATCTGTTGGCATTTCTTCTGTTTTTTCGTGCCCGCAGTTGGGACATTTTATTGTTGATTTTAGTATTACTTCCATTCGAATTCTATTTTTATGATTTTAATATTTAGACCATGTACACTATATCTGAACTTGCTGAGGGATAGGTAAGGATCATGGTTTTTATGTCTTTTGAAGTCAGGCCTCCTTTAATGGCCATGGCAAAAAGATTAATAACTTCTTCTGCATGTGGCCCGATAAGATGTGCACCTAAAATTTTACCGCTGTCTTTTTCTATAAGTGTTTTATAAGCATAGGTCTTTTCATTGAGCCTTTTGGCTGTAAACCAATTAGGAACACTATTCTTTTTAACAATGATATTCAATCCCATTTGGTTGGCCTCCTCTTCAGATAGTCCTACTGATGCAATTGCTGGTGAGGTAAAAACCACAGTTGGTATAGCACTGTAATCAGGCTTTTTGCTGTTTTCTTTTAAAATGTTGGACGCCACAATATGACCCTCCATTACGGCCACAGGAGTAAGAGGCTTGCCATCTGTAGCAGCTGCATCTCCGGCAACATATACATTTGGGTTTGATGTACTTTGCAGATATTCGTTTGCGACTATTCCTTTTTGAGTGGACTTCACATTGCCCTTATCTAAATCAAGGTCAAAAATAGCAGGCAGCCTTCCTGCTGAATTTATTACCACTTCAGCTTCCCAGTTCTTTTCATTACCATCAGGATTAGCAATGACTTTATATCCAGCTTCCGATTTTTCGATTTTGCTGACCTCTGTGTTCAGTATTAACTCTATATCTAATTCTTCCGTGGCTTTAGTAATTTGGTCCACAATAAAAGGATCAAAATTCTCCAGAGGTCTTTCTCCTCGGTGAATAATAGTCACTTTACTGCCATAGCGAGCAGCCATGTGGGCGAATTCAAAAGCTATATAGCCGCCACCTATAAATATGAGGGATTTGGGGAGGTTTTCGAAATTTAAAAAGTCGGTACTTGTGAGTGCCAGGTCTCCACCGGGAAAATCAAGCTTGCGGGCTTTCGCTCCTGTGGCAATCACAATCTTAGTTGCTTCTATCATCTCATCACCTACCTTTAGTTGATTTTCTATTATGAAGCGGGCAGAAGTATGAAAGGTATCAATCCCATTTTTCTCATAGCCTTTTTCTAATTTAGTAGGCATAATTTCCACAAATCCCTGTTTGCTTTTCATGGCGTCTTTCCAAGAAATTTGAGGAATATCAGAGATATCCTTATCCGCCAGATTAGAGGCGAGATGCTTTAATTCCGTAGCTGCCAGCATAATTTTCTTGGGATCGCAACCCCTCAAAGCGCAAGTACCTCCATAAGGCAGTTCATCTGTTATGCCTACTTTCAATCCTTTTGACGCACAGCGATTGGCGATATTCATCCCTGCCATGCCAGAGCCAATTACAAATAAATCGTATTTCTTCATAATTATTTCTGACTGATTACTTTATAGCCTGTGCCGTTTATGGCTGCCTTAATTTCTTCACTAGTTACTTTTGATTGATCATATTTTACCATAGCATCAGCATCTTCGTAACTCGCATCTACTTCCACTATACCGTTTAGTTTATTAACATCATTCTCTACATGCGAAGCACAGCCATTACAGGTCATCCCCTTGATTTCGAAAGTGGTAGTTTGCAGATTATCAGTTTCTACCACAATAGTCTGTTTTTGATCTTGTGAAGGATAAAACATATCAGCATACAGAGGAAAAGCCATCATCACCACCGCAAAAACCGTTACAATTCCCAGAAACTTCTTGCTTTGCCAAAAATTGGGTTTTTCGTCCTCTTCACAAGCACAAGCTATTTCCTCTTCCGTTCTGGGTTTCAATTTTTGATACCAGGCAAAAGCTAAAACCAGTATGGTCACTGCTATTAGATATGGTCTCAAAGGATCTAACCACGAAAATGTGGAAGCAATCCCAGATGCACCTGAAACCAGGGCTAAAACCGGGGTGATACAGCATATTGATGCTGCAATTGCAGATACTAATCCTGCCCCTAAAAGTTTTTTGTTATTATTGGATTCAATATTTGAGTTTTCCTGCGTAGTCATATCATTTCTTTTTTGTCACCAACTGTGATTTCCTGAAACAAGGGTTTTAGAAGCTCTAAATGTTCTTCATTAATTGCATAAAAAATGGTTTGACCGCTTCGTTTTCCTGTGATGATATTCCGGTCTTTCATTTTTCGGATGTGCTGAGATATTGCAGGAATACTCATTCCCAAAATATCGGAAAGATCACAGGGGCATAATTGGCCTTCTTGTTCTAAAAGGTAAAGTATTTTCAGTCTGACCTCATTACCGGCTAAATTCAGGATGCTACTCAGCTTACCGAATGATTCTTTGTTTTCTTCGAGATTTTCTTTGCATTGCTGAATTTGTACTTCATCAGCCAATACCCTTATACATGATTGATTTTTATCCATGGTTACTTTATTTGTACTTCCATAACGCATGCAAGTTAATGAAGTTCATTATTTAAGCAAATACTTAAATACAGTATTTTGATATAAGGCATATTGTAGCTATTCAATATTATTGACCGAATTAAGGTAGTTTGGGCACAATCACCACGCTTGCCAAGGGAGGGAATTGAGTTGATTTCTGCATCAATTTAATGATAGAACGCTTTAGTGATTTTATGCAAAAAGTATTGAAAAGTGATAATGAATGCATAAAAATACTATTTAAAATTGATGGTGTTCCATTGTTAGTTCTATCTCAAAAAGCCCCTTCCTTAATCCTTCCCCAAAAGGTAAGGAGATTGAAAGGCTGGTGCGTTTGATTTAATTTTTTACCACCCTGGGTAATTTACAGGTTTTTGAAATGATGGGCACAAGCGGACAAGGTTGCCTTCTTGACTAAACTGTGCTTAACGGTAAACGTGGAATTTAGATTATACTATTTTGAATAGGTAACCGGTACTAGTTGGGAGCTTCAGTTTGTTTTTTACTTTGAACTTGATAAATCATAAGTTCTCACTGCCTTTTGATAATAAGTATTTAAAATCTTTATTTGGTAAGATTTTAGAAACTATGAAAGAAGCTGTTTCCTTATTGATGATTTCTGATAAGGTGAGATCAAATATTTTTCCTTTCACCAATTGCTTCCAATTTTTCTGGTTTAAGGTCTTACTTAGTGCATTGAGTTCTTCTAATTCATTAAATAGTATTTCTTGACCAAGGCCCAGTATTTTGAGTTCTTTTATTACTTCATCAATGGAATTTTTACTTTGCTTAACTGTTTTTCTTTCTCTGGATCGTTGCCATCTACCTAGTTGCAATTCTCCTTTAATGGTAATTTGGTATGATTTATAATCGTTTGTTATGAAAGAAGACTTTAAAAGCTCTTGAATAATTTCTTTTAATTCATCATCACCTCTAGGGAGAGTAATTCCATTTCCTGCTAAAATCCACTGGACAGAATTTAGATTATTTCCTTTTAGATTATTTAATTTGAAAAGTATCAGATAAAGAATATCTTCAATATTAGGGTTTTCAATGTCAATTAAAGGCTCTCTTTTCAGAATGACATCTAAGTGAGGAAGTATCGATGAGAATTGATCTAAAAATTCTATCCTGTTATTTAAGGTTCTATTGATGTTATTACATTTATCTTGAAAAGTATCTTCTTTGCCTATATAGTGCCACCCTATAAATTTGTCAATGCCATAAGATTCATAATTATTCCATAACCAACTATCCGGATCAGAAAATGATTTGGTAAAAATAGTCTGCAATTGTTCATCTAAAGTATTTCTTTTCTCGATAGCATTTCTTAATCCCCGGTCACTTCTAATTTCCTTTTTGTATAACTCCTTTAAATGGTCAATCACAGGTGCTATTGATTCATTGAAATCTTGAAGGGATGATTTGATTCGAATATTTTGCATTTCCTCAGGTGTTTTACATGCTATTTATTCCGTTTTTTGGTGATGCGTTTTACCTCTTTATCGAAGTCAGATTCGAAATTTTTATCTTGGTCTACTCTGAATTTCTGGTATTCTTTTTCTGCTAGTTGTTTGGCTATCTGTGCTGAGATTTTACCGGCATCCTTTAAAACTTTGTAATCATTAAATTGTAAAAAGCCATCCAGTTTGCTTATCCAATCGCTCATTTTCATAGGGTTTTGTCTTTCTGCCTGAAGCTCAGCAAAATCTAAATACATGGTGACTATACGGTTGAGGTCTTTGAGTTCTTTTTCTTCTAAGTAATTCTTGGCTACTACTATATCGGTTTTAAGTACTTTTCCTTTTGGTGCGCTTTTCCAGGTGGTTAAGCCCATATGCGGTTTTTTAGCATCCGCTCTTTCTTTAATGATTTCAGCTGCGGTATGACCCGTAATAGCCCAATGGAGTTTGTTTTGCACTGTTTTGAAGAATGTCTGCGAGATTTCTGCTTTAGGATCGTAATCAATGCTACATTGAGCATAGATATCGGTGATTTTTTGGTAGAATCTTCTTTCACTTGCTCGAATCTCCCGAATCCGTTCTAGCAGCTCATCGAAGTAATCTTTACCAAATTGGGCAGAACCTTGTTTTAAACGTTCGTCATCCATAGCAAAGCCTTTGATAATGAATTCACGTAAAACTTTGGTTGCCCAAATACGGAATTGTGTACCACGCTGTGACTTTACTCGGTAACCCACAGAAATGATGACATCCAAGTTATAGTACCTTACGGTGTTTTCTTGTGTTTTCCCTTTGATAGCGCCATGCGGACTGGTAGTTCGGAAATCCCGAACTACCACTTTCTCATCCAGTTCACCTTCTTCAAATACATTACTAATATGCTCCGATATTGTAGATTTGGCTTTTTCGAATAGCTCTTGCATACCTTTTTGGGTAAGCCAAACGGTTTCATCTTGTAATAAGACATCTACCTTTACTTCTCCCGCCTGAGAAACGTAGAGGAGGAATTCACTTTGGTTTGGGTTAAGGTTGTTGCTCATTTTTAATTTAATTCAAGGTCTTTCGTTTGGTCGTTAATCCAAGCTGAGGCTGCATTTTCATCTTGTTCTATTGCCATTTCTACTGCTTTTTTAGCTACTTCTAAAAGGTGTTCGAATTGCTTTTTGAGTTTGAAGCTTTCATTGATTTTATCTCTTATTTTCAATTGAGTGTTGGTATTTAAAATTAATTAATATGTCTAAATCCTGTAATTACTGATTTCAAATATATGAATTTTATATGAAGGGTAGACCTTTAGGTTTAGTCTTAATGTTGATAATTGTATAAGTTTGTATGATTCAATAAAGTATTAAAACTAACTCGATTCATTTTCGAAAATCAAGAGAGCAAATCAGCACAATATGACTTTGGTTCAGCACTGAATGATAAACTCTATGAGAATTTAAAGAGAGGTCCAGGCTTTATGGAAAGGATAAAACCTTTGATTGCCCAAGGAGCTGATATTAATGCCCGGAATGCAGATAAGGAAACTATTTTTCAGGCTACTGCGAGCTACTATAGTAAATTGGATCATGATGTAATACGCTATTTAGTGAATGAAGCGGGAGCGGATATTAATACCCATGATGATGAGTATGTTATCAGTTTGTATTCCCTGGCATTAAGTGAAGATCCTGAGCGATTGAAATTATTTCTAGAATTGGGTGCCAATCCTAATACCATTACACCAGAGACTTTCGAGACTGTTTTAGATGATATTGAATCACTTCATTATTCGGCTTATGAAGTTTTTGGAGATAAGGACGAATCTTCACTTGAGGCAATTGAAATCTTAAAATCTTATGGAGCTAAAAGTGCTCATGAATTATTTACCACTGATCCAAAGGATTATCTCGCTGTGAATATGTTTTACCCTACATTTTTGGTTTCTAAATATGGACAATTGCATGTGGAGGATTTGACTAGTGATCCTGCTGTTTTAAAAGCGTTTGAGGAGTTAGAAAGGCTCAAAAAACAGTATGAAAATATTGGTGATGATAAAGAGCAATTAGCGTTTTATAAAGGGGTTGTAAGGAATCATGTTCGGAAGATTAACGGGTTATTGGAGGGGTTGGATGTTTTGGAGGAAGTGGAGGTTGTAAAATGAGGGATTATGAATTTGATTTAGGTACTTAAATATCCTATTAAAGGAAATCAAGTGAAGTTTGCTTAATCATTATTTTTGCTTAGTTGGTCAATGTATTTCAAAATTATTTTTACTTGCTTTTCTTCTGATTTCAATGAAATTATTTTACCGATAATTTGATTTCTCTCTTCTTCTGCCAATTTTTTAAATGCTGTCAATACGCCTGAATCTTTGAAAGTTTCTAAAACTTCCTTTTCTGTAATTTGCTCATTGGAAGTTTGTAAATAGAGAGTTACTGTTACCGTGTCGCCACCGCTTTTATTGATTGCTTTTCTAATTGTGCTATTTACAGAAATTAGTTTATCCTGATCTCCTATTTTTGCTAAGTTATGACTCTCTATTTTATAGTCGTCAATTGTTCCTGAAACCTTCATAGAGCCCCACCTCCCCACTATGTGTTTTGTGTTTGGAATTTGAATATGGTAAGTCCAGGCGCCTTTTCCTGGTTGATATTTTAATTCAAGTTTTTCGTCTTTAACTAATTGCTCCATTTTATTGCGATTTATTTTGTAGGCTACTAAGCAAAAGCTAGGTAATTTAAGATGTTATCTGAAAATTACAGGTAATCAACATTAAATCAGACATCATTGTTTTTGCACGCCATTTATTCGTTAGAATTGAAGAATGTTCAAGTTAATGGTACCGATTGAGATGGATTTCGGCTATTGGACTAGCTCGCATCTAATGGCTGGAAATCTATACTTAATCTTTCTCCCGAGGAGGAGACTGAGTAAGGGGTGTGAGTTTATCCCCCACTTTAAGGGATATTTTGAGAATTGATTATAAAGAAGTTAGAGAGCTTGTTCCAGAGGAGATTAAAAGTTCAGTTTAAAATTTACCAATGCGTTTTGTTTCGCAGGAAGCTCGATTAGGAGAAGTTAAATTTTTAATATGTTAAGAGTGATTTATCAAAAACAGCTTTGATTTCTGGTTTACCAATATAGTTGATTTGCCTAGTTGCATAAATGCAATAGCCTTGCATGGATTTAATCTCTACCTTTGCTTTCGTGAAAGTTTTATGCTACATATTGAGTTTTTATTTGATTGCGCTTTGCGGGATACCCTGCTCTGATGCTAAATCAATAAATAATGATCAAGAAATAACTTCTTATCGTGATTTGGCAAATGAAAATCAAAGCCACGAGCATAATCAGGAAGAAGATGCTTGTTCACCGCTCTGTGTATGTCATTGCTGCCATCTCCATTTCTTTCCTATAACAGAAATTCCATTTTCACATCCTGATCTATTATCAGGTTCTTATTCTCTCTATTATCAGGATTTCAGAACTATTGAAATCTTCGACTTCCTAAAACCTCCTCGTCTATAAAGCTTTATTCAACAGGACAGGTGCGCCCTTTTGATAATGATTGGCATTTAGAAATTGCTAAGGAGTACTACTATACTGATTGAATGAGCAATTCCAAGAAGCCTTAACAGCTGGAAGATTCTTTTATTCTTTCAGCCTGAGGAAAATCTAAATGATTCATTAAAAATTGAAGGAAATAAACACCTCATCAAGCTTTAAATAGGTATTGGTGATGTCTATTGAGTTGGTCTCTAAGATGACCATTCAAATTAGATTGTGTCCATTTTCCTCTTTTTAAATAACTAATTAAAAGTCTTATGATTAATAAAATCATTTCTTTTTCTATAAAGAATAAATTTATTGTGGGTCTGCTCACTATGGCACTCATAGGAGTTGGAACATACTCTATGTACACGGTCAATTTGGGTTCTGTACCCGATATTACCAATAATCAGGTGCAAGTGATGACCGTTTCGCCTAATCTAGCCACGGAGGATATAGAACAGTTTGTGACTTACCCTGTGGAATTGGCTATGGGTAACTTGCCGGGAGTCAATGAAATTAGGTCAGTTTCACGGTTTGGCCTCTCGGTTGTAACCATCGTATTTGAGGATGATATGGGTACTTATTTGCCGAGGCAATTAGTACAAGAAAAGCTTAACGACTTACAGGAAACCATCCCTGATAAATTTGGAAGCCCAAGTATGGGGCCGATAACAACAGGCTTGGGTCAAATTTACGAATATACTATTCAGCCTGAGGAGGGCTATGACTCGGTATATTCCCCAATGGAGCTTCGAAGTATACAAGATTGGATCGTAAAACGGCAATTGACCTTACTGAAGGGAGTAGTTGATATTAACTCTTTTGGCGGGTATATCAAGCAATATGAAGTAGCCATTAATCCTGAAAAGCTTAATGCCATGAACGTAAGTATTTCTCAAGTTTATGAGGCACTGGCTAGAAATAATGTTAATACGGGAGGCGCCTACATAGAGAAAAACCACATGTCTAACTTCATACGAGGGGAAGGTTTAATTAGATCATTAGATGATATCCGTAAGATATCGGTGAAGACAGAAAACGGTATTCCTATCACTATTGCGGATATAGCGGAAAAAGTGCATTTCGGAAATCAAGTGCGCTATGGAGCTTTTACCCAGGATGGAAAAGAAGCAGTTGGTGGCATTATCATGATGCTCAAAGGAGCTAACCCAAATAAGGTCATACAGGATGTGAAAGACCGTATGGCAGAAGTGGAAAAATCGCTTCCTGAAGGTTTAAGCATCAATACGATAATTGACAGAAGTGATTTGATTTCAAGAACCACTGATACGGTTAAAACCAATTTGATTGAGGGAGCTTTAATTGTGATTTTTGCCTTGGTATTGCTTTTAGGTAGTTTACGAGGTGGTATTATCACCGCTACTACTATTCCGCTTTCGCTTCTATTTGCTTTTATACTAATGAAGCAATTTGGTGTTTGGGCTAATCTTATGAGTTTAGGAGCCATCGATTTTGGGATTATCATAGATGGAGCTGTCATCATTATTGAAGGAACTGTTTATGAAGTACAAAAGCGGATTAGGTCTGGTAAAGTAAAATTTAATCAGGGCGTGATGGATGATTTGGCTTATGATGCAGGTAGCACTATGATGGGTTCCGCATTTTTTGGTCAAATCATTATATTGATTGTTTTTGCTCCTATTTTATTTCTCACAGGAGTAGAAGGTAAAATGTTTCAGCCCATGGCTTACACCTTTGGCTTCGCCATGATAGGGGCTATTCTCCTATGCTTGACTTACGTTCCGATGATGTCGGCCTTACTGATGAAGCCCATTCAAAATAAAAAGAATTGGTTTGGCAGATTTGAGCGAGGCTTAGAAAAGGTGAGCGATAAAATCATAAGCGCCATTCATAATGCTTACCTCCCTTTATTGAATGGAGCTTTACGCTTCAAAATGCTGGTTATCATCTTTGCCATTGCTTTACTGGGGGTGGCAGGTTATACATTTTCCAAAATGGGAGGCGAATTTGTACCTCAGTTGGATGAAGGGGATATTGCCATGCAAGCATTAGTTCGCCCTGGGAGTTCGCTTAGTGAATCGAAGAAGGTTTCGATTAAAATAGAGCAACTATTGCTCGAAAATTTCCCTGAGATTAAAACTGTTACTGCTCGCATTGGTGTGGCAGATATACCAACAGACCCCATGCCAATGGACATAGCCGATATGTATTTAATATTGGAAAAAGATAAAGATCAATGGGTTTCCGCTAAGACAAAAAATGAATTGATAGCGAAAATCAAGGAAAAGCTCGAAACGCATCTTACGGGTGTGAATTTTGTTTTTACACAGCCGGTAGAGCTGCGATTCAACGAATTACTAGAGGGGGTACGGGAAGATATTGCCGTTAAATTATATGGTGATGATTTAGATATTCTTGCTAAGAAGGTACAGGAAATGGCTGAAATTATTGAGACTGTGCCGGGTGCTGGAGATGTTAATCCTGAACGGACATCAGGCTTACCTCAAATGACAGTGCGCTATAATCGCGATAAGATTGCGCAATATGGATTGGACATTCAAAAGCTGAATGAATATGTAAGCTCAGCCTTTGCTGGAGGAGTAGCGGGGGTGATTTTTGAAGGAGAAAAGCGTTTCGATTTGGTCATTCGATTTGATGAAGCCTACAGGCAAAGTATAGAGGATTTACAGACCCTGTATATAGATTTGCCAGACGGTACGCAAGTACCCATTAAAGAGGTAGCAGACATTAGTTATGTGCCAGGACCCATGCAGATTTCACGCGATGACACTTATAGGAGAACTTATGTGGGCGTCAATACAAGAGGCAGAGATGTTGAATCTGTAGTGAAAGACATTCAAGCTAAGCTGGATGCCGAGCTTGACTTACCTCCCGGGTATTATATAAGCTATGGCGGTGAATTTGAAAATCTGGAGCGGGCAAAAAGTCGTTTGATGATTGTTGTACCCATAGCACTCTTCTTAATATTTGTACTGTTATACTTTGCCTTAAAATCCTTCTCGCAATCCATTATGATTTATATCGCTATTCCACTAGCTGCAATTGGGGGTGTTTTTGCTCTTTGGCTGCGAGATATGCCCTTCAGTATTTCAGCAGGGGTAGGCTTTATCGTACTATTTGGGGTAGCCGTTTTGAATGGGTTGGTATTAATCAATCGGTTCAATTCATTGAAAGAAGAAGGTGTTACAAGTATTAGAGAACGAATTTTAACAGGAACCAAAGAACGAATCAGACCAATTATGCTTACTGCAACAACCGATATTTTTGGATTTTTACCGATGGCATTTTCTGCCTCCGCAGGAGCTGAAGTACAGCGGCCTTTGGCCACAGTAGTCATTGGAGGGATGCTTACTGCCACGATGCTTACGCTGGTAGTATTGCCAGTGCTTTACACTTTTGTTGAAGGAAGAATTGACAGGAGAAAAGGACTAAGATCACCAAGTGTCAATGTTATTATTATACTTATCATTTGTGGAGGATTATTTGGTTTGTCAAGCTCAGGCCATGCACAAGGTGTTCAGCAAGATTCGTTTAATGAAATCACTTTAGATGAGGCTAAGAAAAAGGCGGTCGAGAATTATCCTAAAATCAAATCGGCAAAACTGGAAATTGAAAAGCAACTAGTACTAAAGAAAACAGCTTGGGATTTGGGGAATACTCAGATTTTCACAGGAAGAGAAGAAGCGGGCAATGGTTCTAATGGAGTGTACACAAGCATTGGCTTTCAACAGCAAAATATTGATGTTTTTGGTGTCGCCTCTAAGCGAAACCTTCAAAAGGAACAGGTGGTATTAGCAGAAAAAGCACTTGGGCTATCCATTATTGAGCTGGAGCGCGAAGTAAGTACTGCCTGGGGAATGCTTTATGTAGCAAAAAATAAGTTTGAAGTTTACGATAAACTTGATTCTGTTTTTAGGGATATAGAGAGAGCAGCTAAAATCAGATTGGAAACAGAAGCTACTTCTAAGTTAGAATTTTTAGCAACAGCCAATCAAGCCAACAAAGTACATATTGAAAGAGAGCAAGCCTACAGAGACTACCTAAGTGCCCTGCAACGACTGAATCTGTGGTTTGCTAATGATAGCTTATTCACCGTAGCAGATATTCCATCAGAACAATTAGATGATCCGCTAAATTTTGTGGCAGATTCTCTAAGAAGTCATCCATTATTGGATATTTCGGCACAAGAAGTTGAAGTGGCAGATGCCATCATAAGGGAGAGGCGGTCACAGTTTCTGCCGAAGTTGCAAGGGCAATATGGCAGACAGGAAATTGCAGGCCAGTCTGGGTTTTATACCTATCAGATAGGTATAAAAATTCCTTTATTTTTTGCACCTGAACTAGGTAGGTCGCAGTCTGCTAAAATTCAAAAGGATATTGCAAAGCAAAATTACCGGCAGGCTGAGTTGGAATTGAATAATGAATATAATCGTGTTCGATCGCAATACCTGAAGTGGTATAATTCATGGAATTATTATAATGAGGAAGCATTGCCTCTTGCTACTGAACAGCGAAAAGGTGCTATTGCAGCCTACAGAGAGGGAGCTATTGACTATGTTTCTTTTCTACAAAATATAAAAGACGCGATAAGTATAGAAGTGGATTCATGGAATGCTTTCGGTAAATACCTGGAGAGTCGCTATCAATTAGAATATTATTTAAAAACATCAAAATAAGTCATCGGATTTATAAAACATAAAGCAATGAAAAATCAAATTATATATATTCTGGTATTCTTTTTTGGAACAATAATTTCAGGTTGTGACAATAAATCAGCCGAAAATAAGCTAACGGAAAAAACAGAAGAAGAATCGGAGCATAAAGAAGAAGGAATGGGAGTTTTACACCTCTCCCATCTTAAGTTTGAAAGCCTAGGCATAAAGGTAGATTCCTTGCCGAGTCGTAGCCTATCTGGAATTGTGGAGGCTAATGGTCAACTAGAAGTGCCCCCACAGCATGAAGCTACCGTTACTGGTATTTTAGGAGCCAATGTGACTAGTATAAAGGTAATTGAAGGAGATAAGGTGAGAAAGGGTGAAGTATTGGCTTTCTTGTCGCACCCTAATCTTGCCAATCTTCAAAGTAATTACATCCAAGCTTATAGTCAATTCCAGTATCTTGAAAAAGAGATGCAAAGACAAAAGCGCCTTTATGAGGAGGAAGTAGGCTCAGGAAAGGATTATCAGCAGACCTTGGCTAATTATCAAGCTGTGAAAGGAGAAATAAAGGGCTATGAAGCTCAATTAAAGCAATTGAGTTTAAATATAGAAAGCATAAAGGAGGGTGAGATTTATCAATATGTACCCGTTATAAGTCCAATAAATGGATACATAGAAAAAGTAAAAGTTCAGATAGGGCAATATGTTGAGCCTCAAACTGAAATGTTCATGATTGTAAATACAGAACATGTTCATGCGGATTTGATGGTGTTTGAAAAAGATGTTCATAAGGTAGAAGTCGGTCAAGAAATTAAATTCTCAGTGGCTACAGTGCCGGGCTCGAATTTATCGGCTAAAATATATTCTGTGGGTAAGAAGTTTGAGCAGAATCCTAAAGCGGTACATGTTCATGCAGAAATAGAGCAGAAAAAGAATTTCTTAATTCCTGGAATGTATATTAATGCAAAAATTGAGACTAGTAAAGAAAAGGTAATGGCATTACCAGAGGAGGCCATTATAGAAGAAGAAGGAAAGCCCTATATTTTCCTTGCTGAAAAACTTCAAAAAGATGGTGAAACAGAATGGGCCTTTCAAGCAGTGGAAATACGAACTGGTATGAAGGCTGATGGATGGGTTGAGATAAAACTTCTTGAGTCACTTCCAGCAGGGGCGTTAGTCGCATGGAGTGATGCTTACTATTTGATTTCAGAGATGAATAAAAGTAAGGCTTCTCATGGACATTAGATTGAATTTCAAAATTTTCAGAACATGCGGTTTTGTATCAGTTAATATTTAACAAAATATGAATAAGAGCACTTTTAAAATACATAAAATGGATTGCGCCTCTGAGGAACAGATGATTCGAATGAAACTAGAAAGTTTAGAAGAGGTTAAGCAGCTTGAATTTGATATTCCCCATCGACAATTGCAGGTATATCATAGTGCTGAAATTGATGGCATTCAAAACGCCCTAGCCGAACTTCAACTGAATGAAAAATTAGTAAACACCCAAGAAGCAGACTTGCCAGAAATTGTTGATCATCGGCAGCAGAGAAAAGTACTTTGGTGGGTGTTAGGAATAAATGTAGTCTTTTTTGTAATTGAGATGACTACAGGCTGGATTTCAAGCTCTATGGGCTTAGTTGCTGATTCCTTGGACATGCTAGCAGACTCTATTGTTTATGGGCTTAGTTTATTGGCAGTTGGTGCTGCTGTTGCTAGGAAAAAGAAAGTGGCAAAAATAAGTGGCTATTTTCAAATGGGCTTGGCTCTTTTAGGTTTTTTGGAGGTATTGAGAAGATTTTTTACTGAAAGTGGAACACCTTTGTTTCACTGGATGATTATAATTTCAATCCTAGCCCTAGCAGGAAATTTAGTGACACTTTGGCTAATCAATAAAGCAAAAAGTAATGAGGCTCACATGCAAGCGAGTAGCATTTTTACCTCTAATGATATAATTGTGAATGGCGGTGTGATTTTGGCGGGTGTACTGGTGTATTTATTAGAGAGTAAATGGCCAGATTTAGTAATTGGTGGAATAGTTTTCACCTTTGTGATTCGAGGCGCAATAAGAATCTTAAATCTTTCAAAATAATTATGGGAAATAATAACGAACATTCACATGATCATTCTGAAGGCAATGTAAAAGTAGCCTTCTTCCTCAACCTCGCATTTACGATAATTGAAATTATTGGTGGGCTGTACACCAATAGTTTGGCTATTTTATCTGATGCCTTACATGATTTGGGAGATAGCTTGAGCTTGGGCCTATCCTGGTATTTTCAAAAATTGTCCAAAAAAGGCAGAACAAAGACCTTTTCGTTTGGATATAAACGATTTTCCCTATTAGGTGCTATCATAAATTCCATAGTATTAGTGGCAGGCTCTATGTTTATCTTAACTAAGGCAATTCCCGGTCTTTTCAATCCTGAAGAAACCAATGTAGAAGGAATGCTGTACCTTTCTATACTGGGCATTATCGTGAATGGAGCAGCTGTCTTTAAACTGAGAAAGGGTGAATCTCTGAATGAAAAAGTAGTCTCATTGCACCTACTGGAGGATGTATTAGGATGGGTTGCCGTGTTTATAGGAAGTATTATCATGATGTATTTTGATGCTCCATTTATTGACCCATTACTTTCTGTATTAATATCCTTATTCGTGCTATACAATGTCTATAAGAATCTAAAAAAGAGTTTGCTCGTTGTAATGCAAGGAATTCCTTCTGATGTATCAATTGATAAAATACGGAAGAAATTGGAAGTGATTGATGAGATTAAAGATGTGCACGATTGCCATGTGTGGTCTTTGGACGGAAATTATCATATTATGAGTATTCACATAAGATTGAAAGAAGATTTTAGATTATCGGAGCTTTCAGAGATCAAGAAAAAAGCTCGTAATGAATTAAAGGATGAATCTGTTAATCATATTACGATTGAAACTGAAAGCATGGAGGAAAATTGTGAGTTAGATGATTGTTAAAGATCAAGAAATGAAAATAAGGGAACTTGAAAAGAATTTACAAGAAAAGAATATTAGACCAACGGCTATGCGTCTGTTGGTATTAGAAGCCTTGCTAGATCAAGAAATTGCCATTAGTTTGACTGATTTGGAAAAGGAGGTTGAAAAATCTGATAGAGTGACCTTATTTCGCACGCTTAAAACATTTCAGGAAAATGGGCTAGTCCATAGCATTGATGATGGTACAGGTGCACCCAAATATGCATTATGTGAAGATGGTTGCAAATGTGAATTAGAGCGAGACTTGCATGTCCATTTTCATTGCAAGGAATGTAATGAGACCATTTGCCTACCTAAATATAAAATCCCAGAGATTAGTTTACCACAAAAATTCATATCAGAAGAGGCGAATTTGGTAGTAAAGGGTATTTGCGGGAAATGCGCTAGTTGAGTTGTAAATGGATTGTTAATAGTGGGTAAGCTTGAAAAATTTCAAACTTTAATTATACTTTTGGCCGTATGCCTAGACTTGTTCATAGAGCAATTTGAAGAAATAATATAAAGCATTTTTACTTTCTAATAATTGCAATTCTACTGCATTGAATTATCCTGTATTTTCGTTCAAAAAATATTTTGATATGAATTTCAATACATTAATGCCTGAAAGACTCAAAATTTATTACTGCAAAGAATTGGAATTATATAGGGAATACTTAAATAAAAAAGAATTGCCAAAAGCCTGGCAACAGTTAGAACGGGCTCATGTCTTAGGCCAGCCCTATCCTTTTCAACATTCCGAAGTTCATTGGTTGATGTTAAAATTTGGCATAAGAATAAAAAGCACTAAAGAAATTATTGGGCAGATACCTAGATTACTTGTAGGGGGTGTGAAATCTTTTGTGGGAAGGATTCCTGTGGGGAATACAGGGGGAGCTAATGTTCCTCCGTTGCAATCCATGCCAATTGAAAAAGATATTCTTGATATTATTGAAAAATCAAAAATAGAAAGTAAGGCTTCCTAATAATGTCATTGGATTAAATTGATGCTTTAAGGGAGTAGAGATATGTACATTGTTCAATGCTATATTCTTTTGTCTTTTGAATTAAACGAGATGAGATTAAACATTTCTCTCATTCGTGACCTTACTCTGTTTCCATAGAGATTCTCCAATTCATCAGGATTTAAGTTGGTTGTAGCATGTGTAATCATTCCTCTGGTGGTGAAAAGACTGTAGCGGTTGAGCAGGATTTCGGCTATTGTGTTGGTTTCATTTCCAAAATGTTTGATGGTGGATTCTAGGCCTAGATCATCAAGGCAAAGGGTGCGAGGCACCATTTGGTCTTGGTAGCGTTGGAAGTGGGCTTTTGAGTATTTATTGATTAGGGAAAAGCCATGGTCGAGAAATTCGTAAGAAATTTCTCTGGTTGATTTGACCGGGTATTTATGGACTGTGTGGAGGAAGTGGCGGAAGAGCATCATGAGTGTTGTTTTGCCGCAGCCTACCGGTCCGGTTAAAAGAAGACCTTTTCTTATGGAAAGTTTGTATTGTTCACAGAGTTTTTCATCCTCGAAAAAATACGCCAGTATTTTGAAAATGATTTCATAGTCTGCAGGGTAAACTTTAAAATGATCTCCAAATTCTGATTGACCTGCTTTGTGGAGGAATTCAAGGCATTTTTCGAATTGGAATTTTTTGGAGGAGTAGTTCTGAGGTTGTTTAATGTCATTCATTGCAATTAACTTCTAGATTTGCTATTAGTTGAATTCCGTTGCTTAATACTTTTTCTAGCCAAAAAGTATTCAAAAGGCATGGTGAAAAGATGCTACTACGCTTTAGGCCTACTCCAGCCCGCCTTTTCACCAGACCACCCCGCCTAGGGATTGTGCCTATTTGCATATTGCTTGATTTCATAAGCTTTTACTTTATCTACTTGAGTTATTGACCTCATACTTTTTCTTGATAAAAAGTATGGCAAAAATCAAGGCAAAATGATGCTGCCATACGCGAAGCCAGCGCTGGCCCGCCATTTTGCCCTTCCTTCCCGCTTTGGGATTGTGCTAAAAGCTAATTGAGTACTATAGTTTTCCATTTTATCCTTGATTTTGAATGTGATATAGACCTCCTTCGCCAAGGCTACGGTGGTTAAAGTGGTATGTCATAGCTTTTTTGTTCATTGTTGTGGAGTTTGCCGGCTGCGTTTTTTTCTTCTTGGATGTTGTTGAATTTTTTGAAATTCAAGAGCCAGTTACGGACAGCTGCTTTCCAATCTTTCATGGGTGATTTTGAGCCCACTTTCCAGCCTTTGGCGGAATAGTAATTGAAAAACTTTTCAGCCTCCACGGGAGCGAAGCGAACCGGTATTGAATACTCTTCGGTTTGCTGCTCAAAGAACACTCTCAACTCTTTTTTTGATGGTGGTGTGAAACGCGAATCTTTTGGTGATGCGTTTTTGCCAAGATCCGAGACTGGAGCTGAAGCTCTTGAATTTGTGCTGCTTTTAGTTTTTCCTTTTTTTCCTTTTTCTGAATTTTTATTTTTTTCATATATATATTGTTTATTGTTTATATAGTTTGTATTGTTTATGTAAGGGTGCACTACTTGTTCACTACTTGTACCACTTTTGCCCCCAGCTAGTGCAGTACTTGTCCCGATATTGCCCCTAAGGTTGTTCAATACTTGTTCAGTACTTGTACCGAAAATGAACATCTCTATTAGGCTACCTTTCATGGGATTGTGAGATGGAAAATATTTCAGAAAGCCCATTTTGTGGAGGTCTTTCAAGCACTTATGATAGGTGTGTTTTGAGCCTATTTTTGAAACCGTCATAACCTCTTTTCTACTGATGGAAATAGGGTTTTTAAAATGGCTATAATTCCATATCGTAAACAAGCCAATGTAGAGACTAACATGAGAAGGATTCATTTCAGGAGTTTCAGAAATTTTATCCATTGCTGATAGGAACTGGTGAATGAAATTCACCGATTCCTGTGTTGAGTTTTCATGAGTATCCATCAGTTTATTTTGTTTTGTTCCAAAATGCTGTGAATGTCCTGAGAATCGTAGTACAAAACCCCGCCCATTTTGGTAAAGGGCAAGGTGCCGTTTACTCTGAGATTTTGAAGTGTTCCTGGACTAATGCCCAGGAGTTTTCTGACCTCATCGGATTTTAACCATTTTTTGGTTGAAACTCCTTTTTGCTCCGAAAGGAGCTTTCTGAATTCATCCACGAGTTCGAGTTTGAATTCACGTAAGTCGTCTGTTGTAATAACTTCTGCTGCCATAAATTTTAGTTGTTTTTGTTGTCATGGCAAAGCTGCAAAAAGGAGGAATGCGAAAACAGTTGCAAAGGGGTTGTGCAACCCCCTGCAACCCCCTTCAATTTGCTTGAAACAGCGATTTTTATTGAAAAAAAATTGAAATTAATTTAAAGATTTATCTTTTTCGGCTTTTTCTACCAGCGTTTCCATAATTTCCTGAACATTTTCAATGGTGGTATTTTCAGGAGAATAGATTTTGTTTCTTAAGCTTTTGAGTGAGATATCTTTTTGACTACTAGTAGAGAAATTATTAGAAATGAACTCTACTAACTTCGAGGTATTTTCAGGAGCAATAATGTTTGAGTTTGCTAATAATTTCATTAAATAAGCTAATTGACCTACGGATAATTTGCTATAAATCTTGGTGTTTGATACTGGCCTGTTGATCAATGTGTGGTGATGGTTAAATTTAATTGCCAATTGCTTCCTTTCTTTGAAAAAGAATATCTCTTCATTGACCCAATTTATTAGGCTTGCTTTTAGACTTTCTACACCCTGGTTGAATTCGAAATCAGGTTTCACTTGTGATTGATTGATGAGCTTTTTGAACAGCTGCAGAAGCAATAATTGCTCTCTATAAGTAGATTTAGATTGATAGTTTTTCTTTATCCTGAGGCTGATATAGTTGTAAATTGCAAATACATTAAAATTCAAGTAGAGTAAGTTTGAAATAAATTGCTTCTCAAGCCGAATGCCTTTTAAATCTCTTGAAAGAATCGTTTCAATTTCCTCGAGGAAGGTTTTGCAATAAATGAGTTTTCTGTAGGAAGCATTTTTTGGATTGTCAATAAATGTATTGATATGATGATTGATAATCTTAAGGAGCGAGGAATCAATTTTCTTTAGCTTACCTAATTCTTTAACTCTTACTAGTTGATTCCTCAATTGATTCTGCGAATTGATAAAATAGGATGTAGGAATTTGACTATCCTGGCTAAAGTATTTGGTAAAGTGTTTTTCAATGAAAGTCAATAATGCTGTGATACAATCAATAAGTATTAAACCCAGTTGAGAAAGGTAATCTCCATCTTTTAACTGAAGCTCATATTCGATCGATAGGTAACCGACTTGCTGTGAGATATGATTGGAAATTAGGATTAGCTTTTGTTGATAAAGCTGTATTTGACGCTCGATGATCTTATCTTCAATTTCACTGAAGGCTAACATCATAAAGGATTGTTTAATCCTCTCTTCTTCTCTCTCAAGGTCTTCGGCCCATATTCTAAATTCTTCTTCTTTTAGAGGCGGTCTATTGTTTTTTGAATTAAAATATTCATTTACGATATAGTCAAATAACTGTAATTCATACTTCACTTTTCACTAAGGTTTGAGTTTGTAATAATTTTGGTTCAAAAGTGGGGAGCATTGGTTCTATTTTGACTGAAATATTGGTTCGTTTATAATTGTTTATTACTATATCAATATTCATAAATATACTACAGTAGTTAAACAACAATAAAACAAACTAATTAATATTATATTTATTGTGCCCTTAAAGCAAAAAAAGGCAGATCAATCTGCCTTTTTTACTAATTCGTTGTTGCTCAGCCTTTTCTTAAGTGCCGCCATATCAGTACCGATTTTATTCTCTACTACCTTGGCATAAATTTGAGTAGTGGCCAGTTTTGTATGGCCAAGCATCTTGCTCACCGTTTCAATAGGAACGCCATTGGTTAAAGTCACCGTTGTAGCGAAGGTATGACGCGCTATATGAAAGGTTAGCTTTTTCTTGATTTCGCAGATGTCGGCAATCTCCTTTAAATAGGCGTTTGTTTTTTGATTGGAGAACACTGGCAAAAGCTGATTCTCAAACACTCTCGGGTGATTTTCATATTTCTCGATTATCTGTTCTGCCTTAGGCAATAGCATCACTGAGAATGAAGTATTCGTTTTGATACGCTTTAAATGAATCCATCTTTCGCCATCCATGCCTATAGTAATATCATCTGCAGACAAGTGATACAGATCAACATAAGATAAGCCTGTGTAGCAGCTGAAAATGAAAATATCTCGTACCATATCTAAACGACTTAGCGAAAATTCTTTCTCTTCTATGGCCTTCAATTCATTGGCATCCAGGAAGTCTCTTTCAACTTTTTCGAAGTGAGTTTGGTAACTGACGAATGGGTTCTTTTCAATCCAATCGAGCCTTTGAGCCAGTTTTAGTAATTTACGAAACCGAATCATGTGCTTCATAACACCATTATTATTCATTGGCTTTTGATGGTCTTTTGGCTCCCAGTTACGTAGAAAATCCTCAAAATCGATAAGGAATTTATAATCTATCTTCTTCAATGGGATATCTGAAAGCTTGAATTTTGCTTTTAGGAAGCGTTCAAAATATCTTTCTGTTACCCGGTAATGCTTTAAAGTACCCCACTTGAGTTTGTGATTGGCGCTTTCGAAGTGATATTTTGATAAATACAGCAGTGTTATTTCCTTTTCCTCCTCCACATTGAACAGTTTGTTTCGGATTACTTCTGCAGTTATGAATTCTTTCTCAAGAATTAGTTCTTCAAAAATCTTGTGCATTTTATCAATTAACTGGTCAAGAAAGCGATTGAATTTATTTACTTCTGTAACTGAACCATTTAGCCTTTGTTTCTGGACATTCCATTTTTTGAATTCCACTTTTCTGCTCAAGGAGCATTCTACTTTCGAATTGCCAGTTGAAATTCTTAAATACAATGGCGCTAAGCCGTCTTTGATTCGGTGTTTCTTTACGTACAGTAAAGTGCTTAATGAATTGTTTTTTGAATTGCTCATATTACATACTGTTAAAATGGACACTACAGCATGAGCAGAAATAATTACAACAGACAACAAATAGGCCTCTGTGTACTTTAAAAGGCCAAGTGTCCAAAAATATATAATTTTAAAATGGACACCAAATGGACACTTTTTATTTGATATGAATTGGTTTTATCTGAATGAAATAAAACAAAAAAGCCCTAAATCATAAGATTTAAGGCTTTTTGTGTTCAGATAAATTCTGAAAGTGGGCCCACCTGGACTCGAACCAGGGACCACTTGATTATGAGTCAAGTGCTCTAACCAGCTGAGCTATAGGCCCTGAAAATCGACAACCGACTAGCTGTCTGTTTTTCGGATTGCAATGTTACGGAAATGTCCGTAATTGCGCAATAGAAAATGAATGAATTAATAAATTATTTTTATTTTTATTTTTCCTTTCCACGCTTAAACCCATAGACCAACTGGTCTTTTAAATCACTAGGGAACTTATCCATATCATCAAAACCTAATTTTTCGTCTTTTCCATCTTTTGGGATATAATTGGTTCCGAAAATATAATCCCAAATACTCAATGATATTCCAAAATTGACTCCCGTTTTGGAAGGTATATGCTTGGCATGGTGCCAAATATGCATCTGTGGATTATTGAAGAGATATTTAAAGGGGCCAAGCGGAACGCTAATATTGGAGTGATTAAAGTGACCTATTGCCACAGCAAATAAATGTACTAGCAAAAACTCTTGAATACCAAAGTCGATCATGGCAAGTGGATATACTCTATCGTTCTATATACGATGGTTTCCATCCAGTGGAAACGCAAGTGAGCAGCAAAACCCATTTGTTCAACAGAATGGTGCACTTTATGAAATTCCCATAAAGCGGGCACTCTATGGAGTAATCTGTGGACATTCCAATGAATAAAATCTCTTAAGATGAATAGAGTCAGTAATTGTGCCCAAACAGGCCATGTATTGATTTCTATGGCAACAAGATTTTCGATTCCAAATAGGCTTAGAAAATCATTAAATAAATGTACGAAGACATTGGATATGGCATAGTAGCCTACCAGAGAGAATAGAAAAAAATTGAAAAACATATAGAACGCATCAAGCCAGAAATCTTTTCTGATTTTGGGTTGATCCTTTCTCCAGGGCATGATTAATTACAGGGTATAAAAGAATAGCGATATACCTAGTAACCAATATAGATAATTACCCCAATGTAAATTGAAAACTTCATTGCCCACATAGCGGGCATAGTCTTTAAACGAGTTGATAAATATATCAATGTATTCCATTTATCTTATTTGGCTTCTACAACGAAGATAGACTATGAGCTGTTCACAACTCTGTAACCGATATTACATTCAACTACCTCTTCAGAAATAAAAAAGCCTCCAATTGGAGGCCTTCAAATTTATAATGGAATGTTTCCATGTTTTTTCTTTGGAAGTTTGTCCACTTTGTTTTCCAACATTGAAAAAGCTTTAATTAATTTTTTCCTCGTATTCGAAGGAAGGATCACTTCGTCAATATAACCTCTATGAGCTGCTCTATATGGATTGGCAAATTTCTCAGTATACTCTTCTACTTTTTCTGCTAGTTTGGCTTCTTTATCATCTGCAGCTGCAATTTCTTTACGGAAGATGATTTCAGCGGCACCTTTAGCACCCATTACAGCAATTTCAGCAGTTGGCCATGCATAATTCATATCTGCTCCTATGTGTTTGGAATTCATCACATCATAAGCTCCACCATACGCCTTTCTGGTAATTACTGTGACTCTAGGAACAGTGGCTTCACTGAAAGCATACAATAACTTGGCACCATTCGTGATAATCCCGTTCCATTCCTGATCAGTTCCTGGAAGGAAACCAGGCACATCTTCAAATACTAAGAGTGGAATATTGAAACTATCGCAGAAGCGTACAAACCGAGCGGCTTTTTTACTAGCATCATTATCTAAAACCCCAGCTAAAGAGGCAGGTTGATTTCCTACGATTCCTATGCTTCTTCCAGCTAAATGAGCAAAACCCACCACTATATTTTCAGCATAGTTTTTATGAACTTCAAAAAAACTATTATCATCAACTGTTCCTTCAATCACCTCTCTCATGTCATATGGTTGGTTAGGATTGTCGGGGATTATGTCATTTAACGGTGCTCTGGCTTCATCATCCTTAAGATCATAAGGAACTGAAGGTGCTGGGTCTTCACAATTTTGTGGAACGTAACTAAGTAATTTTTTGATGTTATTGATGCATTCCAATTCATTGGCGCAAGAAAAATGAGTTACACCACTTTTAGTACTATGGGTACTAGCCCCTCCTAATTCTTCGGAAGTTACGTTTTCTTGGGTTACTGTTTTTACAACATTTGGACCTGTGACGAACATATAGCTGGTATTCTCAACCATCATGATAAAGTCAGTCATAGCAGGTGAATAAACTGCTCCACCAGCACAAGGTCCCATGATTGCGGAGATTTGCGGAACTACTCCTGAAGCTCTTACATTTCGATAGAATATATCGGCATAACCACCTAAAGAAACAACTCCTTCTTGAATTCTAGCTCCACCTGAGTCATTTAAACCAATTACCGGAGCCCCATTTTTCGTAGCCATCTCCATTATCTTCACTATTTTTTCTGCATGGGTCTCGGATAGCGAGCCTCCAAAAACGGTGAAATCCTGACTAAAAACGTAAGTTAATCTACCTGAAATAGTTCCGTATCCTGTTACCACACCATCTCCCGGGTAGTGTTGTTTTTCTAATCCGAAATCCTTGCATCGGTGCATAACGAATTTGCCAATTTCTTCAAAAGAACCTTCATCCATTAGTAGATCTATTCTTTCTCTGGCTGTCAATTTTCCTTTTTCGTGCTGGGCTTCTATTCTTGCTTCACCACCACCTTTTAAGGCTTGTTTATTTTTTTCTGCAAGCAGTTCGTTTTTCCCTTTGTTTGTCGGTTTAGTATAAACAGGTTTTTCCATATCGTTTTTTCCCATAGTAGTATCCTAGAATTATAATCTTTCAAAGATAGGATAGGGAAGCTGAAAAACGAATTTTTTGAGGCCAAACTGTAAATTTATGGCACAAAAAAGGCCATCCTATTCAGGATAGCCTTTATGACTCGGTTTTAAGCTTTATTATCTATCTACTTTGTTTAAATCTACTATTTGAACCTCTACTCTTCTATTTTCAGCTGGGTTTTTGGTGTCAGCTTTAGTAGATCCGTAACCTTTAGCAATAATTCTTCTTCTCACCACTCCTTTATAGTTGAAGAAATTAACCACTTCAATTGCTCTTTTATTAGATAATTTGCGGTTAAATTCCGGATCGCCTTCTGCAGAGGCATAGCCTGATATCTGAATACCAAGAGCTTCATTCTCTTGAAGATGCTCATAAATCTCCTGTAGGCTTTGTTTATACTTATCGTCAAAATTAGCAGCTCCTACATCAAAATATATTTTATATATTGGCTCCAGCAATGACTTATCATATTTTGCTTCAGGTTTTTGAGTTTTATCTCTTTTCTGCTTTTTAGCTTCTTCTGTTACGTACATGGTAGGAAGTGAATAGATAGTTTCGCCTTCAACTACTCTACTTTTTAAAGTAGTAGTATCGCTTTCATCATAGTAGTATGTTCTGCTAGCTATTTCCATTTCATCTTCATTGGCCTCGAAATTCACATTTTCGATCGGATTTACTGAATACATCAAATCCATCATATAGTTAAAGGCTGCTGTGTCCTCTGCTGCAATTATGGCGTCCATCATGTCATATACATCCAAACTATCACTCTGAACCAGCATGGCTTCATTGGCTTGCCTTGGTGAATAGGTGCCTTCTTGTTTGGTGTCATAAAAGGCGTTATTCACTGACACTTCCTGTCCCACCACCACATCAAACTGCTTGATCAATTTTAGATTGATTTTTTGATACAGCTCGTAAAAGTAGGTTTGATTGGGAACGTTGATATTCAATGTGTATGGCAAATATCCTTCTGATTCTATGATTAAGTCATAGTTTTTCCCAGGAGGCAAGATAATCAAATAGTTGCCTGTTTTTGGGTCAGGATCGTACACATAATCCACTTTTGTGTTATTTTCATTATCCACCAACTTTATCTTGGTTGGTACTGGTTGTTCGTCTTCGCCAGCTGTAATTTTACCTTTCAACATAGTTAAAGGAATGTTGGCATATTTCTCAGGCATGTCAAAGATATAAATATCTTGACCTCCATAACCACCTTCTCTGTCAGAAGAGAAGTATCCTTTGCTTCCATCAGCTGATAAGGTGAAATAATTATCGTTTAGTGGCGTATTGATTGGGTAGCCCATATTTTCTGGATTTGTCCATTTTCCCCCAAGCACATTTGTTTTGAAAATATCTCGACCTCCCATGGAATTTGAACCATTTGATGTAAAGTACAAAGTTTTCATATCTGGGTGGATAAATGGAGCATCTTCGTCATACTTGGTATTTACTTCCGGTCCAAGGTTTGCAATATTTCCCCATTTTCCGTTTCCAGTATTTTCAGCAACCCAAATATCCATTCCACCATATCCACCAGGTCGGTTACTGGCAAAATATATTTTCTTACCATCGGGCGTAATTGAACCAGTACTTTCCAAATCTCGTGAATTCAGGCCATCGATTGCTGATGGTTGGCTCCAACCATTTCCTTCTTTTCGCATGATGTATAGATTACCTTTGTTTCCAGACCCGATGAAAACCAACATTTGTTGTCCATCGGGAGATATACCAGCCGTGCCAACATTTTCATCAGTTCGGATTTCTATCTTGTTTGGTTCGCCCCAATCTCCTGAGGATTTATAAGTGATATAAACTTCTTCTGCTGACCTACCGGTTCTTGCGTTTGGTCGTAAAGAGGTAAAAGCCATTACTGACTGGTCTGCTGAGACTACAGGATTGTATTCGGTGAACTCAGAATTGATAGGAGGAGCCATTCTTTGTATATTAATATCTTTTTTCTGCCCCATTAACCGTTTAGCATTCTCTACTTGAGTGAGTTCCAAAAGGACTTCTGATCGGATTTTTGCATCACTTTCTCCAAGGCTTTTCAGATACTGATTGTAATACTTACTTGCTTTTTCTAGCATCAAATTTTTGTGAAAAGCTTGAGCCATATAATAAGAAGCATCTTTTGGTAAATTAGAAAAGTCCACTTGCTTTTCTAAATTATTGAATATTGCAGAAGCTTTTAATTGATCAGATGCATTGGGCATTTTTAAGTATGATACACCCAACATATAATTTACGTAAGGCTCATTGGCTCCTAATTCAACTGCTTCGGATAAAGATTTAATGGCGCCTTCGTAATTTTGAATTTTAAAAAGATTTTCACCTCTATAGATTAGGTCATCTATTTTATTCTGTTGGGCAAAAACCATTGTAGAAATGCTTATGAAGAATAATACAATAAGTGATTTTTTCATAATAATATACTTTATAATTATTTTTGGCTTGATTTAGCTTCGATAATACTCTTTCTCAACGTAATTTAATTATTTACTGTTATTTCAAGAAATATAACCATTTAAAGTGGCATTAGTATTATTGTGCCATAAAGATAATTTTTTTCTTTAAAAATAATACAATCCTTATTTGTGCTTATCGATGGCCCTTAGCCTTTGCAACAAAGGAGGATGTGAGTAATGAAAGAATACGTACAGTTTATGTGGTTTTAAATTGCTTAAACTATCAACTGACAGCTTTTTAAGCGCATCTTGCAAGGCATCCCCATTGTAAGTAATTGCAGCAAATTCATCTGCCTGATATTCATGTTTTCGACTAATGAAATTGGAGAATAAAGACAAAACCAAACTGACAGGGGTGTAGATGATCCCGAACGCTATAAAATTTACAGGAAAGCTCAAGTGTTCAGCTCCCAAGGCCTGGCTTAATTCTGGATTAAAAATCATAAATGACATAATTAACAGCATTGCTCCAGTCTGTAATACCCCGCTTATCATTCCTGAAATTGTGTGTTTCTTTTTATTATGTCCAACTTCATGTGCTAAAATAGCAACTAATTCCTCTTCAGTATGCTTTTCAAGCAGTGTGTCAAACAAGACGATTTTCTTTCTTTTTCCAAATCCTGAAAAAAAGGCATTGGCCTTTGACGATCTTTTGGAACCATCCATAATGTAGATATTGTCAATTGGGAATTCAACGGATTTCCCATATGCCATAATTTTTTCTCTTAACGAGCCCTCTTCAAGTGGAATTAATTTATTGAATAGTGGTAAAATCCAGCTGGTATAGAAAAAATTTGCCCCGATCATGAATACAGTAATCACGATCCAAAATATCCACCAAAATGATTGGCCGATCCATGTGATAAGAAAAACCAGTACACTTAATAGTATACCACCTACTATAATGGTTAATAAGTAACTCTTTAATTTGTCTTTCCAGAATAGGGAAGGGGTCATTTTATTAAAACCGAACTTCTCTTCTATCTTGAAAGTGGAATACCACTGCCATGGAATATTCCATATGTCGTTTAAAACATATATGATACCGAAAAAAGCCAAGGTTTGAGTTATGACCGAGCCAAAATATTGTCTTACATAAGAATCTAAATCCCCAAATATGCCTAAAGCTAGTACTAACAGCATTATTACTAAACTTGAAAAGCCGCTCCACAATCCAAATTTCGTGTTCGCTCGCTGATATTGTATTGCTTTTTGATACTTCTCTTCATCAAAAATATCCTGTAAATCAGCAGGTAATTTAGAATTTGCTTTTTTGTAATTTAGTAAATCAACTATAGTATTTAGCGCATAGTCTAAAACTACCACCAAAAGAATGATCGTAAAGAATTGATCTGAGTTAAAAATCATGAGTTAGATTAAAATTTCGGACAAGGTATTACCAATTTGTCAGCTGGTGGTCTCCTGGGATCAGTAAGTGAGAGCACATAAGTGATAGAGATTTCATGAGCACCGCCACTCCTAATTCCCAAATCAGATAAAGTGTAATCAAAACTATAACCAATAGCCAACTTTTCATAAGAGTAACCCACTAATGCTACTAAAGATTCCGATGCCGAAAATCCAGTTGGAGTATTGAACGGTATTCCTCTATACCAAAGGCCAACAACCATAGGCTCAAGCGTGCTGTAAAGGCCTAGGTCTAATTGTTGAAAACTGCCTTGCATCTTAAACTGAGCTGTAGGACTAATACTTCTTTCATCTCCATTTTTAGTAAATCCTTTTCTGTAACCTGTTGGTAATGGGATTCTGTAACCTAGATGAAATGAATGCTTCATGGGCAGTCGGCTCGCATCTCCTAGAATGGATTGATTCGGTTGATTTAAATGAAATACTGAATAGCCCAACCAAAAATTTTCGGAGTAGAGCACTCCACCAAAAGATAGGTCAAAAAATGTTTTGCTAGGTCCGGCAGAAGTCTCTCCGGTTGGATTTTGAAAACTTTGAGTGTCAGGATCCCATTGATCACCAAAGGTTAAATTTCCAAAATTTAAATTTCTATTATAGACTCCAACTTGAACTCCCGGCCTAAAAGTTAGAGTTTCGGTTAGTCTAAGTTGATATGCATATTGTGCACCCACTGATGTAGATCTAAGTCCAACAATGCCTTCCTCATCTCTGGAGATTATTAGTCCCACACCACTTCTTAATCTGTCAAAATAGTGATCAAAATAGGCAGAGTAGGTGACAAAATTAGCATTAATACTTGGCCATTGGTTTCTGTAGTTGATTCCTGCACGGCTCATTTGAGTATTTCCGGCAAAGGCAGGGTTTAGATATAAGGGTGCCGCATAGAATTGAGAAAACTGCGGGTCCTGTGCTTTTATTTCATTTGAACCAATAAAATAAAAACTCAATAGCAATATTATAAATAAACTTCTTCTTTTTAATTTATTTTGCACAACACAAATTTAAATTCAAAATTTTATCGAAAGATAGGAAATTAGATAGAAAGACAGATATTCAAGATAAAAATTTTATTAAATTCTGTTATAAAATTGAAAAACAGTAAATTGTTCCCTTCTTTATCTATTTATTTTTAAATTTCGATTTAATACTTAAAACGATCTTTTTTTTAAAATCATATATTTATAAAAAAAGAAAATTTATCTGATTTGTTTTACGTTATTCAGGTTAAGGTTATCAACGTCCGATTGTATGAAAAGTAGTTTGCTTAAGTTTGTGTTTGTTTTCTTGCTGTGTAGTACCCAAACAGTGTTTTCTCAAGATTTTTCAGAGTCTTTTTGGTTTTTTGGCAATACAAGTGATGCTGTACAATTTGATAAAAACAGTGGCAGACAAGCCTTACTTATTGAAAACCAAGCCACTCCTTTTGGAAACAATGGTACTGCTGTGGCGACAAATGCTGTAGATGGCCAATTGTTGTTTTATACGGATGGCGCTGTAATTTATGGGAAAAACCATTTGGTTTTGCCAGGAGGAAATGCCATCGGTGCTGATAATTCATTAAGACATCCGGTGACAATTGTACCTTCTAATAATCCAAATGATGACATTTTCTTTGTCTATCTAATTAACTCATCTGGTGATTTACAAGTATTAAGCGTTGATATGGCTCTTGGAGAATTTGGAGAAGCAACTGCTTCTCCTCAAGGTACGGGCTTCTCTAATTTGGCTGAATTTGTTAGTTCTTATAGACTTGGGGATAGTTATTTTCTTGTTTTTCAATCCGATAATAGATTGGAAATGGCACAAGTACAAAATGACGGGAGCTTATTAAGTATTGCTGATCATCAAATCTCAGTAGAATTTAGTTTAACTAATGCGAGCTTAAGAGCTCAAGGGAGTGATACTATACAATTTGCTCTATCATCAAATAATGTAAACGGAAGCCCGAAAAATATTGTATTGCTTGATTTAGATGTATCCGATATTTCAAATCCGACATTTCAAAATGAAAATATTCTGCCAAATACAGGAGCTGTAGGTCAATTAATTACTGATTTGGAATGGTCTATAGGAGGTAGAAATTTATACTACAGCCGCAATAATCTAAATACAGGCGAAGGTCGATTAATTCAGTTAAACCTGGATAGTGCAAGCGCTGAAAACATTTTGAATAGACCTGTTTCTTCGCTTGACGCATTGAAAAATGGACCAGATGGAAATTTGTACTTTTTGTATAATAATGGAGCAGAAGAGTTTTTAAGTAGAATAATAAATGCTGATTCAATTCCTGACTCTCTATCAATTGAATGGAATTTACTTAATGGCAATACCTTTGGTCAAGCACGAAATCTACCAAATATTGCACCTCCAGCACTTTTGGATGGTAATGTTGGCTTTGACTGGTATGCGTCAGCACTTAATCAAACGGTTTGTCAAAACAATCCGGTTTCTTTCTTTGCAGATTACGGAAATTTGGATGATATCACCTCCCTTTCTTGGGATTTTGGAAATGGACAAACCTCCGATGCCATAAGCCCGAATGTTATTTATGAAGATCCTGGGCAGTATAATGTGATCTTGACAATAAATGCAGGTGGCAATTTTTTCATAGATTCTGCAGCTGTTACAGTTAATCAATTTGATTCAGAGGTCCAGCTCCAGGATACCACTGTTTGTGAACTGCCATTAGAAAATTATGGCCCAACTCTTTCCGATGGTTCCCAACCTGATGAAGTGGTTTGGATCAATCCTGACCCAGAGAAATTTACTGATAATGGGGATGGAACAGCTACTTTCCAACAGTCTGGGGTTTATTCTGCAGCGGTTACAGTCGGAAATTGCACCATTACAGCCAGTTTTGAGCTCACTCTTTTTGAAGAGCAGAAACAACTAGCTAATTTTTGGTACTTTGGTGATGGCGCAGGAATTGATTTTAATAATGATGCAGGGCCACTGGCGGTCACAGACGGGAATATTGAGGCATCTGAGGGTTGTACGACCGTTTCTGATGATAATGGCGATTTATTGTTTTATACCAATGGTGATGTGATTTGGGATGCTAATCATCAAATAATGGCGAATGGAACGGATTTAGGTGGTGACCCTGATGCTTCGCAGGGCGTCATTGCTGTTGCTCATGGAGCTGATCCTTCTCTATTTTACTTATTCCTTAATGAAGATGTCAGTTCAGGCACCAATATTTTTTCTTATGCTTTGGTCGATCTGAAATTGAATGAAGGCTCTGGAGATGTTGTTTTAAAAGGCAGAAAGATTTACAGTAGAAGTACTGAGAAAGTGGCTGCACAGGGTATTGAAAATACCAATGTTTTGACCCATGAAATTGGAAGTAATAGCTACAGGCTTTATCCAGTAAATGATCAAGGGATAAATGCAGCTGAATTCATTTCTCAGGGAAGCGATTATTTCTCATCTTCATCAGCTAATGGTTATTTGAAATATGCTGCAGGTGGAGATAAAGTGGCACAGGCCTATAACTCGGGAGGTGCTTTTATTGATTACCTAAGAAGGGATAGCACAGGTAATTGGGAGGAAGCTTTACTTGATGTTAACTTTGGAGGGACGGTATATGGAATTGAATTTTCTCCAAGCGCCAATTTATTGTACGCTACCATAAGCAATGGTCAAAATTCATTGTTACTGCAAATTCCTGTAAATGATGACTACACAATTGACCAAATAGAGAATCCTGATAGTGTAACAGTGGCAGATTTGAATTTTGAAGCTGGGGCTATACAAACAGGACCAAATGGGCAAATATACATCGCAGCAAATAATAGCCCTGATGTATTCACTTTAGGATCTCCTGACCAGAGATTTGATCCTGACAATGGAGCGAATTTGGCATCTGCTTTACAGCCCTTTAATTTGGCAGGAAGAAACAGTAGACTGGGGCTCCCTAACTTTGTTCAAAACTTATCCACCCCAGACCAAGAACCTTCAATTAATGTACTAGCTGGTTGTACCTCTGACCCTATAATTTTACAAGGAGTTGGAAAAACAAGTTTTGATCAGTTTAGCTGGACAATTACTCCTGAAGGAAGTTCAAATAGTGTTTATACGTCCAGCAATCAGAATGACACTTTAGATATTAATTTGGACCCTGGAGTGTATGAAGCGTCATTGAGAATTACCAATCAGTGTGGTTATGACGAACTTTTAGTTGAAAATTTTGAATTGTTTGCTAGTCCTGATGTAAGCAATGTAATAACGCCCAGAACCTTTTGTGGGAACAGTCTTACTTTAGGAGAGGATATCGTAGATGAGCCTGGCCATACCTACTTATGGAGTACTGGCGCAACTACTCAGACTATTGACGTGACTGCAACAGGTAATTATACAGTCACTATCATAAGTGCAAATGGTTGTACCTCTACAGCTGAAATTTTTGTAGGGCCGCCTTACGATGTTGATTTAGGGGGTGACAGAACGATTTGTCAAGATGAGAATCTTAGATTAAATGCTGGGGGTAATGCAAATACGTACCGCTGGTTTGTTGACAATGTGCAGCAGTCAGCTTCTGGACAAAATTTTAATGTGAATACAAGTCTTGCAGGAACATTTTTAATTAGAGTTGAAATCCCAGACCCCTTAGATCCTAGCTGTTTCGCAGTAGATGAAATTGAGGTGGTGGTCAATGAAAATCCTATTATAACATTAGGAAATATAATCAATCCTAGTTGCGGAAATGCAGATGGTTCAATTGAAATTACCAATACATCTGGTGGATCGGGAGACTTTACTATTTCATGGTCAGGTGCAACAGCAGTGCCAGATAATGAAACAAATCCGACTAATTTAGAGGCTGGAACTTATAATCTTACAGTTACTGATAATTTAACCAATTGTAGCGCCACTGAAACGGTGGCTTTGACCAATGACGATTTTAATGTAAATGTAAGTCAAACAACTGATTGCGAGCCAAGCAATCAATCTATTGAAGTAATGCTTTCTACAGGTACAGGTACACTTAACCCCGATTACGTATGGGAGATTGTTGATCAATCTGGAAGTGTTATTCAAAATGGATCATTAGCGATAACGCCTTTTACGGTTGGTGGTCTAAGTGAAGGAAGCTTCAGTATTGAAGTAGTAGATCAAAGTGGAACTGGATGCTTGGGAGTTGCTGATTTTAATATAGTTTTACCTGATTCTGTTGTTTTTAATCCTGATGACAACGTATTTGGATGTGGTTCGGGATATGATTTATATGGATATTTGGAAGGCTTGAACAGCAATGCGACTTTTAGCATTTCTCCTAATCCAGCTGATTCATCAAATGTTTCAGCAGGTACTTATGAAGTAACTGCTACTGAAACCTCGCTCTGTCCATCTACTGCAACAATCAATGTTGAATTAAGTCCGCAAGCTAATATTTTAGATATAGAAAACATTATTAATTGTGAAGGCGGTAGGGAGTTAACCGTTATTTTAGATGGGCAAGATCCTAATGACTTTACTTTTAATTGGAGCAATGGGGCTCAAGGCCAAAGTATAGTGGTAAATCAAACAGGGACTTATTCAGTCACTGTAAATCCTCGCGGAAACATTTCATGTGCGGAAGAAATGTCAATTGATGTTAATGAAAATTATGAGCCTTTGCAGGCCGACTTAGTATCTGAATTGAATTGTGATGACGGTACAATTCTCTTAATTGGAAGTGTCAGTGGAGCAAGTGGAAGCTACAATGTAAGCTTAACTAATGCTCAGGGGGTGAACATTCCGACAATAGATAATTCTCAAAATGAACTGGAATGGAATATAACTGAATCAGGTATCTATACGTTCACAGCAAATGATAATGGCCCTGGAGGATGTGATCCAGTAGTCATCACTAGAGAATTAACAGTGCAAGAAGTTTTTCAACCGGAAATTCAAAGTACTTATTTTATTTGCCCAACGGGCTTGGAATCGGAAAGAACAGTAACCTTAGACCCAGGTTCATTTGGAACTTATAGTTGGACACTTCCCGATGGAAGTACTTCTAGCAGCAGTACAATTATTGCAAATGAGCCAGGCGAATATAGAGTGCTATTAACTGCAGCGGGTTGCGAATATGATGTGACCGCAACAGTATTGGAGGATTGCCAACCAAAAGTTTTTGCGCCAGATGCTATTAGACCTGCTAGTTCTGTTGCTCAAAATAGGGCATTCCGCGTCTTCGCTAATGATTATGTTGGGGAATTTCAAATTATTATTTTCAACAGATGGGGGACTATAGTTTATGAATCAAATGATAAGAATTTTGAATGGGACGCTACTGACTTAAATGGTGCGGAAGTACCACAAGGATTATATGCCTATATTATCAATTTCAGAAGTGTTGAAGGTGATAGTAGAACTTATGAACAAAGGGGTGGAGTGAATGTAGTCAGGTAATACATAGCCTGACTACTCTAATTTATTTATGAAAGACTCAGGCATATTTGCTATTTTTCTTTTTTGATAATCAAAAAAAACAATTCCTGTCTTACCTATTGCTGCTAATTTACCGTCAGATTTTGTAAATTTATAAATAAAATCACCACCATATTTATTTAAATCTGTCAGGCCTACCTTTATTAATATATCCTCATGAGCAAATATTTCTGCTTTATAGCTTATGGCAGCATCAGTTTGAATATTTCCTAGTCCCTCAATATTTAGTTCGCTTTCATATCCTAAAGACTTCAGGAATTGAACCCTTGCATCGTGCATAAATGCAAAAATTCTATCATTTCCCACATGACCACCATAATTTAAATCAGTTATTCTAGTTGTAATTTTTGCTGTAAAAAGGTACCTGCTTGGTTCGTCTATTTTAATTCTGCTCATTCTTTTTGTTCTTTTGATTTTTTCTCATTTCGATTATTAATTGTTTACTGCGTGAAGAATTAAAAACAACTAGTAATTTTGAAATACCTCTTTCAATTGGTGTGATAGATAAAGCTAAAACGACATTGATAACAAAAGTATATACAGGCGAATCTTCAATGTATCCTTCTAGATTATTTTCAAGAATCGTGGCTAAAAACTCTAAGAAGAGTATTAAGGTGAGAAAAGTAAAAGTTTTGGTTAAATATGAACTTTGATTGGTGGTATTTAATCGTATAGATATCAATATCAATATACTGAAAAATGCAATTTCTAAGGAATAAAACCACCAAGTTTGCCAATATGGGGGCAATACTTCAAACTCAAAATTAAATTGACTTACTTCATTATTAAGTATAGTTCTGGCTTTAATTTCTAATTTGTAATCACCTGTTGGAATGTATGGAAAGTCAATTTCTCTGCTTTTTGACCAAGATGACCATTCATCCATTAGTCCCTTTACAAAATATTGGTACTCTACGTCTTCAATAAATAAGTATTCCGGGGTGCTTAGAATGACCTTTAAATTGTTCTCCTTGTGATTTAATTTGACAAAATCATCTGATTCGACCCATTTATTTTCAATCATCACCCCATCTATGAAGGTGTTTGGAAATGGATACTCTGTAATTGAGCTAGGATTCCAACGGACCACTCGTTTATTACTGGTGAAAAAAATAGTGGAATCACTTATTTTATTGATGCTTTTGAGTGGTGGAATAATATGCAACCATTTTTTAAGTTGGTCTGATAGCTTTTTATTTAGTATACCCCATTCATCCTTAGCAGACAGAACCCATATATTATTTTCTTGATCTTTTAAAAAATATTTTACCGGCTTAGAGAAAGAAGAGTCAATTTCTAATTCGTTTGAATTTAGCGTGAAGATACCGTCTGATTTTAATAACTTAATTTCACTTTCCTGCTGATATATCAGCATTTCTTCAGAAAAGTTATTGGTAATATCTAACTGTTTAGAGGTTGTTATTTTGTCGTTTTCAATTGTAAAAATTTCTAAAAAATTATTTCCTAAAGCAAATAATTGATCGCCTTGAATAATAATATCATTGAATCTGTTGTCAGAATGCTGTGTTACTTTAAATTCATTTGTAGATAAATCAATACTAAACAATCCAAGTCCATTGGATAGCCATAATCTACTCTTCTCTGGTTCATAAAGAAGTTTTTTGACCATTTTTAGGTTTGAGATTTGTTCTGATGTTTCAGATCTAATTAGGGAAATACCAGTATTACTTCTAGCTATTAACCCAAATTCGGTATCTACTAAGGATTCTACATGTTCCTTAACGTTATTTATTTTTTGGTATTCAAATTTTATTGATTTCAATCTACTTACATCTATAGTTTTAACTACAGATCGATATTGACTTCTAGCAATCTTCTCTCCTTTGTTGCTTATTTTTTTTGTGTTTTTATTAGCGTATTGAATAGAGTCTTTAAGTTGTTGTTCCTTTTCATCCAGCTTTTCCCTCAAGGCTTTAAATCTAATACCCTCATCTCGATATTTTGACCTGAATTTTTTGAGCTCCTCTTTTAAAAATTCTTCCTCCTTAGAATCATCATCAAAACTGAATAGTCCTTCTAAAAATCCGTCAGCATCTTCTTCCTCCGCACGGGGTTGATTAGGTACCGATATTCTTACTTTTTCAACTAGCTTTTTTTGAAGAGTTTCATAATCTTTAACTTCTTTTAGGTAGAATAGCCCTTCCGTAGTCCCAACCCATAAAGTGTCATTTCGAAATAAGGTTACTTCCGGTAAACCTCCGAGCCCAGGATAAAACTGGAAGTCTGAAAAGGGTATGTCCAGAGAGGCCCTTGTTAATCCGTATGGATGTGCTAACCACAATCCGTTTTGGAAATCCATTGTGATGGCATTCACCTCATTTGTAGGTAGTCCATTATAACTTTGAATGGTAGAAATGATTTTTCCCGATTTTTCATTGACCAAAACTACTCCTCCACTTAATGTAGAAATAATTAATTTTTCATCTAAGAATTTACCAGCGAGTGGATAGTTTTCTTTTAGGTATTCATTCAGTTCGGACGAATAGGGATCAAATTCTTTTCCATCAAAAGAGTAAAAGTCACCATTATCATATGCAAAGTATAATTTCTTTAGACCCTTTAGAGAAAACAAGAAATCTGTACTTTCAGGGGCAAATAGATTTAAATCGATCCAAGTCCCGTCTACATTTTCAAGAAGATAGTTACCTTCAAATGCATATAATTTATTTTCAAACGTAAAAATATCTTTGTATCCCAACTGAGATTCGTAAATTTTTAATTTCTTGAAGTCTTGATCAAATGAAATAATTTCTTCATTTACAAGAAGATAGTATTTACTATTTTGTTGTATTAAATCAACTACGTTGGAGGTAATGGGAATAGAAAATACTTGAATAAATTTTGTCTGATGGAAATAATCGTCCTGCTTTTCATATATCCCATCTTTAGCTAATAAAAATGTCCTATTAGCAATCTGTAGAAATTTTAACGGACTACTAGTTATATCGATTTTTAACCAAGAATTTCCGTCAAACTGCAATATTCCTTTCTTATAGGCAACCAGTAATCTACCCTGTTCATCAATTTTAAGGTCGTTGAATTGAAAGTCTTGGGGAGGGATGGGGACGTTAAAATGATTTAAAGGTACGTCTCCGTCTTGAGCGATTAATAATAAGCTATTAAAGGTAATAAATAGGAAGAGATATAGCTTTTGCATTAATTATTTTGGTTTCCAATATTAAATGTAAAGATATTGTTTTATTTGAGGAATGTTTTTTATGATTTATATCAGGACATTTTTAACACACTTTTATTAATCATGTACTATAATTATGTCATTCTGTCTTAGAATGATTAAATACTAACTTGAAATAAGTCATAAAGGCAGGATTTTGTCTATGGTCAATAAATTGCTCTGGTTTGAAAGAATAGTAAATCAAAACTTACGAAAATGAACTTAAACGAATATACAATAAAATCGCAAGAGGCTATTCAGAAAGCGGCCGAAATCGCTTTAGGAAATGGTCAGCAAGCTATAGAAACCGGACATTTATTAAAAGCAATTCAGCAGACAGATGAAAATGTTCTTTCTTTTGTTAATAAAAAATTAAATGTAAACAAGGCCCAACTCGATAGTAAATTAGATGAGTTAGTTTCGGGATATCCAAAAGTCAGTGGTGCTCAACCCTACTTGTCAAATGATGCACATAAGGCACTATCTGAATCCAAGAAGTTCTTAAAAGAATTTAAGGATGAGTACGTAGCCATAGAGCATTTAATTTTAGGAATATTAAAGACAGGTGATAAAACATCGACTTTGCTAAAAGATGCAGGTTTTGCCGAAAAGGATTTAATTAAAGCCATTAAAGAGTTACGGGGAGGAGATTCTGTGAAAGATCAAAATGCGGAATCAAAATATCGTTCTTTAGAGCGATACTCCATCAATTTGAATGAGCAAGCAAAGGCAGGGAAAATTGATCCTGTTATTGGTCGAGATGAAGAAATCCGCAGAGTCTTACAGATTTTGTCGAGAAGGACTAAAAACAATCCTATCTTATTAGGTGAGCCTGGAGTTGGTAAGACAGCGATAGTAGAAGGAATGGCTCAAAGAATCGTTGACGGAGATGTTCCCGAAAACCTTAAAGAAAAAATATTAATATCCCTTGATATGGGGCTCTTAGTTGCAGGTGCGAAATACAAAGGTGAATTTGAAGAACGATTGAAGGCTGTAATTAAAGAAGTGACTGATTCAGATGGACAGATTATCTTATTTATTGATGAGATTCATACTTTGATTGGTGCCGGTGGAGGTGAAGGGGCAATGGATGCTGCCAATTTATTAAAGCCTGCTTTGGCTCGTGGTGAATTGCATGCAATTGGTGCTACAACGCTTAAGGAGTACCAGAAATATGTCGAAAAAGATAAAGCACTAGAAAGAAGATTTCAGTCCGTTAATGTTGATGAACCGTCTCAAGAAGATGCAATTTCCATTTTGCGCGGAATAAAAGATAAATACGAGGTGCATCATGGCGTTAGAATAAAAGATGATGCCGTAATTGCTGCAGTAGAGCTTTCAAGTAGATATATTTCTGATAGATTCTTGCCAGACAAGGCTATTGATTTAATGGATGAGGCAGCTTCAAAAATGAGAATAGAAATTGATTCCTTGCCTGAAGAACTAGATGAGTTGAACCGTAAAATCATGCAATTAGAGATCGAAAGAGAGGCAATGCGCAGGGAGAAGAACAAGGATAAAGAAGCCGTGGTCAATAGAGACTTGGCTGATTTTGAAGAAAAACGAAAAGATCTCCGTGCGAAATGGGAAAGCGAAAAAGCAGTGATTCAAGGAATTCAGAAGCAAAAAGAACATATTGATAAATTAAAACTTGAAGCAGAACAAGCTGAGCGTTCAGGTGATTTTGGAAGGGTAGCGGAAATCAGATACGGGAAATTGACTGAAGCGGAAGCAAAATTGAATGAGTTTCAGTCCAAGATGCAAGAAATGCAAAATTCCAGCCACACATTATTAAAAGAAGAAGTGGGTTCTGAGGAAATTGCTGATGTGGTCGCTAGATGGACTGGAATTCCGGTCACCAAAATGTTACAAAGCGACAGGGAAAAATTATTGCATCTGGAAGAAGAATTAGGAAAGAGAGTGGCAGGGCAAAAGGAAGCAATAACTGCGCTATCAGATGCCGTTAGACGAAGTAGAGCTGGCTTACAAGATCCGCGAAAACCAATTGGATCTTTTATTTTCATGGGTACCACAGGTGTTGGTAAAACCGAATTAGCCAAGGCCTTAGCAGGATATCTCTTCAGTGATGAGAACGCTATGATTAGAATTGATATGTCTGAATATCAAGAAAGACATTCGGTTAGTAGGTTAGTAGGAGCGCCTCCGGGTTATGTAGGATATGATGAAGGAGGGCAGCTTACAGAAGCAGTTAGAAGAAAGCCATATTCGGTGATTCTATTGGATGAAATTGAAAAAGCTCACCCTGATACTTTTAATATATTATTACAGGTATTAGACGATGGTAGATTGACAGATAATAAAGGGAGATTAGCCAATTTCAAAAATACTATCATCATCATGACAACTAATATTGGGTCTGGCTTGATACAGGAAAGATTGAGTCCCGAAAATTACAGTGGGGACGAATGGCAGAAAGAACAAGTGTTGGCTGATACGCGAAATGAGGTTTTTGAACTACTAAAGAAATCTGTGAAGCCAGAATTTTTGAATAGGATAGATGAAACTATCATGTTTGAGCCATTGAATGAGCAAATTTTGAGACAGATTGTAAATATTCAATGGAAGGAAGTTCAGAAAAGACTAAAAGAAAACGGAATTCAAATTGATGCTACACAGGATGTTCTTGATTACTTAGGAAAGATAGGCTATGACCCACAATTTGGAGCAAGACCGCTCAAAAGAGTGATGCAGAGAACTATTTTGAATGAGCTATCCAAACAGATTTTAAGTGGCGAAGTCAGCAATGATAGCACGGTGCTTATTGAAATGGAAGATGATGAAATCGTTTTTAGAAATGTCCAAGATGTAGAGATAGAATAAAGATCTAAAAATAGAATAGACCATGTTATAGAAATTCAACATGGTCTATTCTGTTTTAGCAATTATTTTTTTTATACTTATTAAATTCCGTAATCAGTCGGTTGGGGAAATGGAACAGTGTTCCTGCAATTTTTTATTTTATAAGAGCGACCAGAAAACCCTATGATCAGTTGAGTTTTAAAATAAGGAATTACCGACTATCAAAATAATTAAAATCAATTAGCATATTTAATAAGCTATTACTTGTTTTGTGAAAACATCAACATGCGTAGCTTTTTTATAGTATTTTTTATTTTTTCGTTTAACATTTCCTTTGTTGAAGCTTTTCAAAACCAAAAGGTCAGAGTATCAGGAACTATACTTGATAAAAAAACCAAGGAAGCCATCGTTGGGGCATCTATTTCTTGGAATGATGGAATGGAAGGCGTTGTAGCCGATGTAAATGGACGTTTTTCATTTAAAATTGAACCTGGCTTTTACACTTTAACGATCTCTGCTGTAGGCAAGAAAACTATTAAGCGAGATTTAAAGATCAACAAAAATCTAAACCTTGATTTTCAGTTGGACCCAGATGTTCAGCAATTGTCTGAAGTGACAGTTAGATCAAAAGGAGATGTATCTACACTGAAATCTGCTTCCATGGGTATTGAGAGATTATCTATTAAAGCTATAAAGCAGATGCCACCAATGATGGGAGAGGTTGATGTGATAAAAAGTGTTATCACATTACCAGGAATTAGTTCGATAGGTGAGGGCTCAGGAGGGATAAATGTAAGAGGGGGTTCAGTAGGGCAAAATTTAGTCCTTTTAGATGGAGCGCCTATATTTTTTACCTCTCATCTTTTTGGTTTTTTCTCTGTTTTTAATCAGGATGTTATAGAAGATGTAGTGCTTTACAAAGGCAGTATTCCAGCTCGATATGGCGGTAGAATTTCATCTGTACTTTCCGTTGAAACTCAAGACCCAATTAAAGACTCCTTAAATTTAAGCGGTGGTGTGGGAATTATTTCTAGTAGATTAACTCTGCAAACACCTCTTATTAAAGACAAGCTTGGCTTTATGTTGTCGGGAAGAACCACCTACTCTGATTGGATAATTAATGCTGTAAATAATCCTCAAATTCAGAATAGCTCAGCTTCCTTTTACGATTTAAATTCAAAACTAAGTTGGAAAATATCAGATAAAAGTAGAATTAGTTATTCTATATATCATGGTGCTGATGAGTTTGCATTTTCAGCAGATACTACTTACCGTTATGGAAACATATCATCAACCTTAAAATATCAGCAAGAAATTAATGAAATTTTGAATCTCACTGGCCTAGCGACTTATTCTAATAACTTTTCGAGAGTTAATGGAGATTTTAGTAAACAAAATTTTACTTTAGATATTGGAAGTGAGAATCGTGCAGCCAAAGTTTATTTAGGAGCTGATCTATCTCTCCATTACATAGAATGGGGCGCAGAATTTAATGAATATCAATTGAATCCTGGTGATTTGAAGCCGAGTGGAACCGAGTCTATTATTACAGCCAATAAACTTGAGCTTGATAGAGGGCGAGAATGGGGGTTTTTTATTGAAGATAATTTTTCCTTTGGAGATTTTAAATTTATTCTTGGTGCCAGATATAGTCTATTTAATAAAATAGGGGACTATACTTCCTACACATATGATGATAACATGACAAAATCGCCTCAGACGATAGTTGAAACCACGCGATTTGAAAGGAATGAGATCATACAAACCTATGGGGGAATCGAACCTAGGCTTTCTGTTAATTACGAGTTATCTGAAACGCAGTCCTTGAAATTTGGCTACCAACGTACGAGGCAATACTTACATTTAATTGCAAATAATGCAGCAGTGGTACCAACTGATATCTATAAATTAAGTAATTCAAATATTAAACCTCAAGTAGGGGATCAAGTTTCCTTAGGATATTTCCAAAACTTTGAAAATGGTTTGTTTGAAACTTCAACTGAAGTGTATTATAAAAACACTAAAAACTCAATTGATTATAAAGAGGGAGCTAATCTCTTATTAAATGAATTTGTAGAAACACAGTTGGTTAATGGAAATGGCTATTCTTATGGAGCGGAATTTTCTATTAATAAAACAAAAGGAGATTTTTCCGGAAGACTAAGCTATACTTATTCTCGTTCCTTATTTCAAGCTACGGGAAGTTTTGAAGAAGAAAGAATAAATGACGGAAAGCTTTATCCTGCTTATTTTGATAAGCCTCATGATTTGACCACTATATTCACTTATAAAATGGATAAGGAATGGAGTGTAAGCGCTAACTTTACCTATAGCACTGGGCGACCTGTAAGTGTTCCAATAAGTAAATACGATTTAGGAGATGTTTCAGTCGCTGAATTTTCTGAGCGGAACCAATATAGAATACCTGATTACCACAGGCTTGATCTTTCACTAAATTGGGATCCTGATAATACCGGACAGAAAATTGACAGTAGCTGGACTGTCGGATTGTATAACGTCTATGGTCGAAAAAATCCCTTTTCTGTATTCTTCAGGGATAGAAACGGAGCCCCACCGCAAGGTTATCAATTAGCTATTTTAGGTATTCCTTTTCCTTCTTTAACCTATAATTTTAATTTCTAATATGCTGAAAAAATTATTTATAACTGCTATTGTTTTTACTTGTTTTTCAGCTTGCATTGATCCTTTAGAAGTTGAAATAAAAAATGACGGAACCAGTTTAGTTGTATATGCTGAGGTTACTGATCAAGCAGAGAGATATACAGTGCAATTAAGTAGAACTTCAAACTACGAATCTGGTCTACCTGAGAAGGAAACCAATGCGTTTGTTGAGGTAATTGACCTGGATGGAAATGAGTATCAATTTGTTGAAGAAAAACCTGGGACTTATAGATCTTGCCCGGCAGATTTTGTTGGAGAAGTTAATGGCTCTTATAAATTAAGAATAAGTACACAAGATGAAAAGGTCTATGAGTCAGATTTTGAAAAAATAATACCAACTGGTAAAGTAGAGTCTGTTTATTTTAATAAAGAAGAAGTTTTTGAACTAGTTGATGGTCGTTCAAGGCCAATTCAGGGGTTAAAGTTTTATTGTGATTTTAGTGATACTCCAGATAAGGATTATTACAAGTTAGATTGGGAAGGTACTTTTCAATTTAGATCTGCACCGCAAGATAGTTTACATGAATATTGCTGGATTACGGAATCTTCTACAATGGATATTAATCTTTATGAAGATTCCTTTACAAATAATAGCACCAAAGAAGCTTTTGAACTTGCCTTTCTTGAAAAAGGCTTCAGATTTGTTGTGGACTACAGTTTTCAAGTCCAATTAAAATCTATTAATGCTGGAGCATACAATTTCTGGAGATTAGTTGAACAACAATATAATAATGACGGATCTATTTTTTCCGCTTTACCGGCTCAAATTGGTAGTAATATAAAATGTGTTTCAAATGAAGACGAAAATGTCTTAGGATACTTTATGACTTCTGCTGTTTCGAGTCAAAGGGTTAGAGTATCTCCGTATGATATAGATTCACCAAATAGTGTGATATCTGGTTGTAGACCTTTCAGACCAAATGATCCCATACAAGATTATTGCTACGATTGTTCCTTATATCCTAATAGTGTAGCTGAGCAGCCCGATTACTGGTAGGATTTAATCAAAATTGTTTTTTATTATATCGGCTACTTTGCTTAAAGCTTCTTGCGAGGGATTTAATTTCCCTTTGCTAAAATTGATGTCATCCATGGAATTGAGTGGCACTAAGTGGATATGTACGTGCGGCACTTCTAAGCCTATAACGGCTACACCAATCCGGATACAGTCAATAGATTTTTCAATAGATTTGGCTACTTTTTTAGCAAAAAGATGTAAACCTGAATATAGGTCATCTTCCAGATTGAAAATATAATCGGTTTCTTGTTTCGGAACAACTAGTACATGACCCTCAACTAATGGATTAATGTCTAAAAATGCTATAAAATCATCATTTTCAGCAACGATATGCCCAGGAATTTCCCTGTTGATGATTTTTGTAAAAATACTTGCCATAATGCTATCAATATAAGAAGAGCCGACCGATTGTTTTTGATCGGCTCTTTTTAAAATTACATACTAATATCTAGAATTTCAAATTCCATTTTTCCAGCAGGGGCATCTACTTCTGCGATTTCACCCACTTTTTTACCCATTATCCCTTTTCCTATTGGAGATTTAATTGAAATTTTTCCTTCCTTTAGATTAGCTTCCTCTTCGGAAACCATTGTATACGTCACTTCCATTCCATTTTTCTTATTCTTTATTTTGGCTTTTGTCAATAAACCAACTTTGGAGGTGTCAACATCAGATTCCTTTATGACCCTAGCATTAGCCACAACGGTTTCTAATTTATTAATTTTCATTTCTAGTAATCCTTGGGCCTCCTTAGCTGCATCATATTCTGCATTCTCGCTTAAGTCTCCTTTATCCCTAGCTTCTGCAATATCAGCAGAGGCTCTTGGCCTTTCCACGGTTTTTAAATGATGGAGCTCTTCCTTCATTTTTTTTAAACCTTCTTCTGTGTAGTATGATACTTTACTCATCGCTATTAAAAATTGAATTTTCTATAAAATAAAAAACGGCACAGTTTTGCATGAGCCGTCTTTCTTGTTTCTAAATGTTAAAACAAAGATAATGTAATTTAATATTGAAAACAAGATTGTTTCCTAACGTTCTATTTACCTAAAAGTTCTGGGTAGGATTCTTGTATTTCGCTTTTGATATCATCATCAAGTTCAGCCAAATATAAGGTCTTCACTTTTTTCAGTTGGTCAACTGTAATGCCTTCAGCACCTCTCAGATTTGCTTTATATAAGCTAGCTTCATCGAAAACAGCACCAGTTAGATGGCAGTTGCTTAAATCTGCTTCCATTAAATATGCATTTGAAAAATCAGATTTGATTAAGAAGGCGTTTTTAAAGTTTGCTTTGATTAAGAAGGCATCTTTAAAATTTGCTCCACTTGCAAAAGCTCCTTCAAAATTAGCTTGGTTCATTTTGGCATTTTCAAAATTTGTTTGATTTGCTCGGGTTGCAGAGAAGTTACATTCTATGGCATTAGCATGGCTGAAATTTGAGGAATTTAAATTTGAACCAGTTAATTCAACATGACTCATATTTGTTTTTGTCAAATGGCAGTTCACCAGGTTAATCTCTGTAATCTTATGTCTATTAAGTCTCTTGATATTTCCTACTGTTCTAAAGGCAGCTTCTTCTGATTCCCATTGACGGAAATCATCGATTTCATCTTTATACATTTTGATTCTCAGCTGCTTTTCTCCGTTTTCTCTTAGCCAATAAATTAAGATACCGATTATGGCAATATCGAAAAGCATACCATGTGCTTCAGCCAGCACTTCCTTGAAAAAATCACGAAAATTGTCAAAATAATAAGGCAGGCTTAGTCCTAAAACTAAAATAGTAAGAATTACAAGAACTATAACAGAAGTTAAAAGTGGCTTCTCTGTTATCTGTTTGATTTTTTCTTCTATATTTTCCTTAAACTCTCTTTTCCCCATTTGATGAAATCCTAAAGTGAAATCTGTTTCAATTTATAGCAATTTTGTGATTTTTTAATAGCCTCTTCTATAAATTATCAATATTTCTGATTAGTTTTTTAATTTTGTGATAAAGAATTTTATTAATTTTTTCATAAGATTCAAAAGACCAACCAGCTACATGTGGAGTAAATAGCACTTGCTTTAGTTGTGTAATTTCTTGAAAAACGGATAGTTCTTCGGACGCTAGTGATCTTATTTTTTCGTTTTCTAGTACATCTAATGCCGCTCCTTTTATTTCCCCATCTTTTAATAGCTTTAACAAGTCTTTCAAGACTAAAACTTCCCCTCTTGATGTATTAATGAGGTAGTCTAAATTGCTAAATTTGTTAAGAAATTCATAATTTATTAAACCCTTGTTTTGGAGATTCATCGGAATGTGTAAACTGAGGATCTGAGCTTCTTTAAAAATTTCTTCGAGATTTACTTCCTTAACATATTCATTTGAAAATCCTGTTTTCTCAGAATCATAGGCTAAAATTTTACACCCAAAACTACTGAGTCTCTTAGCAAACGCTTCACCCATATTTCCATATCCAATTAACCCAATCGTTTTACCCATCAATTCTACTCCACGATTTCCTTCTCGATCCCAAATGCCGTTACGCACCTCCTGATCTGCTATATTGATTTTATTGAATAGAGTTAGTATCATCCCTATGGCATGTTCTGCTAAAGCATCTCTATTTCCCTCAGGAGCATTAATTAGTTGAATTTTTCTTTTTTTTAAAGCTTCTACTTCCACATTATCCACTCCTGCTCCTGCTCTACCTACAAATTTTAGCTTTTGGGCATTGCCTAGCAAGGCTTCATCAATCGGGGTTTTACTTCGCACAATCAGGCCGTCATAATTTCCTATGATTGAAATGATGTCATGCCTTTCAATTTTTGGCATATAATCCACCTCTAATTTGATTTCATTCAACAAAGGGATTATGCTTTCATGCATTTCATCAATTATGAGTACTTTCATGTATGATATTATTAAGCTTTATTTAGATCAGAAAATGAGCTACTGAAAAATAAACCAGTAAGCCAAGTAAATCATTGGCAGTTGTAATGAAGGGGCCTGCTGCCAAAGCAGGGTTAATGCCTAATTTATCCAGAACCAAGGGGGTAACGGTACCCATAAAAGAGGCTAGTAGAACCACAGTAAATAAAGCTATTGAAACTACTATTGCCAATTTAATATCCTGTCCTAAAATCAAATTCATTCCCATTACTATGCCCGCTATTACGATTCCATTCAAAATTGCAACAGCCAACACTTTGGCAATCCGTTTCAGAAAGGAGTCATCAAATACTGATTTACTTGCCAAACTTTGTAATACAATTGAAGAGGATTGTATGCCCACATTTCCTCCAGTAGCAGTGATCAGGGGAATGAAAAAGGCCATTGCGGGAACAAGCAATATGTCGTCTTCGAAAACGCCAATGAATTGGGCACCTAGTAAACCCCCAAACATTCCTATTATAAGCCACGGTAGTCGGGCTCTTGTTAACATCCAAACACTATCATCTTCCTCAACATCTTCGGAAATACCCGCCATCATCTGCCTTTCTTCTTCTGCTAACTCTGTGATTACATCCACAATATCATCAATTGTGATTCTCCCCATCAACTTTCCCTGCACGTTAACAACGGGAACGGCATCCAAATCATATTTCCTCATGATTTCTGCTACGTCCACCTCGTCCATATACGTCTCTACAGATATTACTTCACTGTCATAAAGGTCTTTTACTTTAAGATCAGCATCTGCCAATATCAGCCTTTTCAGTGATACCCTACCCAACAATACATTTTGGTTATCGACAACATAAACAGAGTAGATTTTTTCTACATTTTCTGCTTGCCTTCTGATTTCATCTATACACTGATTGATTGACCAATTGACGTTGGCCTTAATCAGCTCCTTTGCCATCAAACCTCCGGCTACATCTTCTTCGTAGCGCAAGAGATCCAGGATATTTTTTGCTTTTTCCTTATTTTCTAAGGACGCAATAACTTCTTCTCGATCTTTTAAAGGAAGTTCATTGATGATATCCACCGCATCATCCGAATCCAATTCGTTTAGCATGGCGGCAATCTCAACAGAATCAAATCCTTTCAAATATTTTGAACGGTCATCCTCGTCCAAATCATTGATGACTTCCGCACTGACTTCGTTCTCCAATACATCTAATATGTAGCGAGATTCCTCAGTATCGAACTCGAGTAAAATAGTAGAGATATCTGCAGGATTTATTCCCTCTAAAGTGTTTTTGATGAAATTTTCATCTCGCTCATTAATGGCAAGTTGCAATTTCTCCAAATATTCTTTAGATAACTCAAATTGGTCAATATGCTCTTGTTGATCAAGATTTTCCATTGGCAATGTGGTTTGTCAATTCTACAAAATCATTAACGGTCAGTTGCTCGGCTCGTTTATCTAACAAATCTAATGACTTTATTTCAGTTGATAAGTCGAAAGTTTTTAAAGCATTGCGCAAAGTTTTTCTTCTGTTGTTAAAGCCTTGCTTAACCACCCTGAAAAACAACTTCTCATCGCAAGCCAATGTTTTGGTTTCATTCCTACGAAGGCGTAAAACAGCAGAGGTCACTTTTGGAGGAGGATTGAAAACATTGGGTGGAACAGAAAATAAATATTCTACCTTATAATAAGCTTGAAGTAAAACACTTAAAATCCCATAAGTTTTATTTCCTTCTTTTGAAGCAATTCTTTCTGCCACCTCTTTTTGAATCATCCCCACCACTTCAGGTATTTGGTTTCTGTATTCCAATACTTTAAAAAATATTTGAGACGAAATGTTATATGGGAAATTACCAATGATCCCAAAGGGTTCATTGTAATATCGACCTAGGTCAATTCTCAAAAAGTCTTCTTGAATGATTTTTTCTTTATGATCAGGATATTTGTTTTGAAGAAAGTCAATTGATTCTTGATCTACATCCATAAAAAGCAGCTCATACTTTGCTTTTTCAATTAAGAAATCACTAAGTACGCCAGTTCCCGGGCCAATTTCCAAAAGGTGTTTATAGTGTTTATGCCCGGTCATGCTATCAACAATTTTATTGGCAATATTAGTGTCCTTCAAGAAATGTTGTCCTAGATGTTTTTTTGCTCTTACTCCCTTCATTTTTCAAAGCAGATAAAAAAAAACTAAATTGCACAGAATTTAATCATAATTATTTTACAATTCAGCGTAAAGCTCGTATTTAAGGTATGGAAGAAACCAATAAACCAACTATAGCCATTACTATTGGAGATGTAAACAGCATTTCACCTGAAGTGATTATCAAAGCTTTGGAGGACAATAGAATCATAAAAATGCTGACACCAGTGGTGTATGGGTCTGGGAAAATTTTATCGTACTACAGAAAAGCACTAAATATTCGCGATTTCAATTATTTTCAATTGAAGAAGTTAGAGGAATTAAGCGATAAAAAGCTCAATGTATTGAATTTGTGGGAAGAAACCGTGAATATTACTATGGGTCAATCTACGGAAGAAGCCGGGAAATATGCTTTTGTAAGCATAAAAAAGGCTGTGGAAGATGCAATGGAAGGTCGGGTTGATGCAGTGGTGACTGCTCCAATTAATAAGAACAATATTCAATCTGAAGACTTTAAATTTGCTGGGCATACAGAATACTTGGCCCAAGCTGCAGGCGTGAAAGATAGTTTGATGCTGTTGGTCGATGGTGATTTAAGAGTAGGAGTGGTTACAGGACATATCCCCATTAATCAAGTAGGTGAAAATGTAACGGCAGAAAAAATTGATAGTAAACTCGATATCTTAGAAAAATCCTTGAAGAAAGACTTTGGAATCAAGAAACCAAGGATTGCAGTTTTAGGTTTAAATCCACATGCTGGTGATGGCGGTGTGATTGGAAATGAGGAGGAAGATTTCATTAGACCATTAATCGATAAAAGAAAAGAGAAAGGTAAATTGGTTTTTGGACCTTTTCCTGCGGACGGGTTTTTTGGGAATCATCAATATAAAAATTTTGATGCCGTTTTAGCTATGTATCATGATCAAGGTTTAATCCCATTTAAAACATTAGCTTTCTCTAATGGAGTGAATTTCACAGCTGGACTTCCTTTTGTAAGGACTTCTCCAGATCACGGTACGGCTTACGATTTAACTGGAAAAGGAGAGGCAGATGAAACTTCTATGAGACAAGCCTTGTTCTTGGCAGTTGATATCATTAAAAATAGAAAAGAATATTCTTGAAGCTATTTAGTAATATCAAATAATATTTTTATCTTTGCGCTCTTAATTCAGATGGGATGGAAAAGTTGAAGGATTTCGACATTCAGGTTTATAAGCTTGCAATCAAGCAACATGAATACGAATACACTGTTAATTCAGACTTTTTCAGTAATTTTGAAGGTGAATTGGTTGAAAGTGGGGAAGTGAAGATACAACTTCTATTAGATAAGAGAGAAAATCTATTGGAGTTAAATTTTGATTTCTCGGGCTTCCTTGATTTAATTAGCGACAGAAGCCTTGAACCATTTCAATACCCCATAGATATCAACAAAAAGTTGTTGTATAAATATGGGGAGGAAGAGCAAGAATTGGAAGAAGATGTACTTGTGATCACAAAAAACACGCAAGTGATTAATGTGGGGCATTTCATTTACGAAACAATTGCTTTGCAGATTCCATTAAAGAAACTGCATCCTGATGAAATTGAGGAAGATGAAGAACATAATGAATATGTTTATATAGATGATGCTGAAGAGGATATAAAGGAAGAAGAAGAGAAGATTGACCCAAGGTGGGAAGCATTGAAAAAATTGAATAAAAAGAAATAAGAATTAAAAATTAGAATAAAATGGCGCATCCTAAGAGAAAAATATCTAGAACTAGAAGAGATAAAAGAAGGACTCACAAAAAAGGAACGGCAAAATTATTGGCGATTTGTCCTACTACAGGCGAGGCGCATTTGCCACACAGAGCTTTCTGGCATGAAGGTAAGCTTTACTACAAAGGAAATGTAGTAATGGAAAAAGAAGTATTGGCTTAATAAAGTCAGTTTAAAAACTTAAAGCTTTGCTTAGCCGCAAAGCTTTTTTTATTGGCTTTACTTTTTGAATGGATATTATTTTTAGCACTCTATCATGTTTAAATTTAATTATTCTAAAGTACAAGTTGCTCGCTGAGCCGAAGCTATGCGCATTTCTTTAAAAATTGTCGAGCTTCAAATCAATATTCTATATATTAGCAACTCAATTGCCATAGAAACTACAATCAAAACATGACTAAAATAACTGCAGCTATTACCGGAGTTCATGGGTGGGTGCCTGATTACGTCTTGACCAACAAAGAGTTGGAGACAATGGTGGAAACCAATGATGAATGGATTACATCCCGTACCGGAATAAAAGAGAGAAGAATTCTTAAAGGGGAAAACCAAGGGACTTCTGTAATAGGAACTGAAGCTGTTAAAGGCTTACTGGAAAAAACGGGAAACAAGGCCGAGGATATAGATTTATTAATCTGTGCAACAACAACCCCTGATATGCTATTTCCAGCTACCGCCAATGTAATCAGTAATAATGTGGGAGCTATCAATGCTTTTAGTTACGACTTGCAAGCTGCTTGCTCGGGCTTTGTTTTCGCCTTAGCCACCGCTTCTCAATTCATAGAAACAGGTAAATATAAAAAAGTCGTAGTGGTTGGAGCTGATAAAATGTCTTCAATTATTGATTATCAAGATAGGCAGACATGCATTATTTTCGGAGACGGTGGAGGAGCAGTTTTGCTTGAACCAGACACCGAAGGCTATGGTATAAAAGATTCCATTTTACATACTGATGGCTCTGGAGAGCAATTTTTGCATATGAAAGCCGGTGGCAGTAGAAAACCAGCTACTCATGAAACAATAGATGCCCGTCAACATTATGCTTATCAAGAAGGCAGTCAGGTTTTTAAATTTGCCGTAACAAATATGGCGGAAGTTGCTGCTGATATAATGGCTAAAAATAATTTGACTTCTGAAGATGTAGCTTGGTTGGTTCCACATCAAGCCAATAAAAGAATTATTGACGCCACGGCTAATCGAATGGGTGTTAGTTCTGATAAAGTGATGTTGAATATCCATAAATATGGAAATACAACAAGCGGAACTATTCCATTATGCCTTTGGGAATACGAAAAACAAATGAAAAAAGGAGATAACATAATATTGGCTGCTTTTGGCGGGGGCTTCACATGGGGCTCTGTTTATATAAAATGGGCTTACGATTCTTAAATTAATTCGTTAAATTAAATTTTAATATATGGCAGATACTTCTGATTTTAAAAATGGTCTTTGCATAGAATATAACCATGACTTGTTCACAATCGTTGAATTTCAACACGTAAAGCCGGGTAAAGGCCCTGCGTTTGTACGGACAAAATTGAAAAGTCTTACCACCGGTAAAGTATTAGATAATACATTTACTTCAGGTCATAAGGTTACCACCGCAAGGATAGAACGAAGGCCACATCAATTTCTATATAAAGATGATATTGGTATGCACTTCATGGACACAGAAACTTTTGAACAAATTTCAATTCCAGACGAAGTGATAGATAATGCGGATTTATATAAAGAGGGACAAGAGGTTGAAATTTTGATTCATGCAGAAACAGAAAAACCACTAAGCTGCGAATTGCCTCCTTTTGTTGAGATGAAGGTAACTTATACCGAGCCAGGCATTAAAGGTGATACGGCTACCAATGCTACCAAGCCAGCAACTGTTGAAACTGGTGCAGAAATAAAAGTACCATTATTTATTGATCAAGATGAGCTTATAAAAGTGGATACAAGAACCCGTTCTTATGCGGAAAGGGTGAAAAAATAAATAATTATAATTGTAAAAGAATTTTTGATTTTTAACTAAACCAAAAGCTATGAAAGCGAAAGAGATTCAAGACCTAATTGATTTTATTTCTAAATCCGGATTGGATGAAGTGAATATAGAAACAGAAGAATTCAAAATTAAAGTTAAAAAGAATACCGAAGCAAAAGTCGTTCAAGCTGCAGCACCTGCACCTCAACCAACAGCAGCCCCTGCCCCTGCACCATCTGCCGCTCCAGTAGCTCCTAGCTCTAGTGGCGAAAGTGCTCCTGCTAGTGATGACGATAAATATGTTACAATTAAATCTCCAATGATTGGTACTTTTTATAGGACTCCTAATCCTGATAATCCTGCTTTTGTAAACGTAGGTGATTCAGTAAAAGCGGGAGATACCGTTTGTATCGTAGAAGCAATGAAGTTATTCAATGAAATTGAATCTGACGTTTCAGGTAAAATCGTAAAAATATTAGTGGATAATGCCACTCCTGTAGAATACGACCAGCCATTATTTTTAGTGGATCCTTCTTGATAAATAATAATCAAGAATTGTATTATTTGTTTCATTAAAAAGAAAAGAATCGTGTTTAAAAAGATATTAATTGCCAATAGAGGTGAAATAGCTTTGCGAATCATCAGAACTTGCAAAGAGATGGGAATCAATACCGTGGCTGTATATTCTACTGCAGATAAAGACAGTTTACATGTGCGTTTTGCTGATGAAGCAGTATGCATAGGGCCTGCGGCTAGTAAGGATTCGTATTTGAATATTCCTAACATTATTTCTGCTGCGGAAATCACTAATGCAGATGCAATCCATCCTGGTTATGGATTTTTGTCTGAGAATGCCGAATTTTCAAAAGTTTGTGGGGAATATGGCATCAAATTCATTGGTGCTGATCCAGAGATGATCAGTAAAATGGGAGACAAAGCTACTGCTAAAGCTACTATGAAGGCTGCAGGCGTTCCTACTATTCCAGGCTCAGAAGGTTTGTTGGAATCTATTGAAGAAGGTAAAAAAATTGCTAAAGACATGGGGTATCCCGTTATACTAAAAGCCACTGCCGGTGGTGGAGGTAAAGGGATGCGTATTGTTAATGATGAAGAGGGGTTCAAGAAAGCTTGGGACTCTGCGCGTCAAGAAGCGGGAGCATCCTTTGGAAATGAGGGCCTTTATTTAGAAAAGTTCGTTGAGGAACCACGCCATGTTGAAATTCAAGTGGTTGGAGATAAAAACGGTAAAGCATGTCACCTTTCAGAAAGAGATTGTTCTATTCAGAGAAGACATCAAAAGTTGATAGAGGAGACTCCATGTCCAGTAATGACTGATGAATTGCGTGATGCCATGGGTAAAGCTGCAATAGCTGGTGCTGAAGCAGTAGGTTATGAAGGAGCGGGTACTATTGAATTCCTATTGGATAAGCATAACAATTTCTATTTCATGGAAATGAATACGCGTATTCAAGTGGAGCATCCTATTACTGAGGAAGTTACTGATTTTGACTTGATTAAAGAACAAATCAAAGTAGCTGCTGGAATAACGATATCAGGGCAGAATTACTTTCCGCACCTTTGTGCAATGGAATGTAGAATCAATGCCGAGGATCCTGCGAATGGCTTCAGACCTAGTCCAGGAAAGATTACAAACCTGCATTTGCCTGGCGGTCATGGCGTGAGAGTAGATAGTCATGTTTACGCTGGTTATACCATTCCACCTTTTTACGATTCAATGATTGCGAAATTGATTGTTTCAGGACAATCTAGAGAGGAAGTAATGGTTAGAATGAAACGTGCTTTGAGCGAATTTGTGATCGAAGGTGTCAAAACCACTATCCCCTTTCATATAGAAATGATGGATAATGAGATTTTTAAATCTGGTAATTTCACCACCAAGTTTTTGGATGACTACGACTTCACTAAGTTGAAAAGTACTAAGTAATTAGAATTTAATTCATATGAGAAAGCAAGCTGGAATATTGACTTTGATTAGTTTCCTGCTTGCTTTTTCTGTTTACGGGCAGCAGGATTCTACGCTGACCAAAATTGCAGGAATAAGTTTTGGGACTAGTATTCCAAAAACAGATTTAGAACCTGCCTATAAGAAACCAGGTACTCAAATGTCAGCTTCATTGCAGTTTATTCCTAATCGTTGGTTTAATGTTGGGTTTTGGGTAAGTGTAGGGGAAGTGCAAGCTGAAAATCGTGATGTTCGATTTTTTGACCAGGGAGAGTTTCAAATTAATGATTTCGCTAAAACTAATTATCAGTCATTGCATGTAGAGCCAAGTATTCATTTGCTCAAAAAGCCGAATTACTCGATCTATTTATCTCAAGGCTTTGGTTTCTTACGTTTTTCAGTGTTTGATCGTGATAATAATGATTTAGCATCAAAATTAAATAGTAGAGATCAAGGAGAGGATTATTCTAACTTTACAGTTTTACTCCCCACTACTCTTAATGCATATTATTTTTTAGCTAACGATTTTGGTTTTCAATTACGAACCGGTTGGTTGAATCCCCAAACTGATTATTTAGATAACATTTCAAATTTTGGTAATCCTGAGAATAATGATAATTTGTTTATTCTGCAGTTTTCGTTAATTAAGCGTTTTAATTTTAAAACTTTAGAAGATGAGAAATAGTCTAATCTTAGTTTTTATAATGTGGTTTTCTTTGTCTTGTCAATCTGATGCGCAAAAAGGGGAGACAGAGGATATTAAAAGGATTGATAGACCAGAAGCCAGTATTTTAAAGGGTGCTTATATTCCAAAAGATAAAGATATTTTTTACACATCTGGTTTGGTGAGCGAAGTGCTAAACCCAGATGCTCCTGAAGGTGATATGTCAAAATATGGCAATACATATCAGCAAAGTATTGGGACTTTAGAAAAAATTAAGGAAACAATCGAAGCTGAAGGTTATAATATGCAGGATATATTCTTTCTGAGAGTTTATTTAGCACCTGATGAAATGGGTGAGATTGATTGGGATGCTTGGTTTCAGGCTTATGGAGAATATTTTAATAATGCAGAGAATCCAAATAAAGTGGCTCGGTCCACTATAGGTGTTTATAAATTAGCTAGACCAGAGTTGTTAGTTGAAGTTGAAGCAGTTGCGGCCAAATAGACTATTTTAATATCTCTTTATTCCTTTCATAGAGCACTTGCATTATGCCATCTTTTAAACCGCTATCTGGCACAATAATGCTGGGGCTTTTGGACCATTTCATCGCATTTATGTAAATATCTAATGCAGGTATAATTACATCTGCCCTGTCAGGATTAAGCTGCAATTTATTTATCCTTTCTTCCATGCTAAAACCCTTAATATAGTTCTGCATTTCTACTACTTTTTTCATACTTATAGGTTTACCTGCTTTTTTGTTTACTAAATCTTGTACTTTATTAATATTACCTCCAGTTCCGATAGCATGAATTTTTACTGATTTTTGAATCACTTTTTGTTCAATCCAGTTTTGCATCTCATACCACAAATGGTGCGAGCTGTTGGTCTCAAGATGTCTCACTGAACCAATCTTAAATGACTTCGATAGCAATTTTATATTGTTCCTGTAAAAATTAAACTCGGTGCTTCCTCCACCCACATCTATATGAAGATAAGATTTGTCATCCATATAGGGGAAAATCGCTTTGTTGATCATATCTGCTTCTCTATCACCATCAATGATTTCTATTTCAAGATCCAACTCAGCTTTTACCTGCTCTATTAAATATCTTCCGTTTTCTGCTTCTCTTATGGCGGAGGTGGCGCAGCCCATATAGTCATCGACTTCATAGAGGTCAATCAAGATTTTGAATGCGTGCATTAATTTTAAGAATTTAACCTTAGATTGTTCACTTATCCTCCCTGTTGTGAAAACGTCTTGTCCCAGGCGTAAAGGAAAACGAACATACTCTAGCCTTTTAAAAGTGATTTTACCCTCATAAAGGGTTACTCTTGTTAACTGAATTCTAATGGCATTTGAACCAATATCAATAGCTGCTAGTTTTAACATACCCAAAAAAACAAAAAAATAGATTGATATGTATCGATTATGAAGATAATTTGGATTTGATTTATTTTATTTTTGTTTTGAGTACAAACTTTTGCATATATGAGATTATCTAAATTTTTCTGTATATTTGTTATTGTTAAGTTTTTATGAAAAAAATCCTACTTATATCGATATTGTTTTTTTGCGGAGCAGAAATTTTTGCTCAAAGCTTTTACTCCAACCGGATCAATAGACGTTGGATGGCTACCGGTGGACTAGGTTATGCGAGGTCTTTGGGTGATTTAACTAATCCAGGTTCATATTTTGATACTCGGCTTAACATCGTAGGCGGATTGCAATACAGATTTAGCAATAGAGTACAAGCAGGAGTTAATTTAATGGCTTTTCAGCTTTCTGGAGATGATCAAGATATTGACCCCGAATTGAATACTAGATCAAGAGGCTTGTCCTTCGTTTCCAATAATTTAGAATTAAGCGCCACAGCTTCTATTTCACTTTTTCCAACTGCAAGTCGTTTTACGCAAAGAAAGCTTGTAAATCCTTATATTTTTGCTGGTGTAGGAGTGCTGTTATTTGATCCCAGAGCTGAAGTTCCTGAATATTTAAGGAATGAAGCTGGAGATACATTGATGTCTGTACCAAGAGCAGGTGAAATGGTTTCGTTAAGGAAATATGAAACGGAAAGACCTAATACCTATGGTAGATTTGCTATGGTAATCCCAGTTGGGCTTGGGGTACGAGTTAAAGTTACGGAATTCATAGATGTTACCGCACAGATAAGTAATCGCATTACCTTTACTGATTATTTAGATGATGTAAGCGGAGTAAATGGAAGAGGGTATCCTGATTTAAGTGAATTTGATTTAAATGTTCCTGAAGAAGTAACTGCTGCGGCTTTATCTAATCCGTCAGGAAGAGGCGAGATTAGAGGTAATCCTGAAAGCGATGATTATTATCTAATTTTTAATGTGAAGGCAGAATTTTATATTCAAGGAGATATGTTAAATAGAATATTTGGAGTTGGCGGAAAGCATTACAATATTCGGCCGAGCAGAGGAAGAGGCGGCTTGTTTAACTTTGGTAAGAGAAGATAATAATTAAGTTTGACGAAAGTCTCTTGGTTAAACTAGTTTTGTAGGATCACTTGTACATTTAGCATTAATTTAACGTCATCACTAACAACTACACCACCTGTCTTGGTAACTGCATTCCATGTCAAACCGAACTCTTTCCTATTGATTTTTCCAGAGATTTCAAAACCTGCTTTTTTCTGACCATATCCATCCAGGATAGAACCTCCAAAGTCAACATCTAAGGTAATATTCTTGGTTTTCCCTTTAATAGTCAAATCGCCTTTTAGTTTATAATCATCCCCTGACCTTGTTAGTTTTCCATCAGCAAATGTGATATATGGGTAGTCGGCTGCATCAAAAAAATCAGATGATTTTAAGTGGTTATTTCTTTCTTCAACATTAGTATTTACGCTGGCTGTTTCTATTTGAAATTCAGCTGAAGCATCATCAAAATCTCCATTTTCTGTTTCTAGATGCCCTGAAAATCTATTAAATTGACCACTCACAGTTGAAATAACCAAGTATTTGACGTTGAATTGCACTTCACTGTGTATGGGGTCAATAATCCATTTGGTTTTCATAAGTAGGTCGTAAATTATGTTTTATATTAATATATATGTATAAACATTAAACGTAGGTACATGTAAATAGTTATTGGCTACATAAAATAATTTGTGATCTTAGTTTTAATATTATCATTGGTTAAGAATACAATTATTAACTTGCGCCTTCTAGAAAGAATTGTCGATCTATGATGGACAATGAGAAATTACACTTGAAGGTAATGATGGAAGCTAGAATAGTCGACTTGAAGGCTTCAATTAAAGATTTGAAGGAAGTAAGGAAATCGTAAGGTCTTGAATTGTATTGGAAGATTGAGTAGCCAGGATTACATCAATGATAAAGCAATTAGTGAATCTGAAATTACTAAAGCCGAGAGTAAGCAAAATTTTTTAAGTCGTTGGCTATCACTTTATGCTTTTCTAGAAATTGGAAATGGTTTAGATACGGAAACGAAATTGATATTGATCGATTACTATTAATGCCATCCAGTTCAAAGTATATCAAATGTGCTAATATGTAATATTATAAATGAAGGTAGCAGTTATAAAGTATAATGCAGGCAATATCAAATCCGTGATGTTGGCTTTAAAAAGGTTGGGGTTAGAAGGGAATTTAACAGATAATCCTGAAGAAATATTGAATGCAGATCGAGTGATTTTTCCAGGGCAAGGAGAAGCAATATCTGCTATGAAGTATCTAAAGGAAAGAGATCTGGATAAGGTGATTAAATCTATAGAAAAGCCGTTTCTTGGCATTTGTTTAGGGCTACAGCTTTTATGCAGTCATTCTGAGGAAGGTAATACGGAATGTTTGGGAATTTTCGATGCGAAAGTGAAGAAGTTTCCGAATGATTTGAAAGTACCCCATATGGGCTGGAATGTAGGGAGTTTGTCGGATGATGTTATATTTAAAAACATAAAATCCCCTGCTTATTACTATTTCGTGCATTCTTATTATGCAGAAATTTGCGAGCAAACTATTTCTCAAACTGACTATATGTTGCCCTTTAGCAATGTGCTGAAAAAGAATAATTTCTATGCCATACAGCCCCATCCCGAAAAGAGTGCTGAAGCGGGAGAACAATTTTTAAGAAATTTTTTATTTGAATTATAAAGAAATGCAAATAATACCTGCTATTGATATTATAGGTGGAAAATGTGTTCGCCTTACTAAAGGTGACTACAACCAAAAAACGGAATATAATGATAATCCTCTCGCTGTGGCCAAGGAATTTGAAGCTGCTGGCATTCAGAGATTACATTTGGTCGATCTGGATGGTGCAAAAGCAAAAAAGGTGGTGAATTTAGATGTGCTTCAGTCTATTGCTGAAGGTACTAATTTAACCATTGACTTTGGTGGCGGTGTACAAAGCACGGACGATTTAAAAGCGGTGTTTGAAGCTGGTGCTAGCCAAATTACCGGAGGGAGTATAGCTATCAAGAATGAAGGCTTGTTTACAGAATGGATTGATGAGTTTGGGGCTGAGAAGATTATCTTAGGTGCAGACGTGAAAGATGAGCATATCGCAATTCATGGTTGGCAGGAGAGTTCAGAGAAACATATTTTCGATTTCTTGGAGCACTATTTAGCGAAAGGTCTGAAATATGTGATTTGTACTGATGTTTCTAAAGATGGAGCTTTACAGGGTACTTCCAATCAGCTGTATCAAAATATTCTTGATAGATTTCCGAATATAAAATTGATCGCCAGTGGTGGGGTGAGTCAACTAGAGGATTTACAAATTTTGGAAGAAATGAATGTGTATGGTGCTATCGTAGGAAAAGCTATTTACGAACAGAGGATAAACCTAAAAGACTTAAAGCAGTTTCAGTAAAATGTTAACGAAAAGATTAATTCCTTGTCTAGATATAAAGGACGGACGTACAGTTAAAGGTGTAAATTTTGTTGAATTGCGAGATGCTGGTGACCCCGTTGAATTAGCCAAAATTTATGCAGAAGAAGGTGCTGATGAGCTAGTATTTTTAGATATTACCGCAACTAATGAAAAGCGTAAAACATTGGTGGAACTGGTAGAGAAAGTAGCTGAGGCTATCAATATCCCATTTACAGTGGGAGGTGGTATAAGCACGGTAGAAGATGTTTCCGTATTGTTGGCAGCTGGTGCAGATAAAGTATCGATCAATTCTGCTGCAGTGCGGGATCCCGAAATTATCAAAAAAATGGCTGATGAATTCGGCTCGCAGTGTATAGTAGTGGCGGTTGATTCTAGAAGAGTTGGTGATAAAAATATTGTACACACGCATGGTGGATCTAAACCAACCGGACTTGAAACTGAAGCATGGATACAAAAGGCTGTGGAATTGGGAGCAGGCGAAATATTGTTAACGTCTATGGATCATGATGGGACAAAAGCAGGTTTTGCTGATGAGCTTTTAGCTAAAGTATCAACTTTGGTGAATGTGCCCGTTATTGCGTCAGGAGGGGCAGGTAATATGCAGCATTTTTATGATACCTTTACAGCTGGGAAGTCTGACGCTGCATTAGCAGCTAGTATTTTTCATTTTAAGGAAATTGGAATCCCTGAATTAAAAACGTATTTAAAAAGTAAAAATATACCTACAAGAATCTAAAATTTAGATTTTAAAAAATTGAGAATTATGCAAACACCCGATTTTTCAAAAGGTGAAAATGGTTTATTGCCTGCAGTCATTCAAGACAATGTAACAGGGAAAGTACTAATGCTGGGATACATGAACGCAGAAGCACTTGAGAAAACACAGTCTACTAGAAAAGTGACCTTTTTTAGCAGATCAAAACAAAGACTTTGGACAAAGGGAGAGTCTTCTTCCAATTTTCTACATTTGGTAGACATATCTTTGGATTGCGACCAAGATAGCTTTCTAATTAAGGTGAATCCTGATGGACCTACTTGCCATACTGGTGCAGATACCTGCTGGGGTGAAAAAAATGAAGGCATAGGATTTATTAAGCAGTTAGAAGCGGTTATTGAAGAACGAAAAAATGGAGATAGTGAAAAATCCTATGTGAAAAGTTTATTCGAAAAGGGAATTAACAAAATTGCACAAAAAGTAGGAGAGGAAGCTGTAGAAGTAGTAATTGAAGCTAAAGATGATAACGAGGAGTTGTTTTTAAATGAGTCAGCTGATTTGTTATTCCATTATTTAATTCTATTACAAGCCAAAGGATATAAGCTACAAGATGTGGTCAAAATATTGGAAGGTAGGCATCGTTAGGTAAAAAAAGTAGAGCTTTATGAAATTCAACTCCTTATATTATTTAGTTGCTATTTTTTCATTTTCACTTATTTCTTGTGAAGAAGATAAGCTTTCTAGTGATGATTGTGAATCTGAAAATTTGATTTGTACTGAAGAATTCAGAACTATTACTCTTGAGATTAAAGATGGAAATGGGAATCCCGTAGTCTTGGATGATTTTTATACATTTGAAGACTCCCGAAATAAATTTGAATTTGATAAAAATGATTTTCAGGTTGAAAATGGCATTTATCCTGTCATCTCAGATGCAGAATTAGAAGAACTGGATAAAGTAGGCACTGTCTTAATTTTCGTTGGAGAAATAGATGGAAGAAATGTAGTGGAACATCAAATGGTGATAGGTCATGACTGCTGTCATGTGATTTTGATTGAGGGTGAGACTGAAATTCAAATTGAAGAATAATGAAGAATTTGTTTATATTATTTTGTTTCATATCAATGGCAGCTACTTGTCAAGACCAAAATAAATCGAATAAGGATAATCCTTGTGATCCTGATGTAATATGCACTATGGAATTTAGGGTCATAAAATTGCAAATCCAAGATCAACATGGTAATCCTGTTCAATTAGATAGTTATTACACTGAATTTAAAGACTTTAATGTCACCATAGATCAAGAATTAACCCAGCTGGAGGAAGGTTTTTATCCTGTGGCTACTGATGGCGAAATGGATAGTGTTTCGTTTGAGGGCAAGACGGTCATTTTTGTAGGAGTTAAAAATGGCGAAAAAGTAGTTACTCAGGAAATGCTTATTGGCAAGGATTGTTGTCATATTCTATTGGTAGAAGGGGTAGAGAAAGTTACAATCACACTTTAATCATAAAATTTAGCCATTTCTTCTAACCCCTTTCTTCCAAGTTTAGGGACATAAGTCTCCTCAGCAGGATACCCAACAGGTAACAATAAGTAGGGTCTTTCATTTTTAGGTCTTTCCAGAATTTCCGATAAAAAATTCATAGGACTGGGCGTATGAGTTAGCGTAGCCAAGCCAGCTTGGTGTATAGCAGAAATTAAGAAGCCACAAGCAATTCCAACTGACTCGTTTACATAGTAATTAGTTTTTTTCTGTCCTTCTTCTTCATCGTAAATCTTTTTAAAAACCACAATAATGTACGGTACAGTTTCTAAAAAGGGCTTTTCCCAGTCTGTGCCGATTGGTTCTAAATCTTTTAACCATTGATCGCTCATTCGGCTGTCATAACTTTCTTTTTCTTCTGCTTCGGCAGCAATCCTTATTTTCTTTTTTAATGCTGGATTAGATATAATACAAAATGTCCAAGGTTGTTTATGAGCACCAGAAGGCGCAGTTGATGCAGTTTTGACTATGTTTTCAATTACTACTCTCGGGATCTTTTTGTCAGAAAACTCTCGAACCGATCTTCTTTTATCCATTGATAAGTAGAAATCATCACTTCTTTTTTGAAGTATTTCGATATTGGGATTCTGATGTTTTAATAGAATATGTGGGTGTCCTTTTATAAGTTTTTCATTCATAATGGCATTTCCTTTAAAGCTCTTTCCAAATCTTCAGGAGAGTCAATTCCAATGGTTTCTATAGGGGTAATTGCGGTTTTAATTCTATAGCCATTTTCAATCCATCTTAACTGTTCTAAAGATTCAGCTAATTCTAAAGGAGTAGGAGAAAGGGTTACTAATTTTGCCAGAATATCAACCCTGTAGGCATAGATTCCAATGTGTTTATAATGTTGATGACTTTTCATCCAATCTTCGGTAGGGATATTTCTCATATGAGGTATAGAAGAGCGAGAAAAATATAAGGCTAACCCACTATCTGCTTTTAATGCTTTTATTACATTAGGGTTTTTAAGATCTTCAAGATCATCAATATTCTTTATTAAGGTAGCAATCTCTGTTTTTCTGTTTAAAATACTAGCTAAAAGCTCAATTTGCTGAGGATCTATGAATGGTTCGTCACCTTGGATATTGATGGCGAAATCATAGTTACCACTAACTAGTTTTAAAGCTTCATGGCATCTTTCGGTTCCATTTTTATGGTCGGGGCTAGTCATATAAACTTCATGACCTAACTTTTCAACATGGTCGAAAATACGTTTGTCATCAGTAGCAACAATAACCTTTTTCAGTGCCTTACTTTTCTTGCACTGTTCTACCACTCTTTGAATCATGGTTTTACCCGCAATATCAACTAATGGTTTTCCGGGAAATCTGGTTGAGGCATATCTTGCTGGGATGATTCCTATTATGTCCATATTTTCTTAGTTTTCCGCTTTTTTTACTTTTAAACTCGTACCACTTTCATCAACCACTACTATTTTTTCACCTTGTTCCAAATACTCACCTCTGGTATGTGCGTCATACAGTTCTCCTTCGATTTCTACTTTTCCGCTTGGTCTGAGAACCGAGAATACTGAACCGGTTTTACCGGCCATTCCAGCTTCTATAAAGCGAGATGAATAGCCGTCCGTTTTGGATTGAACTCCTTGTAAGGCTACTCTTTTAAAAAAATTACTATTTGTTAGACGGACTCCACCTATAAACATTAAAATTATACTACCAAACAGGCCAGTTAAGGTCGTCAGTAAAGCCCGAGTTATGTTTTCACTTGGTACAAATTCAAAATCAAACATTTCATTATTTAACATCATGAAAACTAAAGAACCCAAAGTCAATATCAAGCCTAAAATCCCAAATACTCCAAAGCCTGGAATGACAAATACTTCGATAGCTATTAAAACCAATCCTATGACGAAAGCTAAGATTTCCCAGTTTTCTGCCAACCCATTTAGGTAATAGGGTATCAAATACAGAACTAAAGCTATAATAGAAGCCATGATTGGAAACCCAACCCCTGGAGTTTGCAATTCGAAGTATATCCCACCAATTATGATTAGAATCAAAATTCCACTAATGAACGGATTGATAAAAAATGAAATAATTGATTCTGTTGTACTTGTTTGGAATCGATAAACTTTGGTATCATCTAAATTCAGATGCGTCAATAATTCTGTGGTATTATTGAATTGACCTTCACAAAAATCGTTTGTGATTGCTTCCGATGTTGAAAATGTTATCACTTCCCCTGCTTTGGTAATGCCTTCAATCTCAATTTTTTCATCAACCATTGCCTCTGCTATTTGTGGATTACGATTCTTGGCTTCTGCTGTTGACCTCATAATGGAACGCATATAAGACTGGTATTTGTCAGGCGCTGCTTCACCCGTTTGATTGACAACAGTTGCAGCACCTATACTTCCTCCAGGAGCCATATAAATACTATCGCAAGCGATTGAAATTAGTGCCCCAGCTGAAGCAGCGTTATTGTCAATAAAAACATAGACAGGAATGTCCAAATTCAATAATGCGGATCGTATTTCATCTGCATCATATAAAGCACCACCATAAGTATTCATTTCGATGATGATATGAGAGGATTTTCTATCCTTAGCTTCTTGGAGGGCAATATCAACATAGCGTTTAGTCCTGGCATCAATCTGATCTTTGATTTCCATGATGAATACTTCAGACTTGGTAGATAGCGTATCAGCAAAAACTGGAAATTGAATAATAGAGAGTAGGAATAAAATTAAGGCTGTTTTTTTCATGTATTACAAATATTCATTCAATTTAAGAGATTAGTATTTAAGCAACAATAATAAGTCCTGACATTTTTAAAATTTTCTACGAAGCTGTTCTTTTAGGAGATCTTTTTAATAAACGGTCACTTTTATAATCCATAAAAGAAAATCACGTTTTCTTTTATGATTTGAGAATTAAAACCCAAATTTATTTTACTTATCATTACATAATAACCATTTTTGTACAGCAATTGGATACCGTAAAAGCATGAAGATAGAAATTTCATTAATCAGTTTATTTTTCTTATTAATTACATCGCTTGGAGTTAACGCTTCTGCAGTTGATTCAGTCGGAATAGAAGTCATTGATGGCAAAAAATATATAATTCATAAATTAGAACCTAAAGAGACGCTTTACTCTTTAGGGAAACGCTATCATGTTTCCGTTGCGGACATTCAAGAGGTGAATCCACAAGAAAAGAATGGGTATAAAATTGATCAAATCGGTCGTGAATTACTGATTCCATATCGAGAAGAACAGTTCAATTCTTCGTCTGGAATAACTACCCAAAAGCAAGAAGCAAAACAACATATTGTAAATGCAGGCGAAACTATATATTCAATTTCGAAGCAATATGACGTCAGTCAAGAAGATATTATGAAATGGAATAATTTAGAATCTACTACATTAGAAATCGGACAAAAATTGTGGGTCAGTAATCCTACCAATTTCCGATCGGACGATACTAAACAAGGGATTGAAATTGATCAAAAAGATAAACTTGTACACGTTGTTGATTTAGGTGAAACTATTTACAGTATTTCCAAACAATATGGCGTTACCCAGAGTGAAATTATTGAGTTAAATAATTTGAAAGACAATAATATAGCAGTTGGGCAAAAACTAATTGTAAAGGCTAAAGCTCAAGAGAAAAAAGAGGAGGAAGAAGAGGTGCCTACTAATCAATATCAAACGCCAAGTGTACAGACTTTCCATAATGCAAAGAAAGGGGAGACTTATAAAAAGTTGGCTGAAATGTATGGTTTGCAAGAATCGAAACTTAGAAAGTGGAATAAATTCAAAGATCCATTTGTTGGAGGAGAGGTAATTAAAATTGTACCCCCTGCAGTTGAAAAAGAAAAATCAGCTGACTTGGCCAATGAAAAAAGTACGATAGATTGCACTGATCGGTCTAGATTACATACAGTTCAGTCAGGTGAAACATTGTACAGCCTATCTGAAAAGTATGGTGTTAAAGTTGAAGACTTGAGGAAATGGAATAGTTTGAACAACTACCAATTGAGCCTTGGACAAAAAATTTATATTCAAAATCCGGATGCACTGATGGCTGATGTAGAAATAGAAGACGCCAAAAAAGACGAGAAGCCAGATTTTGATACTACTAAGCCAAAAGTATCCAACCCTCAAAAACAAGACACAAAAGCTTATTTTACGGTGGAAGATGATGACATGCCGAAAGTGGATAAAATTATTGAAAAGGGCGTTGCTGAGGTAATTGCGGGATCTGAGGGTACAGAAAAGTATCTGGCACTTCATAGAACAGCTAAAATTGGCACCATCATGCAGGTGCGAAATGATTTAAACGATCAAATTGTTTTTGTTCGAGTTTTAGGGAAGCTGCCGAACACTGGCGTAGATGAGAAAGTTGTAATCAGGATTTCCAAAAAGGCGTTCGAGAAGCTGGGCGGTGTTGATTACAAATTTCCTGTTGAAATTAGTTATCTGCCCCTGAAGGATTAAGCATGAAGCAAATTGAGGAGGTGAGATCCTTATTGGATGAAAAGTATGACTTGTATAATCGACCAGACTTTATTGCCGAAGACCCAGTCAGTATTCCACATTTATTTACTAAAAAGCAGGATATAGAAATTGCTGCTTTTTTTGCTTCAATTTTAGCATGGGGACAAAGAAAAACCATCATCAATAAATGCAAAGAGCTAATGGCAATGATGGGGAACAGTCCACATGAATTTATAATGCATCATTCTGAAAATGATTTAAAAGATCTGATGCATTTTAAGCATAGGACTTTCAATGATATTGATACCCTTTATTTTATTCATTTCTTTAAAGCATTCTATCAAAAACATGATAGTTTAGAGGAGGCTTTCCTGTTGGGCAGATCAACTGAGAACGAATTCATGAAAGAAAGCCTGATTGCTTTTCACCATTTCTTTTTTGCTTCCGAAATAGCTCCTCAAAGGACCCGTAAACACATTGCTACACCTGAAAGAAAGTCGGCATGTAAGAGAATAAATATGTTTTTGAGATGGATGGTCAGAAAAGACGATAGAGGAGTGGATTTTGGAATTTGGCATCAAATCAAATCAGCGGATTTAATTTGCCCTTGCGACTTGCATGTGGATAGGGTAGCACGGACGTTAGGCTTAATCCAAAGAAAACAAACTGATTGGCAAACCGCAGAAGAACTAACCCAAGCTTTAAGAAAAATGGATGCCAACGATCCTGTGAAATATGATTTTGCATTATTTGGCTTGGGGGTTATGGAAGGATTTGGGAAATAATTTCGAATTACAAATTTTGGAATTAGGAATTTAGTATCACAACAAATACTTTACTGGTATTAGCGTCTCGCTAGTACCATTCACTGGATGACACTTTCGGTGTATAATTATATTTAATCATTCTTCCCAACAGATTCCACTCTACTTTTAACCTCCTGCTTAGCCGTAATAGTCTTCAATTCATCTCCTTTTTTCAACTTCTGTCCCATGATGCTTTTGCCATTCAGGCTAGTATAGGAATATCCTTTTTTGAAAACCGTTTCAGGATTTATCAATTCCAAAGTTTTTTCGTAAATCTCGAGTTTTTGTCGACTATTTTGAAAGTTTTTACGAACACCGTATTGTAGTTTTTGTTCGTGTCGAGCCAACTGATTTTCAGCCTTATTGAAATGCTTTCTTAATGCATATCTCAAAGAATGTCTTCGGTCATTGAGTTTATGTTGCTCTAAATCTACTTTTTGATTGAGATAAGCCAATATATTTTGAGTGGCAAAATTTATCTTTTCCTCATAAATTCTCATTCCCCTAATCAAAAATTCAGCTACTGCAGTTGGAGTTTTTAATTTAGAGTGTGCTACCAAATCACAAATCGTTTCATCCCGCTCGTGACCAATTCCAGTAAATACAGGCAGTGGAAATTGTGCAATATGGGCAGCTAATTCATAGTCATCAAAACAATCTAAATCAACCTGCGCACCACCTCCTCTGATCAGAATGACGGCATCAAAATCCTCCATTTGTTGATGGATTTGATGTAAAGCGCTAATGATCGTTTGAGCTGCCTTATCTCCTTGCATGGTAGCTACGAAAAGTTGACTTCGCAATTGGTAACCATAGTCATTATTTCCGATTTGATTCATGAAGTCTCCGTAACCTGCAGCTGATTCAGCACTGATTATTGCTATTCTTTGAGGAACTATAGGTAGGGCATGGCTTTTATTCATCTCAAAAATACCATCTTCTTTGAGTCGTGCTATAATCTCCTGCTTTTTCCTGGCTCTTTCACCTAAGGTGAAATTAGGATCTATATCCTTTACATTTAGGCTTAAACCATATACTTCATGAAACTGTATTTGAACATTGGCCAATACCGTCATACCAGCTTTTAGACTTTCCCCTGTAATAGATTGAAACCAAGCACTGATGCTACGGTAGCTGTATGACCAAATGGTAGCTCTACTTTTGGATAATAGTTGATTGCTTTCTTCATCTTTTTCTACAAATTCCAAATAGCAATGACCATTTCTAGCCTCCCGTAGTTCGCCAATTTCAGCTACTACCCAATAGGAGGGCTCCAACTGGGTGTTGAGGGTATCCTTAATTAATAAATTGAGATCAGTTAGAGAAATGTGCTGCATTATTATTGCACGTTTTGGATATTTCTAACAACATCTTTGATAATGAAAAATAGTACTACTGCAAAGCTGATTATAGAAAACCAAAACATGAATCGCTTATTCGCAAAAGGAACCACTTCGTCATTTTCCTTATTTGCAAATAACCAATCGTAAAACTTTTCTATTGTTTTGCGCATTATAATTCTTTTAAAAATTCCAAGAAGCCGGCATTCTTACCTTTAGGTCTTACAATCATTAGGGGAATGTCATTGTCTAGTTGAATTAGTCTTTCTGCAATACTTCCTAAAAAGAATGCAGTGGTGGCAGTACGTCCTTTTGCACCAACAATGATAGCATTCGCATTAATCTGGTGTGCTTTATCTATCATGTCGGTAGTCACATCTTCATTGGTATCCTGAGAGTAGACTGCCTTAAGTTTAATACCTTTTGTATCAATTGAACTTATGAATTTTTTATAGTTCTTTACTGCATTTTTCTTCATAACTTCTGTGAATTCTTCGAAAGTTTTGCCAGTGTAATGATAACCTGTTGGTACAGTAAAGACATTTTGAACTGTAATTTCTGTAGACCCATCGATTAGTTGGGCTATATTAAGTGCTTCTTCCAAAGCTAATTTGGAATGCTCTGAAAAATCACTTGGCACTAAGATTTTATCCATTTTTGGTGTAGTGCCTTCAGGAATAATCAAAAGGCTACAGGCTGCTCTTCTAGCCAGCCTTTGGGCAAGCGAACCACTTTCTGCAGCTTTTTCTCTTCTACCCATTACAATCAAATCAATATCTTTCTCTTTGGTGAATTTTAGAATACTGTCTGCAATTTTTCCTGTTTGAACATGGAAATGAAAATTGGCTTTATGTTCTCCAGTGGAGAATTTTTCGAAATTTTTCTCCATTTCACTTTTTCTTTCCTTAATAGCATTTTCCACCATATCGGGAAATTCCTTCAACACCTCTTTAGGCACATAAAGGTTCTTAATTACATTTACAAAATAAACATCTTCCACTGCTGAAGCTTTTGCCAAAAAGTCTGCAAACTCCACCATGGTTTTGTCTAAATCACTTAAATCTAATCCTATAATTACTTTTTTAATTGGATACATAAAGCTTTATTCTGAATTCGGGTACAAAGGTACAAACACTTAATTTTAAACTAATTATAAAGACTGAAAAAATTAGTCTGATTCTTGTTTTTGATCATCTTCAAATGGTTTCATAGCATCTTCGTCATAAAATTTTTGCAGCTTTCGTTTTAGTTTGAAATAACGGACTATCCCATAGATAATCATTATTAAACTTATTCCAAAGGATAAATATGCCAGCCACTGCACAGTTTGCAGACTTTCCATTTTTAGAAATGCAATCCCTCCCAAAATTAAGTATAAGCTCGTGCGAATGTAAGCAAACAATGTGCGCTCATTGGCCAGGGTAGTTCTTTCTAAGGCTAAAAAGTCTCTTAAGATAATCTTTTCCTTGTTTTGATAGTCAGGAACGATCTTAGGTATTTTTAATTTCTTCATCATGTTAAAAAATCTGCAATTGAATTTCTCGACTCCTGTTATGGATATATCACTAATTATTTTACTTATTTTTATGAAATATGTTTGATTTTATTAGTATTACCTAAATAACAAAGAATTAAGAGCTATGACTTTTCACTTAAAATTATCAGCAATATCTTTTTTGATTTTGATCGTATCATTTCATGCGCACCTTGCTACTGCACAGTTTGGAGTGGGTAGCGTGCTGAAAAAGCAAGCTGAAAAATTAGTTAAAGATAAATTGAAAGAAAAAACTGACGAAAAACGTGAGAGTTATGATACCCTTTCCTTTAACTACGCAATTGCTTTCCTGGATAAAACGGAGTCTTTTGAAAATCAACAAAAGGGAGAAGGTTTAGTGAAAACGGCTAATTTTCTGTTAAGAGATGGTGAACCACAATCAGATCTGGAGGCAGCTCGTGACATTTATGATTTCGGGAGATTAAATTATAAAATGGGTAACCAGTTTTTGGCGGAAACAAATTTACAATTAGCAAAACTTAAGTATGAACAAATTTCCGCTACTGATGAACCTAATTATCTTAAAGTTATTGGACTTTTAGGGTTGATATACGGTGAAATGGGAAGATTTACCAAAGCGGAGGAATTTACGCAAATCGCATTAGATGGATGGAAAGAAATGCAGGGGAATGAAAGTGTTGGCTACTTAGCTGAATTAAATAATTATGCGGTCCTTCAAATTAACTTGGGAAATTATCTTAAAGCCGAGCAGATAATTAGTCAGCTAGGTAAACTGCTTAATTCAGAAAATGAAAATGAAAAGCTTCCTTATGCGATTTACATAAACAATGCAGCCATTTTGAATCAGTACATGGGAAGAGCAGACCAAGCCTTGAACTTGATGAAGAAATGCACTAAAATAGCCAAAGAAAGTTTAACAGACAATAATAGCACCTACTTGCAATTTTTAACTAATAAAGCTATCCTGGAGCAAGAAAATGGAGATTTAGCAACAGCAGAAAATACATTTCAAGAGGTTTTGGATTTGCAAGAAAGCAGATTGAAGTTAAACGCTAAAAATGATCCCGACTATGCTCACATGAAATCTAATATTGCTGCGCTATATGTTCAAAAAGGAGAATACGAAAAAGCCGAGGAAGCTTTAAAATTGGCTTTAGATATTTATGAAAATGAATTTGGTTCCGAACATTTGACCACGGCAGGCACGCAAGCAGACTTAGGGAACTTGTACCGTTTTTTAGGAGCACTTGATAAAGCAGAACCTTTATTGCAGGCAGCACTCTATACACGTGAAAGAAAGTTGTCAAATAATCATCCGAAGGTAGTGAAAAGCCAGGAGGATATGGCTTTGTGGTTTTGGAGCAGTAACCAAATTGAATCTGCAAAAAGCTACTTCAAAAGGGTGATGGAGACAAGTGAAGAGTTTGTAGAAGATTATTTCCCTGCTTTGAGTGAAGCCGAAAAAACCAAATACTGGGAACAAATGAAGCCTCGCTTTTTCCGATTTTATAATTTTGCATTAGAAAATCATCAAAAATATCCTGAGCTATTGGAAGATTTTATGCGCTATAGATTGTCAACCAAGGGAATCTTGTTAAGTGCCTCTACATCACTTAGGAATACGATTTTTAATCAGAATGATGAGGAATTAACTTCGCTTTATGAACAATGGCTGGATCAAAAACAACAGTTAGCTAATGCTTATGCTTTAACGGAGGAAGAAATTCAAGAGCAATCTTTTAACGTGGATTCTTTAGAAAATGCTACTAATCAAACTGAAAAGGAACTATCACTTAAATCAGATGCTTTTTCAAATGCTTATGAGGACAGAAATACTGATTATAGAAATATTTTGAATCAATTGAAGCCTGGAGAGGTGATGGTTGAGATTGTTCAGTACCCAATTTTTGATAAGCAATTGACTTCTAAAAATGCCTATGCTTATGTGATTTTGAAGAAAGGTGCTAGTAAACCAGAAATAGTAATTAATAAGAGTGGAGACTTATTAGAAAATCGATATTACGCCTATTACAATAATGTCATCAATCAGAAAATGAAAGATGAATACTCTTATGATCAATACTGGAAAAGCATGGAAGAGGAAGTAGGAAATTCATCCAGAATATACATTTCTCCAGATGGAATTTATAATCAGGTGAACATGAATACACTACAGCAACCAAACGGTAAATACCTCATTCAAGACCATGATATTAGATACGTAGGCCATCCTAATGATATATTATTTGAAAAATCGGAAAGTCAAGTCGGTCAACAAAAAGCCTATTTAATGGGTGATCCTAATTTTGATAGCCAGTCAATTGCTCAGTTGCCAGGTACAAGAAAGGAGATCGAGGATATTTCAAGATTCCTTTCCCCTAAAATGCAAATGCAAAAGTATTTGGATAAAGAGGCCAATGAATCGAATCTAAAGATGGTTCAATCTCCAAAATACTTGCATTTAGCAAGCCATGGCTATTTTTTGGAAGACCAACAGGCTAACGATAATTTGTTTGGAGTTCAATTGCAGTACATCAGACAAAATCCATTGTTACGTTCGGGTTTATTACTGAGTGGAGCAGGATCCTCACAAGGTACGGGAAGTTCCCAGTCTTTCAACCAAAGTGATAATGGCTTTTTCTCAGCTTATGAAGCCATTAATCTCAATTTGAATAATACGGAAATGGTAGTCCTTTCCGCTTGCGAAACCGGAAAAGGAGATGTGAAATCAGGTGAGGGTGTTTATGGCCTTCAAAGAGCTTTTATAGTGGCTGGAGCCCAATCTTTAGTGATGAGTTTATGGAAAGTAGATGACACTGCCACTCAGAAATTGATGTCGGGATTTTACAGAGAAAATGTTAAAGGAAAAGCCATCCAAGATGCATTTCGTTCTGCCCAGTTAGCCATGTTGAATGAATACAAACATCCTTATTACTGGGGAGCATTTATTATGTTTAGTAGGTGATTATAATTGTTCAAACGATAAATGAGCACGTCATTCCGGTATTTCTACTCTCATGACGAAGGAATTGAGACTAAAATTATCCGGAATCTTCTGGAATTGGATCGGTAATATATAGCAATCCATTTATTCCAAAAAAAAATCTGCCTAAAACAGGAATTTTCAGCATCTTTGTTTTTGATAAAAAATACTTTTAAAGATTAAATGTTGAAATTTTTCCAATTCCTTTATACTATTTGGGCGTTGCTCATCTTCCATGTTTTTATGATCATCCTTTTTCCGGTGTTTTTGATTCCACCCATGATCCATAAGAAAGGAATACATCTCAGTTTCAAGGCAATTCGCTTATGGTCATTACTTTTTAGTACTTTCAACCGAATCATCTATAAAATAAAGGGGACTGAAAATTTCAATAAAAAAGAAAACTACGTGGTGATTTCAAATCATACTTCCTTTTTAGATACTCCCGCCATTGCACAAGCTATTGATGCTCCTTTCAAAGCTTTGGCTAAAAAAGAATTGACCAAAATCCCGATTTTTGGATTTTTGATCAAAATGATAACTGAGGTTGTGGACCGATCAAATCCGTTAAGCAGACAGAAAAGTAAAGATCGATTAAATGAGGTTTTGGAAAACGAATCTTCCATACTGGTTTTTCCTGAAGGCACCATGAACCGAACGGATCAACCCTTGCAGCGATTTTATGACGGTGCTTTTCGAATTGCCATAGATGCGCAAGCTCCAATTTTACCCATAGTCATAAAAGATGCAGCCAAATTGATGAAGCCAAGTAGCTTTTTAATGAAGCCCGGTACAGTGCATGTTCACATTCTTCCTGCTATTTCAACGGAAGGACTGACCCAGAAGGACCTGCCAAAGTTAAAGGGAGAGGTGATGGTGAGAATGGAAGGTGAATTGTTAAAATGATGATATCCAGTAACAACTAGAGGTTTATTTGAGAGATAAGTGATTTTAGAATCATGAAATCTAGCAGAAGAAAAGTAAAAATATTTGGTATTGAAATTAGTGTATATTGATAGAGAGCATGAATTCTATGCTAAGGCGAAGAAAATCAGGAAAATATGTTTTTTTCAGGGTTTGAGTGATGCTGATAAACTGATCGATGATAATTTTGAACAACATGGTTATCACCTTGTATGTATTGAAGAGAACGGTGTTGTTCTTGGTACTGGTCGATTAAATATAGAAAATTTTAAGGGAATTATTTCCCAAATGGCTATCCTACCAAAATATCAAAAATTAGGAATTGGAAAAAGTATTTTAACTCAGTTGTTAAAAAAATGTAAAGAGAACCAGGTGGAAACAATTGAATTGAATGCAAGAGAAGCTGCAATAGATTTCTATGGTAAAATGGGTTTTGAAGTAGTAGGAACTAAATATCCATCTCAAAAAACAGGGGTTATTCACCAAAAGATGGTTAAGAAATAGAATTAAATATTGAGAAATCAGGAACTGCTTCAATAGCTTCTTCATCAAAAATCAAATACAGCATATTCCAGTTTTTTTCTTAGCATTGCCACTATCAAGATAAAATTGTAATTTGCTAAAAACTTATTTGCCAGACTATGAAGACTTTTATCAAATTACTCGCTTTCATTTTTATTTTGTCAAGCCCTCTTAAATCTTGGGCTCAATCGGACTGTAATCCTTATCTATTATTGGATGAAGGGCGGAAGTGGACAACCTCCAATTATAATGCAAAAGATAAATATCAAGGTAAACAAAGTTATGAAGTACTCTCTGTTAGCGAAGATGGAGGAACGCTTACAGCAAGTGTCATGCTCACTTCTTATGATAGAAAAGATAAATTGGTCTTGGAGAAAGAGGTAGAATTTACTTGCAAGGACGGAGTAGTTGAGATGGATATGTCAAAATATGTTCCAGAAGAAACTATGGAAAGCTTCAAAAATATGGATGTTGAAATGGAGTTTGACGCCATTACTATTCCTGAAAACTTGGAAGTTGGGCAGTACTTGGAAGATGGAGGAGTTACAATGACTATAGCAGGACCTATGCAAATGAAAATGGAGATTAAAATTCAAGATAGAAAAGTAATGTCTAAAGAGGAGATTGAAGTGCCGGCTGGAACCTATGATACTTACAAAATCAATTCGATTGTTAAATTTGATGCTATGATTACCCGTGAGACTAAAAATATAGAGTGGATAGCTAAAAATGTGGGGGTGGTAAGGTCTGAGCAGTACGATAAGAACGGGAAACTAAATAGCTACTCTGTTTTGACAGAAATTAATTGATTTTGGTATCGGAATATAGGAACGGTTAGGTTTCCACCTTTTAAAATATCAGGTTTATTTAGTTTTTTCTATATTGACAATTAAAATCTTGACAGGTCTAAGAATAGCTGTCACTAATTGTATTTACTTACTTTATTCTTCTAGATAATTCTATACCATTATGAAAATCAAATTTTTCTGCATATTATTATTGTCAATTCTCATTAACTACCTCAGCTTTGCTCAATACCCTGAAATTCTTAGCTTAGAAGAGCAGGCCAGAGTGGAGGATGAGATTTTAAAAGAACGTTTTGAGGCATTATTACCTGAAATAATGGAGCGAACAGACATCGACATGTGGGTCATTATTTCAAGCGAATATAATGAGGATCCTGTCATCAAAACGATGTTGCCGTCAACTTGGATGGCCGCTAGAAGAACCACCATGTTGGTGATTTATCAGCCGGAAAAAGGAGCCGAATTGCAAACTCATGCAGTTGCCCGTTACGATGTGGGCGAGATATTTAAAAGGGCTTGGAATCCTGATACGCAACCTGACCAATGGAAAAGACTTGCAGAGCTCATTAAAGAAAAAAATCCAGAAAAAATAGGGGTAAATATGTCCAATGATTTTTCTCATGCTGATGGATTGGTGAAGTCGGAATATGATTTACTAATGAATGCATTATCAAAACCGCAACAGAAAAAGGTGATTTCAGCAGAGAAATTAGCTGTTGGTTGGTTAGAAACGAGAACAGAGAGAGAAAGAGTAATTTATGAGCACTTATGCAATATTGCCCATAAAATCATAGCGAAAGGATTTTCGTTGGAAGCCATCACTCCCGGAGTGAGCACAACAGATGATTTAGTATGGTGGTATAGACAAGAGATTAATAGGCTTGGATTGAAAACTTGGTTTCATCCTACAGTAGATGTACAAAGAGCTGACCCGGAAAATTTTGATCATTTGAGAAGCTTTAGCAAAAGACCTGACCAGCAAATTATTCAGCCTGGAGATTTACTACATGTGGATTTTGGTATTACCTATCTGAGATTGAATACGGATACCCAACAACATGCTTATGTTTTGAAACCTGGAGAGCAGAGAATCCCCAATTATCTGGTTAAAGCATTTGAAGAAGGTAAAAAAGTGCAAGATCATTTAACCAATCAATTCAAAACAGGCAGAACAGGAAATGAAATGCTTTTGTCTGCACTGGAAGAAGCAAAGGAAGCTGGATTGAAACCCACTATTTATACGCACCCCATTGGCTATCATGGTCATGCAGCAGGTCCTACTATTGGTATGTGGGACTCACAAGGAGGAGTTTCTGGAAGCGGTGATTATCCTTTATATCCCAATACTACTTATTCTATTGAACTCAATGCGGCAGTTTTTATTCAAGAGTGGAATAAAGAAATCCGAATTATGCTGGAAGAAGAAGCCTTTTTCGATGGCGAAAAAATCTATTATATCGATGGAAGGCAAGAGGAAATTTATGCTATTCCGCGATGATATTCATTCCCAAAACCCTAGCTCAAGCGTTTCGCTTGGGCTAACTTCATAAATGTATTTTAACATATTCATTAAAATCTATCAGAATCCATGCATTTGAATTTTGAATTTTTATATGGACTACTTGCTATAATTTTTATTCTCGTGGGAATTGTAATACAAAAGTATCTCAAGAAAACCGGCTTAGATGATATGAAGAGAATCTTAGGAACTACTGTCTACTGGATTAAACTACAATCCTATTTTTTAATTTTGATGGGGAGTATAGCATTGATATCTTTTTTTGTTGCATTATTTCTTTCTTTGTAGCAAAATAGCCCTCTAGCTGATGGGCTTTTGAGTTCCCTCCAACTAGCTCAAGCGACTCGCTTGAGCTTTTTTACCCTTTTCCTAGACTAACCTGATCCTCACCTTTTTCTTTTTCAATCTGCTGTTGTCTAAAGCTTTCACTACATTTTTAGCTTTATCAGCATTCACAGCTACAAAAGCACAATCCAATTTTAATTCTATTACGCCTATATCTACTTTTTGAAGTTTACCTTCCTTCATAAACAGGCCTGCAATATCTCCTTTCGAAATTTTATCTTTTCTGCCTCCTGAAATGAATAAGGTTTGAAACTTTACTTCAACATCTACTTCTTGTTCAATTTCTTGAATAGTAGTATATTCGGTATCGATAAAATTAGGAAGTTTTTCTTCTGCTCCTTCCAAAACATAGGCTACTCCTGATTGATGCATTCGAGCAGTTCTACCATTCCTATGGGTAAATTCCTCTTCTTTAATAGGTAAATGATAGTGAATAATAAACTTGATTTCAGGAATATCCAATCCTCTAGCCGCCAAATCGGTAGCTAACAATAGCTTATAACTTCCATTTCGGAATTTAATTAAAGCTCTTTCACGATCTTTCTGTTCCAATCCTCCATAAAAACTACCATGAGGAATATTTAGCTTAGCTAAATATTCACTTACTCTTTCAATGCTATCTTTAAAGTTGCAAAATACAATTCCGGGTTGCTCACCTAATTGCTGTACTAAAAGTCCTAAGGTTTCAAGTTTATCTTTATCTGGTGATTTTATAACTTTTATAGACAGTTTATTACTCTTTTCATCAAGATAATTGAGATAAAATGGATCACGCAAACCTAAAAACTCGGGTATTCTTTTGGGTTCAGTAGCAGAGGTCAAAATCTTTTTTCTCAGCTGTGGAAGTTCCCAAATAATGGCTTTCATTTCTCCTTCGAAACCAATTTCCAATGATTTATCAAATTCGTCTAGTACTAAAGTCTGTATACTTTTTACTGCAAAACTTTCTCTCTTAATGTGATCAGCAATCCTACCGGGGGTTCCGATTAGAATGGCAGGTGGATGCTGTAAATCTATTTTATCTTTCGAACCGGCTCGGCCGCCATAGATGGCATTGGCTTTATATCCACTACCCAATTCTCTCAAGACCTGCTCAATTTGTAAAGCTAATTCTCGAGATGGTACTATAATAAGTACCTGAATTTCTCTGCATTCTGGGTCTAATGATTCTATAATCGGAAGTAAAAATGCTAGAGTTTTACCACTTCCGGTTGGAGACAGCAAGATTGTATCCTCAGAGGTTTTAAGCACTTGTTGTGCTTCTTTTTGCATAGGATTTAATCCTTTTATACCCAGTTTTGCCAGCATTTCGGCCTGTGATTTAACTTTTTGAACCATGCTGCAAAGCTAAGGAAATTAAGTTTGAATTAGATAGTATTATTAAACCTCAATGTAGAAGTGAATCATGATTAAAATTGAATAACTTTACATTTCATTTTTTACTACCCCTGTTTATGTCTTTTGCATCCTTTGATTTGCCTATTTCTCTTTCTAATTCTTTAGTAAAACAGAACATTAAAACCCCATTTCCTATTCAGAAGGAAGTTATTCCATTAGCATTAAAGGGGCAAGATGTTTTAGGTATTGCTAAAACAGGATCTGGAAAAACCCTAGCCTATATTTTACCCATTCTTACCAAGCTTAACCTTTTTCCGGAAGGGAGAAATCGTCAGCCTCAAGTTTTAATCTTGGTGCCTACTCGTGAATTGGCACAACAAGTTTTAGAGGTTTTTAAACTTTTTGTTGATGTAAATAGAAACAATAGTAAAACTTTGGCTGTATTTGGTGGCACTTCTATCAATCCGCAAATGCAGGCGATGGGAGAGGTTAAAATATTAATTGCTACGCCAGGTAGGTTACTGGATTTGGTGTCTTCTAATGCTCTAAAATTAAGCGCTTTAGAACTTTTGGTGGTGGACGAAGCAGATAAACTATTGAGCACTAATTTTAAAGTTGAGCTTGATAAGATTTTGAAACTCATTCCCGGTACAGCTCAAAAATTATTATTTTCAGCTACTTTAAGCCCTGATATTCAGAAACTTAATCAACTATATCTCAATAAACCTGCTATTGTACATCTACAGCACAGGGAAGAAAAAATTCAGTTGATTGACCAGTCAGCCTATGCAGTTGACGACTATCAAAAAGGACCATTTCTTCGGTATTTAGTAAAGTCGAAAGATCTGAAACAGGTAATGGTGTTCACTTCTTCTATAAATACAGCAGACAAAGTTGCCGATAAATTGAGAAAAAACGGAGTTGTTGCTGTGGCAGTTCATAGCAAGAAAAGTCAGCGTGCACGTAATCAATCTTTGCAAGATTTTAAGGGAGGAAAAATCAATGTATTGGTAACTACTGACCTTTTATCTAGGGGTATCGATATTGAATTTTTACCTTTTGTAATCAACTATGAATTACCTCGATCACCTAAGGATTTTCTTCACAGAGTAGGAAGAACTGGTAGGGCAGAGCATTCAGGAATAGCTATTTCACTTATTTCACCTGAAGAACAGTCTCACTTTGAGGTAATACAAAAGAAAATGAAGAACAAAATTGAGTTAAAAGACATATCCGATATTGATTTGCACGGTTATTAACCTAATATAGGGATCTAAAGGTTTAAATATGATTATTCAATATATTCCCTATCTTTAATTTATGAAAAACCAACAAAGTGATATAGTAAGGATTCATAGTGATACGGAAATCAACATTAATTTACTTCAAGATGAATTGAACAAAATAGGGATTCACTCAATGGTTAAAAATGATTTTCAATCAGCTACGTTGGCTGGTTTTGGATCGTCTTCAAATGCGGTGGATTTGTATGTTAACGCCAATGATTTTGATAAGGCCTCAGAAGTGATACAAGATTTAAACAAAGGTAGTTAAGTTGCGTTCAATAAAGTTTCTTATTTAATTTCAATTGGTTGGATAAAAGTATAGTAAATAATCAGCATTTTAAAGATATCTTGCTCAGCTTGATATTTGGATTGCTTTCCACCCTTCTGAGCTTAGTTAAATTTAATATCCCTGGTTTTACTGCCGCAATCAGCAGTTTGAATGAAATCCCATTGTTAATTAGTGTATTTTATATCACTAATCCTATCTATCTAATTATCACTGTTGTAATTTCCGCTTTAACAACCCCTGAGCAAGGTTCTATCTACTCCACCATCTTAATGCATTCGGGTGGGTTGGCTTTTTTTGGTGTTTTTTATCACTTGGTCATTAAGCAATATTCTGATTATGTATTAAAGAGTATTTTTTTCTGTTCAATAGGAATCATCATCTATTACGCTGTTTTTTTAATACCTATTTTTATTGTTACGAATCAAGCATTAGGATTGAACAATACCCCTTTTACAACTTTTTATGATGAATTGAGACGATCTCTCTACTTTGAGTTCATAACATCTTTACTTGTAGTGACTTTATTTTTGGTTCAATTCAATTATGGTAAAAAACTAAAAAAATACTCTACAAGCTTGGAAGAATTAGTAAGTGAAAGGACAGAGGAATTACGAAGTACTGTAGACGAACTAAATCATGCGAATGAAGAGCTTACATCTATGAACGATGGCTTGGATTTAATGGTCAAAATCGAACTACTGAGTTGGAGGAAAGAAACTATCAACTCACGGAATATGCATTTATCAATTCACATTTACTTCGTGCGCCACTTGCCAGAATCTTAGGTCTGACGGATTTGATAAGGATGGAATCTACCGATCCTAAGACTCAAGATTTGATGGATAAATTATTTAATTCCTGCGAAGAGTTAGACGAAATCATTAGATTAATGAGCACGCAGCTATCTGATGGCAGTATTTTGAGCTCCGAGCAAAAAGAAGATTTGAAGAATAAGATTAATGAGATAATAGCTCAACGCGATAATTTTAATTAGAGAAGGAGGCTAGATTTCGATTAGGAATTTTATTCATTCCTTATCTTATCATCAATTCAGGATTTATTTACCATAGTCGAAGCAGCTTGAGCTGTAGGGAAAATCAAAACATCAGCCAAATTTACATGTGCAGGTCGAGTAGCCATAAATAATATCAAATCTGCTATGTCTTCAGCCTTTAGGGCGTCAAAGCCTTCATAAACTGATTTTGAGCGATCTTCATCTCCTTTAAATCTTACAAGTGAGAACTCGGTTTCAACTAAACCCGGAGCTACTTGAGAAACTTTGATTCCATATTTATTTAAATCCATTCTCATGGAACTGTTCAAAGCATCTACCGCATGTTTAGAGGCACAATACACATTTCCATTGGGGTAAGTCTCTTTTCCAGCAACAGATCCAATATTAATAATATGCCCTGATTTTTGTGTGATCATTTTATTGATAATAGGTTGAGATACATATAAAAGACCTTTAACGTTAATATCAATCATCGCTTCCCAATCTTCCATACTTCCATTTTCAATTGATGCCAAACCATGTGCGTTTCCAGCATTGTTAATCAGTAAGTCTATATTTTGCCACTCTGACGGTAGGCTTTCAATCGCATCCACTACAGCTTTTTGGTCGCGAACGTCAAAATTCAGCGTATGGATTTCAGTATGTTTTTCTAGATCTTTTTTTAATTCATCTAGTCTCTCTTGCCGTCTGCCAGTTGCAATAATTCTATATCCGTTTTCACCTAAAAGTACGGCAGTAGAATGACCAATACCTGAAGTTGCGCCTGTTATAAATGCTGTTTTTTTCATAATAAATTATGTGTTATATAAATTCTCTCACAGAAAACACAGAAGCTCACAGAAAGAGTTTTAAGACTTAAATATAGGAAATGGATATGAGATGCAATAATCTGTCAATAATTAATTATTCTTACCCAGCTTTCATTATTAACTAGCTTTGTTATATTTATGGGAAGCTAAAATCCATTTTCTTTCTGTGCATTTTCTGTCTCCTGTGAGCTTCATCTTCTCCCCAAAACAAAGCGATCCTTCTCCTGCATATCCTTTTTAATTACTATCTCTTTAAAGCCGCAATCTCCCATTATTGCTTTTACCTCTTTACCAAATTGCTCATTAATCTCGAAATACAATTCACCCCCTAATATTAAATTATTATATGCCAATTGAGCAATTCTCTCATAAAAAATCAATGCATCATGGTCAGGTACAAAAAGCGCTGTAGTAGGATCATGGTCGTAGACTTTAGCCTCCATTTCTGCCTTTTCCTTCTCCATTACGTAAGGCGGATTGCTTACCCAAATATTGGCTTTTGGTAAATTGGGCTCTTCTGTTAAAATATCAGCTTGAATGAAACTTACTTGAGCGTGGTTTAGGTCTGCATTTCTTTTAGCAGTTGCCAATGCGGCTGAGCTAATGTCTATTCCGTACACTTCACAATGTTTCCTTTCTTTTGCTATTGTAATAGGAATAATACCACTTCCAGTACCAACATCTACTATAAGTTGTTCGCTTAAATCAAAATGTCTTTCCAAAATCAGATGGACTAACTCTTCTGTTTCCCTTCTGGGAATCAGGACATTAGGATTCACCAAAAATTGTCTTCCATAAAACTCAACCTTTCCCAAAATATGTTGAATAGGTTGCCCACTTTTCAGCTGGTCAAGCATAGACTTTAATTTCTCATCTGTTTCACTACTAATCTCAATTTTTTTTTCCACCAATACATCCATTCTTGAGATATGAAACAGTTGTTCGAGGATTAAAAAGGTTATGGCCTCTGCTTCTCCCTGTGCTTCAAATTCAGCAATTGGAGTTTTTATATTTTCAAATAATTGTTTGCTAGTCATTTCAGAATGCTTTCCTCAAAGTTCATGATTTTTTATTTAGTTTTGCCAACGATGAGCAAACAAGATGAACATTTTATGCAACGAGCCTTGCAATTGGCTTCTTACGGTAAATCAACTGTAAGCCCCAATCCGATGGTGGGTTGTGTAATTGTGTTGAAGGGTAGAGTAATTGGAGAAGGTTGGCATCAAAAAGCAGGAGAACCTCATGCAGAAGTTTTAGCCATTCGATCTGTAAAAGATCAGGAATTGTTGAAATCAGCCACTGCTTATGTTACGCTGGAACCTTGTGCTCATTATGGCAAAACACCACCTTGTGCGGAATTATTAGTAGAGAAACAGCTGAAAAAAGTAGTGATTGGCGCTGTTGATCCTAATCCCTTGGTAGCAGGTAAAGGAATTGAAATTCTTGAAAAAGCAGGAATTCAGATCGAAGCAGGTGTTTTGGAGCAAGAGTGTCTGGAGATAAATAAAGCATTCTTCACTTTCATGCAGAAAGAAAGACCTTTTATAGTTTTGAAGTGGGCTGAAACTGCAGATGGATTTGTAGCAAGAGAGAATTTTGACTCCAAATGGATCAGTAATGCGCTATCTCGTCAAATGGTTCATAAATGGCGTACAGAACTTGATGCTATTTTGGTAGGGAAAAATACGGTCAAATTTGATGATCCTCAATTGACAGCTAGAGATTGGTCAGGTAAAAATCCCGTTCGATTAGTTATTGATCATCAATTAGCTTTAAGGGATAAGCTGAAAATTTTTGATAAAAACCAAAAAACAATTCTTTTTCATACTAAATCTGAAAAGAGGAATTTGAATGGAGTTGATGCAATTCAGTTGGGACAAGAAAATTTTTTAAATGAAATGATGGGATATCTCTTTCAGCAACAGTTTCAATCAGTTTTAGTAGAAGGAGGAGCACAAACTTTGCAGGCTTTCATTGACGCAGATCTTTGGGATGAAGCAAGAGTTTTTAAAGCTCCAGTTAATTTTCAAAAAGGAATTCAATCCCCTCAACTAAAAAAGCATAGACTCGTTTTTCAGAAAAATATCATTGATGAAAAACAAACTGATGCTTTAAGTATTTATCAAAAAAAATAGTCTTTAATCTTAAATCTAGAATCCATAAATCTCATTATATGTCAGAATCATTACTAATAGATGTGAACGCCTCCAAAGAAGAAAAATACAAGGCATTAATTCCACAAATAAATGCTTTAGTGGATGGCGAAGAAGATGTGGTGGCAAATTTGGCTAATATAACTGCTGCCCTTAAAGAAGCTTTCGGTTACTTTTGGATTGGGTTTTACATTGTAAAAAATGGAGAATTAGTGTTGGGGCCATTCCAAGGGCCTATAGCTTGTACTCGCATTCAAAAAGGAAAGGGGGTTTGCGGATCGGTTTGGGCAGAAGGTAAAACTTTGGTGATTCCAGATGTGGAAGCTTTCCCTGGACATATTGCCTGCAGTTCAGCTTCTAAGTCTGAAATAGTAGTCCCTGCATTTAAAGATCAAGAGGTAGCTATGGTTTTAGACATTGACAGTGATGAGCTTAATACTTTTGATGAAATCGATCAGAAATATTTGGAAGAATTAATGAATTCTGTTTCTAAATTTTTATAAGCCGTTGTAATGAATACTGACAAAGCATCCATAGGACATTTTTTTCAGGAGCTCCAAGCTAATATTTGCGATCAAATTTCAGCCACTGATGGAAAAGGAAAGTTTGAAGTAGATGAGTGGAGACATGCGAAAGGCGGTGGTGGAAAGTCTAGATTATTGCAAAATGGAAATATACTCGAAAAAGCAGGAGTGAATTTCTCAGCGGTTGAAGGCCCAGCACCTGAAGGTTTATTGAAAACCCTAGAAATTGATGCTGACAATACTGATGATTTGAATTTCTTTGCCACGGGAGTTTCCATTGTAATGCATCCATTTAGCCCCATGGTACCTATCATTCATATGAATGTGCGCTATTTCGAATTGAGCAATGGTACTTATTGGTTCGGAGGAGGAATTGACCTTACGCCCCATATTATTGATCAATCTCAAGCGCAATATTTCCATCAGGAAATTAAGAAAGTCTGTGACAAACATGATGTTGATTATTATCCGAAATTCAAGAAATGGGCAGATGACTATTTTTATTTACCGCATCGAAATGAGACCCGTGGGGTAGGAGGCATTTTCTTTGATCGCCTAGTGGAAAATGAAAAACATAGTAAGGAAGATGTTTTTGCCTTTGTTCAAGATGTAGGCAATCTGTTTGCTCCTGTTTACAGTCATTTGATGGAAATCAATAAAGAAAAAAGCTTTTCTGAACAACATAAGAAATGGCAGTACTTAAGAAGAGGAAGATATGTGGAGTTTAATTTAGTTTGGGACAGAGGAACTAAATTCGGTCTGCAAACCAACGGAAGAACAGAATCCATTCTCATGAGCATGCCGCCCCAAGCCAATTGGGCATATGATTACCAAGCAGAAAAGGATTTTGAGATAGAAACTATGGCTTTATTAAAGAAAGAGGTAGATTGGGTCAATATTCAATAGATTCTTTTTAGGTCATTTCTAAGTTTAGCATTAATTTTCCTCAAATTTTTACAGAATGATAGAATCATTGATAGAACTCGATCAACAATTATTCCTTTGGCTTAATGGGCTTCATGCTGATTGGTTAGATCCTATCATGCTTTTTATTACCAAGCGAAACCCATGGATTCCTTTGTATGCCCTTATTTTGTTTCTTGTTATCAGAAAATTGAAATGGCAAAGTTGGTCTATGATATTGGCTTTTGCATTACTAATAACCTTAGCAGATCAGGCAGCATCCGGTTTTTTTAAACCTTTCTTTGAGAGATTGCGGCCTTGTCATGATCCCGCCATTCAAGGACTTGTTCATATGGTTAAAGGTTGTGGAGGACAATATGGATTTGCTTCCAGTCATGCCTCTAATACTTTTGCTTTGGCTTTTTTCCTGTGGTTTATCTATAGAAATAGTTATGCAAAAATTATGATAGCTTGGGCTGTGGTGGTTTCATATTCCCGAATTTATGTGGGAGTTCACTATCCGGGAGACATCATTATGGGAGCGATTTTAGGGGTGTTGGCGGCAATAGTCACCTTCCAACTATACAAAAGAATTTTCCCTAATCACTTAGAGAAAATTCATGGTATTGTATAAAGCCTCTTTGTAGGAAGCGCCAATCGGGATCGCCTTGACTTTAATATGAACAGTCAAATCTTCTATATGATCTATTTTTTCTATGTTGACTATAAAAGATCTATGTACTCGCACAAATCGATGAACGGGTAATTTTTTCTCAACTCCTTTCATGGTGTGATGTACAATATATTTCTTAGCCTCAGTATTAATTACAACATAATCAGCTAAAGCCTCAACAAAGAGTATGTCCTGTAGTCTTAAATGGACAATTTTCCCATCACTTTTGATGAAAATATGCTCTATTATATTCTTTTTCTTACGGAAGGCTTCAATGTTTCTTTGCGCCTTGTTGATGGCTTGAACAAATCTTTCATACTCAAATGGTTTAACAAGATAGTCAGTTACTTTTTGCTCGAAGGCATCAACCGCGTAGCTATCATTTGCAGTCACAAGAATGACCTCGTAACCATTATTTAATCGTTGAGTTAACTCAATGCCAGTCATTTCAGGCATTTGCACGTCAAGAAATATAATATCTACCTCATGTTCTTCTAATAAATCAAGAGCACTATTAGCATTCTCAGCCTCGGTAACTAATTTTAGGCCATTAGTTTCCTTGATTTGTTTGGCAATATATTGTCTGAAAATGGGATCGTCATCCACTATCATGCAATTCAATTCTGAAGCCATATTGTAATTGGTTAGTTGGTTTTATTTATTAGTTTATGTACATATTTCCCAATTATATCGAATTCTAAGTTCACTTCATCGTTTTTTTTCATTTTTTTGAAGTTTGTGTGTTCAAAAGTATAGGGAATTATGGCAATACTAAATTTTTCATCTGTCACATCAAAACAAGTTAGACTGACACCATTTATGCAAATGGACCCTTTTTCTACCAATACATTTTCAGAAGAATCATAAGAAAAGGTAAATATCCAACTCCCATCTTCATCATTAATACTGAGACATTTTCCCTTTCCATCGACATGCCCTTGAACGATATGGCCATCCAATCTGCCGTTCATGATCATGCAGCGTTCCAAGTTCACAAAATCTCCTTTTTGAAGATTTCCAATTGAAGATTTTTTAAGCGTCTCATCTACTGCAACCACTGTGTGTGCATCTGGATGCAATTCCGTTACTGTTAAGCAAACACCATTGTGGGAAATACTTTGATCTATTTTTAATTCACTAGAGATATCGCTTTTGACCGTCAGAATTAAATTGCTATTCTCTTTATCTGCTGATACTATTTCTCCTAATGATTCAATAATTCCTGTAAACATATTTTAATATTAAGTAAAAGTAAATGATTTGAAAAACACCGTTTGCTTCAATTGGTTTAGATAAATCAATAAAAAGACTAATTCATTTTATTCCTTTTAATTAAGAACTCAGCCAAAACTTTTTGAATATTGTCATTGATGTCCACTCTGGTTAAGTCAACTTTATACTGATGGCACTTCAATGCAATCTGTTTATAGTAGTCCTCCACTTTTTCGTGATAGGTTTCCTTGATTTGCGAAGGATTTAGCTTCAGCTTTTGGCCAGTTTCTAAATCTTCTATAACATAAGGGCGATCTTCCAAATCAAAATCCAATTCAGTAGAAGGTTCATTTACCTGAAAAAACAGAACTTCGTGTTTGCGATGTTTGATATGTTGAATGGATTTAAAAAACTCTTCTAGTTGCTCCGACTTTGTCATGAGGTCACTAAAAATGATTACCAAAGACCTTTTATGGATTTTTTCAGCTACGATATGCAGACTTTGACTGATTTCTGTGCTTTTGTGCTGTTGGGTCTGTTGTAATATGTTCTGCAAATGAACAAATAGGTTTTGCAGATGTGCCCTCGTTGATTTTGCTTCAGTAAATACATCTATTTTATCTGAAAAGCTGATCAAGCCCACTGCATCTCTTTGTCTCTGTAATAAGTACGCCAAGGTTGAAGCGGCCAAAATGCTAAATCTGATCTTCCCGTTATTTTGAGTCGGGTAATACATAGAAGAACTATTGTCCAATAAAATATAGGCTCTAAGATTGGTTTCCTCATCATACCTTTTGGTGTAAAGCCGATCAGTTTTAGCATAAACCTTCCAGTCAATATGACGAGTGCTTTCCCCAGTATTGTATAATCTATGTTCAGCAAACTCAACCGAGAATCCATGGAAAGGAGATTTGTGCATCCCAGTAATAAATCCTTCAACCAATTGCTTGGCCAATAAATCCAATGATGGAATTTCAGGAAGGTTTTCTAATGATATGTCCATAAATATTATATACTTATTTATTTAAAGTTATGTTTTGGCAATTTAATAAGGGCAATTTGCAAAAGTGTAAGGCATTGTACTATATTTAAGCCAAATAATTAAAAACAACATTTAGATAGATTAGTGAAAGAGTTTATGGAAAGAGAACAGGAAGAATTATTTTCGAAGAGAGTAAGGGCTGGAAAAAGAACTTATTTCTTTGATGTAAGAACAACAAAAGCCAACGATTATTATTTGACCATTACCGAAAGCAAAAGGAAACCCAAAGATGATGGATTTACTTTTGAGAAGCACAAAATATTCTTGTACAAGGAAGATTTTAATAAATTCGTTAATGCTTTAGGCGAAACAGTAGACCATATCAAAACCGATTTAATGCCTGAATTCGACTTCACTCAGTTTGACAGAGATGAAGATGATGAAGAAATGAGCTGGGATTGATGTCAATTAAGAAGTTTATATAATTTTAAAGCTCCTTCAATTACAGGGGCTTTAATTCATTTTTTTTGGATTGAATTATTTTTTTTAATCAAAAACAAGGATTTATAAAATCTAAGTCAGAACTTTGTAATTCAATAAAGAATTTGAATTTTCTGACCTTGAATTAATGTATAAATCCATAATCCGACCTCTATTATTTCAACTATCTGCTGAAAAAGCCCATCATCTTACCTTTTCGTTAACAAAACTCCTTTTCAATTTTCCTGGAGTAAAGTCTTTAAATAGAAGTTTATTTCAAGTAAAATCACCAAAGCTTGAGCAAGAATTATTTGGTTTAAAATTTCCCAATCCTGTGGGGCTAGCAGCAGGTTTCGATAAGGATGCTAAGTTAATTGATGAATTGGCTTCCTTGGGATTTGGCTTTATTGAAATAGGAACCATAACTCCTAAAGCTCAATCCGGTAATCCGAAACCGCGCTTGTTTCGCCTGACGGAAGATCATGGTATAATTAACAGAATGGGTTTTAATAACCAGGGGATTGAACAAGCTATCGAAAGATTGAAGAAACGCAAAAGCGATATCATCATTGGTGGAAATATTGGTAAAAATAAAGTTACTGCTAATGAGGAAGCATTTAATGATTATGAAAAGTGCTTTCTTCAACTTTATCCTTATGTAGATTACTTTGTGGTGAATGTAAGTTCTCCCAATACTCCCGGATTAAGAGAGCTACAGGAGAAAGAGCCATTGATGCAATTGTTAAATCATTTGATGGAATTAAATCAGAAGCAAACAAAAGCTAAGCCTATTTTATTAAAGATTGCTCCTGACTTAACGGATCAACAGTTGGACGATATAATTGAAATTGTTAGGGAAACAAAAATTGCTGGAGTAATAGCCACGAATACTACTATCAGTAGAGATGGGTTGAAATCTCCCGCAAATAAAGTAAATGAAATTGGAAATGGTGGATTGAGTGGGAAACCTCTCGGAAAAAGGGCAACTGAAGTTATTAGATATCTTAGTAGAAAATCAAGTCAAGCTTTCCCTATTATTGGTGTTGGAGGTATCATGTCGGCCGAAGATGCACTCGAAAAATTAGATGCTGGAGCCAGTTTAGTACAACTTTATACAGGCTTTATTTATGAAGGGCCACGTTTAGTAAAGAATATCAATCAAGCACTTCTTAAGCGATCAGACGCTTGATTTTTACATAGCTGATTGCAGATGAGAAATAAATTCAGCATTTTACAGTCAAAAACTGACTATTATGGAACAAAGCGCTGTAACTGCAATATTTTTACCTTTGGCCTTGGGGATTATTATGCTTGGAATGGGCATGACCCTAACACCCAGCGATTTTAAAAAAATAGCGCTTTATCCAAAAGCGGCAGTGATTGGCTTAGTTTGCCAATTAATACTTCTACCCTTAATAGGTTTCGGATTGGCCGCTTTAATGTTTACAATACCCGAGCTAGCAGTTGGATTAATACTAATTTCACTTTGTCCGGGAGGAGCTACCTCAAATCTCATTTCTCATTTAGCTAAGGCGGATTTAGCATTATCCATAAGTTTAACGGCCATCAGCAGTATCATTACTAATTTCAGTATTCCGATTCTGTTAAACATTGCATTAGCGTATTATATGACAGAAGAGAAGGCAATATCACTTCCATTTTTCAAAACCTTTATTCAAATATTTTTAGTGACCATTTTCCCTGTCATAATTGGAATGGTCATCAAGAAAAAACGTCCTCGTTTTGCAGTTAAGTCTGAAAAGGCGATGAATATAATTTCAACTTTTTTCTTTGTTCTTATTTTATTGGCGGCAATATTGAAAGAGAGGGAGAGTATTATTCCCTACTTTGAGCAGGCTGGTGTTGCAGCAATCATATTGAATATAACGGCATTGTTAATGGGCTTTGTTTTAGGTAAATTATTTGGCTTAAACAAGAGACAAAGAAGCTCCATCGCCATTGAAACAGGGATTCAAAACGGAACTTTGGCAATTGCGTTGGCTTTAAGCCCAGCGATTTTAAATAATACACAAATGGCGGTGCCAGCCGCCATTTACAGCTTATTGATGTTTGTGACCGCTGCTGTAGTTATAATGATTTCTAAAAAACAAAACTCACAAGAGGCTTTAAAAGAATTATCTTTATCATAAATATAAACTTATCAAACATGACTAAAAAAATCTGGATTATTGGAGCTTTATTGGTAAGCTCTTTTTATGTGCTTGCCCAAGAAGAGGCTGATTTAGTGAAAAATACTATTAAAAAAAGTACTATTAAAGGACATATATATTTTCTGGCTTCAGATGAATTAGCAGGAAGAGAAACAGGAACTCCCGGAATAGATGTTGCAGCACGCTATATTTCTACTACTTTTCAAAGATACGGGGTCTCACCGGTTAAAGGAGCAACAGAAGGCTATTTTCAGGAAGTGCCTTTGGTGCAAAAAATTGCTCCAGATGCTTACGCACTTCAAATCGGAAGTGAGTCAGTTTTAGAAGAAGATTTAATAAGGGTAGAAGGTTCAGATGTAAATATAAATTCTGATTATGTTTTTTTGAATTACGGAACAGAAGAAGACTTTGAAAAGGATAATCTTGAAGGGAAAATTGCAGTAGTTTTGGCTGGCCAAGAGGATAATCAACATTATAGATTTGTCTACCAGGCCAGTGGCAAAAAATCAGGATTGGCCAAGGAAGCAGGAGCAATCGGAATAGTGGAATTACATACTGAAAACCCAGATAACTGGAAGACTTTTCAAAGTTTCATGGGTAGAGGATCATCGCTCGGGTTTGCATCTCAAGAAACAGAAGAAAGTTTTTTTAAGCTGTGGGTAAATGATACCAATAAAAAATGGTTAGAAAAGCTTGATAAAAGAAAAAAGCCGGAATTGAGCATTACCATTGGGAAATCAATGCAATTGCCAGTTCCTTCTAAAAACGTGGTAGGGATGGTTGAAGGAACTGATCCTGAGCTTAAAGATGAATTCATAATTTACTCAGCTCATTATGATCACTTGGGTATTGGGAAATCTAATGCTGAAGGAGATTCTATTTACAATGGTGCCCGCGATAATGCTGTAGGAGTCGTTACTGTGATGAGTGCTGCTGAAAGCATTGCCAAGAATCCGACTAAGCGTTCTGCTTTGTTTATTTTATTTACTGCAGAGGAAAAGGGCTTGTTGGGTAGCAGATACTATGTGGAAAATCCTTTAATTCCATTAGATCAAATGGTTTATTGCTTCAATAGTGATAATGGAGGCTATAATGATACCAGTTTAACCACGATAATTGGATTGGGAAGAACTACAGCTGGAAAACATATTAAAAAGGCTTCAGAGGCCTTTGGTTTGAAAGCTATTGATGATCCTGCTGGAGAGCAAGGGCTGTTTGACAGAAGTGACAATGTTAATTTTGCCAGAAAAGGTATTCCTGCCCCAACCTTTAGTTTGGGTTTTACTGCTTTTGATGCAGAAATCGGTAAATATTACCATCAGCAATCTGACAATCCTGAAAGCATAGACTATGATTATATGGAGCAGTTTTTCAGAGCTTTTGTTCTATCGGCTCGACTGATTGCAAATGATGAGGAAACTCCTTTCTGGACTGAGGGCGATAAATATTATGAAGCAGGTAAGTCGCTTTATGGTAAATAATAAATGCAATAACTTCCTGAATGAAAATTTCAGGAAGTTATTCTATTTCAAATTCAAATACCCATCTATAATAATCTTTCAAATTGTTGTCCCCAATACTGCCTCTTTCTATAATCTCCACAGTTTGAGACCCCTTGAAACCTTCTTTAGCCCTGAATCTAAATAGCAATTCTTTTTCTATTAATTTTATCTCACTGATTTGATATTTTTTAGCTTGTTTTCTAATACTACGCCCACCTTCTGCAGGAAAAGTACTACCAAAGCTATATTCATATAATTCAGTTCCCTCAAGTGTGACTTTAATAACTTCAGTTTCAATATCGCTGTCTATACTTTCTTCTTTACAACTAATAAAAAATAAGGAAAGGGAGACAATCAATAATTTAAGTTTCATCTTATTATTTTTAAATAATCTATTTCACTCTGATTTCAAATACCCATTTTTGGTAATCCGTGAAATTTCCGTCTCCAGGACTACCAAACAATACAATTTCTACTGTTTCAGTTCCTTTAAATCCTTCTTTAGCTTGATAGTGGTATGTTGCCCAATTGATTTCACTTTTCTGAAAATTTTGTGCTTGTTTCCGTATGTCATAACCACCTTCAACCGGTCGAGTATCGCCAAATTTATACTCATATAATTCTGTTCCATCTAATGTTACTTTGATAACGTCAGTATCTAAATCGCTTTTCATTTCTTCTTTACAACTAAGGAAAGATAACAAAATCATCGAAAATATTATGCAGTTTTTCATATAAATAGGACACATTTCCGCATCAAAAGGTTGCTTACTACCCTTATGACAATAATTGTAACTACCGTTACAAACAAAGCCTAACCAAAAACCGTATCTTTGTACAAATAATGTTCAATTTTTTAAATAATAATTATGAACCACAAAAATATTAGTGCAGAAGAATTTGATAAGCTTTCAAAAGAGACAAACACGGAAATAATTGATGTTCGTTCTCCAGAAGAAGAAGCGGAAGGATTTATAGAAGGTGCTAAGGTGATTAATATCATGGGCCCGTCATTTGCAGAGGACATCAAGGCATTGGATAGAGATAAAACGTATTTAGTGTATTGCAGAAGTGGAAACAGAAGCAGTACTGCTTGTGGTTTTATGGCTAGTAATGGCTTCGATAAATTATTCAATTTGGATGGCGGAATCCAGGCTTGGAACCAGTATAAAAAGTGAAGTGAGATGGAATCATTATTAGTTAAAAACGTAAAATGTGGAGGGTGTGCAGATGCTATCAAAAATGGCTTAGGCGAATTAGAAGGAGTTGAAGTAAAAAGTATAGATATTTCAACAGGTAAGCTCGAGTATAGTAGCAATGGTAACACTCCAATATCTACGGTCAAAGAAAAATTGGATATTTTAGGATATCCAGTAAATGAATAACATGGGAAGTTTTGGAGATTTAATTAAGAGTGAAACACCTGTCTTGGTCGATTTTTATGCCGACTGGTGTGGTCCATGTAAAATGATGGCTCCTTATTTAAAAGAGGTGGCTCAGAAAATGAAGGGAAAAGTCAAAGTGATCAAAGTGGACGTGGATAAAAATCAACAGGCTTCTCAAAAGTATAAAGTTCAAAGTATTCCCACTTTGATTTTGTTTCAAAATGGTCAAATCAAGTGGAGACAGGCGGGAGTCGTTGATCCTAATACAATCATATCACAAATTGATCAATTAAGTAATCGAAATGAAAAATAATAAATTAGTATTGCCTATTTTGGCAGTTTTGACTTTAGGATTAGCTCCATATTTCCCAGAACCTCATTTCTTTGGTAAACTTCGCTGGATTTTAGGTGGAGGAGAAGGCATGCAAGCGGGCGATTATTTCGATTTGCTAATGCATGGGGCTCCGTGGCTGTTTTTAGTATATCGTTTGGTAGAAATGTTTATAAAGTCTATAAACAAACAAAATTCATAGTACAAACCTGTCAGGTTTAAATATCTTAGAATGTGACATTCTCCATAGTTTCATAATTTGGACAATCGAAAACCTGACAGGTTTTATTAGATTTCGATATATTGAAAATTGTACTAAACAGTTTCCAAGAAAGTCCTAAAGGAAACACACTTGTTTTGAAATTTTTTGTAATGCTCATCTCTCAATCTTGGAGCATCTTCTGTCATATATTTCTCAAGCTTTTCAAGTTCATCAGTGAAATACTGCACGGCATAAGTTTCACCCTCATTCTCGGTTTCGTTTAATAAGCGAAGTATTTTATGTTCGTGAAAAAATCCAGTAGCTAAAATGTCTGGAATATGGACTTCTTTCATCCATGAAAGCCAGCTTGATTCTACCTCTTTCTCTACATTTATTGTAACATTATAAATAATCATGGCGTTTGTCAGATTTTTTTTACAAATTTGACACATTGTTATTGAATCTTAAAACATTTTCAATGACATGTGGTTATTTTTTTTACTTATCAATCCGCAATATTAATAAAAATACAAATATACTTTAATTTAAACAGGTAAGTAGAAAGGAGAGAAGCAACGTGAGCAGTTATTCAATTAAAGATTTAGAACACTTATCAGGCATTAAAGCCCATACGCTAAGAATATGGGAGCAGCGCTATAATTTCATAGAGCCGAAAAGAACCGATACCAACATTCGTTACTACAGTGATGATGATTTAAAATTGGTTCTAAACATTAGCACACTCAAAGAGAACGGGTACAAAATATCCAAAATTGCTAAAATGAATGAAGAGGAGCTCAGTCAGGAGGTCCTCAAGATTGCAGAAACCAATCTGAGATTTCCAGATCAAATTAACTCACTTACTCTGAGTATGATTGATATGGATGAAGATAGGTTTGAAAGTATCTTAAACAATAATATTTTGAAGTATGGTTTCGAAAGGACTATGCTGAATATCATCTATCCTTTTTTGGCTAAAATAGGAATGCTTTGGCAAACGGGTAGTATTCTACCAGCCCAGGAGCATTTCATTTCTAACCTAATTCGTCAAAAAATGACAGTGGCTATTGATGGACAATATGTTACAGAACGAGAGTCAAAAGGGAAATGGTTATTATATTTGCCTGAGGGTGAATTACATGAACTTTCGTTAATGTTTGCCGCTTTCTTATTAAGAGCTAGAAAGTTTAAAGTGATCTATTTAGGGCAGAATTTACCTAAAGCAGATTTATACTCTGTTAAGGAAATACACGAACCAGATTATGTTCTGACAATTTGTACGGCAGCACCGAAAAAATCGGAAGTGCAGGAATATATAGATGAAGTTGCAGATTTGTTTAGTAGTGCCACCATGTTTGTAGGGGGATTTCAAGTAATAGGACAAGATATTAAGAGAAAGAAGAATGTTGAGTTTATTATGAAAATGGAGGATCTAATTGATTTTATCAACGAGAAAGATATCGAGCTTAGTCCGAAAAGACCTGAAGGACAGAAGAATATGAGGTACGAATAAAATTCTTATTGACTTATCATTTACAAGCTACCCTATGGGGTGGCTTTTTTTATGCTCAATATTTAATACCTGTGCGTGATATTATTTTCTTAAACACTCATTTGAATCACTGTTTTATTTATTATTGATTTATTTTAGATATTTGTTCAACATAAGTTAAACTTTTATAATTTATGTCGATACATTTAAAATATGCCTTTAAGGGTATTTGGAGCGTATTTGAATCTATTTTTGATATAACCGGTATCAAAATGTTTAATGTAGAAGAAAAAAAATTAAACAAAAGATTTGGTTATTGTTTAATTAAAGTATAGATTTGTTAAACAACATTAAACACTGACAATCATGACAGCATTAGAATTTGGTTACGCGATTAACAACATGACAAAATCCATGAAACCGTTCGCTTTAAGGTTGACGAAAGACATGGAGCAGGCAAATGATTTAATTCAGGAAACTGTATTAAAAGCATTTTCAAACAGAGAAAAGTTTTCTGAAGGGACTAACTTGAAAGCATGGTTGTTTACTATAATGAAAAATACATTCATTACTAATTACCAGAGAATGGTGAGAAGAAAGACTTTCATTGATACTACCGAAAATTTGCACTTCATTAATTCCACTGAAAATATTGCTCAAAATTCGGCCTATGGCTCATTTGCCATGGCAGACATCGTAAGCCAAATTTCAAAATTAGATGATGTTTATAAAGATCCATTCATGATGCATTTTAGAGGTTTTAAATATCATGAAATAGCAGAGAAATTAGAAATTCCGATAGGAACTGTGAAAAATAGAATCCATATTGCCAGAAAAGAGTTAAAAGATGCATTAAAGATTTATGCATAATTTGAAAAGTTAATGGCAAATAAAAAGATAGTAGTAATTGGTTCTGGTTTTGCAGGTTTATCTACTGCAACTTACCTTGCCAATGAGGGCTGTGATGTAACAGTCTTAGAAAAAAATAAGGATTTAGGAGGGAGAGCCCGTCAGTTCAAAGCTGAGGGCTTTACTTTTGATATGGGTCCAAGCTGGTATTGGATGCCCGATGTATTTGAAAAATATTTTGAGACTTTTGGAAAGAAAGTATCAGATTATTACGATCTCCAAAGACTAGACCCATCTTATCATGTAGTTTTCGGAAAAGATGATATTTTAAAAGTGCCTGCCAATATGCAGGAATTCAAAAATATGCTGGAAACACTCGAGGAGGGAAGTGGTGCACAACTCGATAGATTCCTGAAACAAGCTGCCTATAAGTATGAAAAAGGAATAAATGACTTGGTCTATAAACCGGGACGCTCCTTGACCGAATTTATGAGTCTGAAGTTACTTCTTGATATGCTGAGAATGGATATTTTTTCTTCCATATATAGCCATGTGAGAAAATTCTTCAAAAACGATAGGATTATCCGTTTAATGGAATTCCCAATTTTGTTTTTGGGTGCTCTTCCTGAAAATACCCCAGCATTATACAGTTTAATGAATTATGCTGACATCAGTCTTGGAACTTGGTATCCAAAGGGCGGAATGCATAAGATTGTGGAAGGAATGGTGAAGTTGGCTGAAGAAAAGGGAGTTACTTTCATTACTGATCAAGAGGTTATATCTGTAGATTGTGAAGGAAAGTTGGCCAAAAGAGTTGTAACCAAAAATGCCACTTATGAGGCAGATGTTGTCGTTTCTTCTGCTGACTATGAACATACTGATCAATCCATACTTCCAGAGAATTTCAGGAATTACGATACTAAGTATTGGGAAAATAGAACCATGGCTCCTTCGTCTTTGATATTCTATTTGGGAGTTGATAAGAAAGTTGCAGGATTAGTCCATCATAATTTATTCTTCGATCATGATTTTGGTCCTCACGCAAAGGAAATTTATGAAACACCAAGGTGGCCTGAAGCTCCATTATTTTATGTTAGTGCACCTTCCAAAACGGACCATACCGTTGCACCTGAAGGCAAGGAAAATTTATTTATTTTAATGCCTGTGGCTCCCGGTCTTGAAGATAATGAGGAAATTAGAGACAAGTATTATGAGCTTATTATGGATAGAATGGAGAAAATATTAGGAGAAGACATTAAGAAATATGTAACTTATAAGCGTAGTTATGCTCATAATGATTTTATCGATGATTATCATTCATTTAAAGGGAATGCATATGGCTTAGCGAATACTTTAAAGCAAACGGCAATCTTGAAGCCTGCTTTAAAAAATAAAAAGCTGAAAAACTTTTATTATGCAGGTCAGTTAACTGTGCCTGGTCCAGGAGTTCCACCGTCTTTGATTTCTGGTCAAGTTGTAGGAAAAGAGGTGATGAAAGATTTAAATAAGATGTAAAGGCATGAATGCTAAAGAACTATTTAATCAAACTACTTTTGAATGTAGTAAGCTGATTACTAACCGTTACAGCACATCCTTTAGTTTAGGTATTAAAAGCCTTGATAAAAAATTTCATTATCCCATTTTTGCTATCTATGGTTTTGTGAGATATGCAGATGAAATTGTAGATACATTCCATGAAAAAGACAAAGCTGCTCTATTACAAGATTTTAAGAAGCAAACTTATGAAGCGATTGAGCAGCAAATCAGCTTAAACCCTGTTTTACATTGCTTTCAAATGGTAGTGAATGAGTATCAAATTGACCATTTACTTATTGAGGCTTTTTTGCATAGCATGGAGATGGATTTGCAAGATATTGATTATCAGCAATCTTCATATGAGGAATATATTTACGGCTCTGCTGAAGTGGTCGGTTTGATGTGTTTAAAAATCTTCTGCGATGGAAATGAAGAGGAATATCAACAGTTATTACCACCGGCCAAAAGTTTAGGGTCTGCTTTCCAAAAGGTAAATTTCTTGAGAGATATTAAGTCTGATTATTATGAAAGAGGGAGGGTGTACTTTCCTGGAGTAGATTTCAACGACTTTTCGGTTTCCCATAAGGAAAAAATTGAAGATGATATTCAAAAAGATTTCGACCACGCTTATGAGGGTATCGTAAAACTTCCTAGAGGCGCAAGATGGGGCGTGTATTTAGCGTATACTTATTATTTGAAGTTATTTGATAAAATTAAGCGTTTTCCACCTAACAAAATATTGGAAGAAAGAGTTAGAGTTCCTGATTCCAAAAAACTATTTCTGTTGTTAGGTAGTTATCTTAAACATCAGTTCAATACGCTTTAAACAATAGCTCATGATGAACCTAAACGTTAAAATCGATAATAGCTCAGGATTCTGTTTTGGTGTAGTTTATGCCATCGAAATGGCTGAAGATATGCTCGATGAGCAGGGTTACCTATATTGCTTGGGCGATATCGTGCATAATGATGAAGAAGTAAAAAGACTGGAAGCTAAGGGTCTTAAAATTATAGATCGTGAAGCTTTAAAAGATTTACACGGTGAAAAGGTGTTGATTAGAGCTCATGGTGAACCTCCATCGACTTATAAATTAGCTATTGAAAATAACCTGACTTTGGTGGATGCTTCATGTCCGGTTGTTTTGAAATTGCAAAATAGGATAAAAAACTCATTTGATAAAAAGGAGCAAATTTATATTTACGGAAAGCATGGCCATGCGGAGGTAGAAGGTCTTTTGGGTCAAACAAACCAAGAGGCTGTTGTTTTTCAAGATATAAATGAATTAGATATTGACAGCCTGCCAAGGGAAATGACTTTATACAGTCAAACCACTAAAAGCACAGACAATTTTTACAAAATTAAAGAAACTTTAACCGAAGCGGGTATCAGTGTAAATGCTAATGATACGATTTGCCGTCAGGTTTCTAATAGAGATAAAGAATTAAGATCTTTTGCTGGAGAATTTGATAAAGTTGTCTTTGTTTCGGGAACCAAATCATCCAACGGAAAGGTTTTGTATAATGTGTGTAAGGACAAAAATCCTAACACTTATTTCATCTCCAATATTACTGAATTAGATAAGGACTGGTTTTCAGAGAATGATTCAGTTGGTATTTGCGGAGCTACTTCCACTCCTATGTGGTTAATGGAACAAGTTCGAGATGAATTATCAAAATTATAATCCAAATTATTTAATTTGCATTCATGTTAGAAGTATTAACTATTTTATTTTATGCCTTCTTGGTAGTAGGAACTTTCTTCTTTATGGAAGCAGTAGCTTGGTTTACTCATAAATATATCATGCACGGATTTTTGTGGACGTGGCATAAGTCTCACCATAAAGTTCATAATCATAAATTGGAAAGAAACGATTTGTTTGCGGTCGTTTTTAGCGTCCCTTCAGCAGGGCTCATTATGGCAGGAATTGAATTTCCACAGCTAAGATGGCTCTTATTTGTAGGAATTGGAGTAGCTTGTTATGGTGTTTTTTATGTCTTATTTCATGATATTTTGGTCCACAGAAGAGTTAAACTAAAATTTAAAGCTGAAAATTCATATCTTAAAAGAATGATGCGAGCCCATTACATCCATCATGAAGTGCACACGAAGGAAGGAGCCGAAGCTTTTGGCTTTCTCTACGCCCCTAAAAAATATGAGCCTAAAGAACAGAAAAGTAAGGCTTGATCTGATCTAGAATTTTGCTCTGATCGTTCTGGTTACATATGAGTGCTAGTTAGGAAATATTGAAAATATTGCTGAACGTAATATTGGTTTTATATTAGGAATTATGAAGTTTATAAACTTTATTACTGTGGTGAACTTTATGAAGTTCATTTATCGTTGGCAAGGAACTAGGACGACCACTTCCGAGGAAGTCGGAAGAGCGGGAGGGAGGAAAGTTTAGAGAGCCAGTGTTGGGATTGTGGAGTGAAGCATTAAACTTTCTTGATTTTTTGTTTCTTTTTGATTAAGCAAATAGAAAGTTAGAAATCAATCTGTACATCAATAAATTAAAGTCCTAAACAACTATAAATAATATCTTAGATCAATAAAGAATCCCTAATCCAACATCTCCTCCTTCAACTTCTCCCAATCATCATTTTTATATTTTTTATAGCAGTGCTGGTGATAGCCATCTAGTTTTATTAATGAATCAAATAATTTCACTTTTTCTGTCTTATTTAAATTACCGACTAAATGCTGACTGACTTCGTTGGCTCTAGTCATTACAATGAAACTAGCAGTTTTCCCAGTCTCAGTAAGTTTCAAATCTTTACTTCTTTTGTCTTTTTCGTTGGGCCTCTCCTCTAAAATTCCATTGCTCACTAGTCGTTTTATATTTTCAAAAATTGTAGTTTTTTCTTGTAGTGAATGATTAGCCACTTCAGATTTACTGCAGCCTTCGTGGCTCATCACATATAATGCAATTCCAAATTCAGTTAAATTGTGTATAGGTTGATTTGCAAATGCCTTCTTCTCCCAAATTTGTGTAAAACTCATCATTCTACCCCAAACCCACCCGATGTATTCATCGGGAGACTTTGCCGGAAATGGAAATGGCATTTTATCTCTCATTTGAGTTAATTCGTCTTTGTTATTGTCCCTATTTACATTACTTGATAGGGTTTTTCCGAACTCACTGAAATCACCATTCGGATTCTTTTTGAGGAATTCCGTATACATTTCCAACAGTTTAATTCCATTCTCTAACATTTTCCGAAAAATTTTGTATTAATATTAAAACAACTTTGTAGCATAATTGTTATGGATTTGTAATAATATTAAATCGTAAACTGGATATACAAAATGAAACGTTACATTTTTGGGTTAATAGGTACTGCTATATTTTTTTTAATTGGTAATCAGCAAATTTTGGCACAAGGAACAGCAAGTTTTGGCGGTTATGTTCGAGATGCTAAAACCGAAGAGCCACTAATTGGAGCGACTGTGATAATAGAAGGAACCGAATTAGGTGCAGTGACCAATTTAGAAGGCTATTATGAAATCAAAAATATTGAGCCACAATCTTATACAGTTACTGCTTCTTATGTCGGATACGAAAAAGGCTCTAAATTCAATGTAACAGTGAGGTCAGGTGGTATTCCCAATGTCAATTTTGAGTTATCCGAAGATGTAGAACAATTAGAAGGCGTTACGGTTCGTGCTAATCCATTTAAGAAGAATGAGGAAACGCCTCTCTCTATACAGAAATTATCCCCAGAGGAAATAGCTACCTATCCAGGAGGAAATAATGATATTGCCAAAGTAGCACAATCCTTGCCTGGTGTTAGTGGTTCTGTTGGTGGATTTCGAAATGATATCATAATCCGAGGTGGTGCACCAAATGAAAATGTATATTATTTAGATGGAATTGAAATTCCTAATATCAATCACTTCAGTACGCAAGGAAGTGCAGGTGGGCCTGTTGGATTATTAAACGTATCATTTTTTGAGGGCGTTACCTTATCGTCCAGTGCCTTTGCAAGTCAGTATGATAATGTGCTTTCAGGGGTTTTACAGTTTGATCAAAGAGATGGAAATAGGAGAGAGTTTAGAAATAACTTCAGATTGAGTAGTAGTGAAGCTGCAGTAACCACTGAAGGTCCATTATTCAAGAAGAAAGATGAGGAGTCTAGCAATACCTCTTTTATTGCCTCTGTCAGAAGATCTTATCTACAATTATTATTTCAGGCCATTGATTTACCATTTTTACCAGATTATTGGGATTATCAATATAAAGTTACCCATAAATTTGATGATTATAATGAATTGATTTTTACAGGGGTGGGTTCTCTTGATGATTTAACTATTAATGCTCCAGACGATTTTGATGCTGAACAACAAGCGGTTCTTGATCAAATCCCGGTTATTCAGCAGTGGAGTACAACTTCGGGCTTAAGTTGGAAACGAAGGTTTAAAGATAATTCTGGTTTTATGACAACTGCGCTGAGTACCAATATTCTCAATAATCAATTTGATCAATATGAAGATAATGTAAATCAAGAAGGCTTGGTGTTTAGTAATAAATCCCAGGAACAAGAAGTGAAGCTCCGTTATAACCTGACTAAATTTGTTGAGGATTGGACTTTCAGCAGTGGATTTATAGTGCAAGAGGCTATTTATTCCAATAATTCAGAATTGGTAGATGAAAATCGAGGGTTTAGTTATGAGAACAGCTTAAATTTCACTCGCTATGGATTGAATGCGCAAGCGTCCAGAAATTTTGTAAGCGATAGGCTTGGCTTATCTGCTGGTTTTAGAGTGGATGGCAATACATTTACAGAAACAGGAAATGAGATTTACAGGACATTTAGCCCAAGGTTTTCCGCATCTTATACATTTGATGAAAAAAGAAAGTGGACATTAAATGCATCAGTCGGAAGATATTTCAAGATACCGCCATACACAATTTTAGGTTTTACTGATCAAAATGATAGCTATGCAAATCAAGATGCAGAATACATTCAAAGCGATCACTTAGTAGCTGGAATTGAGTATTTAGTTACACCATCTTCTCGCTTTAGTATCGAAGGCTTTTACAAAAAATATGATAACTATCCTGTATCAGTGGTGGATAGCGTATCCTTGGCAAATTTAGGAGGTGGCTTCTCGGTTTTAGGGAATGAAAATATTGAAAGCGTTGGCCTAGGAAGAACCTATGGGATGGAATTTTTATATCAAAGAAAGTTAACAAAAGACTTTTATGCTATTTTAGCTTATACGCTGTACAGAAGTGAATTTACAGGTTTTAATGAAGATGAATATTTGCGTTCTACTTGGGATAATCGAAATTTATTGACTTTCACAGGAGGTTATAAATTTGGAAATAACTGGGAACTTAGTGCAAGGGTACGGTACTTAGGTAGAACACCTGTTGCTCCAGTAGACCAGGCAGCTACTTTAAATTCTTATCCAAATATCATTAGGGACTATTCTCGACAAGGCGATTTATTATTAGATCCTTTCAATCAAACTGATATTAGAATCGATAAGAAATGGAATTTTGACAATTGGACCTTTAATGTTTTCTTGGAATTGCAAAATGCATTTGTTCAGGATTTACCCTCCGAACCGAGCTTTGGTCTACGAAGAAATGATGCTGGAGAGATTCAACAACCTAGGGAATTGGTAAGAATTGCAGATGTAAGCAACAGTTCCTTGTTACCTAATTTGGGGATTGTTATAGATTTTTAAAAGCTTTTATGAATTAAATCTTTCTTATTTTAAATTCTTTCAAATAATAGTTTAATTTTGGGGTTCTAAATTTATAGTCGATGAGCTCAGTAAAACAGTTCATTCTGATCTTTACAATCTTAAATTAAACTATCATTAAATGAAAATAGCAGTAGTAGGTACAGGTTATGTTGGTTTGGTAACAGGCACCTGTTTCGCGGAGACGGGCAATCATGTAACTTGTGTTGATATAGATGAAGCAAAGGTAAATAAATTACAATCCGGTAAAGTCACAATTTATGAACCAGGTCTGGAAGTAATCTTTGAGCGAAACGTTAAGCAGAAACGACTTGATTTTACGACTAACTTAGCTGAAGGTATCAAAGACGCTGAGGTTATATTCCTGGCATTACCAACTCCTCCAGGTGGTGATGGTGCTGCAGATTTGCGTTTTGTTTTAAAAGTAGCCGATGACTTAGGGCATATTCTACAAAAATATGCCGTGATAGTGGATAAAAGCACTGTACCTGTGGGCACGGCAGATAAAGTTCATGCTGCAATCGCTGAAAATGCCAAAGTTGATTTTGATGTGGTATCGAATCCCGAGTTCTTACGAGAGGGAGTAGCAGTAGATGATTTTATGAAGCCTGATCGTGTAGTGATTGGAACGCAATCCGAAAGAGCTACAAAGATAATGCAGAGGTTGTATGAGCCTTTGGTCCGTCAAGGAAATCCTATCATTTTCATGGATGAGAAATCTGCAGAGCTTACCAAATATGCAGCCAATTCATTTTTAGCTACCAAAATCACATTTATGAACGAAATTGCCAATCTCTGTGAAAGATTGGGTGCCAATGTGGATATGGTTCGTAAGGGAATTGGAACTGATACCAGAATTGGTAAAAGATTCCTTTTTGCAGGGATAGGATATGGTGGAAGTTGTTTTCCTAAGGATGTTCAGGCTTTGGCAAAATCAGCTAAAGATGCCAATTATGACTTCAAGATTTTGAATGCGGTGATGGACGTGAATACAACACAAAAAACACGTTTAATGGAAAATTTGAAGGGTTATTTTAAAAATGACCTAAAAGGAAAAACCATAGCTATGTGGGGGTTGGCCTTTAAACCTAATACTGATGACATCAGAGAAGCTCCTGCCTTGTATAACATAGAAGCTCTAGTGGAATCAGGTGCTAAAGTTCAAGCTTATGATCCGGAGGCCATGGAAAACGTAAAAGGGCAAATTGGTGATAAGATCACTTATGCAGATAACCCTTACGATGCCTTAAAAGGAGCAGATGCTTTAATGATTATGACTGAATGGCCAGTATTCAGGACTCCAGATTTTGATATAATAAAAAAGGAACTGAAAGAGCCGTTGATCTTGGACGGAAGGAATTTATATGATGTTGAGCAAATGAAAGAATTACAGTTCACATATTTCAGCATAGGAAGATAAATAATGATTATGGCTAAAGAAAGGGTTTTAATTACCGGGGCGGCAGGTTTTTTAGGGTCACATCTGTGCGATAGATTCATTAAAGAAGGATATGATGTTGTCGGCATGGATAACCTTATCACTGGCTCTATGGATAATATCGCTCATTTAATGGGGAATGAGAATTTTGAATTTTATCATCACGATGTTAGTAAATATGTTCATGTACCTGGTGATTTGAAGTATATTCTTCATTTTGCTTCACCTGCAAGCCCAATTGATTATTTGAAAATACCCATTCAAACTTTAAAGGTAGGGGCACATGGTACTCACAATTTGCTGGGTCTCGCTAAGGAAAAAAATGCTAGAATATTGGTTGCCTCCACTTCTGAAGTTTACGGTGATCCTTTGGTACACCCACAAACTGAAGATTATTATGGTAATGTAAATCCAATTGGACCTCGCGGAGTTTATGATGAGGCTAAGAGGTTTATGGAATCTATTACCATGGCTTACCATACATATCACAAATTGGAGACACGTATTGTCAGGATTTTCAATACTTATGGTCCAAGAATGAGACTTAATGACGGTAGAGTACTACCTGCCTTTATAGGCCAAGCATTGAGGGGGGAAGATTTAACAATTTTCGGTGACGGTTCCCAAACCCGTTCATTTTGTTATGTAGATGATTTGGTCGAGGGTATCTATAGATTATTGCTAAGTGATCATGCTGAACCAGTGAATGTCGGTAATCCTGATGAAATTACTATTTCTGAGTTTGCTGAAGAAATCATTAAATTGACAGGGACCAAGCAAAAAGTAATTTATAAGGATTTGCCAAAAGATGATCCTAAAAAGAGGCAACCTGATATCACCAAGGCTAAGGCCTTATTAGGTTGGGAACCAAAAGTTAGTAGACAAGCTGGTTTGAAAATCACTTATGACTATTTTAAATCTCTTGATAAAGAGAAATTGTTTCAAAAGGAACATAAAGATTTTGAAAAATATATTGTGAAGTGATGTCGAAAAAAGTACTAGTTACAGGCGGGTTAGGCTACATTGGTTCTCATACTGTTATAGAATTAATGAATCAAGGATATGAACCCTTGATTATTGATAATCTTTCCAATAGCGATATTTCCGTTTTAGATAGAATAGAGAAAATTTGTGGTAAGCGTCCAGAATTCCAGCAAGTAGAAATGCGAGACAAAGAACAGTTGCAGGAAGTATTTTGGAGTAATAATAATCATATTATTGGTGTGATTCATTTTGCAGCCGTTCTTTTGGTAGGCGAATCTGTAGAAAGACCATTACACTACTACTACAATAATCTTACTTCTACAATCAATTTGTTGGAGTGCATGAATGAATTTGATGTGAAGCCCATAGTATTCTCATCGTCATGCACCGTCTATGGTAATCCGGATCAATTGCCAGTAAATGAAAATGCTCCAATTAAACCTGCTATTTCACCTTATGGGAATACAAAAAAGGTTTGTGAGGATATTTTGAAGGATGCCAGCATTGCGCACCCTACTAAGGTTGTTTCATTAAGGTATTTCAACCCCATCGGGGCGCATAAGTCTTCCTTGATTGGAGAATTTCAATCGGGCCCCCCACATCATCTAGTACCTTTTATTACAGAGACTGCTACTGGGAAAAGGGAGAAACTCAATATTTTTGGAGGGGACTGGAATACTGCGGATGGTACCTGCGTTCGCGACTATATTCATGTTTCGGACGTGGCGGAAGCTCACATTAATGCTTTAGATTTTGCAATTAGGCAATTTGACCATTCTTTTAATGTTTTCAATATTGGTTCTGGAAATGGGTATTCCGTATTGGAGATGGTTACCAGTTTTGAGAAAACCACAGGATTGAAAGTCCCCTATGAAATTGTAGATAGAAGACCTGGTGATGTAGAAGCTGTTTATGCGGATACGTCTAAAGCCTCAAAAGAACTAGGCTTTAAAACCAAAAGGGGACTTGATGAGATGTTGAAATCTGCCTGGGATTGGGAACAAGCTTTGGCCAAAGAATAAATCTCGGATTAGAGTTTGCAGTTGATGTGTGAATGATAAATATGTATAATTCGTTTTATGCTGTTTTTAGAATATACCTTATTTATGTGTAACCTCAATAAATTTTGAAATAGCCTGATAGACTTCTTCTTCCTCTTCGAACATTCCCATATGACCGGTTTTAGGAAGATTTTTCAAATAGGGGTGCTTCATAAATTTTATTTGAGATTTACTTAAAGCAACGGGAATACTAGGATCTTCTTCACCATAAACAAATAAGATCGAGCCTTCGAATTCTTTTATAAATTCAAGACTATCACTTCGGTCGCGCATTGCCAACATATAGTCAGTAAGCGTTTTTTCGGGAATTTTACTTCCTTCCTTAACTATTGATTGAATAGTATCCTGTAATTTCTCACGATTATTTTCATGGACTAACATGGGGACGAAACTTTCTATGAATTTCTCTACTCCATGCCTTTGAATAAATTCAATGGATTTTTCTCTACCTTCCTTTTTTTCATCTGTATCAGCAAGTGCTGTCGAGTGAATTAGACCGATATGGGAAACAATATTGGGGAATCTTTTTGCGATTTCTAAAGTAACATACCCTCCTAAGGAATGCCCCATAATGATACATTCATGTACATTTAACTTTTTTAAGCAATCATAGATGGAATTTGCCACCATATCAAGACTGTGCTCATATGGTAAGCTATCGCTTTGCCCGAAACCAGGTAAGTCAGGTGTGATTACTTTGTATTTTTTAGATAATCTTTCCCTGTAATGGTTCCAAATATTATGGGTTTCCCCATAACCGTGCAAAAAAACTACCGGATAACCTTTTCCGGATACTTCATAATGAATGGTCATAGTTTAGCATGTAATGAATGTTCAACCATTTGAAGCGCTGTGGTAAAAATGCCTTCTGGATCGAAATTGCACTCAGCGTGCAACTCATGTTGCTCACCGTGCTCAATAATCCTATCCGGAATGCCTAAGCGTTTCACTTGTGAAGAATAATCATTTTCCGCCATAAATTCAAGTATTGCACTACCAAATCCTCCCATTAGGCAGCCATCTTCTATGGTTATTACCTTTTTATATTGGGAAAATACCTGATGCAGCATTTTTTCATCTAATGGTTTAACGAATCGCATATCAAAAACTGCAGCATCTACCCCTTCTTTTTCTAATTTTTCGGCTGCCTCTACCGCATAGTTGCCTATGTGACCGATGCTTAAAATTGCAATATCTTTACCTTCTTTCACTTGTCGACCAGTTCCAATTTCCATTGCTTCCATTGAGGTCTTCCATTCTGGCATTACTCCCTTTCCTCTTGGATAGCGAATTGTAAAAGCTTTACCTTCTCTTGGTAACTGAGAGGTAAACATCATATTTCTTAATTCTGCCTCATTCATTGGGGAGGCAATTATCATATTCGGAATGCATCGCATGTAGGCAATGTCATAATTTCCATGGTGTGTTGGGCCATCAGCTCCTGCAAATCCGGCTCTGTCTAAAAAGAAATTAACAGTTAAATCTTGAATACAAACATCATGAATTACCTGATCATAACCTCTTTGCATAAATGTACTGTAGATGTTACAGAAAGGAATTAAGCCTTGAGTAGCTAATCCTGCAGAAAATGTAACAGCATGTTGTTCAGCTATTCCTACATCAAAGGCTCTGTCCGGCATAGCTTTCATCATTATATTTAATGAAGAGCCGGATGGCATGGCAGGAGTAACCCCGACAATTTTATCATTTTGCTCAGCGAGTTCCACAATAGTGTGACCGAAAACCTCCTGGTATTTTGGTGCAGATGGCTTTTCAACTGGCTTCTTTTGAATTTCACCAGTGATTTTATCAAATTTTCCAGGAGCATGCCATTTGGTCTGATCTTTTTCTGCAGGTCCAAATCCTTTTCCCTTAGTGGTGACACAATGCAGAACTTTTGGGCCTGGGATATCTTTTAGGTCTCTCAATACATGTACTAAATGATTCACATCGTGGCCATCAACAGGGCCAAAGTATCTTAAATTAAGAGATTCAAATAAGTTGCTTTGTTTTAGTAAAAATGACTTTATGCTATTTTCTAATTTACCTACGACTTCTTGTGCACTTTTACCAAATCCACTTACTTTCCCTAACAACTTCCAAACATCATCCCGCATTCTATTGTAAGTATGTGAAGTAGTGATGTCCGTTAAATATTCTTTTAATGCACCTACATTAGGATCAATAGACATACAATTATCATTCAAAATAATAATCATATTGGCATCAGAAGCCCCTGCATGGTTCATGCCTTCAAAAGCCATTCCACCTGTCATTGCTCCATCGCCTATAACTGCAATATGTTGTTTATCGAATTCACCCTTAAGATTAGAAGCTAGAGCCATTCCTAAAGCAGCAGAAATAGATGTGGAGGAGTGACCTACACCGAATGCATCGTACTCGCTTTCCTTTCTTTTCGGGAAACCGGACATTCCTTTATACACTCGGTTAGTATGAAATCTTTCTTTTCTACCCGTTAAAATTTTGTGGCCATATGCTTGATGACCAACGTCCCAGATTACTTGGTCTTCAGGAGTATTAAAAACGTAGTGCAAGGCAGTGGTTAATTCCACAACACCTAAACTAGCACCAAAATGCCCTCCATAAATGGAGACGTTGTCAATGATAAATTGTCTTAATTCTTGACTTAACTGTACTAATTGAGATTGATTGAGTTTCCTGAGATCAGCAGGGCTGTCAATCTTGGATAAAAGTTCTCCGGGTTGAATAAGCATAGTATCTTAAAATGTTTAATGCTGAAAACAAATACAGTATGTAAATGTTTCATCCAATTAAATTTTCATTAAATATTATTTATTAAAGAAAATTCAATCTTGACGTTAAGTGTTTTCAATTAAGAAGTTAGACACTAAACGTAACAATCCACAAATTACCGAAAAATTTGTTTTATAAAAGGCAAAATTACAATAAAATCCTGCTATTCACCTGCAATCTTTTCAAATTCAATTATCTTTGAAATCTTTGATCACTTAAATAATCATCTGAATTGAGTTTTGAAATAAAACTTCCGCTTTTTGAGGGTCCTTTTGATTTACTGCTTTTCTTTATTGAAAGGGATGAGTTGGATATTTACGATATTCCTATTTCCAAAATCACCAATGATTTCTTGGATTACCTTAAGCATTTGGAGCAGATGAATATTGAAGTGGCTAGTGAATTCATTTTAGTTGCCTCAACTTTAATGCGAATTAAAGCCAAAATGTTATTACCACGCCCTCAAATTGATGAGGAGGGAAATGAAATTGATCCGAGAGAGGAATTGGTACGGCACTTACTGGAATACAAAAAGTATAAATCAGTTTTGCAAGAGCTTTCAGAGATGGAAAGACAAATGCAGGAGAAAGAGAAGAGGGGGAATGTAAAAAAAGAAGTCCGGTCACTTTCTGAAATCATCAATGTGGAAGCCGAACTTCAAAACGTAGATTTATATAAGCTATTAAGAGTGTTTAGGGATGTGATGGCACGCTACGAACTCGAAAAAAACAAACCCTCGCATAAGGTGGTTCAATATCCTTATACCATCGAAGGGCAAAAAGAACATATAATTGGAAAATTGGATCGAGATGGTAGAATGGCTTTTACCACTTTCATAGAAGAGAAACCTGAAAAAATAGCTGTGATCTTTAATTTTCTAGCCATATTAGAGCTTTTGCAAAGTGCGTTGATTACCATCACGGTGGGAGAGGGCTTTAATAATTTTTGGTTGGAAAAAATTGAAACTGTTGCTGAATGAAGTTAGAGAAAGAGAAAATTTTCAAAACTCTTAATCCGAACAAAGTATGGATACCTGTTTTACTAGGAGTAGGTATAGTTGCTTTTCTATTTTATCAAGACGATTCTGTTACAGTAGAGAATCTATCTCTAATTTTTCAAGCCGAAATTCTTCCTGTGGCACTTGCGTTTTTTGTGCTTTTCGCAAGAGATGTGGGATATGTCTATAGAATAAGAATGATTACAGGAAAAAGGCTGAATTGGAAAAGCAGTATTTATGTGATTATTCTTTGGGAATTTGCTTCAGCGGTGACTCCTTCTGTAGTAGGAGGAACTGCAGTAGCAGTATTTATCCTTATGAAAGAGGGTTTGAAATTGGGTAAAGCCCTAGCCTATACTATGATTACCGCCATTTTCGATAATCTCTACTTTGTAGTAATGGCGCCTATTGTCTATCTTATTGCCTCAGGGCATATTTTTCCTCAGAATTCAATGATAGAAACTCAATTGGGGAGAAGTTTACCGGCACTTTTTATTATCAGCTATACGCTCATTGCAGTTTATACCTTTGTCATGGCTTTTGCTGTTTTGGTCAATCCAAGATGGTTCAGATGGATATTATTAAAAATAACTTCTATAAAGTTCTTGAGAAGATGGAGACAGGGAGCCTATGATCAGGGCTCCGAAATCATGATGGCTTCGAAAGAATTAAGAGGCAGAAATTTTACTTATTGGTTAAAGATTTCACTATCTACAATTTTCATATGGACTGCACGTTATGCGATGCTGAATTGTGTGATTGAAGCATTCTCCAATCAAAGCTTTTTTGAGCATATCGTGATTTTTGCCCGTCACGTGGTGATTTGGATAACTATGTTGGTTTCCCCAACTCCTGGTAGTAGCGGTACTGCCGAATTTATCTTCACTCAATTTTTCAAAGAAGATTTAGGCTCTGTTACTTTTATTACTAATATTTTCTGGCGATTAATGACCTACTACCCGTATTTATTTCTAGGTGCGATTGTACTGCCGAGATGGATCGCTAGGGTTTTTAAGAAGAAAAAGAAATAACAGAAAACCGTGATAAAACCTGTCAGGTTTTGGCTATAATAAATGAATATATTATGAATTGCCTGATATTTTCAAATTGAGAAACCTGACAGGTTTTGGGCTTCAGTTTGTAAAGTACTTTCTCTTAAATTGTAATGATCTCGTTCGTAATTTTTACTAATTTTCCATACATTGAGTCTATGCATATCAATCAAATCAAAGAGACTTGTCTGTATATTAAAGACTTGAAAAAAGCTAAAGATTTTTATCATGGTAAATTAGGCTTACCTATTATAACGCATGCACCCGAGAAATTGATATTCTTTCGTTCGGGTAGTTCTGTTCTACTTTGTTTTAATCCGGAGTATAGTGAGAATCAGGATGTTCCCCCGCCTCATTTTGCGAGTGGCAAGCAACATATTGCTTTTGAGGTTCCCGCCAATGATTATGACTCAGCCAAAATGGAATTAGAAGAGAAAGGGATCGCTATAACTTACGAGCACGAATGGCCAAACGGGAAACTTTCAGCCTATTTTGAAGATCCGGAAGGAAATGTTTTGGAGATAGTGCCAAGCGGTTTGTGGGATAAGGCATGAATAATCCTTGAAAATATTTTTCTTTTGCTTGCCATTCCTGTCGTAAGCTAGTTGTTTCCGTTGGTTCAGAGTATCTTACATTGAAAATGCTGGTACTCTCTGAATTCGTAATTATTCAATTCCCAATTCTTAATTATATTACAAGCGCACCTTTTTTATTCAATGCTTCCTCAACATAATCAAAAGTAGAAAGGATATCAGGTTTACCGTCTACTATGGCTACATCATGTTCGAAATGGGCAGAGTATCTGTTGTCAGCAGTGACTATCGACCAGCCATCAGCCAATTGCTTGATGCTTCTTCCGCCTAAATTAATCATGGGCTCAATAGCCAATACCATCCCTTCTTTCAATTTAGCTCCTCTGCCTCTTTTGCCGTAATTAGGTACTTCTGGTGATTCATGCATTTTTCTGCCTAAGCCATGGCCTACCAATTCTCTTACCACTCCATATCCGTGCGTTTCCGCATGATTCTGAATAGCAAATCCGATATCACCGATTCTATTTCCAGCTTTACATTCTTCTATGCCTAAATACAATGACTCTTTCGTGACTTTTAATAATTTCTCTATCTCAGGTTTCACTTCTCCCACAGCAAAGGTGTAGGCATGATCTCCATAAAAACCATTCATGACCACACCGCAATCAATCGATATAATATCACCTTCCTTTAAAGGGTCTTTATTAGGAAAGCCATGTACAACTTGCTCATTCGGACTCATACACAGTGTATTCGGAAAGTCGTATAGACCTAAGAAGCCCGGTACACCACCATTATCTCTAATATATTCCTCTGCTTTCTTATCCAATTCCAAAGTGGTAACTCCTGGCTCTAATAATTCAGCCATTAGTCCTAAGGTTTTGGATACCAATAATGCGCTTTTACGCATTAATTCAATCTCTTCTTTTGTTTTCAAATGAATCATCTGAATAAATCTTTAAGTTTTTCCCAAAAGCTTTTTTTAGGAATTGTGTATTCAACTGGATTATTACCTAATAGTTCCCAAACTTTACTCCAGCCCAGAAATCCGCCTATATTTCGGTCGTCAATAAAAAAATCAACATTGAGCTTTCGACTTTGTCCGGGCTCCAATTCCTCTTCAGGATAATTTTTATTTACGGCATAAAACTCTATTCCATGCTTTCTGCAAAATTCCACAGCTTCTTGTAAGGATTTACCTTCTCTTACAGTCCATAATATCAATTGATGCTGTTGTTGATGCAAGGCCTTCATAGTTTCAATCGCGAATAGCTGAGGCTTCCCAATAGCTGGATAACGATCTTCTACTATAGTGCCATCAAAATCAACTGCAATTTTCAACATTATCTATTTTGCTTTGTATTCTGCTCTTATTTTTGCTTTCAAACAAAGGCGTTCATAAATCATTTCCGCCAGCTTTTCCGGGATTTCTGCATTTCCAGGTTGCAAAGTTAAGGCAAATTCTTTTTCTGACACATCAATACGGTACATTATCTGCACCAGTTTTTGAAAGTCAGTATCTAATAATTGGGAAATATAGGGGCTAAGCTTTTCAATAAAGCTTTGTTTGTGCAAAGATTCTTCCTGGCTGATTTCAAAATCAGGGATTAATTTCTGGGAAACGGTAATGAGTTCTTTTTGATAATCCATTGATTGGAATTTACCACAAAGCTATAAAACTGGATTCAATTGTAAAATATGCTTAGAAAGTCATCTCGGAATTTTTCTTTTTTTGGGAGAAGATAATTGTCCGTGATCTAGTTCTAGAGTTAGTGAATTTCTAAAATTACATGATTATATTTAAAGACTGGATTCCAAAAATGAATTATGATTCTGATATTGAAAATCAAACCAATAAGCATAATCTTGATACTCCACGCAGTCAGGTAGACTGATATTGTTAATTTCCATTTTTATCATGGCCGCTTTTGGAACCCAGCTGGAGAAAAGTTCTTGTTGCTCGTAAGGCAAGCTGGAAATTTGTATGAAATTGATGCCTTGGTGGAAATTTGGTGTTGCTTTTAGCATTAGTAGATATTTTCAATTTTTACAAATGTAGGAATTTATAAACGACTTATTATTAAGTGTTTGTTAATCTTTTATGAAGTTTTTTAACTAGTGAAATGATCATGGAATTATTGAATGATGTTACTGAAGAAATATACCCAAACCTAGTATCTGTATGATCTAACTTTTAGGAGTATTTGAATCTTTAATTAGTCATTATAAACATTTGTATGTACTGTCTTTATTTTGCACCTTTAGGATAATTTTAATTTAAACATTAAACGATGATAAATCTAATGAAATCTATTTCAATGATTTGTCTAGTGCTTATTCTAGGGGCCGGGTGTGAAGAGGAGGAATCAGTGCGAAATTTTGATGACCTTATTGGTTCTTGGCAGTTAGCGTATTACCTGACTGAGGACAATGGTCGGATTAATGATCCTGATGACGGCAAGCCTGTTTATTTGACATTTAAAGCAGATCGTACATTTGAAGGCATGGCTGGCAATAATTTCATTGAGCTTGGTAAATTCGAAGTCGAAGGTGATCAATTAATTTTAATGGATGCTGCTGTGACAGAGATTACAACCACAGAATGGGGAGAGCGCTTTAATGATGCACTAAGACATAGTTGGAATGGTGAAGCCCTTGCTATACCATACACGATTGAAGATAATGAGTTGATTTTAAATTATGTAGATAATGATACCATGCATTTTTTGCCAAAAGAGTGAATTCATTTCTAAATTTATATAAAAGCAATTACAAATTGACAGTCATATGAAGAAATTAAAGTCTGCTATTCCTGTCGCCTATTTGCGCATTTTAGTATTTTTCTTATTTGCACTATTTGTAATGAGTTGCGATAATCAGTCTCCCGTTGATGAGGGTCCACCCGATCACGAAGATGTGTCAGCTCTGATTGTTTTTGATGGGAGTCCTGCAGTTGATGGCTGTGGATGGTTAATTCAAATCGATCAAGAATTTCAAGCGCCTGTCAACTTAGATTCTGCTTTTATGATAGAAAGCCTTGAAGTTGTATTGAGCTATAATTTTTTGGAATCAAATCGGCTTTGTGGCTGGAGAGATCCTGGTTATAAGGAAATTGAAATATTAGAAATTAAAAAGCAATAGTGTGATATGGGAGCCTTGTAGTAAGCCTAAATTTTGGATGATGCGAAAGATTTTAATTTTATGTAAGAAAATGGACATCTCAATCTTAAATAGTATAATTAAAGAGTTCAACTAAAATCATTTGTATTTAATAATATTTCATTTTACTTCAATAATGAAATCAAAACCTAGCAATATGAAAAGTCATTTCAATTACTTACTTATCCTTTTAGCCTTTATTTTAATAGCCTCTTCTTGCCAAAAAGAAGATATAAAAGTGGAAGATGAACTTCCCCCCATCACACAAGAAGGCTTGAATACTTTCGGTTGCAAAATTGATGGGGAGGTTCTAGTGCCGAAGGACGGTGATCCGAGTTTATTTGTGGGTTCTAGGAAGGGGTTAATTGCAGGAAATCCACATGCTGGTGAAAACCCTGTTAAAAGTTATTTTTTTATTAGAGTTTTGAATGCGCAAGATGAAGGTGGGGATTATATTTTTTTATATATCCCAGAGCTAGAAGTAGAAGGTGAATATGAGTTAGGAAACAGTACAGGTAGTACTCCTTATGAAAATAATAGCCCAAATCATGCAATTGTAATTTCATACGATGGGGAAACTGCTGGAAAAAGATACCTGTCCTTCGAAGGGGGGGGGGATATTGTAATCGATAGGTATGATACCATCAATACAATTATCTCAGGAACATTTGAATTTGATGTAATAAAAGAATCTGATCCACTTTCTGATACTATTTCAGTAACCGATGGCCGTTTTGATATTAATTGGAGTAGATTAAACGAAGAAGAATAAATTTTTAATAAACTAAAACATTAAATTATGAAAAATCTAGCGAAAATTATTTTAATGATTTGCTCAGTGCTTTTTGCTGGAACAGGTTGTGACGAGGAAGATCCCATACAAAATTCCAAAGAACCAATTGGTTCTTGGCAGTTGGCCTATTACCAAACTGAAGAAAAAGGCCGGATTGATGACCCCAATGACGGCAAGCCTGTATATTGGAATTTTAAAGCAGATGGTACCTATGAAGGGATGGCAGGTAATAATTTCATTGAGCATGGCGAATTCAAAGTCGAAGGTGATCAATTAATTTTAATGGATGCTGCTGTGACAGAGATTACAACCACAGAATGGGGAGAGCGCTTTAATGATGCACTAAGACATAGTTGGAATGGTGAAGCCCTTGCTATACCATACACGATTGAAGATAATGAGTTGATTTTAAATTATGTAGATAATGATACCATGCATTTTTTGCCAAAAGAGTGAATTCATTTCTAAATTTATATAAAAGCAATTACAAATTGACAGTCATATGAAGAAATTAAAGTCTGCTATTCCTGTCGCCTATTTGCGCATTTTAGTATTTTTCTTATTTGCACTATTTGTAATGAGTTGCGATAATCAGTCTCCCGTTGATGAGGGTCCACCCGATCACGAAGATGTGTCAGCTCTGATTGTTTTTGATGGGAGTCCTGCAGTTGATGGCTGTGGATGGTTAATTCAAATCGATCAAGAATTTCAAGCGCCTGTCAACTTAGATTCTGCTTTTATGATAGAAAGCCTTGAAGTTGTATTGAGCTATAATTTTTTGGAATCAAATCGGCTTTGTGGCTGGAGAGATCCTGGTTATAGGGAAATTGAAATAGTTGAAATCGAAAAGCTGTAGAGTTCCCCGTGTTATTCAAGAGTTGATTATTTGAGATAATTAGACATGAAGACCACCACTCCCGATTGAGTAAGTTACTTTAATTATCCTGTCAATTTTCTTAATTTTATCGTGCAATACGACTTTTTCCGCCTTTTTTCGTAAAATCACGGTTTTTATCATAAAATTCGCTTATTTCGTGTTTACATTTTTTTATCTATGGAGTATTTGGAAGCATTTGATTCGATTAGACCTTATAATGACTCAGAGGTGAATGAAGCCGTTCAGCGCTTGATACAGCATCCATTTTTTGATAAAGTTGTCCAAAGAGTTTTTCCTGATAAGTCGGTGGATCAATTGAAGGGAGCATTGGCAGATGTACATAATGTCAAGGATTTCCAAAAAGTAATGATGTATCCGACTGCTCGTAGCGTATTAGATAATAGTTCGGAAGGCATTTCTCACGATGGTTTTGATAAAATCAATCCAGATAAATCTTATCTTTTTATTTCCAACCATAGGGATATTGTGTTGGACTCTACCATTTTAAATGTATTGCTTTTTGAATTAGGGATAGATACAACAGAAGTAGCTATAGGTAATAATCTATTGGTGAATCAGTGGGTGACCGATTTGGCTAAACTCAATAAAAATTTTATAGTTAATAGAAATATCCCGCCAAGGGAAATGTATTCTTATTCACAGACTTTGTCGTCTTATATTCGACATACCATTTTGGAGAGAAAGACCTCCATTTGGATTGCACAGCGCGAGGGTAGAACCAAAAATGGAGACGATCAAACACAACAAGGCTTGCTGAAAATGATTGGTTTAAGCGGAGAAAAAGATTTCTATGAAAATTATGCTCCTTTAAGAATAGCTCCAATGGCGATTTCCTATGAATATGATCCTTGCGATGTTTTGAAAGCAAGAGAGATAGCTTCCAAATTAGCCGGCAAATCTAAAGAGAAAACGCCTGAAGATGATTTGCAAAGTATGATTGCCGGAATAACAGGAGTGAAAGGAAGGGTTCATATTTCAATAGGAAAAATAGTAGATGAGAAATTAAGGGAAATTCGTGAAATCAGAAATAAAAATGATCAAATGCAGGCTTTGGCTGATTTGATTGATGAGCGAGTACACAAAAGCTATAAGCTTTGGCCCAATAATTTTATTGCGTATGATTGGTTATATGAAAAGCGTTTCGCTGATCGTTATACAAAAGAAGAAGTAGAAAAATTTGAAGCCTACCTAAGGAAGCAAGCCCAAGCTTTTTCTGCTAATTTTAATGAATTGAAAGATCCCTTATTGGCTATGTATGCCAACCCTATAAAAAATAAATTGAAAGTGGTGGGAATGATCGAGAGGGATTTATAATACTTTAGCTTTTACCTCAAATACCATATCAGATCGTATCTCGGTATCTGAATTCATGGTTTCCCTTGTCACTATTTCATATTGTAGGTCATAACTATCTTCCTTAATATATTCATCCAAATTGGCACCTGTGGTCTCCAAATCTAATTCAGTTCCTGCATTTTCAGGTACATCTTGAATTTCAGCAATCAAGGTTGAGCCCTCACTTTCATTTGAAATATAAATTTCTAAACTTTTCAAAAAGAAAAAATCCCTATCGTTTGGGCTAGTTATTGTTAGCTTCAGCTCGCTTAAGTTCACATTTTCCACTAAATCTGCACGAGTATTATTATTCTCAAAACTTTGTTGAGAAGAAGTGCTTACATCTGGAGTTCCTAGATCAATTGGCAGGTTTACTCCTGAAGAAGAAGGAACTGTAAACTCAGCGGAATTAGTAATAGTAAAGGTGGTGATTTTATCAATACTGTCTTGAATATCACAACCACTAAAAAATAAAGCTGCAACAATTAAAATTGAAAAAATAATCTTCATGAAATAATACATTTGGTTTACTTCTACCTACGGAAGATTAGTGAAATTGGATATAATGTCTCCATTTTTCTAAGACCTCAATAAAATCTGGAGGTAATTCAGAATCAAAGTTAACGGTCTTGTTTTGCGATGGATGATTAAAACCTAAGGATTTGGCGTGTAGAGCCTGTCTTGGAATTATTTTAAAGCAATTATCCACAAATGACTTGTACTTGGAAAACTGAGTTCCTTTTAAAATTCTGTCACCACCATAAGTAGCATCATTAAACAAAGGATGTCCAATATACTTCATATGGGCTCGAATTTGATGGGTACGACCAGTTTCTAAATTACATTGAATAAGCGTTACATATCTTAATCTTTCCAAAACTTTGTAATGCGTGATAGCCGTTCTGCCAAAATCACCATCAGGAAATGCGTCAGTAATTCTCCTGTCCTTGAAGCTTCTGCCCAAGTTTACATCGATTGTACCTTCATTCTCTTCCACATCACCCCAAACTAAGGCGTAATAGGTTCTTTCAATGCTATGGTCAAAAAATTGTTTTGCCAAATGCGTCATGGATTTTTCATTTTTGGCTATCACCAAAAGCCCTGAAGTATCCTTGTCTATTCGATGAACCAAGCCTGGTCTGCCATCATTCCCTTCCATTTCTGGTAAATTTTGAAAATGGTAAGCTAAAGCATTGACTAAAGTTCCTTCCCAATTTTGATGGGCAGGATGTACCACCATGCCAGCTTCTTTGTTTACAATTAAAAAATCGGGATCTTCAAAAATTATATTTAGTGGAATGTTTTCAGGTTTTACATCCGTGTCTCTAGGAGGCTCAGGTAGGGCAATCCGAATAATATCATTGGGGTGCACTTTGTAATTCGGTTTAATGGTCTCCCCATTTACCTGCACAAAACCATCTTTAATAGCTTTTTGCACCTTATTGCGGGTCACATTTGGGAGCCTGTCCATTAAGAATTTATCTATTCTCAACAGATCCTGCTTGGGATCAACTGTAATTTGATGATGTTCAAACAATCCATCATCTTCTTGTTCGTTTTGTGCTATATCTTCTTGCATAATTTCCTTAAGCCTACAAAGTTAATAAAAAGATAGTGTGAACGAACATATCATTTATTTTGATGGAAGATTAAAAAGTGAGATATTTATTGTGGTGTATGATTATAAAATGATGTTAAAATATATTGTAAGTATATTTTTATTGCTTTCAACGGTAGTTTGTCAGGCACAATCTATTTGGGATAAATTAAATAAAAATCCATTTAAAACATCTCAGGTCTATTTTGGAGTTCGGTCAGGTGCGAATTACAATATGGTAAATGTTATTAATCGCTATTCATTGATTAAGCCTACCACAAGCTTAGATGAAGGTCTCTACGATAAAGAATATAAAGATGTAGAAAATATTGGAGTTCTTTATGGGCTGACCTTTATGTATCAATTTGACCAGCGACTAGTTTTGGGTGCAAATGCGTCAGTAAATCAAATTCGGTTTCAATACACCCAGTCGCAACCTGGTTCAACAAGAAGTGTAAATTTCATCCATAATCATGATCTTAATTATTTGGATGTACCTGTTTTTTTTAGGTTTATGTTCCGAAGAGTCAACAGCCGTTTTTGGGATAAACAGAATAGAAAACCAACAGTTCCGCCTATTATACCCTTTGTACAAGTGGGCTTAAATTTTTCCGTGTTAATTAATGCCGACAAAGAATATTCTAAATTCACCACTCAAGATGGTATAGAAAGTCAAGAATTTAATAAAAACGAAGATATAAAATCTATTATGTCTCCTTTTACTGCTGGAGCTTTCCTAGGAGGGGGTGCAAGGTTTAGAGTGAGTACTTTTTATATTACTGCCGAAGCAAATTTCAGGCAGGGCTTGAGCAATGCAAATAATCAAAATGCACGATATGCTAATGATAATCTTCAAAATGAAGCTTATGATGTGATGGACGATTTTAGTTTTCAGTCTGTAGAAGCCTTAATAGGAATCATATTTCCATTGAAATACTTGAATAAGAAAGAATTTATGCCAGTTGAGATATGAAAAGGATCAGTATCATCATATCAGCTTTTATTTTACTTGCCGCTTGCGATGATGATGTAATCGAATTTACCCCAACGGAAAAGTTTAACAGCATTTTTGATAGTCCCAAAGAAGGGTCAGATTATAATCCTCTAGATGTAATTGAAACTGATGATGGCGGGTTTCTTATTTTATCAGCATTAGCTAATGAATCTATATTTGTGCTGAAAGTAAATAATAGAGGAGATTTTCAATGGAGTCAGGAGCTAGAGCCTCAATTTGTGAAAGCAGTGCCCAATTTGATCAGGCAAGGTGATAATTATTATTTTATTGGAAGTAGCCAACCGGATTTTACAGCTACTTTGTTTGAAATAAATGAATTGGAACAAACCGTAGAAGCCTTGCGATCTTACACTGCATATCGAAAACCCTTGGCATTCAACATTCTAACGCCAGATACCTATTTGCTCTTAACTTACAATGATACTACGGGAACTATTTTAAGTAAAATACAGGATGGTTTTGCAATGGAATGGGCTAGAAAATATGACGATACTAAAAATGCACATCAACAGTTAGAAGCTTTCCAAAATGCTAATAATGCTGAATTTTTTGTTGGAGCCTACAATGCAGGATCAGTAATTTATTTCAACTCACTCAGGGAGGGAAACTTAGATATGACTTTTACGAACGAACAAGGAATTGAGACTGGTAAAATTAGTAGTTCTGCATCAAACTATATTAATTCTGCCTTATCATATGGAAATTCATTATTTTCTTTCAATTACGTTTTCAGTAATCAAGCTTATTTTGTTAATACCTACCAGCCTATTGTGAACGATTCTGTTTCATTACAAACATTAGAGGGTGAGCTGATGCAAGATAGATTGAGAATTCAAAGTGCTATATCCGCAGTAATTCCCATAAGTACCACTAATTATCTTGTGAATGCATACTCTACTCTAGATGGTCGAATTAAACTGAATTTTTATGATTTTGCCTCAGGTGAGCAAGTTGCAATAAAATATATTGGCGGAATTGATCCTTTAGAGGTAGTAGAGATCATTCCTACGAGAGATGAAGGGATGACTATTCTTAGTAAGATCACCATTGCAGGTGCTAAGAATAGGATTAACTTATCGAAAATTCCTAAAGATGAGATTTTAGAAATGTTGTAATCATTTTCTTGAAATGATCATACCAACAAGTCATAAATAATGCGGAAGCTACTATTTTTCATTTTTTAAATACTGAATTTCAACATTTTAAAGAAGATATCGTTTTTAATGACTATGAGTAAAATAGGACTTATTCTTTTAATCATTGGCTTTTTTAGTACTAATCATGCTAATGCTCAAAATAGTGACATAAAAATCATAAAGGTCCCAGAATTAGAGGATATTATGAATCAATCGGATGCTGATAAATTACTTGTGATAAACTTCTGGGCCACTTGGTGTAAACCATGTGTGAAAGAACTTCCTTATTTTGTAAATGCTCAAAAGCAATTTTCAGATGTTGAATTCGTGTATATGAGCATTGATTTTTCGGAAAATGCCACTAAGGCTGAAAAATTTGCTCAAAAGAAAGGTTTGAATCCAGATGGATTATATCTTATTGATGATTTGGATTATAATTCATGGATTGACAAAGTATCTCCTGAATGGTCTGGAGCGATTCCAGCTACTCTTATTATTAAAGATGGACAAAAATACTTTTATGAGAAAGAGTTTCACGAAGGTGAACTGGAAAATTTAATCAAACAAAAACTGTAAATATACCGCTATGAAAAAGTTAATTGGATTATCATTAGTACTGATCGCTTTGGTGGCTTTTAGTTTTAAAAATGGGGGATACGAGCTTGGGGATAAAGCAACGGACTTTTCTCTTAAAAATGTAAATGGAGAAATGGTTTCGATGCAATCGTATGTAGAGGCTAAGGGCTTTATGATTATATTCACCTGTAATTCTTGTCCTTATTCAGTAGCCTATGAAGACAGGATCATTGAGCTTCATGAAAAGTACGCCAGTAAAGGTATTCCGGTAATTGCTATCAATCCGAACGATGATGAGAAATCTCCGAGAGACTCTTTTGATAAAATGGTTGTAAGAGCAAAAGAAAAGGGATTTCCTTTCCCTTATGTTTATGACGAAACTCAGGAAATCACAAAAGCCTATGGGGCCACCAATACACCACATGTTTATGTTTTAGATGCTAATAGAACCGTGAAATATATTGGTGCAATTGACAATAATACAAAATCCGCTGAGGCTGCAAATAAAAAATATGTGGAGGATGCAGTTGATGCAGTATTATCTGGCACTGAGGTTCCAGAAAAGAAAACAAAAGCCATAGGATGTACTATAAAATGGGCCTCCTGATCAGATTATTTTTGAATTAGAACTGAGGGAAAAAGCTGGTTGCGAAACTGGCTTTTTTCGTTGATAATCAGCTGCTTTGAGAATATGTCTCTATTCACCAAATGAGAAAGAGAAAAAGAGAAGTATATAAGTGTTTGTAACTAAACTTGATAGAATCCGCTTAATAGCAACATAACCAAATATTTTTTTTGAAATGAAGAGACTAATTTTAGTATTACCATTTTTAATTCTAAGTTCATTTTTTGTTAATGCTCAATCGGATCAAAGCGGTATCAGAGCTTCCTTAAACTTATCTAATTTGTATGTGGATGAGGTCAATGATGAAAATACGAAGCCAGGTTTTGCAGTTGGTGTTTATTTTCGTAAAGGTATTTCCGATCAAGTAAGTATTCAACCTGAAATTAATTATAGTCTAAAGGGCTCACAGATCAACTATGATGGAGGCTTTTTTACAGGTAGTGGAAAGTATAGATACAATTTATCATATGTTGAAATACCTGTATTAGCTAATATACATGTTGGTGAGAATCTGTATTTTAGTGCGGGTCCGTATATTGCGAGTTTGATCGCAGTGAAAGTTAAAGATGTTGATGGAGATGGAAGTATTAATAGTGTAGAGGAGTATGATAGGGATGATTTTAATACTTTCGATTATGGTGTAGCTGCAGGAGTAGGCTTTGACTTTTCTGGAGGTACAGCCGGTGTCAGATATAACTATGGCTTAGTTGATGTAGCACCGGATGGAAATGGGTTAGACAATGGAAAGAATTCAGTATTACAGTTTTTTATTGGATTTGAATTCTAAAATTTCATCAGAAGGTATTTTGAAAAGCACAGCAACCACAAGCTGTGCTTTTTATTTTTCTACGACCATCTCCAACAAATCATCCAAATATTTTCTGCTGTTGGATAATCTAGGAACTTTATTTTGGCCCCCTAGTTTGCCTCTTTTTCTCATCCATTCATAAAAAGTGCCTTGTGGAACTTTATGAATCACCAAGCAATGTAGAGCGATATCTTTATATCTCTTCGCATCATAATCAGAGTTTATCTTTCTGATTTCATCATCTAAAATTTTGGAGAATTCCTCAATATTATCGGGTTCTTTTGCAAATTCTATTACCCATTCATGAGCTCCTCGTTTTCCTTGTTGCAGATGCTTAGGTGCTGCTGTGAAATTATCAATACTAACTGAAGTTTTATTGCAAGCTGATGCAAGTGCTTTCTCAGCATTTTCAATCATTAGTTCTTCACCAAATGCATTTATGAAGTGCTTGGTCCTTCCACTGATTTTTATTCTATATGGGTTTAAAGAAGTGAACCGTACAGTATCTCCAATTCTATAACGCCACAAGCCAGCATTGGTGCTAATGACAATTTCATATACTTTATACAGTTCTACTTGATCAAGCCGAATCGTCTTAGGTTGTTTTTGATGTGAATCTTCTAATGGAATAAATTCATAGAAAATGCCGTAATCCAGCATCAGCAACATTTCGTCAGAATTCAATTCATCTTGAATACCAAAAAAACCTTCAGAAGCATTATAGGTTTCCACATAATTCATTTTTGGAGATTTTATCAAATCTCTAAACAGCGGTTCGTAGGGTACGAAAGAAACGGCCCCGTGAATAAATAATTCCAGATTCGGCCAAACCTCTGAAATGTTCTCTTTCCCACTAAGTTCAAGGATTCTTTGAAGTAAAACCACAGTCCAGGTTGGAACACCGGTCAGACTAGTAACATCTTCCTTCATGGTGGCATTAGCCATAGCTTCAATCTTCCCTTCCCATTCATCCATCAATGCAATTTCTAAGCTAGGAGTTCTAATGATTTGAACCCAAAATGGAAGATTTTTCATAATCACTGCAGAAACGTCCCCATAAAACGAATTGGAGTTATTATCAAATTGGTTGACCTGCTGGCTTCCCCCAATACTTAAATTTTTTCCTGTGAAAAGCCGTGATTCAGCGTTGTTGTTCAGATAGATTGATAATAAATCTTTGCCGCCTTTAAAATGACAATCTTCTAATGCTTCGTCTGAAACGGGTATAAACTTGCTTCTATCATTTGTAGTGCCAGATGATTTTGAAAACCATCTGATTTCGGTAGGCCAAAGAATATTTTGATCGCCTTTTAATAATTGATCAATGTATGGGAATAATTCCTCATAGGTGTGTAACGGAACTCTTTCTTGATAACTTTCGAATGTTTTTAGTTCCTCAAATTTATACTCTTGACCAAATTTCGTATTCCTAGCTCTATAAATAAGCTTTTGTAGTACTTCACTTTGCACTTCATTAGGGTATTTCATGAAAAGCTCCACTTCGTGAATTCTTTTCTTCATAACCCAGGTCATTATAGAGTGAAGGAATTCCATTGTTTATAGTTTTCGTTTCAATTCGAAATGTTTTCCTAAATATACCCTTCTAACTTGTTCATCATTTGCTAAATCTTCAGCAGTCCCGGCTTTCAATAATTTACCTTCAAACATCAAATAGGCTCTATCAGTAATGGAAAGCGTTTCGTTTACATTGTGGTCAGTAATTAATATTCCAATATTTTTATTTTTCAGTTGACCCACAATCGCTTGAATTTCTTCTACAGCAATTGGGTCAACACCAGCAAATGGTTCATCTAACAAAATGAAACTTGGATCCATCGCCAGGGCCCGTGCAATTTCTGTTCTCCTTCTTTCTCCACCAGACAGCACCATTCCTTTATTTTTCCGAACGTGATTCAAACTAAACTCGTCCAGCAGGCTTTCCATTTTCTCTTTTTTTGCTTCCTTGCTGATTTTTCTCATTTCCAAAACAGCCATTAAGTTCTCCTCCACAGTCAATGATCTAAACACAGAAGCCTCTTGTGCCAAGTATCCCACACCTTTTTTTGCTCGTTTATACATAGGCAAACTGGTGATATTTTGATCGTCTAGGAAGATTTCACCTGAATTCGGTTTCACCAATCCGACAATCATATAAAAAGATGTTGTTTTTCCAGCTCCATTCGGGCCTAATAGTCCCACAATTTCACCTTGTTCAACACTCACAGAAATATGGTCTACCACAGTTCTCTTAGAATAGATTTTTACAAGATTTTCAGCTTTTAATATCATTTTTATTTTTTTGTTTCGATGCTATAAGCAACAAACATACCCAATCAGCAAATTAACGAAATTATTTAGTGAATGCGGATATCTTTTAGATAAAGCTGTAAAGATTTTGTCCCGTTAAAGTGGTTTTCTTGAATAGTATATGCCAATTCAAAGCCATTTGAGTCCAAAATCAGTGATTTATATGCAGCCATGCCGAATCCTATGGCAGTTATCTTCTGCCGGCCATCTTTATTTTTCACTTGTAGTTTAAGGTGTTTTTCTTTTAGGATTACGGGTTCACCCAAGAGCTCTAGCTCTCTAGTGGCAAAAACAGGTTGCATATTTCCAGGACCGTAGGGATCCATTTGGCTCAGGATAGAATAAAACTTTTCAGTAATTTGATCAATGTTAATATAGCTATCGATGTTTATTTTAGGTATTAGTTGATCATCTGTTATGCTGCTTTGCACGGCTTTTTCAAAGGCAGCAGAAAAATCAGGGATTTTGTTGATAGAAAGTGTTAAACCTGCTGCATGTTTATGGCCCCCAAATTGATCCAAATGTTCTTGACATAATTCGATGGCAGCATAAAGATCAAATCCGTCAACTGAGCGAGCAGAACCTGTTGCTTTTCCGTTAGATTCTGTCATGATTATAGTGGGGCGGTAATGCTGTTCAATGCATCTGGAGGCAACAATTCCTATTACTCCTTTATGCCAATTTTTATTAAAAAGCACTGTGCTTTTTGCCGTTAATAATTCACTGCTTTCTTCTATATAACTCAATGCCTCAGAGGTTATGCTTTGATCAAAGTCTTTTCGAGTGTTATTCTTCTTCGATATATCCACAGCAATAATTAAGGCTTGATCTTCGTGAATAGAAGTCAGCAATTGAACTGCTAAATGAGCGTGATCTATTCTACCAGCAGCATTTATTCTCGGACCTAACTGGAAAACTAAATTAGAAATGGTGATTTTTTCTTTTAATCCGGATGCTGCCAGTAGTGCCTTTATACCTGGTCTTGGATTGAAATTTATTTTCTCTAGACCATAATAAGCCAATATTCTGTTTTCACCAGTGACCTCAACAATGTCTGCTGCAATACTGATAGCTACTAAATCAAGTAATTCGAAAGCAAGATGCTCTGGAATTCCTTTTTGAATACAGTAGGCTTGAATGAGTTTAAAGCCAACACCGCAACCTGATAGTTCCTTATATGGATATTTGCAATCTTGCCTTTTTGGATCTAGAATTGCTATGGCCTCTGGTAAGGCTTCGCCAGGATTGTGGTGATCACAAATGATAAAATCTATAGCTTTTGAATTGGCATAACTAACCTGGTCCATGGCTTTAATCCCACAGTCCAAAGCAATAATAAGTTTGCAATTTTTTTCATGTGCGTAGTCAATACCTTTGGTAGAAATGCCATAACCCTCTAAATATCTATCTGGTATATAATAGTACAAGTTTTCGCAATAATTTTTAAGAAAACTGAACATCATAGCAACGGATGTTGAGCCGTCTACGTCATAGTCTCCAAAAACAAGAATAGGCTCTTGTTTGTCAATGGCTTTTACTAATCGTTGGGTAGCTACGTCCATATCCTTCATGAGAAATGGGTCGTGGCAATCTCCTATAGAGGGTCTAAAATATTTCTTGGCATCTTCATAATTTGTAATGCCTCTAGACACCAATATTTTAGACAGGATAGGGTTTATATTTATTGATTTACTTAAGTCATCAACTTTTTTGAGTGAAGGTGCGGCTGCTATAATCCATTTTTTCTCTTTGGGCATGATGTAAAATTAAAAAGGCTTCGATACAATTCGAAGCCTCCAGCGGAAATAGTTTTTAAATAAAATTTATTCTCCTACCATTACAAAAGCACCCCAATAAAATGGAGATTCATATTTTTCTTTTATTGTTTTTTGAGCCTCGTTAAAAGCGGTCAGTTTATCTTTTCCACTAATCCAATTTGCATAGAAAGCGGTCATTAATTCTTGGGTTGCCTCATCATCTACCGACCATAAGCTCATAATTATTGCATTAGCACCAGCCACTTGAAAAGCCCTTCTCAAACCATAAACGCCTTCTCCATTTTTTAATTCGCCAAGTCCTGTTTCGCATGCAGAAAGAACTACAAGTTCAGTATGGTTTAAATCCAAATTCATAGCTTCATAGGCGGTTAATATTCCATCTTGACTCACTTCTTCGTTTAAACCAGTAGCAATAAAAGAATTTGCACCAGCCATTATTAAGCCCGATTTTAAAAGAGGATTTTCGCTGTATTTATCTTCCTCATCAGTATTACTGGTTTCATTATCTTCCAGGAAGAAGCCATGAGTAGCAACATGTAGAACTCGTGGGTTTTTGACACGCTTCAATTGATTTTCGTCAGCCTGATTTTCCAAGTAGGTATTAGGTTCGGAATATTTACTATCTCTATAAATAGATTGAATTTTATTTACTTCTTCTTTTGTGCCTGGCAAGGAGGTTACCAATGAATTTCCTCTTATGTATCTTTGCAAGCTGCCTCTCAGTCCTCTGTTTAGACTTGCATTTTCTACAATATCGCTGGCGACATTTTCACCGCCTTCTGCAGATTCACGCATGCCTTTATTATAATTTGGAAAACCAAATAGAGCAGGGGCAGATGCCATATTTGAGTCAGGGGTTCTTTCTCTATATGCGATTAAATCTTTAGTATTGGTTAATAACTGAATATTTTGCTCTTCTAAAACATGTTTTTCAGTATTGGTATTATACAATGCGTTTATACTTATTTGATTATAGATACCGTCAGGGGAAAAGTAAACTTTTTCATATTTTTGAGTTTGTTCTGCAATGGGCTTCCAATAAAAATCATAACTATATTTGTCTTTTACCTTATATCGGATGGCATTTCTGTAATTTTTGATGTATCTATTCTCCAGTTCTAATCCATTTTCAAACAGGATTAATTTTGGACTTTTGGAATTTTTATCAATAAGTAAGGCAGCATAATTGACCTTGTCATTAAAGAGTCCACTACTATCAGGTGTGAATTCCCTAAATCTGATCATTTCAATTGCTGCTTCATTATCCTTTAATTTCATCTGGACATCTTTCCAGTTGTAGCTTTTGGCTGCATATGCATCAGAGAAATCACTTGAAGCGCGACTCAGTTCCTTCTCTAGTTCATTTGAGCCCTCAATGAGTGAATCTAACTTTAATTCTTGCTGTTGAACTTCCTCCTCCGACATTGAATACAATTGGGAAATAAGCTCCTTTGTAGCAATCCATTTTTGATATTTTTCTTTTAACTCTTGATTATCGCTATTTAAGATGTTTTTTCTTGCTTTAGCTGTTGCATACATGATTAAGCCCTTAGTAGCTAATTGATAATCATACATATCTCCTAATAATTCGGGATCATTTTTGTGATAGGCAATGGCAAATGAATTAAATTCTTCAAATGTTGACCTAAGCGTATTAGTATAAAAATTGGCTTTTTGTTGCTCGCTTAAAGCTGGAAAATAGGCCTCAATCTGAGCAAAATAGTTATTAAAAGTCTCTTTGAAGTACTCTTTTGCTTTTTTAGGATTGTTTTTATACCAAGATAGTTCAGCTAATTCTTTGCTTGTTTCGGCATATAAAGGGTGTTTTTCGCTAAGGTATTTCGAGCGTAATTTGTGTGCAGATTTGACATGCTGCTCCGCTTTATCAATATTATTAATTCTAAAATTTGCAACACCCCAGTTCAATTCATATTTAGAATATTCTGGATTACTTTTTTCTAATACTTGTTTTGAAGTGACGAAACTTTGATTCATTAATTCATAATATTCGTGGAGGGCTTTATTCTCTTTAAGGGCTAATGCTTTTTCTTTTTGCACTCGGATGTACAATTCACTATCTGTACCCAATATATCTTTTATAATGGTCAGAGCTTTAGAGAAATGTTCAATGGCTTTTTCTTTTTGGTCTGTAACAAGCAGATTTTGTGCAAAATTACTTAGTTTACTAGCGTTTTCTAGAGATTTTTCGTCACTAATTATTTCCTCAAATATATTGATAGCTTCGTTATGGAGGCCGATTTTCCAATACAGTACCGCTAAGTTGTTTTTTATATTATCCTCCAATATTTTATCGGCTGAAATTTTAGATAATGCTTCTAACGCCTTGTTATATAGCAATTCGGATTCCGAGTAATTGGAACGAGAATAATAGGGAATAGCTAATGTTACTAAACCATCCACATATTCGATGCTTTCTTTTCCGAAATTGTCTTTTACGAACAGAAGATTTTCTTTTAAAATATCTTCAGATTTTGTGTAGTACCCTAAATCAAAATAAGATAAGCCCAACTCTTTATTTATAATTTGAAAATATCTATCCTTGGCAAAATCATTCTTTAGTAATTTTTCATAGATGTCAATTGCTTTGCGGTGCTCATCCAATAGCCCTTGTAATTGAGCGAGTTTGATTTTGCTTTCTACATAGGCAATGTTATCTGTTCCTAGATTTTCTTCGTACAATTCCCCCGCTTTCGAAATATTTGATTTTGCTAATTTTATTTGATTGTTTAGTTGTTGGTAGTATGATAAATTGTTGTAGATATCAGCAATTAATACAGGATCTGCGTTCGGAAGTTGTTTTCTTATTTCTAATTCCATTTGCATTATTTCCAATGCTTTATTTAAGCTGTCATATACTAAATATGAATCTCCAAGAAAGTATAGTAATTCAGCGGAGATGGAATCTGAATATTGATTTTTATGCTGGAGAATTTTATTTTCATTGTTTATAATTAATTGGTAATCCTCCTCATTAAAAGCGGTCTCCAACTTACTGTTGAGATCGGAATGATTATTTTGGGCACTTAATGTGGTTAAAAAACAAAATAAAAGAGTTAAAAGTAGAAATGAACGTTTTTTCATGATTTGATGAAAGATTTTGTTGATATAAAGATAACGTAAATAAATAGCAATAAAAAAATAATAATTAGGATTTATACAATATTATTTTTTAATTTGTAAAGATGTAAGGTCCTTTGTAAGGACAATATGATATGTATTTAAATTTATGATATAGCTAATCAATATGAAGAATTTTTTGTCAATTTTCATCCTATTAGCACTGAGTCAATTTGATGTGTGGGGTCAATGCGGAGTAGGTGAAACTGAAGTGATTATTGAAGTAGATGGAACCGCTGGGCAATATAATGAAGAAATCTATTGGAGGCTTTACCGTCAAAATAGTAATACTATTGTTGCTGAGACCTCTGCAGGATATTTAGGGACAGGGGCATCAGAAAGTGATACTATTTGTCTTCAAGATGGAATAGCCTATCGTTTTGAGGCTTATGATACTTTTGGTGATGGTTGGAATGATGCTGCCTATAGTATTTTAAATATTGATGGTTTCGTTTTAAATAATGGAATTCCCAATAATGGAACTGAATCAAGTGGTAGTGATGATTTGGAAGATACATTTTCTTTCGAAGTAGGAAGCAGGCCTGGGGATGATTGTAGTTTGCCTAAAACTATATCTGTTGATGACTCTATTAGAGTAAGTACGGAGCAGTATGCCAATAATTACGAATTAGACCCTTTATTTGATTCTGGGAATGAAGCAATTTTCACTTTTAGTCCGCTAATTACCGAAGAGTACGCTATTACTTTTTCTGAAATTGCATCTTTAGACCGTGGTTCACTACAATTATTTGATAATTGCTATGATAATACCCCAACTCGCTTAGCCTTCGATACCACTGGAGTTTCGAATAACTTATTGGAGATTTACGAAACACTCAATGCTGGAAACACTTACTATATCGTCATCTCAAATAATGGTACTGATACAGGGATAGACTTTATTGATGGAGATTTAAATATTTCTTACTCAGGATCTCCCATTAATGTCACTTGTGCTAATGCATATAGCTTAGTTATTGATGGAGATTCCATTTACAGTAGAACACAAAGCAACAGTCCTGCACAAAATCCTGTTGTCAATGTTCTTACCAATTACGGTGAAAGCATTAATTCCTATGGAGATAGTCTTTTTTATGAATTCTCCTTAGCCGTTCAAGAAGATGTTATTGTTGAAGTGGGAGACTATGATCCATATAATCCTCTTTTTGTTGAACTGGAAAGAAGAGAGGATTGCGTAGGAGAAGCAGAATCTACTTTTACAAGAGTAGCACTTGAGGATGTTGAGAAAAATTTTAGCTTTTCTAATTTGCAAAGTGGGGATTATCGCTTAAAAGTTTTCCCACCAGCATTTATTGAGGACGAATTTTTTGTCCGTATAAAATCAGGTGCAAGTATAACTGCCGCTTCAAACCAGGAATGTTCCAATGCAATAAATTTGAATGTATTTGGATACGAAGAAAGCACTGGGTCTTCTTCTATAACACCAATTTCTTATTTCAATAGTACTAATTCCGGAATTGGATCACCTTGTGGTCAGGATTCAATTTACAGTGTAGGAACCGGAGATTTATGGGTTAAAGCTCAAGTACCTAACTCTGGAGATCTCGTTATACAGACTTTTGGGGAATTATATGATGTTTTATCTTCTCCTGATCAAGCACTAGAGTCACGGTTCTCTGTGTACACTGGTTCATGCGGGAGCTTTAATGAATTTTACTGTAGTAGTAACTTTGAAGCACATCAACAAGATACTATTAAAGGATTACCAATAGGAGAGGAGGTTTTTATTCGACTGTGGGATCGAAATGGTGATAATTCTGGCTTAATGAATATTCGTTTGATAGAACCTGAGCCTTTACCAGTTCCTGAAACCTCAATACAACACTTTCCCGATTCACTGCATGTTTCTTTTACAAATTTAGCTGGTGATGATGAATTTTTTTATGAAGTATTAATTTCAGAAGATAGTTTTAATACCTTTTTACCTGGGTTTAATCCTGCCAACATAAGTTCTTATACTGGTGACTTTGGTGTTCAGGGGTTACAGCCAGCCACCACTTATTATTTCCAGATTTTCAGTAAAAATGGAGCTCTGTCCAATAGCGATACCACTGTTTTTGAGGTTGAGACGGCCCCATATTTCATTAATACTATTGCAAATGGTAATTGGTCTGATCCTGCAATCTGGTCTAGCGGAACCGTCCCGCCTTTAGATTCTGCCGTCAATATTTACCATCGAGTTTCAATTAATGAATCAGAGGATTTTGAGATCAATGAAGTCAATATTGTTGGTGGAATTGAAGTAGAACCTAATGTTGGAATCTGGATAACAAACGGTGGACTTAATATCAGGAATAATGTGCAAGTAGGGCACTTATCAGGGATTCAAACCGACTCTGTAGGTATTTTTATGCAAAGTGATTTGACAAAATCAGCCACTTTAGATGTAGGAGATAATCTGGTGTTTGAGCAAGATGATAATGCAAACGGGGAGCAAATTCTCTTTCATGCTATTAATAATGGTGATTCTCTTAGAATTACAGTGGGTGAGGAGTTCTCATTCCGACATTCTGCTAGTGACAGCACACAACTTTATGATATACCTAACATTGATTTTCAGTCTGTTGATTTTACAGTAGGAGGAAATTTGTTTTTATTCAATGATAATTTTAATAGTCCTCAACCTTTCAATGCTGTATTTAACAATTCTAGAATTATCGCGGATGTTTTTGAATTAAATGCTCTAGAAAATACAGACGGTCAATTTCAAGTGAATTTTACAGGGTATACTGATGTGGATATAAAATTTTATTTCAAAAGGTCAGGTAATGGTGGTAAAATTAAATTTTCCGATCAGTCAACACTTAGATATGATGGCTCAGGTTATCAGGAAATAACTGGTTTTGGTGATTTACAAGATTCCATAATCTATAATAATGTAGTAGTGGATATTGCTGAGGATCCAAGTTCTGACAGGAAAATACCAGAATTGGTACTTTTGAAGTCTTACGGAGAATTAGTTTCTAAAGTGATGATCGAAGGTCAATTAACATTGAATCAGGGAATATTGGTTGCCGACTACGATATCTTCAGTGCTGGATTTGAGGAGGTGGTTTTTGGTCAGGATGCAGCGGTTGTTGGAGCAAAAGAAGTCTCTTACATCAATGGTGTAGTTAGTAAAAGAGGGAATACCCCTTTTATTTTTCCCGTGGGGCATGATGATGGTCCTCGTCAAATTAGTGTTTTAGATAATAATGAATTTCAAACGTCTGATTTGATCCGGGTTAATCCTTTAGATAATTTTTGTGGATTAACGGATTCACTACTTATCAAGTCCGCATTGATTAGAGATCGTACTAAAGAGTATTGGGAGGTAACTGCATTGTTATCAGATAATAATGTAGCTGCTACTTTTGAACCAATTGTTTCCGATAAGGTGGCAGAGGGTATCACCGATTTCACAAGTTTGGAATTGATTGATTTTTTTGACGGATCATCTTTAGGGAATGGATTTAACACTGACACATCTTTCCAGTCCGCCTTGGAGTACGATTTTTCAGTTGCTGATACCGCACGATTAGGCTTGTCCTCTAATTTGGAAAGTGAAAACCCTTTTTATTATCAAAGAAAAATCTTAAGTCTAAATGAATCTTTTGCATCAGCGGGAGAAAATATCACATTGAATTTGTCGGGGCCATTCGCTTCCCCAGCAGACCAAGTAGTTATCGGTGGAAAAATTGCAAATGTAGTGAGCAATACTGATAATTCTTTAACGGTCAGAGTTCCTGATGGCGCTAGATCTGGAAACATAGAAGTTGTATATAATGGTGATCAAATATTATATGGATCTGATCAATTTACTGTTAGTTATGATAATACTATTGGGTTAGAAGCCAGCAATTATGAAAATAAAACCATACTGGACAGCATTAATGGGACGGTATTATTGGGTCAGAGTAAAATGGAGCTAGGACAAATTAACAATGACAGCGATTTTGATGCTATGATTGTTAGCTCCAATTATGAGGCCGTGACTGTAATTAGTAGTTTATCAGGAGCAACGACTTCGCATGAATTCTTTCTTAATTCAGAAGGGGTGACTTTAAACCCCACTGACTTTAAGCTTCAAATTTCAAATATTGGTGGAACCTTAGGTGTAGATGCTCTTTTTGATGTAGAATATAATGGCGTTGAGGGGATTATATATTTTAAGAATGATGGGAACGGTAATTTTACTCCTGTTGGCGATGGTAATTTCGATGATCAGAGCATTTATAATGATTATTTGCTTGTCGATTCTGATTTTGACGGGATTACTGATGCACTATTTAGTGTTTTTGATTTAAGTTCTTCGTCAAGCATACTCAGTGGTGAGGGTGGAGGATTCTCAGATTGTAGTCCATATGCAAAAACGATCTTACCCTTTATTGAACCAAATAACAGAGAATTTAACCAGATTTTAAAAGGTAATTATCTCGACAATGGAAATGCAGATATTAGTTATTTAAACGCCAATGAGAGTTTAATTGGACTTATTGACCTTTTCAATCATGATACTACCATTTATACTAGTAATCCAAGATCATCGGACCAGATTTTTGAAATCAAGAATATATCATTATTGAATAACGGATTTGATCAAATAGTGGCTTCAAATCAAAATACTGACGAAATAGAAATATTCACGTTTAACAACGGTACAGAAACATTTGATATTACCACAATTCCATTAGGATTTACACCTGCTAAATTGGTGGTTGAAGATTTAAATGGTGATGGTTTCCAAGATTTAATTGTTTCTGATCAAAATTCTCCGTCCTTAAACTTTTTATTAAATGATGGTGCTGGTCAATTAACTGTAGAGCTAACTGTTTCTTACGATGGTGGAATTATTGCAGATTTTGATATATTGGACCTAAATAATGATGGTTTTAAGGATTTCTTGATTCTACAAGAAGGGGGTGAGCTTTCTATTTCCTATTTTGAAGTGCCAGCAGTTGCAGGGCCTCCGATTATTTCTGCTACCAACATTACGAACTCTGGATTCAATTTGGAATGGGATTCAGTTGCGAATGCTAGCGAATATGAGATATTCATTTCGATGGAAAATGATACTGTTCCTTCGCATTCATCAGATAGCACTTTTCTAATATCGGATACGTCTTTAACTTTTTCTGCACCAGAGCCTTTTCAAACTTATTATGTGTTCGGGCGGTCAATTAATTTAGCTGGAGATTCTTCATTCTACAGTAATTCTGTGGAAGTGCAGTTACTTCCGATTGAAATCCCGACTCCCGTTTCCTCAAACCCAACATCAAATCTATTTGATTTAACTTGGCCAATTGTACCAGGTGCAGATGAATATCAAGTGTATATCGGAATAAATAATGATACAAGTTCGATAGCTCAAAATGATTCTTTATTTGTGGTGCCTTCGGATAGCATTACTTTTCATGCTCCCGAATACTCAGAACTTTATTATTTTTACGTTCGTGCCATTTCGAATACGGGTGATACAAGTGCCTTCAGTATTCAGGATAGCATAAAGTTACCAGTTTCAACATATTTAGAGCAGGATTCTTTGGCAATGCTGGCATTTTATGAAAGTACTAATGGTGAAAATTGGAACAATGCACAAAACTGGACTACTGGAAAGCTCAACACTTGGGAAGGTTTGAGTATGATTCAAGATTCCCTTTTCTCAATTAATCTTCCTGGAAATCAAATGGAAGGTGTGTTACCCAATGAGTTAGGCAATTTGAATTTTGTGAATGAAATCAATCTTTCACAAAACCATATAACGGATATCACCGCTTTGGAAGCATTAGTTGGGTCTTTGAATAATTTGGATGTCAGTGGAAATGAACTAAGTTTTGATCAACTAGAAACTTTTGTCACCGTCCTAAATTTTGCATATGAAAATCAGAATTTCGCGTATAATCTTCCACCAGAATTTTTTGATTTCCTTGGAGCAAATATGTCAATTGAAATTGAAGCACCTGCTTCCTCCAACACTTTTCAGTGGTATAAAGATTCTGTTCAGATTGCAGGGGAAACGAATTCTACTTTGGTTTTAAATGATGTACAGAGGTTAGATGAAGGGATCTATTATGTTGAGGTAAATAACGATTTATTGGGTGAATTAAGCTTGTCTTCTGCACCCACAGAGTTAAAAGTTTCCACGTTGGAGCGTGATGTAGAAGCTCTACGGGTCTTTTATGATTCTACTAATGGTGAGGGCTGGACTTCCATTGATTGGGATACTGCTGCTGCGGATCCAACTACTTGGTCAGACAATGGTCAGGATATTATTGTTGAGGATAATAGAGTAGTGGAAATTAATTTACCGGAGAATAATTTAACAGGCTCTGTTCCTGATGCGATAAATGATATTTTAGGTTTACGTACTTTGAATATATCAGGTAATGCTCTTGAAAGCTTAGCAGATTTAACAAGTCTTCCCAATTTGGAGTTAATAGATGTGACTAATAATTCACTTGATTACTCGGATCTAGAACCGAATATTACAATTGATGGTATTTCGTTTGCTAATCAAGCCAAATTTGGAAATGAAGCAGACCAAAAGCTACCGCAAGGAGCAGAGCTTTCCATAAGTTACTCAGTAGGAGGGACAAACAATACTTACCAATGGTTTAGAAATGGTGTAGGAATTAATATATCTGATTCTAGTTCCATTTCAATCGATTCCCTGACATATAGCGCGATGGGTGAATATGTTTTGGAAGTCCGGAATGACTTGATTAATTCCATTGATCCCGAATTCAAATTAGTTTCAAACCCTGTACAGGTAATTGCAACAGCTAATATTAGTGGTCAGATTTCAGATGCTAATAAATTTCCGACTGAAGCGGGTCAAGTCTACTTATTTGAATATCAAGAAGGGGCTGAATATGACAGTGTAAGATTGGGTAATGGCGATTTCTTTGTGAATGCGGATGTTGGAGGAGTTTTTGAAATGCAAGATGTGGAACTAGGTGATTATGTTTTATATGTGGACAATGATGATCAGGAATACCCAGATTTATTAAATACGTATTTCACAAATACTATCGATTGGGAATTTGCCAACATTATTTATCATAGAAGCAATATTGAGGGATTGGAAGTTACTATGGAAGGAGAACCTGAACCTCTTAACGGAACGTCAAATTTTAGCGGGTTTTTAGAGGAGGAGTTTGAAGATGGAGAACGGAAATTACCAAGAAGAAGGGTAAGTGGAGTTGGTGTCAGTGTTAGAGTGGTAACGGGTTCAAGTAGAGATTTGTCATTTAGAAGCATACTAGAAAATGGACAGCTCGTGGCTTATCTTGAAACGGATGAAAATGGAGAGTTTGTAATTCCGAATCTTCCTGCAGGAAGGTATTCAGTTAAATTTGATATTCCAGGGGTTCCTATGAACGAGGAATCTGATATAATCTTTGATTTGACAGGGGAAAACAAGGAATCTTTAGAGATTTCCGCTATTTCTGATAATGGTAAAATTACAGTTAGTAGAGTAAGTTATACCGCAAATCAATCATCTTTTGAAAAAAGTGTAGTTATCTATCCAAATCCTTCAAATGGTATTTTTAGAATAAAGGGTGTTGATGAAATTTCAACGATTAAAATTATAGGTCCAGATGGAAGACTAATTGAAGAAATATCTGATTTTGGTCATTTATATAATGAATTAGAAATTGATTTAAGCAAATTCCCAGATGGGATGTATTTTATGCAGATTGAGTGGGGAGATGGTTTAAGGAGTATGAATAAAATGATAAAAGAGTAGCGATTATATAAATTTTCGTTCTTAAATAGGTTTGCTGATCAAAGCAAACCTATTTTTTTTGTATTCATATCCAATATTTCAACAGTTACGTAAGTTATACTAATGTCTAATCTGATATGATCATATGCGTTTAATTTTTATTCTATTTATAGCTACTCTAAGTTTCCAATTAACAGCTCAAAACGAAAAAATTCATACTTCTTTTGCTTTGGACTTGGGGAATAGTCAGCGCTTAAGACAAACTAGTAACTTTAAATTTACTTCCATAGCATTGAAGTCAACTCAAGCCATTGACTTCAGGACCATTGGTTTTGTCAATAATTCTGATACTATTTTATTCAATAATAGTCTTCATTCTGATGAAAGAACAAATTATTTTTATTCAAGTCTAATTCATTTTGATCGAGAAGTAGGTGAAATAGCTATATATTCACAAAGAGTGTTAAACGACCTTGAAGTGGTCCTCATCAATGGCAGCGGAGAATATGCTGACTTTTCACAAAGAAAATCAATTTCAATTCAAAATAATGATTGTGAATTGAATGGCGTTATTCAGCAATCGGAATGGCGAGCTGGACTACCTGAGCCCGCTTATAACAGAAGTTTCACAAGCACTGAAAATATGATTGTCCACCATTCTGCTGGGTCTAATAATATTACAGATTATACCCAAGCCGTCAGAGATATCTATATATTTCATACCGAAGAAAATGGCTGGTCGGATATTGGATATAATTATTTAGTAGCTCCTGATGGCGTAATTTATGCAGGAAGGGATCCTGCTAATGGCGAGCAAGATAAAGTAATTGGAGCTCATTTCTGTGGATCCAATTCGAATACGATGGGTATTTGCCTTTTAGGAAACTATGAAATCACTGAACCTAAGTCCCAAATGTTAGAAAGCTTATCAACCATTTTGAGTTGGAAAGCCTTTAAAGATGATTTAGAACCCTTGGGAAATACTGCCCATGCTTTAAATGCAAATCTTGGGGTAATTGCAGGTCATCAGGATGGATGCAATACTTTGTGTCCAGGTGAAAACGTATATAAGAGATTAGGAGAGATTCGTAAGGGTGTGGATGAACAATTGGTGATTTGCTCCGGGGGAAGTGAAGAAGAGGAGGAACCAGTAGTAGTTATTGAAATTGATTCTATTCCAAGTGAGAAAATCCATCCAAACCCAATAAGAAATGATTTCACCTTTAGTTTAGATTTATCCGAAAAGCGTAAGGACGAGCTTCAGTACATTCGCATATTTAGTCAAGAAGGAAAATTATTGCAATGGGAAAATCTATATTTCAGGGAGAATAGTTTAGAAGTGAAACTTCCCAGCACTTTGAGACCGGGAATATATTTCTTGCAAACTAGCTATAAAAATGGTGAAGAAAATTCAGAGCGATTCTTAATCCAATAGAGTTCGATTCATGTTTTCAATATATTTTGATTTAGATTGCCTTTCAACCATATTTGCATCTAATTAACCAAAAGGCTTTTGCACAAAATTAAGACCATCATATTTGACTTAGGCGGAGTCATTATTAACCTCTACGTTGAGAAAACGATTTCAGCTTTTTCAAATTTATCAGGCTTATCTGAAAAGGAAGTGGAAAGAGCTTATCTGTCTGCAGAGATTTTCAGAAGGTATGAAAAAGGATTAATTGCAGATGCTGAATTTCTTCAAAGTTTAAGAGATGAATTCAGCTTAACTGCTTCTGATGATGATATTGTAATAGCCTGGAATGCTATGCTAGGGGAGATTCCTGCAGACAGAATTGAAAGCATTAAAAGCCTACTACAAAATTATAAATGCATTGTTTTAAGTAACACTAATGCTATTCATGAGCAGGCATTTCATAAAATTCTATCCAATTCATATCAATATCATCATTTAAATGAACTGTTTCATGAAGTGTATTTTTCTCATGAATTAAATCAAAGAAAACCAGACCTTGAAATCTATGAAAATGTTTTGAAGCAAACAGAAACAGAAGCTAATCAAGTGCTGTTTATGGATGATGGTCAAGCTAATTTGGATTCGGCTACCAGCTTAGGTATTCACACTCTCCATATTCCGAGGAATGGAGGCTTCATTGATTTGTTAGAAAGTAAATTGTCTGCAATATGATTGAGAAAAATACACGCTATTATACAAAGAAGATTTTACTCTTTGTTATAACATTCATAACAACTACCCTTGCAGGTTCGGAATGGATTACCAATCGTATTCTTTTCTATTCTCCCGATTATTCATGGGCTGATTTTTTTGCAGGGATGCACTATTCCATCCCATTCCTTTTCATTCTGACTGTGCATGAATTTGGCCATTTCTTTACTGCCAAATACCATAAAGTGGAGGTCACTTTGCCCAATTATATTCCAGGGTGGTTAGGATTCTTGGGGACAGTTTCTTTTGGTACATTTGGAGCATTGATTCAAATTGTAGGTCCGATAAAATCAAGAAAACAGTTTTTTGATATAGGCATTGCTGGGCCTATAGCTGGTTTTGTGGTGGCATTGGGTGTGTTATTTTATGGCTTCACCAATTTGCCAGAGCCAGAGTATATTTTTGAAATTCATCCAGAATACGAACAATACGGATTGGAATATGCCGATCATGTCTATGATAACGGGGAAGAAATGATGGGGATTAGTTTAGGAAATAATCTTTTGTTCAGCTGGTTTGAAAATAATGTGGCAGATCCTGAGCGATTGCCAAATCATAGGGAAATCATTCACTATCCTTACTTATTTGCTGGTTTTTTAGCTTTATTTTTTACTGCTTTAAACTTAATTCCTATTGGCCAATTGGATGGTGGACATGTGATTTATGGTCTTTTTGGAGCTAAGAATCATAATATTATAGCTTTCACTCTTTATATGATTTTCACTTTTGTAGCAGGCTTAGGATTGATTACTGCAGGAATTGATTTAGGTGATTTTGCTTTATACAGCGTTTTATATGTTGGCTTTTTGTATTTTTCATTCAAAGGCTTAGGCTTCCAGCAATCCACTACATTAATGTTAGCTGTGGGCATGTTTGTTGCACAATATCTTACTACCTATTTATTCCCTTCAGTGACAGGCTTTTCTGGCTATTTACTTTTTGTATTCCTATTAGGAAGACTGATTGGTGTGAAGCATCCTGTTGCTCCAGATGATAGACCGTTAAGCACTGGTAGAAAAGTGTTGGGCTGGATTTGCTTGATCATTTTTATAATCTGCTTTAGTTTTGAGCCTTTGGTTTTGGAGTAGATGAGACTATAATCTGGCGATTTATTGTTATATTTATCATGATATTAAAAAATAATTTAATGGGTATGGTAAAGGAAAGAGAGCGTTTAATTGAACAGCTATCTAGGACTGATGACATTTATATAATTCAAAAAGTAAAAGAAGTACTTAATGCTTCAAAAATAAAAACGATGTGGTAGGCTATAGTCCAGATGGAAATAAAATTTCCAAATTAGATTTATTGGAAAGAGCTGAAATTTCAAATCAAGCTATTAAAGAGGGTAAAACTAAACCTATTGAACAAATCCGTGAGGATATGAACAAATGGTGATTGATGGAGGTAGTGATTACTGAGCCTGCAGAAAAGAGCCTAAAAAATATTTATTGCCGATTTGAAGCAGATATTGCCATAAAATTCACAAATAAAATATTGGATAGAGCTGATACTTTACAGACTTTTAGCAACAGAGGAAGGTTAGTAGATGAACTTCAATCCCTTCAGCAGGAGCACCGATATATCATAGAAAGGAATTACAAAATTATTGCAAAACAGAAAAATGCTAAAGTTTATGTAACTGATGTGTTTGATATGAACAATGATCCAGGAAAAATTAAAATCAACCATCAATCTTAGTGTGCTTCCTTTCTTATGTGTTTGAATTTTTCATAATTAAAATACTATTTTTGCGTTCAACGAACATAACTAACCATAAAATTCTGAATGTCCATTCTCGTTACGGGTCTTATTAAAAAATTTGGAGCTCAAACTGCTGTAAATGATGTTTCCTTTGAAATCAAAAAGGGAAATATTGTGGGATTCTTGGGGCCCAATGGTGCTGGGAAATCCACCACCATGAAAATGATCACAGGAACTTTACCTGCTGATTCAGGAATTGTGGAAGTGGATGAAATTGATGTAGCTAAGCAGCCCTTAGAATTAAAAAAGCATATTGGATATCTTCCTGAACACAATCCCCTTTATTTAGATATGTATGTGCACGAATTTTTAAGATTTTGTGGAGGAATTTATGGTCTGTCTGGTAAATCGTTAAAAAATAGAGTACGGGATTTAGTTGAGCTTTGTGGATTGCAAAAAGAACAAAACAAACAAATCGCAGCCTTGTCAAAAGGATACAGACAAAGAGTAGGATTAGCTCAAGCTTTGGTACATGACCCTTCTGTTTTGATTCTGGATGAACCGACCACGGGCTTAGACCCGAATCAGATTATTGAAATTAGGAACTTGATATTATCAATTAGTCAAGATAAAACGGTTTTGTTGAGTACGCATATCATGCAAGAAGTGCAAGCACTTTGCAATAGAGCTATCATCATCAAAGAGGGAAAGCTGGTGGCTGATCAATTAGTGAGCGAATTAACAAATGAAAAGGAGAAGTTTACTATAAGAATTGAATTAGAAAGTAAGGCTGATTTATCTTACTGGACTACTCAAGAAGAAGTGATCATTGTAAAACTTGTAACAGAAACTGAATATTTATTGGAAACCACCAAAGATCTTCGCAAGAATATTCTGAGCTGGGCTACGCAAAATGATGTCGATTTAGTAGGGATTTCTTTAGAAAAAGGGAATATGGAAGAAGTCTTTCACAAACTGACCCAAAATAGCTGAGCGTATGTGGAGTATTTTTAGCAAAGAAATCAATAGCTTTTTAAATTCCCTCATTGCTTATCTGGTGATGAGTGTTTTTTTGGTCAGCATGGGTTTGCTGGTTTGGGTTTTCCCCGATACTGCCATCTTTGAATATGGTTATGCCGATATGGGCATCTTTTTCAATTTGGCGCCTTATGTTTTGATGTTCCTTATTCCAGCCATTACTATGAAAGCTTTGGCTGAAGAATCGAAAAGCGGGACTTTTGAATTGCTAATGACTAAACCCATCACGGAACTAAAATTGTTATTGGGTAAATATATAGCAGGCTTAGTGCTTGTGGTGATTTCATTGATACCCACTTTGGTGTATTATTTCTCTTTATCCTATTTAAGTAATCCCGTTGGAAATATCGACTCAGCGGGTATCGTGGGTGCTTACATTGGTTTATTATTTTTAGCATCAGCTTATACCGGAATTGGGATTTTTGCTTCTTCTTTATCGGAAAATCAAATCGTGGCGTTTATCATTGCCGTTTTCATTAGTTTTATTGCATTTATAGGCTTTTCATCTGTAGCGGATTTATCAGTTTTTGCTAATTCAGCTTTGCAAATTGAAAAAATAGGTATGTTGTCGCATTATGATGCATTAGGCAAAGGCGTAATTGATTTTCGTGATGTGATCTATTTTGTATCCATTACAGCATTGTTTTTAGGGGCTACTTTGTGGGTTTTAAAATTGAGAAAATGGAATTCCTAAAGCATAAATCAACAGAATATACGCTAAAATTTTTGATCATTATTACTTTGGTGATATTGGTAAACTTGGCTGTACGTCATCAGATTTTTCGTTATGATATGACGGAAGAAAAGCGTTATTCCATGAATGAGGCAACGATCAGTATGTTGCAAAATTTAAAAGAGCCTGTTTATGTGGAGGTCTATTTGGCGGGTGATATCAATGCGGAATTCACACGTTTGCAAACAGCTGTAAAACAGACGTTGGAGCAATTCAAAACTTACGCTTACGGAAATTTACAGTACAGTTTCGTCAATCCTGATGAGGCCAGCACAGCCAATTCAAGAAATGAATTTTATCGCTATTTAGTGGATAAAGGGATTCAGCCTACCACAGTTTATGATAATGAGGAAGGTAGGAAATCGCAGAAATTGATATTCCCCGGTGCAGAAATTACTTATGGTGGAAGAAGTTTACCTGTTATCCTATTGAATGGAAATAATGCATCAGGTGCTGGTCAAGCGATTACCCAATCCATAGAAAATTTAGAATTTGAGTTAGCTTCTACTATCAAAAGTCTGTCGAATTCTGAAAGAAAAAGTGTGGCATTATATCAAGGGAAGGGCTCACCTTCAATGGAGGTTTTAAATGGGTTGAACGAAGTAGTGAGTACAAAATATGATTTTATTCCAGTCGGGAATACTGCAAGATTATCAAATTTTGATGCCGTAATTTTTGTCAAACCATCAGAAGACTTTAGTAATTCAGAGTTATATGACATCGACCAATACATTATGAATGGCGGGAAAGGCTTGTTTTTTATGGATGGCTTGATGATGGATATAGATTCTATTAAGGATTATGGCGCTATGGCTCTACCCATTGAAACGGGATTGGATGATTTATTATTCAAATATGGGGTGAGAGTGAATAATGATATTTTACAGGATGTCAATAGCGGGAATTTTCCAATTGTAACAGGGAATTTAGGACAAGATCCGCAGATTCAGTTATTACCATGGCCTTATTATATCATTTTAAATAAATATGCTGAACACCCGATTGTACGCAATTTGAATGCAGTCTACGGAAAATTTGTAAGTTCAATCGATACCGTAGCTTCAACTGGCATTCAAAAAACACCCTTGCTTTTTACTTCTGATTACACGAGAAAGTTAAAAGGTCCCCTTCATATCAGTTTTGAAAATTTAAAAGAAGATATGAAACCGGAAAATTTCAATTTGAAGAATGTTCCAGTTGCTTATTTATTGGAAGGAGAATTCACTTCTGCTTATCAAAATCGGTTACCACCTGAAGGCAAAAATGAATCTGCCAGAAAAAGTATAAGTGTTGAGAATTCAATTATAGTGGCTTCTGATGGTGATTTGTTATTGAGTGAAATCAATAAACGGAACGGACAAGCCTTTCCTTTGGGGGTTGATCCTTATGCTAAACATCCATCAAATTTCGCTAATGACCAGTTAATTCTCAATATGTTAAATTATTTATTGGATGAGGATGGTTTGATTATTTCCAGAAATAAAGAATTGAAGATTAGACCTTTGGATAAGGTTAAAGTGGCTGAAGACAAAGTTTGGCTACAATTCATTAACGTGGCACTTCCAATCCTTTTGATAGTGGTGTTCGGTGTTTTAAGATATTATTGGAGGAAGAGAAAATATGCAAAGTTCAATGGCTAAGCTTCAATTAAGGAAAAATATTGCCTTATTATCTGTGTGGCTAGGCTTAGTGGTTTTGTCTGTTTTAGCCTACAGTTACAATCCCTATGAGAGAAAATCCACTTCTTTTGATAAGGATTTGTTTGCTGTTGATAATGCTAATCAATCCATTTCCAGAATAGAATTGAGTACAGTGAATTTCAAAAACACTTTGGAAAGGAATAGCAATTCATGGACAGTCAATGAAAAGTATTTATTGGATGCCTCCATGCAACAGGTGTTTTTTAAATTGTTGGAGCAAGTCAGTGTACAAAGGCCGATTAATAGTGAGAACTCAGGCAAAATCAAGCAAAATGTTTTGGATTCAGGGGTTCAGGTTAATATCTATGGAAATGAAAGGGTTCTGAAATCTTATACTGTAGGAGGAGATTTCCAAGCGATGCGAAGCTATTTTGTACATGGGGAGGAAGTTTATCTTATGCAATTACCGGGATACCAAAGCTATGTAGCTGGAATTTATGAAGTGCCAGAAAATGACTGGCGCGATCGTGTGATTTTTGACGGTATTTGGCAGGATATGGTCAGTTTGAAAATTAACAGACAGAAAAAAGAAGCAATAGAATTCAAATATCAAGATAGATTATTACGCATACAAAATCAACAAGCCGATACTGCTGAAGTGATGAATTTCGTAGAGCGATTTAATTACTTTTTTGTGGATCAATTCCTACCCAAAGACCACATCGCTTTAGAACGAAAAGAAAGTTTCGATAATGCCGGTACTATAGAAATTGAAGGCTTGGATAAAGACAAAAGTTTGAAACTTGAACTTTTTAAAAATCCTGAATTCAATGCCTATTTGGTTCATATCAATGGTAAAGAATGGGCGGCAATTCGAAATGAGCGAATGGAGAAGATTTGGATAGAGTTGGAGAAGTTGTTGTGAATTAGGAAAAACTGAAAAAAGATAATATGCAATTGACAAACTGCTAACTTCAAACTTCCCGCTACCGACTTTTCCCTACCATTTAAGAATTTTTTATTGCTTAATGCACTATAAAGTATAGATTTGCAAATTAATTTTTAACTTTGTTGGTAATACAAAATCAAGAAGTTTATAGCTAAGCTTTTGGAAGATTTTAAAAGCGAGCCCTAAATAAAAAACTATGAAATTTTTAGTATCCTCATCTGCATTATTAAAGCAAATTTCATCCATCAATGGGGTGATTTCAACCAATCCCATGGTGCCTATTTTAGAAAATTTCTTATTCGAAATTCAAGATGGTCTATTGACTATCACAGCTTCGGATTTGCAGACTTCCATGATTACTGAGATTGATGTGGAATCATCTGAAAACGGTAGCATAGCAGTTCCGGCTAGAATTTTAATGGATACTTTGAAAAACCTTCCAGAGCAGCCCGTGACTTTCTCTATTGATGAGGAAACTTACAGCATTGAAATTAGCTCTGATAATGGTCGGTATAAATTAGCAGGTGAAAATGCTACGGATTTCCCTAAAGTGCAGGAAGTTGAAAACCCTGATACAGTAGATATTTCAGCAGATGTTTTAGCTACGGCTATTAACCATACTATTTACGCCACAAGCAATGACGAATTACGTCCGGCTATGGGTGGTGTTTATGTGAAATTTGATGAAACGAATACCACTTTCGTTGCCACAGATGGTAATCGTTTGATTCGCTACAGAAGGGTAGATGTAGCTTCTGATTCAGGTACAGGCATCATTATCCCTAGAAAAGCTTTGTCTTTATTGAAGAACAGCTTGCCAGCTGAGAATGTGAACGTAGCAGTGGAATTCAATATGTCCAATGCTTATTTCAAATTCAATAATATCAAATTGATTTGCCGATTGGTAGATGAGCGTTTCCCTGATTATGAAAATGTAATTCCTGCTGAAAACAATATCAAATTGACCATCAACCGTCAAGAGTTTATGTCCTCTTTGAGAAGGATCAGCATCTATGCTAATAAAACGACTCACCAAGTACGTTTGAAAATTAACGGAAGCGAATTGCAAATCTTTGCTGAAGATTTAGACTTCTCTAATGAAGCCAGCGAAATTATGGCTTGCGAGCATCAAGGGGATGATATCGAAATTGGCTTTAACGCTAAGTTTTTAATTGAAATGCTAAATAACTTAGACAGTAAGGAAGTAAGCATTGATATGTCAGCACCAAACAAAGCAGGTTTATTATTTCCTTCTGATATGGACGAGAATGAAGATATTTTATTATTGGTAATGCCAGTGATGTTGAATAATTACGTTTAAGATTAAAAAAAAGACTTAAAAATATTTGAACCTCTGGGAGTTAATCTCAGAGGTTTTTTTGTCTCAAATAATTGGTCTTTTGTTTTTAGTTTCAAATAAGTAACAAAACCCTATAAAATAGGATGTAATTTTCAGTAAGATATTCAATCTATTAAAAATATAATTATTTGAATCAATATTCTTCTTAATTCCTTTAAAGCTTTTTTTGGTATTAATATCTTACTTTTTAATGTCGTAACATCAAACTAAATACTAAATATTTTATGTAATTTATTTTGCTTTTACATTTTTTTTTTTTGATTTATAACATCAATTCAAAAATACTATTGAAAAATGGTATGGCTGGAAAGTTGTTAGTGCTAGCGAAAGCAGCCTTTTGACCAAACCTACAAAGTGGAAAATATTGACTTGGACTCACCTAAGTGTTTTCATTTCAGATAGATTTTCGTTTCAAGTTTTTAGTAGTGGTGGAGGATTGTCTTAAATAAATTTTAACAATTAATAATATTTATTATGCAAAAGAAAAGAATGAGATTATTTGCAATTTCAAGCATGGTTGTTTTTTTATTTGGAATATTCTTAACATTAAAACCGCATGACAGTCAGGCTTGGGCGAGAGGAAAATGGATGAATGTTTATGGTGGAAATTCCACTCCTTCATATCAAGAATGTGCAAGTGCATTAGCTAACAGATGTATAACAGGCGATATAAGATCATTGCCAGAAAAACAGCTTGCACCGTAATGATGAATAAATTATATACTTTAATTATAAAAGCTACATATTTTTATGTAGCTTTTATAAATATTGGTTGTACTTCAAATAGCCTAGATAGTGAATTTTTAGTTTCCAAGAGGATAAATTATTCTGATTCATTATATATTTCTTTAAAAGATAGTGTAACTTTTTCAATTCCAAATAATATTCCTTCAGAGCTGTTTTTTTTTACTTTACAAGGTAGCCAGTTATATGGGCTGTCTTTTATAAATCCATATTCAATTTATACATTGGATTTAAATGATGGTGAAGTAGATGAATTTTTTAAACTAGAACCAGAACATCAACATTTTAAGATAAAGCAATATTTCATAAATGATACAATTGTTGCAGTAATTTCTGAATTTGGTGAAATAATGGAGTTTAATTTACAAACTGACTCATATGAATATTTTAGGGTTAAAGATGAAACTGGATATCCCTCTACACATGGCTTTGTTACCCCCTTTTTAAGAGTTCCTCCCAATTTGTACTTAATTGAGAATAGCTATTATTTTAATGTTTATCCTTTAGGATACTTTGATAATTATAGTGAGTCAGAAAAATTAGAAAGTCCTTTGTTAGCAAGTATTAATAGGGAAAGTCAAAATTTGTCTTTTAAGTTAGTTCCAACAGGTATTATGGATAAAATTCAAAGCACGTACTATCCATACGATTTAAGTTTCCCGTATTTAACATACTTAAAAAATTCTTTTTTTATTTCTTATCCTATGAGTCATCAAATTTTTAAATATGACACGTCTTTTCAAATTCTTGATCAGTTTCAAATTTCTCCGTCAAGGAGAGTAAAACTACCAAAACCTATGGAGTTTAAAAAAATATTAGATGAAAGGTATTTACAAGAATATAGAATGAAAACTCCATATTACTCTAAAATAAATTATCATTCTGATATTAATGTTATGAGTAGAGTTTTTTACAGTCAAAATAGCATTAATATAGTCAATGGGAAATATGAAATAAAATATGGCGATATAAATATTATTTTCTTTAATGATAAGGGAATAATTTTAAAAGAATTTAAGTTGGATAGAAATAAGGATTTATTAGCAGTGGAAAGTAATTCGAATGAGTTAATAATTTTAAAACGAAAGAAAGAAAATGAATTACAAGCGATTAAATATAATATTGAGTTTATTAACAATTAGTCTGTTTTTTACCTGTTGTGACAATAAGGATGTAAAATTTGAAACAAATTTATCTTATTATTTGGAACAAGTTTATAATATTCCATTATCAGATTTAGAAAATAAAAAATGTTTGTTTTATAACGTATTTTCATGTAGTTCATGTTTTGAAATTAATCCAGAATTAGCAAGTGAATTGGAAGTTGATTTTTTATTTGTAGTTGGCGAGAAATCTAATATTCATTTAGAGCATATCTCATTGGTGAAAAGTAATGCCAAATTATTTTTTGATGAAAAAAAGGAGGTTTTTAATTATGATTTAATAATTCCAAAGCCACTTTATTTTACATTTCAAGATAGTCAAATTAAATATGTTTTTTTAGAGGATAAAGTTTATGAAAAGAATATTCTTAATTTATAGTTATGTGTCAATATCTTTGATAATGGTGCACAGTTCTGTTTTTAGTCAGGAGATTGAAAATATGGAGGAATTATATTTTGCACATGATTTTTATAATGTAAAAAAAATATATTTTCTGAATAATGAACTTTCATTAGGTCTTCAGTTTAAAGAAGGGGGGTACGATATTTTAATTCTAAATAAAGAAAACATTAATCAAAAGAATTTTAAAATATCAGACTTATTTGATAATGGATTTAATCAAGGGCGAATAAGGTTATATGATGTATGGCAAAATAATGATAGTTCTTTTGTTTTATCTACAGCTATGGGTGATTTTGAATTGAACTCAAGCGATATTTCTATTATTAATAGGGATTTTCAAGATTTGAAATATTTAAATACTACTAGTGTTAACGCTTATAAAACTCCTTTTCTTACTGTAGGCTATGATTTGATTCAAAGTAAAGCAATAAAAAAGAAGTATGGAGTGCCGCAATTCACATTGGTAACTAAAGAATCTGATAAAATAATTTTTGATAAACCTGAAAGAGTATTTGAAACTATCGATACTTATTTTGACTTAAAGGATTGGAATATTTTTTATGATAGAGATCGGCTTTTCACTCCATTTATTGATGTGGTAAGTGATAAAGAGTTGTTAATTAACTATCCGAAGTTTAGAAAGGCTACATATTATCATTATGAAAGGGGGAGCATTGATTTTTATTTTGATATAGATGATCTTAATAATAGAATAGAAAGCTTTTATTTATTTTATGATTCAAGAGCAAAATATTTCTTAGCAAGCGTAAAAATAGATGATATCTATAAACTTTTTATCTATAATAATGAGGAGAATGATTTTGTTTATTGGGATGAAATGACCCATCAACCATTAGGTATTAACTCTATCGGAGTTTATTATCAAATTAAAGTTCCCAAGTCTAATAAAACTAATCATTATATTAAGAGGTTTGAGAAACTTAATTCATATAAAATCCTATTGGATGAGATATATATATCACCCGATAATTAAATTTTAATTTGTGAATTTACAAACTAGGTAAGATCTTTCAAAGAGGACTAATTTTTCAGGATTACCTGATTGAATTGAAGGCATATACTTATTTTAATGTAAGTTTTTTGCTATTTTGATTTTATTTTTAGTGAAAATATAATTTTACATTTTTCTTATTGTAAGTGAAGATTAATAAATTTATTTATTATGAGCGTTTCTATTTTTTTACATCCTTAGAGCGCAAAAGCTCAGAAGTTTTTTTTCCTATCATCGGGATTTTATGCACGGGCATAGGTTCTAGAAATTGAATTTCAGTGCCGGGTAGGATTTGCCGGGTATTATTGGGTTTTGCTTCTCCCGTAGCCACTTTCGATACCATTTTATTCTGTGAAAGCCCCATGCTGATGGGCAATCCGCTTTCATTAATGATTTTCTTCCGCAACTCTTTTACCCATTCAGAGCATCCAAAATACCTGTCCATTCCGCTTACGTCCAGATAGAACTTATCTACAGAAGCCTTTTCGAAAAGAGGGGATTCACTCTTAATAATTTCAGTGACTAACTTAGAGTAGTAGCTATAATTATTCATATCTCCCGAAATCACATTGGCTTCAGGGCAAAGCGATAAAGCCGATTTCATGGGCATGGCAGAATGCACGCCATGTGTGCGGTTCTCGTAACTGCAGGCCGCTACCACGACTCTGTGTCCACCTCCCACAATAACAGGCTTACCATTCAGACTTGAATCTAAAAGGCGTTCAACAGACACAAAGAAAGTGTCCATATCTAAATGAATGATGGATCTGATGGTATTTTCTCGCATAAAACTAAAATATTTAGCCTTTATTTGGCTTTTATTTTTTAAAATACTAAATTTAGCAACACAATTACTAAAATATATAGTAAAAAAGTTGAATAAGATCTTTTTGTATGATAAATGTTTAGCAAATGGATGTAAAAATTAAGTTGTCGAGTAAGCGCTTAAACTCAGGACGGTGTCAGGTCCATTTTCAGGTAAAGGCTAGAGCCGGTAATAGTAGTTGGTATGGCTATACTTTGGCCGAACCAAATGATACGGTAAGCGAAGTAGTAAGCAGAATAAGGAATCGTTTCAGTGGAGCAGAAGATAAGATTTCTTTACATCAAAAGGTCTTGTATCATATGAATGAGCAGAATAGGGTCAGGGATGATTTGATGATTTTTAGAGCTCCAACCCCCTAAATCCCCCAAAAGCCCCCTAACCTCCAATGCGGGAATTGGGTAGAAGAAGAATGGAAGAGTTCTGTGCAGTTGATTAGGTTTGTACCGAAAGTCAGTCCGAAAACAGCTAAGAAAAAGATAAAAGTGAAAAGACGATGTGTTAATTTTGAAATAATATATAAAGAAGTAGAAGTTGAGTATTGAATCTTGTTATTTTACTTTCCTAAATACTTGATACTTTCTTCTTGATAATAAAAAAATGAGCTTGGTTAATAATAATATTAAATATCTCCGAAAGGAGAAGGGCTGGACACAGCAGGACTTGGCTGATGAACTGGGAGTGAAGCGTCCACAGATTGGTTCCTACGAAGAGGGCAGGGCAGACCCTAGAATTCAGACCTTATTAAAATTATCTGAACTTTTTAATGTAAGTGTGGATGATTTACTGGGGAAAGACTTGTCCAGTCCGATGGTGGTCACTAAGAAACCAACCAAAGTGTTGGCTATTACGGTGGACAGTCAAGAACGTGAAAATATTGAATTGGTGCCCCAGAAGGCTTCTGCTGGATATACCAATGGCTATGCGGATCCGGAATATTTGCAAGAACTTCCTCGCTTCCAATTGCCAAATTTACCTCGCAACAGCACCTACAGAGCTTTTGAAATCAGTGGCGATTCCATGCTCCCTTTAGAGCCGGGTACTATAATCATAGGCGAATATGTAGAGGGATCGGAGTCAATTCGAAATGGCAAAACCTATGTTATCGTAAGTGAGCAAGAAGGAGTGGTTTATAAAAGAGTCTTTAATTATGCCGATGAAAAGGGTGTGCTGTTTATGGTTTCTGATAATACGGTCTATTCTCCTTACGAAATTCCAGTAGATAGTGTAATGGAAATTTGGGAGGCTAAAGCATTTATTAGCACTCAGTTTCCTGATGTGAAAAATGGAGATAAGCCTCCGATGAGCTTGAGGGAGTTAACTGATATCGTCTTGGAAATTAAAGAGGAAGTTACGAAGTTGAAAAAATGAAAGCACGAGCTGGAGAGCTCGTACTAGCTATTTGAGGGCAACAGATGTACTGGAAAATTGATGGAGACACCTTCTTCGTACATATTATTCCAAATTCGGGCTGAATCACATTTTCTCAACACTTCATTAATCTAAAATTAAGCTTTCAAAGCCGCTACCCCAGGTAATTCCTTGCCTTCCATATATTCAAGTAAAGCGCCACCACCAGTTGATACGTAACTGACTTTATCGCCATAGCCTAAGCTATTAACTGCAGCGGCAGAATCTCCTCCGCCAATTAGTGAGAATGCCCCGTTTTCGGTAGCTTTTACTACAGATTCAGCTATCGATTTCGTTCCTTTTGCAAAATTCTCCATTTCGAAAACGCCCATAGGGCCGTTCCAAAGGATAGTTTTTGATTCTTCTACTGTTTTTTGGAATATAGCGGTTGCTTCAGGTCCAATATCCAAGCCCATCCATCCATCTTCTATGGCGTGGTTCTGAGCTACTTTAGTATTGGCATCATTAGCGAAATTGTCTGCTACTATGGAATCAATTGGCAGTTTTAATTCTACTCCTTGTTCCTTAGCTTTTTGTATGAGTTCTTTTGCCAGATCTAATTTATCTTCTTCAACTAGGGAATTACCGATTTTACCTCCCATCGCTTTAAAGAATGTATAAGACATGCCACCACCAATAATCAGGTTGTCAACTTTGCTTAACAATTTTTCAATGATGAGGATTTTATCGGAAATTTTAGCTCCTCCCATGATAGCGGTATAAGGCTTGTCTGCTTTTTCTAAAACCTTATCAGCATTTTCGATTTCAGCTGCCATAACAAAACCTGCCATTTTATCTTCAAAGAACTTTGCTACCACAGTAGTGGATGCATGTGCACGGTGTGCAGTGCCAAATGCATCGTTCACGTATACATCACCTAGCTTTGAAAGTGATTTTGCAAAAGCTTCATCGCCTTTCGTCTCACCCTCATGAAAACGAACATTTTCCAAAAGTAAAACCTCTCCGTTTTGCAAACTATCGACAGCTGACTCGGCCTTATCACCAATTGTCTCCTCGCTAAAGTGAACTGTGGCACCATAAGCTTTTTCCAAGTCGCTAACAATATGTTGTAAAGAGAATTTGTTTTCGGGACCATTTTTTGGCCTGCCTAAATGAGACATTAGAACAGCCTTCCCTCCATCTCCTAATACTTTTTTGATGGTTGGGATAGTAGCTTTTATTCTTGTGTCATCAGTTACCTGAAAATCTTTATTTAATGGGACATTTAAATCGACTCTTATTAGTGCGGTTTTGTTTTCGAACGAAAAATCATTTACGGTTTTCATTGACTTATAATTATGGTTACAAATTTATATTTTTACAGCTGCTCTTTGCAGTCTATCATTTATGGCTTTTCCAAGGCCAGTCTGGGGTACTTTTTCAGTAATTATCAAATCTACATTACTCTCATCTAATTTACGAAGATGGGAAAATAAGTTTTTAGCGGCTTCATGCATGTTGCCAGTGGCTGATAACGATAATGACATATCAACTCCTTCATAAAAATTGCTAAATGAGAGAGTTCCGATTCTCAGTTTAGAATACTTTTTAATTAATGATTTGATGTCACCCAGAATAATATCCTTTCTTGGTGCGTAATGGCTTTTAAGCATGCCGGGTGCATCTGGTTTGGAACTTGAATGTGGAAGTATTGTTACCTCACCAACGACCTTTTTAATTTCGTCCACTTCCAAACCACCCAATCGATAAATAATTGTTTTTCCTTTTTCAAACCCCACGATTGTTGATTCTATTCCTACTTCACTGAGTTCGCCTTCTAAGATATAGGGTATTTTATCCCCGAGTTGTTTTTGTACATGCTCTGATGTAGTTGGACTTATGTAGCCAAAAGGATTGGCACTAGGAGCTGCTAAAGGGTAGTCCAATAATTTAAGAAGATTTAACGTTTTGGGATGATTAGGAATTCTAAATGCTACTCTATCTAAACCAGAACATGTTAAATCTGGAATCAGATGGTTTCTTTCCAGCAATATTGTTAATGGTCCAGGCCAAAATGCATTCATCAATTTATAGGCATTGTCAGGAACGCCTTTAACATATTTTTTTACGGTTTCAATGCTGTCGGTATGAAGAATAAGCGGATCAAAATGCGGGCGGTTCTTAACCTCGAAAATTTGGCTAACGACTTCTGCCTTCAAACCATTGCCTGCCAAACCGTATACCGTTTCAGTAGGTAAGCCAATGAGCTTATTGGCATCGAGAAAGACTTTTGCCCTGATAATATCGCTATTGATTTCTGCCATAATTCCAGATGCGAATTTAAGTTAATTTTTTATTCATACCACGGATTTGTAAATTGAGAATGATATATTTATAATTGAAAGCACCAAAACAAAATCTAATGAGCAGAAAATCAAGAAATTTAATTAAGCTAGTGGCAATAATTATTGTCCTTGTGTTGGTATTTATGGAATTAGATATCATAGCTATTCCAGCATTAAACCCTTATCAATTTTGGCTTAGTATTGTAGCTTTTGGTATGGTTCTTATAAGTTCAAGATAAGTAAAAGTAAAACAGAGGAGGATAAAAAACTTGCTCCTCTGTTTGTTTATTTTCTATTCATCACAAAATTTTTCAATTGCTTCTGCTGCGTCTTGAAAGCCTCTGTTTTTTGCTTTTATTAGGTCTTCACAACCTTCTTCTTTTCGATCGGTATTAATCTTTATGAAACCACTCCAGTAGTAGTTTTCACCATTGTTAGGTGCTATTTTAATACTCAAATTCAAAAGACTATCAGCCTTATTAAAGGAACCAAATTGTAATAGAGTTTTTGCGCTATTAAGGTATGGTATATGATTATTTGGAGAAAGCTTTATAGCAAATCTATAATCTTCCAAAGCAGCATCATATTGTTTTAGTTCAAATAGTGCAGTAGCTCTATTTATGTATAGATCAGCATTATTGGCACGTAAACTGATAGCTTTGTTGTAATCTAATAAGGCATTTTCGTAATTTTTACTTTCTAAATGCACATTTCCCCTGTTATAATACGGCTTATAATTCAAAGAATCAATTTCTAAAGATCGTGAAAAATCTTCTATCGCCTTTGAATAATCTAATAATTGTAAGTGTGCAACGCCTCTAATGTTATAGGCTTCGGCATTATCATTATTTTTAGAAATGACTCTGTTTAAGTAGCTAATTGCTTCTTTGTAGTTTTCGGATTGCATATTTTTTCTGCTTTCCGCTATTAGTTCTTCTTCTGATGGACTACATGAGAATAGAATTATTGAAGTAATTATCAGTACGATGGTGTTAAATTTGAACATGTGTCTATACAATTAATGTTGTAAAATATAAAAAACCTTACATGAATGACTTAAATGGTGTTTGTGCTATTTAGGTTTAAAAAAAGCGTTTTACATTTGTATTAAGCTTTACGATTCATTTATTCAAATGGGCGTAATTTTAAGGTTGATAGTTTACCCCGGTTTGGTTCACCGGGGTTTTTTTATGACCTATTAATTCTTTCCACATTGTCGAATTCCATTATAAAATCATTACCAAATGCCTGAGCTGGGGTCAAATAGCCTTTTAGTTTGGTGTTCTCTAATTTTAATGCAGAAGCTAACGCTGTTTTGGCTGTTAAAAAATAAGCCTCTGGAGTAATTAATTCTGCTGAAAAGCTACTTCCGTCTTTATCTGCTACTGTTCCATAGATATAGGTTTTTCCTTTTTCTAATTCTTCCTTGTTAGGTCCTGAAACTGAATTTTCAATTTTTCTTCGAACAATCTTTTGTATCCAAGTAATACCTAAAAGGAACTTTAAGGTTTTAAACTTTCTGATTTTACTAATTATTTTAGGACTTGCCCCACTAAAGACTTTAATAGTTGGGATTTCAGTCTGATGATAACTAGTCATGAGGTCACCCCAAGGGATAGTCATGCAAGTTTGATATCTGTGTGAGAATTTAAATTCTTTAACTTCATAGGCAAGAGGGACGTTTTTTATTAAGCCGTTCTCGCGAATGAAGCCCCCTTTAGATACGTTCTTTGCCATTGTGACAGCAGTTCCTCTTGACATTCCTGTTTTTGAACCCACAAATGCCAGTTCAAGCGAGCTAGCTGTGGGCATCTTTTCTTTAAGATAGCCGGCCAAACAGTCGGTTGGGACTACATCAAATCCTACTCCTGGAATAAGCGTAATGCCAGCTTGTTCTGCCTCCTTATGATACTTCATGATATCTTCGAAAACCCAAATTTCCCCAGTAATATCAAGGTAGTTTGTTTTGGATTTTAGACAAGCTTCAACCATTGGTATTGCAGTTTCAGAAAAAGGGCCTGCACAATGAATCACTGTATTGAATTCTTTTAGCAATTCTTCTAGCTTGCTTTTATCATTTAATTCGCAAATATGATAAGGCAATCCAGTATCAAGTGAAAGTGTTTCAATCGCTTTTTTATTTCTTCCAGCCAACTCAACATAAACCCCAGCATTTTTAGCTTCCTGGGTAATTAATTTCCCTGTATATCCGTTGGCACCATAAATTAGTATCTTATAATTCATTTAATAGAGTTCTAGTTTTGTTGACCATCCTTATAATTGATGGTTCATTCGTTAAATCTTTAACTTTACCTATTTCAATCCATTGAAAGCTGTTACTTTCAGAATTTATTTTAGTTTTTTCTTCATGGTTGCAAAAATAGGCAAATCTAACATCATAGTGGTAATGTTGTGGAACTCCTTTAAATTCTGGAATTTCATGTATATCGATATCGAAAATGCCGTGCTTTGCTAAGGCAAGATTCTTTAAACCAGTTTCTTCAAATGCCTCCGTTCTCGATACTTGCTCCAAATCGATTTCACCGTCTGCATGACCTCCTGGTTGGAGCCATTTGTTTAGTTTCTTATGGTGAAGTAAAAGTATGTTACGTGATATTGAATCAATTATCCAAGCGGATGCTGTGAAATGGGCCTGAATGTTTTGTCGGGTAAATGCAACTTCTTTTTTAGATTCAAAAAGCTGTAGCATTTTATATTTGTAATCTCTTTCCTCTTCTGTATTTGGATTGTATTGTTTTAATATCTGCATCAATAATAGATCTTGCATAAAAAAAGCCATCTTTAAAGACGGCTTTTATATAAGGAAATAGATTTATGCTATTGTAGTTCCAAGCTCAAGGTAATATTTGTTTCATCATCACCTGCTTTTGGATAAGGTGCTGAATAACTTACTGTTAAATTGCCATTTTCTTTATTAATGCTTGCAATATTGAAGTCACCACCAGGACTTAAAGTAACTACATCAAGGTTTTCATTTAAGCTGAAACTGCCGCTGGCACCTAAATCCTCATTATGATTTAAGTTAGCATCAGTAAAAGCTTGCAAACCAGAAACAGAATAAGTTTTGTTGCTACCATCAAAATTGATTGAAACGCCAGTAAGCGCATTATCCAAAACATTAGCCCCTGTGATGTTCCAAGTTCCACTTAATTCTTCAAGTCTTTTTTCTTCTGCACTTGGCTCGTCATCTTTTTTACAAGAACTAAAAAGGACAACAAAAGATAGTAATAGTAAGCTTAAAAGTTTAATATTCCGTTTCATAATTAGTTAATTAATAATTTATATTCTAATGTTTAAAAGTCTGAATTATTGTTTATAATCCAATAAAAAATTTTTCTTTTTTTATTTTAATCTCCATTATTTGCTCTCAATATTAAGAATTTTATTCGTAAAAACATCATATTCTTTAGGGTCATTCGATGCAATTAGTGTAATTCTTCCCTTCCGAGTTCTGTCCAATAGATCCTTGTACCATTCGATTCCGTTTTCGTCTAAGTGTGAGGTAGGTTCATCCAAAAGGAGTAATTTTGCCTCAAACCCACAACATAATATTAATTTCACTCGCTGTTGCATACCAGATGAAAATTCTGCAATCGCTTTATTTGTGCTTTTGTGTAGGTTTGCTGCCCTAATTTCACGCTCTAAATTAAAGTCTTTTCGAAGTTTTTTGAATTTAGAGTGAAAATCTAAATGTTCTTTCAAGCTGAATTCCTCGATCAGGTTCAGATAGGGTGCAGCGATTCCAAGTAATTCATGTGTTTTCTCTTTCTCTACAAGAGTATCTTTGTCAATATATTTGACCTTTCCTTTACTTGGAGCTAAAGTACCTGCAATGATTTTTAATAAAGTGGACTTTCCACTTCCATTATGACCTGTTATTGCATATACATCATTAGAATCAAATTCATAATTAATGTTTTCGAACAATCTATTTTTAGGATACTTTTTGGAGAGCCCTTCAAGAATTAATTGCATAAAACAAGTAATTAATTTCCGTATCCCTTCATGATGCCTCTTTCCGATTTCCGTACAAAGGCAGTGATATTATCTCGTTCTTCACTGCTTCTGATTAAAGTTTCAATATTTTCAAGTGCCTCGGCATTATTTTTTCCACTCAAATAAAGGCTTCTATAAATCTCCTGTATATCATTTATTCTGTCATTGCTAAACCCTCTTCTTCGCAGACCCACGGAATTTATCCCGCAATAAGTAAGCGGCTCGCGTGCAGCTTTCACATAAGGTGGAACATCTTTTCTGACCAAGGATCCTCCCGATATCATTACATGACTCCCTATTTTTACGAATTGGTGAATTGCTGTAGCACCCCCAATAATGGCCCAGTCCTCTATTGATACATGTCCTCCTACTTGAACAGAATTTACAAGAATACAATTATCACCGATGATGCAGTCGTGCGCGATATGGACATATGCCATTATCAACGATTTAGATCCTATTTTAGTGACTTTTCGATCATTGGTTCCACGACTGATATTAACATATTCTCTAATCACCGTTTCGTCACCAATCTCTGTTGTGGTAACTTCACCCGTGAACTTTAAATCCTGGGGGACGGCTGAAATAGTGGCACCTGAATATATTTTACACTTTTTCCCTATCCTCGCTCCAGAATTAATTGTTACATTAGGTCCTATCCAAGTACCGTCTCCAATTTCTACGTCCTTATCTATAAAAGTAAAAGGCTCAATAACGACATCTTTCCCAATTTTAGCTTCAGGATGAATATAATTTAATGATTTATCCATGTATTTTTATTTTAAGCAACTATGCTTTTGATAACCTTTCGAGGTCTTTATTCTTCTTCTTTTTTAACAATCCGAGCGGTAAGTGTAGCTTCACTTACAATGCTATTACCTACATACGCATATCCTTGCATTTTGGCTATACCTCTCTTGATAGGAGCTAAAAGTTCACATTTAAGGATAATTGTATCACCTGGTCTAACCATTTTCCTAAATCGACAGTTGTCTATTCCAAGGAAATAGGTCCAATATTCTGACGGTTCATCAACAGAACTTAAAACTAAAATTCCTCCAGTTTGTGCCATTGCTTCAATTTGCAAAACACCAGGCATCACCGGATTTCCAGGAAAATGTCCTTGAAAGAAATTCTCGTTAATAGTTATGTTCTTTAATCCAATAACTGTTTTGTGGTCTTGATGTATGATTTTATCAACTAATTGGAAGGGGTATCGATGTCGTAACATGGACGAAATCCCTTCTATGTCCATTACAGGTTCAGCATTGGGATCGTATTTTGGTGCCGATTTTTCTGCTTTTTTGATGTATTTTTTAATCTTTTGTGCAAAAGCGACATTCGTGGAATGTCCGGGCCTTGCAGCTAAGATTTGACCTTTGATCGGTCTGCCCACTAGCGCTAAATCGCCTACCACATCAAGTAATTTATGCCGAGCAGGTTCATTTTTAAATCTCAACTCAATATTATCTAAAATCCCTTCTTCTTTAACCTCAATATTAGGTTTATTAAAGATCTCAGCTAATTCTTTTAGTTCATCATCAGAAACCAATTTGTCTACTACTACAATAGCATTATTTAAATCCCCTCCTTTAATTAGATTGTTATTGTACAACTGTTGTAGTTCATGTAAGAATACAAAAGTCCTGCAGGTGGATATCTCTTTCTTAAAATCGGCTATATTGTTTAATGAGGCATGTTGACTACCCAAAACTTTTGAGTTGTAGTCAATCATTACCGTTACCCTGTAGTCATCCACAGGTAATAACGCCATTTCTACATTTTTTTCTTCATCAGTAAGAAAAAGACCTTCAGGTACCTCAAAGAAATTCCTTAGCGCATTTTGTTCTTCTAATCCCACTGATTCCAATGCTTCATAAAACAATTTTGCACTGCCATCCATTATAGGAGTTTCAGGACCGTCAACTTCTATTAAGACATTATCAATTTGTAATCCTACTAGAGCAGATAGGACATGTTCAACAGTTGATACTTTTGCTTCTCCCTTTGCAATTGTAGTTCCTCTGGAGGTATCTACTACTAAGTCTGCATCAGCTTCAATAACAGGTTTTTCAGGTAAATCAATTCTTTGAAATCTAATTCCCGAATCAATTTCAGCTGGTTTGAAAGTTAAGGTAACCTTATGACCAGTATGAAGACCCACACCAGATACGCTTACCGCTTTTTTAATTGTATGCTGTTTATTATACATTTAGCTCTTTTTTTCAGTCGGCAAATTTAAAACTATTTTTTCCAATTGCTGAACTTGTAGGTGTAATTCCGGTAATCTTTTAAATAAGGTTGCTGCTTTTAAATATTGCTTGTGTTCAAAACCAACAGTTCCTGAGATTACGGTGTTTGACTGTCTTACTGATTTTGACACGCCTGATTTTGCACTTATTGTGGTGTAATCGGCTACATCTATATGACCCACAATCCCAACTTGACCAGCTAGAACGCAGTTTTTACCAATTTTTGTTGATCCCGAGATACCAGCTTGGGAGGCAATTACCGTATTCTCTCCTATTTCAACATTATGAGCTATTTGAACAAGATTATCAATTTTCGCCCCTTTTCTGATAATGGTAGACCCTAAAGTAGCGCAATCAATGGTGGTGTTGGCTCCTATGCTCACATTGTCTTCCAAAACGACATTACCAAGTTGAGGGATCGTTTTGTATGTTCCGTCTTCTTGAGGCGCAAAACCAAAGCCGTCACTCCCTATAACTGAACCCGCTTGAATATTACAATTACTACCAATTTTAGAATCAGGATAAATTTTTACCCCTTGGAAAATCACTGTGTTATCACCAATCACAACATTGTCACCGATATGAGCCTGAGGATAAATTTTTACATTTTTCCCAATTTTAACATTGTGTCCTATATAAGAAAAGGCACCTCTGTAATGGCCTTCACCAACAACACTATTTTCCCCCATAAAAGAAGGTTCTTCTACACCTGATTTTGCATAAGTCATTATTTTGTTATACTCTTCCAAAAGTTGGGTAAAGGCCGAATATGGGTCATCCACTCTTATTAAGGCTGGCTTGATAGTTTTTTTCGGATTGAATTTGTTTTTAACAATAATAGCAGCTGCATCAGATTCATAGATATAATTCTCATATTTATCATTAGATAAAAAGCTGATTGTTTTTGCCTTGCCTTCTTCTATTTTACCCAAATTATCCACCATTCTCTCACCATCTCCCTCTACTTTTCCTCCAATAATTTGAGCTATTTGATTTACGCTAAATTCCATATTATATAATTATGGTTGTAATAATTTACAAAGATACGTTTTTAGGCAGGCATAGGTAATATTTTTTAACTATTTTACTCATAGCTTTGATATTCGGTAGATCAGCAGCTTGGGCAATATCCATCAATTGTCCCCTCTTATTTATGATTTTAATACTTTTTCCACCTAATATATATGCAGAATTTGTTACCTCTCCATGGGAAATAAAGTAAGCAGCTTCTCGGTTCAGTAGCTTGTATTCTTGTGTGATTTTTCCTTTTAAAATATTTATGTCTGCTTTTTTTAGTGGATCATTTCCTAATTTTATTTTAAATAGATCTCTTTGTAAAATACGTTTACTCAAGCTGCTTAATACTTTATCCGTATTATTTTCCCAAATTTTGATTGCATGCCAGATGTCAGAATCATCAAGTTTAGAAAATTGATGCACAATTTCAGGGTTATCTTGGAATTCCTCAAGTGAGAAGTCATTTTCTAAAAAATACTTTAAAGCGGGAGAAATTTGGTCTAAACTATGTACTTCTTTTGCTCTGCTAATTAAATGAACAAGCATTCGTTCTGCGCTTAAAGCGGTTTTGTGAAGGTAGACTTGCCAATACATCAATCTTCTGGCATTCAAAAAATTCTCAATACTATAAATTGCTTTTTCTTCTACCACTATTTCATCTTCAATGACATTTAGATGACTGATGATTCTATCTACGCTAATATTACCTTCAGAAACGCCCGTATAAAACGAATCTCGGTTGAGATAATCCAAGCGGTCAACATCCAACTGACTAGAGATTAACTGGTGAAAGAATTTCCTTTTATATGTATTCTTAAACATGGCTACTGCAGTATCCAATCGTCCTTCAAATTCTTGATTGAGCATTTTCATAAATTGCAGCGAAATATTCTCATGAGTAATTCCTTTTATGAGGCTATATTCCAGAGCATGTGAAAAAGGGCCATGTCCTATGTCGTGCAGTAAAATGGCAATTTGTGCAGATTCATATTCCACATCATTTATCGCCACTTCTTTTTCCTTTAAATGGTCCAAAGCTAAGCCCATCAAATGGGTGGCGCCCAATGCGTGGTGAAAACGGGTATGCGTTGCTCCAGGATAAACAAGCTCACTCAAACCCAATTGTCGAATTCTGCGTAGACGTTGAAAATACGAATGATTGAAAATACTGAAAAGTAATTCACTTTTTATTGTAATGAATCCATAAATCGGATCGTTTACCTTTTTTAACTTCTTCAAATCAAATAATTTTAAAGCTCAAATATACACTATGCAAAATTACCAAATCTTGTGGGCAGATGACGAAATTGATCTGCTAAAACCACATATTATATTTTTAGAAAACAAAGGTTATCAAATTACTCCGGTAAATAATGGTTCGGAGGCAGTAGATTTATGTAAAGAACAAAAATTTGATATTGTTTTTCTTGATGAAAATATGCCTGGCATGACGGGTTTGGAGACTCTTAGTATAATAAAAGGCTTTAAACCCAACTTACCGGTAGTTATGATTACCAAAAGTGAGGAAGAATATATAATGGAAGAAGCAATCGGGTCTAAAATCGCAGACTACTTGATTAAGCCATTGAATCCAAATCAAATCTTATTGTCGGTAAAAAAGTTATTAGATAATCAAAGATTGGTCACCGAAAAAACTAACCAAAGCTACCAACAGGATTTTCGCAATATAAGTATGGCATTTGGTGATAATATGGATCATCAGGAATGGGCTGACATGTATAAAAAATTGGTCTTTTGGGATTTAGAGATTGACCAAACTGATGATCAAAGTATGTCGGAAGTCCTCTCTATGCAACATCTGGAAGCCAACTCTAACTTCGCCAAGTTTATAGATGATAATTATGAAGACTGGTTAAATGATTATCAAGAGGAAGCTCCTTTATTAAGTCATAAACTAATGGAGGAAAAGGTATTTACAAAGTTAGGAGATGAACCAGTATTCTTCATCGTCATAGATAATTTAAGATTTGACCAGTGGAAATTACTGGAGCCCGAAATCCTGAAATATTTTAACATCGAAGAAGAAGATAATTACTATTCAATACTACCTACTACCACTGCTTATGCTCGAAATTCAATTTTCTCAGGCTTATTACCTGATGAAATGGCCAATAAGCACCCTGATTTGTGGGTAACTGAAGATGACGATGAAGGGAAGAATAATTTTGAAGACAAATTTCTGGAGAGACAGCTCAAACGAAAAAATATCTCTGGGAAATATACATATAACAAAATAGTAAATGTAAATCAAGGAAAGCAGGTTTTAGACCAGGTTTCAGCCATGATGGATCATGATTTGAATGTACTGGTCTATAATTTCGTGGATATGCTTTCTCATGCTCGAACTGATATGAAAATGATTCGCGAGCTGGCTCCTGATGAATCTGCTTACCGATCTTTAACTAAAAGTTGGTTTTTACATTCACCTCTCTTAGAATTATTGAAGAGAATTTCTTCCAAAAAGGCAAAGGTCGTTATCACCACAGACCATGGTACCATCAGAGTAAAGAAGCCTTTTAAAATTGTTGGGGACAGAAATGTAAATAGTAATTTAAGGTATAAGCAAGGGAAGAACCTAGGATTTAAAAAGAACAATGATGTTCTGGAGGCTGCTAAACCAGAGAGATTTCACTTACCTAAGCTGAATGTGAGCACGTCTTACGTATTCACCAAAGGAGAAAGCTTTTTTGCTTACCCAAACAATTATAATTACTACGTAAATTACTTTAAAGATACCTTTCAACATGGAGGAGTTTCAATGGAAGAAATGATAATTCCCATTATTTCATTAACTTCGAAGGATGGAAAGTGAAATCTCTGAAATTATATCATTTTCGGATGTAGAAATAAAAGATTTACGCAAAACTGTAGCTGAGATTTATGATTTTGGTAAAAGTTATAATATTTGGCTTTTCAAAGCAGAAATGGGTGGGGGAAAAACTACATTCATAAGCAAATTATGTGAGTTTCTAGAAGTGGATGATCATGTGAGCAGTCCTACATTTGCCCTAGTAAATGAATACAGGTCGGAAAAGGCACAGGAGATATTTCATTTTGATTTTTACAGAATTAAAAATGAACAAGAAGCATTCGAAATTGGGGTAGAAGATTATTTTTACTCTGGGAAGCTTTGTTTAATTGAATGGCCGGAAATGATCCCTTCTTTTATTCCTGATCGATTTTTATTGATTGAGATTGGTCTTTCCAATGATAGATCCAAAAGGAATTTTAAAATAAGTAAACATGGCTAAAGAAGTTTCTAGAAAAGGCTTTGATGTTCTGGCGCGGAAAAGTGCGCTCTATCCGCAAGAAGAATTGCTGGAAGTTGAACGAGGTAAAAATGCTATGCAGATTGGGGTTCCCAATGAGATTTCACTTCAAGAAAAAAGAGTGCCCTTAACCCCTGGCGCTGTTGCTTTATTAACCAATAATGGCCATGAAGTAATAGTCGAGAGTGGAATGGGCCTAAGTAGTAACTTTCCCGATAATGAATACAGTGATGCTGGAGCAAAGATTGTTTATTCTGCCAAGGAAGCATTCGAAGCTCAATTGGTGGTTAAAATCGAGCCCCCAATCAAAAGAGAAATCGAGATGTTCAAACCTGGTAGTTTCTTAATTTCTGCTCTTCAATTTGGACAGCTAAATAAGGAATACTTTGAATTATTGAATCAGAAAAGAATCAATGCTATTGGTATTGAATTAATAGAAGATAAAGTAGGTGGAATGCCTGTAGTGCGCGCCATGAGCGAAATTGCAGGAATTTCCGCAATTCAGATAGCCACTGAATTATTAAGTAATTTAAATGACGGCAAAGGGATAATCTTAGGGGGAATTACAGGAGTAAGACCAACGAAAGTTGTGATTCTGGGTGCAGGAACCGTGGGTGAGTATGCGGCAAGAGCTGCTTTAGGTCTTGGCGCTAACATTGAAATTTATGATAATCACATCTATAAATTAAGAAGAATCAAACATGCAATCGGGCAACCTGTTCATACTAGTACTTTGGACACTGTTATGCTCAGTGACTCATTAATGGAAGCTGATGTTTTGATTTGTGCTATCAGGGCTGAAAAAGGTAGAAATCGCTGCATTATTACAGAGGAAATGGTTATGAATATGCGTAAAAATGCTGTAATTATTGACGTGAGCATTGATCAAGGTGGTTGTGTGGAAACATCAGAAGTTACTTCACATGATAATCCTACTTTCAAAAAATTTGATGTTATTCACTACTGCGTTCCCAATATTGCTTCTCGTGTTTCTAGAACGGCAAGCAATGTAGTTAGTAATATCTTAACGCCCATGTTGCTACAAGCAGGAGATGTCGGAGGTATTGAAGAAATGATATTCAGCCATTCCTGGTTTATGAAAGGAGTTTACACTTATAAAGGAAGTTTGACTAATATGCATTTAGCAAAAAAATTCAACTTAAAATATAAAGAATTAAGTCTCCTGATGGCTGCTCGTTTCTAATCTGTAAAACCGTAATTAAATTCAAATTACTAAATTCAATCAGTATTTCACTGCGTCTTTGATTTCATTATTAGTAAATTGAAAGAACAAGGAATAGTATTTTTTTAGAGTACGTATCTGATTAATACTAGATTATTTTTGCTTATGCCATATCGTGATTTTCAGGAAACAGCCTGTCATTATTGCAGCTTTTTGACTATATGGCGCATCGAATCAAAAAGTTGAAATTCATTTTAAAATAATTTCAATTTCTTTGCAGTATTGATGTAAATGACTGATAGTAAGAGTTTTAAAATATTTTTTTTTTCTAAAGTCCTATGATTTTCTGGCGAAACTGTGTTTAGATGCATAATGATTGCTTAGTCAAAAGTCGATTTAGAATAAATTCTTTATATTTAATAAACGAAAAATTTACTTATGAAAGTACTAGTAATAGGAGCCGGTAATATGGGGTTGGCTTATGCAAAAGCCCTTGTGAAATCAGAATTCCTTTCAAATCACAATCTAATGATTTCTGATACCAGCCCTGAAAAAACTGAGGAATTGAAAAAAATCAGTCGTTTTGATGTTTACACTAATCTATCTGACTGCCTTCCAAAATCAGATATAATATTTATTGCGGTTAAGCCTTATCACTCGGAAGAATTATTTGCGGAATTAAAACCAATGATGACTCCAGATCAAATTGCTATATCGATTATGGCCGGTGTTACCATCAAAAGTATGCAAGATGGCTTGGGAATCAGAAAGGTAGTTAGAGCAATGCCAAACCTTCCGGCTCAGGTAGGTAAAGGATTAACCTCGTTTACTGCTTCCGATGAAGTATCTAGATTAGAGTTATCAACAGTAGAAAGTCTATTAGATACAACAGGTCGTTCAGTAAGACTTGATACCGAAAATGATGTAGATGCTTCTACAGGTATTTCAGGTAGCGGACCTGCATACGTTTTTTACTTCATGCAGTCCATGATGGAAGCAGCGAAAAAGATGGGATTTTCCGATCATGATTCTAAAGTTTTAGTAGGAACTACTTTTGAAGGTGCTGTGGAACTATTCAATAAATCAGATTTAACGCCAGAAGGCTGGATGAAAAGGGTAGCTTCCAAAGGGGGTACTACACGTGCAGCTCTAGATTCAATGGAAGATAATAATATTAAGCAATTGATTGAAGAAGCAGCTTATGCGGCCTTTAATAGAGCTGTTGAATTAGGTAAAGAATCATAAATTTTTGAATTGTGAAAACACATAGTAAAAGAATAGTAGTTAAAATAGGAACCAATGTGATGACCAATAAGGATAATCGGATTGTGGTTCCTATTTTAAAGAGAATTGTTGACCAAGTGGCGCGACTTTATGAGGAAGATGTGATGACAGTACTTATTTCATCGGGTTCAGTAATAGCAGGTAAAGAAGTGCTTGATGATAATGAAATAGATACGATTGATAATGCAGCCCAAAGAAGACAGGTATACTCTGCTGTAGGTCAGCCGAGGATGATGCGTCATTATTACAGCATCTTTCATGATTATGGAATGAGATGTGCACAAGTCTTGGCTACCAAAAGAGATTTCGATTTCGGAAGACATAGAGACAATATGATTAACTGCTACGAAGGCTTACTGTCGCAGGGAATCATTCCTATTGCTAATGAAGATGACGCTGTTTCTTTATCAATGTCAATGTTCTCGGATAATGATGAATTAGCTAGTTTAGTAGCTGAACTGATCGATGCTGATGCTTTAATTTTGCTGACTGATACAGATGGTATTTTTGATGGACACCCAGATCATGATGATTCAAACGTCATTAAAAGTGTAAGTACTGATCAGGAAGTGGAACAATTTATCCAGGAATCCGATAAAAAAGAAGGAGAAGGACGAGGAGGAATGGAATCCAAGATAAATGTGGCTAAGGGTGCTGCCTCCAAGGATATTGTTACTTACATCGCAAATGGTAAACGTGAAGATGTTATCATTGATATTGTTCATGGAAAAGATGTAGGGACAAGGATTTATAAAGAAGATTAATACTCTTTAACTTCTTCTAATATTATTTTGAACTAAATTTTAATGCTTTTATGAAGCTCTTAAATACAGAATTAAAAAACGCAGTTTTACAGTCGATGATTGATAATCTTGATAAAGAAAGAGAAGCAATCATTGCTGCAAACAAAAAAGATTTAGATGCTTTCGATAGAGATGATCAAGCACTTTACGATCGATTGGTAGTAGATTCAGCGAAAGTTGACGATATGATCCGTGCGGTTCGTGAGGTGAAAGATCAAGATGATCCGGTTGGTACTGTTATAAGTCAAGATACGCTGGAGAATGGATTAAAAATTACCAATAAAGCAGCGCCTTTTGGCACGATCATGATAATTTATGAATCTAGACCAGATGTTACAATTGAAGCAGCTGTTTTAGCATTTAAGGCTAACAACAAAATATTACTGAAAGGTGGTAAAGAAGCCCACCATAGTAATGAAGAATTAGTTAAATGTTGGCATCAGTCATTGAAAGATAACGGTTTAGCTGAGAGCTGGATTCAGTATCTTAAAATGGATAGGCCTACTACTCAGGAATTTTTGAGAAATCCAGATCAGCCGTTAGATTTGATAGTTCCGAGAGGTGGAGAGCGATTGATTGATTTTGTAAAAGAACATGCAACATGTGCGGTATTGGTAAGCGGGAGAGGAAACAACTTTGCTTATATCGCTGCTGATGCTGATATGGAAAAAGTCATTCCAGTATTAGTTAACGCAAAAACAGATAAAATTTCGGGATGTAATGCCTTAGATAAAATTTTGGTGGATGAAAATCATCCTAAATTTGAAGAGACATTGAAAGCTATTGAAAAAGCTTTATCTGATAAAGGTGTTCAAATCGTTGCTAGCGACAAAGTTATTGGTCAGCTGGAGACTAATGAAAAAATCGATAGCGAAGAGGTTTGGTATGAGGAGTTCTTGGCAATGAAAGCTGCAATGTCTTCAGTAAATGGTTTAGATGATGCGATTGAGTTTATCAATAAATATTCTGGAGGACACTCTAATATAATTTTAACGGAAACTCAAGAGGACGCTGAAAAATTTTTGGAGCAAATTGACAGTGCTGCTGTTTATCATAATGCTTCCACTCGATTTACTGACGGTGGTCAAATGGGAGTTGGAGCTGAATTGGCAATTAGTACAGATAAATTGCACCACAGAGGACCATTAGGATTAAAACAACTAGTCACTAACAAATACTATGTTTTAGGAAATGGACAAGTAAGGAAATAGTTGTAAAGGTTCGACTATTTACAAAAAAGGTTTACTATGAATTAGTAAACCTTTTTTTTGTCATATACTAAAGGCGATAAGCTAGCTGAAGGCCAAGTCTTAACCTTATCATTCCTCCAGTTTGCAAGTCGCTCATTTGACCATTTTTAGTAAAAAATTTGTCAGGCTTTGCAAGACTCTTATCTATTTCTGAGTATTCTAGTACATATCGGTATCCCACACCCACGAATAGCGTGAAGTAGAACGGATCATAATTATATATCTTTCCTAGTTTCAAATTTAGCCCAGGCACAATTCGGTCTACTCTTGAGTCATAAAATCTGTAATATTCACAATCGCCAAACTGGTCATTGCAACTATAGCCGGCTATCCTTTCCGATTTAAAACTGGTCCAATAAAATTGTGGTTCAATATCAAGAAATGTTAGAGAATTCTGGGGGTAACTTTCTTTTAGATCTAGGAAAAAACGATAATAGAAGTAAGCCTTTATACCGTAAACATCAGTATACCAACTTTGCTCATTTTGTTGTTTAAGCCCTTCAATGTTATATATGTATCCTATCTCCCCGCCAATTGCCCTGTTTTTGCTTAAAGTTTTCATTAATCCAATATCTATTGAATTATAATTCTCAAAGGAGGAACTAAGAGACAAATAGGAAAGAGTTAGCGAAGTATTTTTAGGTCTACTATCAGCATCAATTGAATCGTTTTGTGCAAAACAAATCGAACTTGAGAAGCCTAACAATAGTATGACAATAAGGAACTTATTCATTTGTCTGGACACTCATTATTTGACTTAATTCTTTTAAATGATGTGGGTCTTCATAGTCATATTGAAAAATACCATTTTTTCCCGTAATAATTAATTCCTTCCGTCCATAATTAGTGATTACATCATAGCTAGGGATGCTGTCATAATGGGAAACTAACTGGGGATTGGCTCTGTCTTTAATGTTAAAAACTTTAAATCCAAAATCTCCTTCACAAACAAAGAGGACTGTATCGCTAACCGAAAGCCCATGTGGGTTTTGCATTGGAATTGTATTCAATAATTGAGGATTTCTCAAATCTGACACATCCACAACCTCCATTCTATCATTTCCGGTCTGGCAGGTTGTTCCGCTTCGTAGGGTCACATAGGCTATACTATTTGAAACGACAACCGGATCACAAGCAAAGGAATGTTCAAAATCAGACAGGTAATTTGGGACAGGATCATTTTCAACAGAATAGATTTTCATCCCCCATTGAGTCCCCAAAAACAGATAGTTTTCGTATGGAAAAATAGTTTCTACTCCATCTCCCACATTTTCAGCACCTAGCAGTCTAGGGCTATCAGGATTACTAATATCAAAGGTCTTTAGTGTACTTTCATCAACTATGTAAAGATAACCTTTTAGGAATGTAAACCTGGCCATTGAGCCACCTTTACCTTCACCAGAAGCATCAAATTCTGATTCACTCATACATGATGAGAAAACCACTACAATAACTAAAAGAAATGTTTTTAATAAAGAAAATAGTTTAAAATTTTTCATGACGTAAAGATAGTTTTAGGAGATTAACGATAACATTTTGGAGATTGGAGAGTGGTATATTCCCAACCGATGACCAAGCCTTTTTCTGGTTCTGGACATTCAAAATATACTCCTTCTTGTTGAGGATATTGAGATCCAAATGGAAAAACATCCTTTACTCGTGAAGCTACTTTTACATTTTCTGGATTGCTGATATCAATTGCAAGTAAATCTGATGCTTGGTCCGCATATAGGATATTGTTTCTAACTGCAACATCATTGCTCCCTGCAATCTGAATGAAACCAATATTTTGGGGATTTTGTGGGTCTTGGTTATCGAATACATGAATTCCTTTCAAGCGATCTACTAATAGAAGATATTCATTAATCACATAAATTTTACCTGGATCTTCAATTTCTCTAGCGGCTAGTGTTTTTATTTCAGTTTCGCTCTCTGTAGCGTAGATAGGTCTATATCCCTCCACTTCTTCTACATCAAAATTAGGAACATTTTCCCATCTATCGCAAGAGGATATAAAAATAGGTAGAAGGCTAAATGTTAATAGTTTTAGTAATTTTGTTTTCATTACTTCCTTAAAGTTAAAGTTCGATTTAATGACACATGTACTGTTAGAATGGTTGTAAAACAATTCCTTCAGTAAGAATATATTTGATGTTGGAAAGCTTATAGGGTTAAAGTAAATATACATCTTTTAAATATTACTTTTTCAAATATTTATAGCATCTTAGCAAGAGAGAAATAAATATGAATCGTAATCAAATACTCTTTTCTTTAACACTATTTGTTTTTTGCTTGAGCTTTAATTTGTATTCCCAAAGAAAAGCTAATACAAAAGATAGTACGGAAGTTAATAGACTTAACAATCTCTTTAAGATTCAATATCGAAGTCAACCGGCCAAAAGTTTTGAATATGCCAGTACAGCCCTCGAGATAGCCAAAAGGATAAATTTCCTTCAAGGCGAAGCAAATGCCTTAAATAACCTAGGGGTTTATTATAAGCAAAAAGGCGATTATGATAAAGCGTTGCAGAATTTCAAGCTTTCTTTTAATATATATGATTCCATAAGAGATAAGGAAGGGCTTGGGAAATCAGTTAGTAATATCGGCAACATTTATTCGATTAATGAAGATTTTGAGCGGGCTCTGGACTACTATACTGATGCAAAGAAGATATTTACGGAGCTAGATGATGACCCTAAATTGTTAAGGATTTTAAATAACATAGGGAATATATATCTTGATCAAGGGCAGGAGCTTGAAGCAGAAAATTACTATCGTCAGGTGCTGAGTATTTATGAAAGCGATCCCGAAAAATCATCCTTATTTGATCCTTACAGTAATATTGGAAAGATATATTTTAATAGGCAAGAATTTGATAGCGCACTTTATTATTTTAATAAGTCTCTTAAAAAGGAAGAGTCTGCTGATAATAAATTTGGCATTTCTTCAGCCCTGGTGAAAATAGCGCGCCTTCACAATGCACGAGGAAGTCTTTTGGCAGCCAAAAATGCTGCTTTAGATGCCGTAGATATAGCTAATGAAATAAATGCTAAGCCCATTTTACTAGACGCCTACAGCACGCTTGCTGAAGTATATCTGCATTTGGAGGATTTGGAAAATTCTTATGTTTATATGAATCAATTTCACATCATGAATGATAGTATTTTCAATGAGACATCTCGAAGGGCAATAGCGGAACTGGAAAAAAGTATAGAATTGGAACAGAAAGAAAAGGAAATAGCGTTGTTGAAAAAGGAATCTGAGATTAAAGATTTGCAATATCAAAATAGTCAGTTATATATCTTTGGATCGGTCACTTTTTCTGTTTTACTTCTAGCTTTGGCTATCCTTTCTTTTTTAAAATTTAAGCAAAATCGTAAAGCCAAATCATTACTGGAATACCAAAACTATCAAATACTAAAAAGTAAGCAAGCTATTGAAATTCAAAAGATGAAGCTGGAAAGCTGGAATCAAAATATTACTGATTCCATTGAGTATGCCAAGAGTATTCAGGAAGGGATTATGAATAAGAATAATTTTAAAGAAAATATTCCCTCCTCGTTTGTGTACTATAAGCCGAAAGATATTGTAAGCGGTGATTTTTATTGGTATTCCAGACAGGAAGGTTGTGATATTTTAGCTTTGATCGATTGCACCGGGCACGGGGTAGCAGGAGCCTTTATGACCGTCATTGCTAATGCTACCATGAACCAAATTGTAAATGAGGAGAAAGAAATTGAACCTCATAAAATCCTCGCTAAGTTAGATGTTAAAGTGATGGAGATTTTGAAGCAAAAGGAAGTGACCACAAGTAACCACAGTATGGATGTGGCATTATGCAAAATTGATTATGAAAAGAAAGTAGTTACTTTTTCAGGAGCAAAAAGACCACTTTATGTGGTAGAAAATAATAGATTAACTGAATTCAAAGGTAATAATTTCACAGTAGGTGAGTACTTTAATTCCCCTCACAAGAAATTCACCTATCAAGAAATAGATATAGAACCTAAACAAACCTTTTATTTGAGTTCCGATGGTTATGCAGATCAGTTTGGTATCAACACCCAGAAGAAATATTTAAGAAAAAGATTTAAGACACTTTTAGAAAGCATATCAAATAAAAGTCTACCAGAGCAAGGCAAAAGCCTCGAAAAAGAAATGAAAAGATGGCAAGGTGAAATGGAACAAACCGATGATATGTTGGTGATTGGGTTTAGGGTATAAAACAAGAATAGGGATCGAGTTAAAAACTCTCATCCCAATCCAACTTACCCTGAGAAACACCCATTAAATTGCACAATCGATATAAAATTCTAGCACCCACGTTTCCATTCCAGTCAGTATTTTCTCCTGGAGCTACTTCATTCAAGTCAAAGCCAATGATTTTCTTGCCGTTTTTAACTAACCTTGTCAATAAATAAATGATTTCGGAATAGCTAATACCTCCTGGCACTGGCGTGCCAGTATTTGGGCAAAGTTCAGGTCTTAAACCATCTATATCAAAGGTGATATATACCTCATTGGGTAATTCCTTAATTATTCTATCGCAGATAATGGTCCATGATTCTCCTTCGAACATTCCGACTTTAATATCATCATCATAAAAAACATTAACTCTATCACCCTGCTTCTCTGCAAATCTAATTTCCTCTTCACAGAAATCTCTAATGCCTACTTGCACCATTTTTTCAATCTGAGGAACAGTTTGTAACATATTATAGGAGATAGATGCATGCGAATAATCGAAGTTTTCATAGGCCTTCCGGAAATCCATATGGGCATCAATTTGTAGCACACCAAATGACTCATGCTGAGTAGCCAAGGCTTGGACCGCACCCAAAGGCGTGCTATGATCTCCACCTACTAAGCCTAAAAGCTTACGTTTTTCTAATTGCATTAAAGATTTGGATTTAACCCAATCCACCATTTCTGCACAAACCGAATTGACATCCTTCAAAAGACTTATTCCTTTTTCACTGTTTTCTTCACCAGCCTCCAATAAGCCAATATATTCCTCTGCTAATATTCGGTTTTTATTGCTTTTAGTCAATAATCCTTGATCAATTGGAAGCATTTGAATCCCCAATTGCCAAGCATCAATTATATCTTTTTGATATAAATCCACTTGAGTGGAGGCTTCTAAAATATGTTGCGGACCTTGAGCTGTGCCAGCAGCATATGAAACGGTGACCTCCCAAGGAACAGGTAATAAAATTAAATCTGCTGTTTTTTCATCAAAGGGTAATCCAAAAATATTTTCCGTATTGCCCAAGCCATTTGGATCAAAGGCATTTATTAAATCTTGTTTTTTACTCATAAATAATTATTGAATGTCTTCTGGTCTAATATATTCTATTAAATCACAGTTTTTTTCCGATACCTCCGACCAAGAGGAATAAGGAATTTGAATATGAACAATACCTGCTGGTTCAATATAACCTAATTCTGCACCAGTTATATACTCAGAAATGTAGGTGATTGATGGATTATGACATATAATGATAGCTGAACGCATTTCTGCAGGAATTTCCGAAATCACTTTTAACATAATTCGAGCGGAAGCTTCATAAACATCTTCTGAAGCCTCAATATGGTCTGATTTTACGCCTAATTGCTCATTTATTCTTTGCATAGTATCAGTTGTCCTTTGAGCAACACTATGTAAAATGATATCAGGATGAAATTCCTTTTGTTTTAAATACATTCCGACTTTTGAGGCGTCCTGCAAACCCTTTGAAGTTAATTGGCGTTCCACATCTTTTAAGCCGACATTTGGTTCTTCTGCCTCGCCATGGCGAATTAAATAAAGATCTTTAACCATTTGATTGATTAGCTGTTTGTAAGTAAAATTAGGATTATTCATTTAACTATCTTAGTAAACGAGTAAAAACCTAAATTCTTTTTTTCTAAAAAAATTTAATGATATTTGAATTTCAATTTAAAATAAGCCAATAGATATGTCGAAAAATTTAGTGATAGTGGAGTCACCAGCCAAAGCCAAAACTATTGAAGGTTATTTAGGAAAGGATTATAAAGTGCTTTCCAGTTATGGCCATGTTCGTGATTTACCAAAAGGAAACAATGCCATCGACATTGAAAATGGTTTTAAACCTACTTATGAAATCTCTAAAGATAAGAAGGAAGTCATTAAGGCATTAACAAAAGAAGCAAAGTTGGCGGAGATGATATACCTCGCTACTGATGATGACCGTGAGGGAGAAGCAATTTCTTGGCATTTGAAAGAGGCTTTAAAATTAGACGATAGTAGAACTAAAAGGATTGTTTTTAGGGAAATCACAAAGTCTGCTATCCAAAATGCCATCAATTCTCCAAAAGGAATCGATATAGATTTAGTAAATGCGCAACAGGCCAGAAGAATTTTAGATAGATTAGTTGGCTTTGAGCTTTCTCCAATTTTGTGGAAAAAGATAAAAACTGGACTTTCTGCCGGAAGGGTGCAGTCTGTAGCGGTAAGAATTGTAGTAGAGAGAGAAAGAGAAATCGATAAATTTAAAGCCGAATCATTTTATAAGGTTCAAGCATTTTTCAATGTAGAAGGTAGTGAATTAAAGGCAGAGCTTCCAGGAAGGTTTAAGACGGAGAAAGAAGCAATGGCCTTTTTAGAAAAGTGCTTAGATGCTGAATTTTCAATAGGAAAATTAGAGAAAAAACCAGCTAAGAAAACCCCAGCGCCACCTTTTACGACATCCACATTGCAACAGGAAGCGTCCAGAAAACTAGGATTCTCTGTTTCTCAGACCATGACATTAGCCCAAAGGCTATATGAAGCTGGTAAAATCTCTTATATGAGAACTGATTCCTTAAATTTATCAGATGAGGCTAAGGATGGAGCTGCCAAAGAAATTAAGTCAGAGTACGGAGCGGAATATGCACATACTAGGACTTTTAAGACCAAATCAGCGGGAGCGCAAGAGGCTCACGAAGCTATCAGACCTACGAATTTTTCTACTAAAGAAGCAAGTAGCGATTATAATGAACAGAGGCTTTATGATCTCATTTGGAAACGAGCAATTGCTTCTCAAATGTCTGATGCACAGATAGAAAAAACCAATGTCAGTATTGATATTTCCAATACAGATCAAACCTTAAGTGCTAGCGGTGAAGTTGTGAAATTTGAAGGCTTCTTAAAAGTGTATATAGAATCCACGGATGAAGAGGAGGAAGGAGAAAGTAATGTAACTAAAGGCATGCTTCCTCCATTACAAGTTGGGCAAACATTAGATCTGAAAAAAATGCAGTCGAGAGAAGGATTTACTCGACCACCTGCGCGATATAATGAAGCTACTTTAGTGAAGAAATTAGAAGAAATGGGAATAGGTCGACCATCTACATATGCACCAACCATTTCAACAATTCAGAAAAGGGGTTATGTCAACAAGGAATTCCGTGACGGAAGAGATCGTAAATATGTTGAGATGGTTTTAGAAAACGGAAAAATAAACCGATTGGAAAAAACTGAAATAACCGGAGCAGAGAAAAATAAATTATATCCCAGCAATTTAGCTATGGTGGTAAATGACTTCTTAGTCGAGCACTTCCCAAATGTGACAGATTATAATTTTACGGCTAAGGTAGAGCAAGAATTTGATGAGATTGCCAAAGGGGAAAAGATTTGGAACAATATGATCAATAAATTCTATGGGGAATTCCATGAGAAGGTTGATGAAGCGGAAAGTATTGAAAGAAAAGATGTTAATACTGGACGTGAATTGGGTATTGACCCGAAAACAGGTAAAAAAGTCATTGTCCGTTTAGGGAAATATGGTCCTTTGGTTCAATTAGGGGAAACTCCGGATAAGGAAGATGAGGAAGCAGAAAAACCACAATTTGCAAGCTTAAGAAAAGGACAATTCATTGAAAGCATTACTATTGAGGATGCTTTGGAATTATTCAAACTACCAAGAGATTTGGGTGACTATGAAGACAAAAAAATGGTTGCTGCCATTGGACGGTTTGGCCCATATGTACGGCATGATAGTAAATTTGTGAGTATTCCGAAAGGAGAGGATCCTTTAGAGATTACGGCTGAGAGAGCCATTGAATTAATAGAAGAAAAGCGAAAAGCGGACAGGGAGAAATTTATTAAAAGCTTTGAGGAAGACCCTGAAGTGCAGGTTCTAAACGGAAGATGGGGGCCGTATATTAAATTCGGAAAGAAAAATGTAAAGATTCCTAAAGATAAGGAACCAACAGAATTATCTTATCAGGAATGTGTAGAGCTAGCGGAAAAAACTCCAGATAAAAAGGGAGGTCGTAAAGCGGCTCCTAAAAAGAAAGCAACAAAGAAGAAATAAACGTGAAGCCTGAGAAATCAGGCTTTTTTATTTTAGAACGTCCTGAATACTTTCGTATTTTTCAAAGGCATGTTTTGCATATGGACACAAAGGCAATATTTTTATATTCAATTCTCTAGCCTGCTGAACCACTTTAATAAGAAGATTCTTCCCTATTCCTTGACCTTTCAGCCTTTCATCTACTTCAGTATGGTCAATAATCCATAAAGAATTAGGCGTTATAGAGATGGTCATCTGAGCAAGTGGAGAATCCAATTCTCCTAGATATGCTTTTCCCTTGTTACCTGAGTTCTGAAATTTTATTTCTTTATTCATAATGCACTTTGTTTGTATTAATTTAAAATAGTTAAATACTTTTAAACTCCAGTAAATTCCAAATTTTATTTTCTGAATGCAACTTTTAGTAATTTAAGATCATCTTATGTTTGCAGATTTAGAACATAAAGATCTTTAATGGCAGTTCGCTCCAAGAAATTATTTTTGATACTTAGCATTTTATTATCAAACTTCTTGATAATTCATTCGCAATCGATTGACGATATTAAAAATGATAAAGTAATTCTTAAAGCTGATGAGGAGGTTAAACACAAGAACGAAATCAAGGTTCAAGTAATTGATTCTGCACATTATTCAAAACCAGTTACTGAAGATTCTAAAGAAAAAGAGAAAGCAAGTAACTTAAAATTAAGATCTGCTACTGGACTTATATCTTTTTTTAATGAAGTTTTGTTTTACTGGTTTCAATGTCCTTAGTTAGTTTAAATTCAATAATTAACTCAAACATCCTTACAGTTTTCACAATTAGATTATAGCTTTGCCAATCTTAATAATCTGTGAATGAATAAAGGTGTCCTCTATATGCTTATTGCAGGCTTTCTTTTTGCAAGCATGAATGTTTTTGTAAAAATGTTGCCCAATATTCCTGCGGTAGAAATTGTATTTTTTCGTTCACTCATTTCATTTGTAATGAGTTTTGCGTATTTGAAAGTGATAAAAGTCCCTGTATTTGGGAACAATAAGAAACTATTGATAGCGCGTGGAGCAGTGGGAGCCATTGCATTAACTATGTACTTCTACACACTTCAAAATATACCATTAGGTAGTGCTGTCACAATGCAATTTCTTTCACCTATATTTACTTCCATTTTGGGTATTTTTATAGTCAAGGAGAAAGTGCATCCTAAGCAGTGGATTTTCTATTTAATGGCTTTTGCGGGTTTGATTATTATTCAAGGATTCGACCCGAGGGTCTCACTCCAGATGTTTATGATAGGAATTAGTTCCTCTATTTTTGCAGGATTAGCATATAATATTATCAGGAAAATAAAGATGACAGAGCATCCACTTGTTATCGTTTTTTATTTCCCTTTAGTCACAGCCCCTTTAACTGGAGTTTATTCTGCTTTCAACTGGACCATGCCTGTTGGCCATGAATGGCTGATTTTATTAGCAATAGGGGTATTGACTCAGTTTGCTCAATATTTTATGACGATGTCCTATCAAGCTGAAGATCTATCAAAAGTGGCCAGTTTAAAATATTTAACTATAGTTTATGCCTTAGGCTTTGGGTATGTATTCTTTGATGAAACATACAACGGGATTGTATTCTCTGGAATTGGACTGATTTTAGCGGGAGTGATCTTAAATGTGTGGTATAAAAACAGATTAGAGAAAAATCAAAGAGGAATATGATGAGTTTTCTCGAACGAATTACCCATATTATCGAAATGATGAGTTTTTCGTTGTACCTTTTGAAGGTTTTTCACAATTTATGAGTTGGAAAATAATGAGCTTCACGTAAGATTGTTATATCTTTAAAATTATTATTGCTGGTAGCGGTGTGTTTTGAGTGACTGCGAGTAAAGGAAATATATCTTTGGAAAAGGAAAATCTTCAAATAAGTAGTGAATTAGAGGCAGTAAAGAAAAAACTGGCTCAATATCAGTATGCCGCAGCTGGAGCAAATGAAGGCCTGTGGGATCATAATCTGATTTCAGGTGAGGTCTTTATATCACCTCCGTGGATTACTATGTTAGGCTACAAACCGAATGAAATCCAAGACTATTTTGAATTGTGGGAGAAATTAATGCATCCCGATGACAAACCCTTTGCAGTAACTGCATTTAATGAATTTATAAAAGGCGAAAGAAAAGAATACAATATACAATTTAGATTAAAGCACAAAAATGGGCATTACATTTGGGTACAATCTACAGCGCAGCTCACCCTTGATGAAAATGGCAAACCAATAAGGGTTTCTGGTTCACACCGTGATATTACAGACAAAAAGAGCAGTGAGGAACTAATCAAATCTAGTGAAGAAAAGTATAAAAATTTCTTCCAAAACTCTCTTATCGGGATTATGAGAGTGCAAAAATCTAATCAAAAGGTATTAGAAATTAATCATAAAGGACTGAATATTTTAGCATTGCCGGAGATTCCCCGCCATATGAAAATAACAGATCCATTCTTAGACGAAAATGAATCGGCTGATTTCCTAAGTGCCTTAGAAAGTAAAAACTCGATTGAGGAGTTTGAAGCAAAATTTGAACGTTGGGATGAATCTGAAACTTGGGTTTCAATTTCAGCAATTCAGATTGAAGCAAATGACTCTATGTTTTATGATATTATTTTTAGGGATATCAGCGAGTTTAAAGAAAACTTAAAGGAACTCCAAAGACTGAATTTTGAACTTGATAATTTTGTTTATCATGCTTCTCATGACATTCGTTCTCCTCTGCGCTCGCTCATGGGTTTGATTGAAATTCTTAAAACAGAAACCCGAACTTCTGAAATTAGGAAGGTCATTGAAATGATGACTGGCAGTATCAATAGATTAGATAAGTTTGTTGTCGATTTATTGGCGATGTCTAGGAATAATCGCTCAGATGAACCCGAGGCAGTACCTGTAAACTTTATGGTGGAGGTAAATAATAGTATAACCAATTTTCACCATGTTTATACCACCAAGAATCTTGAGACCAGAACAAAAGTTATCCAATCGTACCCATTTCATTCTGATTTAACTAAAATCCGTATTATCCTTAATAATTTGATATCAAATTCAATTAAGTACAGAAAAAATTTAGAGGACGAATTTTCTTATATTAATATTGATATTGAAACCTCGCCCAAGGAAGCTTCAATCATTATTGAAGATAACGGAGAAGGAATACCTACTGATAAAATGGATAAAATATTTGATATGTTTTATCGTGCTTCTGAAAATAGCGAGGGCAGCGGATTAGGTATGTATATTGTTAAAAATGTCATAAAAAAACTGAAAGCCGAAATTCAAGTTAAATCAGAAGAGGGTTCAGGGACTAAGTTTACAATTCATATTCCAAATAATTATAAAAGAGAAGTTTAAAAATATTTTATTCATGTCAGTTCATAAAAAAGCTATCAAAAAAATCACTACCCACCAGTTGCAGGAGATGAAGAATCGTGGTGAAAAAATTTCAATGTTAACTGCATATGATTTTTCAATGGCAAAGTTGGTTGATGCTTCTGGAGTTGACGTTATTTTGGTAGGTGACTCAGCTTCAAATGTCATGGCCGGACATGAAACCACTTTACCTATTACACTTGACCAAATGATTTACCATGCTTCTGCAGTGGTAAGGGCTGTAGAAAGAGCATTGGTTGTTGTAGATATTCCATTTGGTTCTTATCAGGGAAATTCTTCTGAAGCTTTAAGGTCTTCTATCAGAATTATGAAAGAATCGGGTGGTCATGCCGTAAAAATGGAAGGGGGAGCAGAAATACAAGAGTCGATTAAAAGAATTTTAAGTGCGGGTATTCCCGTAATGGGGCATCTCGGATTGACACCTCAGTCTATTTATAAGTTTGGTACCTATTCAGTTCGAGCAAAAGAGGAAGAAGAAGCTGAAAAACTAATTACAGATGCTAAAATATTGGAGGAATGTGGTTGTTTTAGTATTGTTTTGGAAAAGATTCCTGCAGAACTGGCAAAAAGAGTAGCGAAGGAAGTAAATATCCCAATAATAGGAATTGGAGCTGGCCCCTATGTTGACGGACAAGTATTGGTTTTACATGACCTCTTAGGAATTACTACTGAATTTAAACCACGGTTTTTAAGACATTATGCTCGCCTGGACACGATAATTACAGAAGCCATTGGCCAATATGTTGGTGACGTGAAGAATGTTGACTTTCCTAATGAGGAAGAGATGTACTAGTCTTTAATAGTTCTAATCATCTTTCAAGTAGAATATTTTGTACATGTCTGAAGTATTTATTGATCTCTAAATACCCTTTTCAAAGAGAAATATACGACTCCTATTGCAATTAATACCGTACCGCCTGCTATTACAAATTCCATAATTTTTTTGGTCTAAAACAGCTTGTTTATGATTTTGTTTGGCCTATGCCGATGGAATGCCTTAAAATAATTTTATCTACTATTACTTTTATTTAATTTCACATCCTAAAATTTGGAACAAGGCTTCTGAATGACCGTTACTTTAAAATGATTGTTAAACTTGTAAATCAAATACATTAACCATGTCTAATACTGCAAAGATTTTATATACCAAAACGGACGAAGCTCCAGCTTTGGCCACCTATTCATTTTTACCGATTGTCAAAGCTTTCACGGATTCTGCGGGAGTTGCTGTTGAAACTAGAGATATTTCCCTGGCAGGAAGAATCATTTCACAATTCCCTGAAAGATTAAAACCTGAACAACAGATTAATGATGACCTAGCTGAATTAGGTGAAATTGCTAAATCAGCTGAAGCAAATATTGTGAAATTACCCAATATCAGTGCTTCTGTCCCACAGTTAAAAGCTGCTATAAGAGAATTGCAAAGCCTAGGCTATGATTTACCTGATTATCCAGATGAGCCAAGTAGTGATGAAGAAAAGAAAGTGCAGGCTAAATATGATGTTGTTAAAGGTAGTGCCGTTAATCCTGTTCTTCGAGAAGGTAATTCTGATAGAAGAGCCCCAAAGGCAGTGAAAGAGTTTGCTAAAAAGCATCCGCACAGCATGGGTGAGTGGAGCAAAGACTCTAAGTCTCATGTAGCCAGCATGAGCGAAGGAGATTTCTACGGTAGTGAAAAATCTCTTACTCTTCGTGATGCAACTGAAGTTAAAATTGTATTAAAGACTAAATCGGGAGACATTAGGAATCTTAAGAGTGGCTTAAAACTTCAAGCAGGTGAAATAGTAGATGCGGCTGTAATGAGTGCTTCTTCACTAAGAGCATTTTTAAAGGCTCAGAAAGAGGAAGCAAAAAAAGCTGGAGTTTTGTATTCTATCCATATGAAAGCGACAATGATGAAAGTGTCAGACCCTATTATTTTTGGTCATGCAGTGAAATCATTTTTCGAGCCGGTTTTTAAAAAGCATCAATCGACTTTAGATGAACTTGGGGTAGATGCCAATAACGGATTTGCCTCTTTACTTTCACAGATTGAACAATTATCAGAAGATAAAAGAAAGGAAATTGAAGCAGATATTGAGGCTTGCTATAATGAAGGACCCGACTTAGCTATGGTTAATTCCGATAAAGGGATTACCAATCTTCATGTGCCAAGTGATGTAATTATTGATGCTTCCATGCCGGCAATGATTAGAACCTCTGGGCAGATGTGGAATAAAAATAATAAAACGCAAGATACCAAGGCCATTATTCCAGACAGAAGTTACGCTGGTGTTTATCAAGAGACCATTGATTTTTGTAAACGAAATGGTGCTTTAGATCCATCAACTATGGGAAGTGTTTCTAATGTTGGTTTGATGGCTCAAAAAGCTGAGGAATATGGTTCACACGACAAAACTTTTGAAATTTCGGAAGAGGGAATTGTTGAGGTGATTGATTCGAACGGGAATGTATTGTTGAGCCACGAAGTGTCAGAAGGAGATATTTGGAGAATGTGCCAAGTGAAAGATGCACCGATTAGAGATTGGGTAAAGCTGGGAGTGAACAGAGCAAAAGATACTGGGAATCCAGCAATTTTTTGGTTGGACAGTAATCGATCTCATGATACCGAACTGATCAAAAAGGTTAACGAATATTTAAAGGACCATGACACAGCAGGATTAGATATTAGAATTATGAATCCGGTTGAGGCTACACGTTTTTCATTTGAAAGAATTGTAGAAGGAAAAGATACCATTTCTGTTACAGGAAATGTCTTAAGGGATTATTTAACTGATCTTTTCCCAATTTTAGAAGTGGGTACTAGTGCGAAAATGTTATCGATAGTGCCATTGATGAATGGTGGCGGATTATTTGAAACGGGTGCGGGTGGATCTGCTCCTAAGCATGTTCAGCAATTCATGGAAGAAGGACATTTAAGATGGGATTCATTAGGTGAATTTTTAGCTTTGGCTGTTTCTTTAGATCATTTAGGTAAAACCTTTGGCAATGAGAAGGCAAAAATTTTAGGGGCTGCCTTAGATAATGCTACCTCTAAATTTTTGGATGAAAATAAATCACCATCAAGAAAAGTAAATGAGATTGACAATAGAGGAAGTCATTTTTACTTAGCCATGTATTGGGCTGAAGCACTAGCCAAACAAGATGAAGATGCTGATTTGAAAAAGATTTTCAGTAGAGTTGCTGAAACGATGAGTTTGAAAGAGGCACAAATCAATGAAGAGTTGATTAATGCTCAGGGTAAATCCGTTGATATGGGCGGATACTACAAGCCTGATGAAAGTGTATTAATTAAACAAATGAGGCCAAGTAATACTTTGAACGAAATATTGGATTCCATAGTGCAATAAACTAGCCTCTACCTAACTGATTTCGACTTAAGCTTCTTAGCAAGATAATACTTCTTGTTAAGAAGCTTTTTTTATGATTTTCCTCCTCTTTTACTTATTCTATAGGAACGTAAAATATATCGGTGAATCATAATTTTTATTCGATTAAATTACAATTCAAGAATTTATTTTTTATTTTTGGAGTTAAAGTAGTTTAAATATATGCCACTTACTCCCTTAAACGAATCCTTAGGAAGACAAAGAGCTTCCCATCTTCTACGGAGGACAATCTTTGGTGCTTCGCCAAATCTAGTGGAAGAATTTGCTCAATTGAATCCGCAGCAAGCAGTGGATAGGCTTTTTATTGATGAAATACCTTTTCCGGAACCCCCTATTGATCCTGCAACAGGTGGAGAGTGGATGTCAACCGGAACCACTAATGCTAATAGTGAAGGATTTGAATTAGAGCAATACTTTTTAAGTTGGCAACTTGGACAGTTTTTAGGTCCTAACACGACAGAAGATCAGAAGTTATCCTTCATTTTTAGAGAGCGTCTTGTCTATTTTTTACATACTCATTTCACGACTAAAAGGTCGGTGGTAGGGAATAGTCGAGCCTTGTATTATCAAAATTTGCTGTTTCGTCAGTTTGCATTTGATCAGTACCTTGTCCTTGACGAGACAGAAGAACAATTGAATTTTAAAGATCTTGTTAAGAAGATTTCTCTGGATAATGCCATGTTACAGTTCTTAGATGGCCGCTTAAATGTTAAAGGAAGTCCAAATGAGAATTTTGCTCGCGAGTTATTAGAGTTGTATTCTGTAGGAAGAGGGCTTGAAGGAATTGACAAAGGAGATAATGAAACAGGGGACTACGGCACCTTTACTGAGCAGGATGTCCAAGAAGGAGCAAGGATCTTGTCTGGATTCAATGTTGATACCGATTTTGCTTTTTTAGATGAACAAACAGGATTACCAACCGGGGTAGCAAAAGGAAACGGCTTAACTGCAAATCAGCATGATAATGATAGTAAACAACTAAGTTTCAGATTTAACAATGCTTCAATTTCTCCTGATCCTGAATTATTGTTGAACGGTCAAGCAACTTATGAAAGTGCTGTAGATGAAATTAAGCAATTAATTGATGCCATTTTTGAACAAGAGGAAACGGCCATTCATATTTGCAGAAAGTTATATAGATTCTTTGTCTATCATGAGATTTCTGAGGATATCCAAAATGGGATTATCAAAGATATGGCTACTGTTTTTACAGAACAGAACTTTAGTTTACAAGCAGTTTTGCAAGCATTATTTACAAGCCAAGAGTTTTATGAGGGAGCAGATGGCGTTTCAGATGATAATTTCGGTAGTATAATTAAGAGCCCTTTGGACCTGATTATTGGTCATGCAAGAAGTATTGATTTAGAATTGCCAGATTATGTATTGCAAGCGGAACAGTTTTATGAAATTACCAATGATTGGCTAAGAAAGATGGGGGATATGGGCTTAAATTTCTATGAGCCATTTGAGGTAGCTGGCTATTTAGCTTATCATCAGTTCCCGATATATCACAGAGGCTGGATCACCACATCCTATTTAACGCAGCGTTATGCTTATGTTCAAACGGTGAGCAATGCCAATATGGAGGGTATGGATGTGGAGTTTAAAACTCCCATTGAATATGTGGAGCAATACGTTGATAACAATACAGCATCCAACGCTAAAGAATTGGTGGTAGAAATTTCCAATCAATTCCTAGCATTAACCGATAATTTGGGATTTGGAAATCCAGACACTAGCCCCATTACGGAAGAAAGACTGAACTACTTCTTGGATGCTTTCTTGAAAACTTTTCAAATAGATGAAAATCCTGAGGAGGCTTGGACATTCAGATGGACACAAGGTGTCGATAGAGAAACTGTGGAAAGACAATTACAAGACCTTTTTAATGCTATTTTGCAATCACCTGAATATCAATTGATGTAGCTATGGATAGAAGAAAATTTTTAAAACGATTAGGTTTTGCTGCAGGTGGATCAATTGCCTTTCAAGGGGTTCCGATGCGCTTATTATCTTCTCATCAACCACTCAAAAATCTTTTACACAAAAGTGATAATGAAAAGGTTTTGGTCATATTGCAACTGCATGGAGGAAATGATAGCTTAAATAGCTTCATACCGATAGAGAATTATGATCTATATTATAACAGAAGAGCTAATATTGCCATTCCTTATAAGAGCGGGAATAGAACTTTAATTCCTTTAGATAGCACGCTAGATGCACCTGATCAAGTGGGAGTTCATCCTGACATGATTGATTACAAGAGCATGTACGATCGAGGGCAAGCGGCAGTATATCAAGGGGTTTCCTATCCGAAAAATAATGGGTCTCATTTCCGTGGCCGAGATATCTGGTTTATGGGAGGTGATTATGATGACTACTACTCTTCCGGCTGGATTGGGAGATATCTCAATCAAGTTTATGCGCCCTCAGATTATCCTGATGATTTCCCTAATGCTGGAATGCCAGACCCCTTGGCTTTGGAGATGGGGAATGATACCTCTCTTTTGTTTCATCAGGAAGGTAATATTCCAACCTCCATTTCATTAGGAAATAGTCCCGGTGCATTACTTAATCAAATAGAAAATCTTGAAGGATTTGCTGATGAAGGAATAGATCCAAGAGGGCTTCCACCTGAACACCTTAATGGTTCCCCTTATAAAAAGGAAATGGACTGGATATTAGGCTTGGAAGATAAGTCTGAAACCTACATCAAAAGACTACAAGATATTTATCAATCCTCCAGCGAAAGTTCAATTGAATACCCTGAAATTTATCCCTTCAATGCGCCTTCGGGCAGTTTAAGAAATCCGTTAAGTGGGCAATTGAAATTGGTTTCAAGACTCTTAGGAGGAGGAATTAAGACCAAGGTTTTTCTGGTGAAGATGGGAGGTTTTGATAATCATGCTGGACAAGTGGAGAGCACCAATACTACCATGGGCGTGCATGCTACCAAAATGTACCATATTTCGGCAGCAATGAAAGCCTTCCATGCAGACATGAAAGCAAGAGGACTACAGGATAAGGTGTTGACTATCAGTATGAGCGAATTTGGTAGAAGAATCCCATCCAACGGAAGCTACGGTACTGATCATGGAAAGGGAGGAGCTGTAATGGTCTTTGGTGACCGGGTTAATCCTGGTGTTTTTGGTACAAATCCAGATTTGAATAAAAGTAATGTAGATTTGCAATTTGACTATCGCCAACTATATGCCAGCATTTTGCACGAATGGCTTGGTGTTGATAAAGCAAGTATTAATAATGATATTTTCTTTAGAGACTTTTTCAATGCTACTGATGAAAATGGGAATCCACTACCAGATGTGCAAATGATTTCCAATAGTATTACCGGGACAAATTCCTGGCTTGGGAAGCATTTTAATGTAGATAATCCATTTCCTAATCCTGCTGGCGATGCCACTATTCTAAAAATCCAAAGTAATGAAGCAGGGAAAGTAAGAATAGAAATCGTTACTGTTAATGGCCAATCAATAGGTGTTCAGCATAACTCGCTCCAGCAAGGTACCAATGATATTAAACTTGATCTTTCTGGTTTGAAAGCAGGAATCTATAACATTAGAGTCAATGCGAAAAACATTAATGATACCAAAAAACTAATCAAAAAATGATGCTATGCCAAGACTAAGATTGTTAACAGTGTTGCTGTCTTTTATGTTGTTGTTTTCCGTTTGTGAAGGGATAGCTCAAAAGCGAAAAAAACCAAGTACACCGGCTTCGCAGGCAAAGGAGTTTTTAAATACCCAATGGTGGTTAGGGATTAGAGGAGGTACAAATTTTACACAGACCGCTTTATTAGAGAGCTTTTCTGGATTAAATCCTATTAATTATAGTGCTGATAATTTGGATAAAGAGTATGAGAACTTCGTCAATCCGGCTTTTCACATTGGACTTGATGTTACCTTTTATCATAAGGGTTTTTCCATTATGAGTTTCCCGACATTTTTCAGGAATAATATAAATTATAGTAGCCAGTTAAGTTGGTCTGGTGAATCGGAACGGGATCAGTATGAAACTAGCTATGATGTCCAGCAAAGCATCACTTTTCTAGAATTGCCATTGGCTGTGAAATATGATATTATTGGAGACAGAGTCAGGCCTTTTGTGATGGCAGGTGCATTTTATTCCATAGCTTTTGATGCAAACAAAGAGGTTCAAATTTTTGAAACAGATTATGCTTCAGGAGAGCCTGTGGAATTTGAAAGAGCAAACATCAAACTTAATAATAAAGAGGAGATTAATAATAATTGGGGAGTCTTGGGTGGAATAGGAGTGAGCTTTGATTTTTGGAATATTCGATCAATTATTGATATTCAGTACAGGCATAGTTTTCAGTCTATAGTAAATAAAGAAACTAGATTTGATGAAAACACATTTTCTTCCTTTGGTGAAGTCCAAGATGATTATAGTCTACAAAATTACAGTGCCTCATTAAGTTTTGTATTCCCACTACGATATATTGACAGCCAGTTTAAAGCACTATGAAAAACAGACTATTATTTTTTTTGTTAATCTTTTCCATTCTCACGTTATCTTGTGAAAATGAAGAATTGGCTCCTGAGCAATTATCGTTCTTGAAAATATATGATGACGCAGATTATAATGCATCATATCAACCGGTAGGCTTGCAGTACAGTGAAAATAAATATTTTATTCTATCTGAAAGGAGCATAACATCAAGTGACTTTTCGGGAATCAATTTGGTGGTAACAGATTCATTAGGGGATTTTACGACTGAGTATCAACTAGATGAAAATTTCGTAGCACCGACCAAATCTTTACTTAAAGTCGGAAGTTTACTTTATTTCTTTTGCATGGACCGAAATTCGTTACGCCCATATTTAGGAACTGTCTCTACAGATGGGACTGTAACCACAACCGCCTTAAATACAACAGCTTCATATCCCTTGGCGGCAAATGTAACGGCCGGAAATAATTTACTATTGTTATCATACGACCCTAACGGCTTAAATTCTATTTTGACTGAAATAAGCAGGGAAGGGGAGGTATTGCAGCAAGTAGGTTATTCCATTGGGCCTGGAAGTGATGTGCAAGATGCTATCGTCAATCATTTTACAAAAAGGAGTGCTAGGATCCCTTTCTTTTGTGGACAATCAGCAGGTAACCGTTATTATTTCAATGGATTTTATAATTACACCTTGTCTATGGTGTTTACTAATTTCGGAGATAATCCAACAGGGGTTTTACAAGGCCAAGGGACCGATGCAGGAATGAAAGCTGCCTATTCTACTGCTTCAGCTGATTTCGCTATTGTTGGCTATCAGTTTTCTGATCATTTTATGAGTGCAAAAACGGCATTACCTCTAAACAATATAAGTTCTTCTGTAAATTTATTTGATAGAAATATCCCCGAAATAGCTGAGAAAGCGGTTTGTCGGATTATTCCATTTAATGGCATCAATCGTGAATTAGTGATCATAGCGAGTGAAACTGAGGGAAGACAAGTAGTATTGTATTTTTATGATGTCAATTCAGGCCAGCTGGAGGCTACGTATTATTTAGGGACACTGAATCCGTTTACCTTATCTAGCATTACTTCTTTAGAAGATGGGGGGATAGCTATTGCTGGTACCACATTTCTGGCTGGAAGATTTGAACGAATCTATTTGCAGAAGATTAGCAAAGACCAATTAGGTGAGATTTTGTAGTGCCTTTTATATAAATTATACCAAATTAGCAGGCTGACTATAGACCATTAACTATTGCAATTTTTTACCAAGAAGTCTAAGCGATCAAACAAAACCAAAGAGTTTGGAAAATTAAAGAAAGAGGTATTCCTATTCAGTTGGATTTCAGAATATTTTCAAAAGCTTCAGATCTCCGAATCAGCACACGTTATAACAGATCAAGTCTGTAGTGACCTCGACTTTGAAGAGTTGTTTATGTTTCTTGACAGAACTAATTCTAGTATAGGTCAACAATACCTATATTTTAGCATGAGGACGGTAGATGAAAAGCTAAAGATTACTGCTGAAGATGAAAAAATAATCAAAAGAATTAATAGTGATGAAAAGCTTAGAGAAATGTTAGAAAAACAGCTATCTAAGCTCAGTAGTACCGAGTCATTTTACATTGCTAAATTATTTCAAGATAAGTTCATAAGCGCCCCGTCATGGTACAGGTTTTTGCCTTTTTTATCAATTTTTTCGCTAGTATCTATTCTAAGTTTGCCGTTTAGCACCGTGATGGTTTATGTGGTTCCCGTATTAGTCATAATTAATATGGGTATTCATTATAAAAATAAAAATAACCTTGATCATTATATTTCCTCTTTGCCGGAATTAGTGAAAATGCATGCAGTTGCAAAATTCATAAGTGAATTTGACCCACGAATTTTTAATGCTTCTGAAATTAGAAACTCATTAAGATCGATAGAGAAAATCAAAAAGCATTTCTATTTATTTCAAATGGAGAACAGATTGCAAGGCGACATCAGTAATTTATCTTGGGGGCTTGTGGAAATTATTAAAATACTTTTGATTCTAGAGCCAATAATGTTTTTTAAAGCATTACGGAGAATCAATGATAATCAAAATGAAATTGCAAGTTTGTATCATGCATTGGGTAGAATTGATATGCTTTATTCCATAAGCTCCTTGAGAAAGGGCCTTGATGTATTTTGCATTCCAGATTTATTAAAAGATGAAGAAGGATTGACCGCGAAAAGTATTTATCATCCCCTTATTGAGGATTGTGTAGAGAATGAAATCAGAACCTTAGATAAATCAGTTTTATTAACTGGTTCCAATATGTCAGGTAAGACAACTTTTATTAGAACTATCGGAGTTAATATAATTACAGCAAATTCTCTAAATACCTGTTTTGCTGATTCTATTCAGTTGCCAAAAATGAGGTTAATGTCCGCTATCAGAATAAGTGATGACCTTATGGACGAAAAAAGTTACTATTTTGAGGAGGTTTCTAGACTAAAGGAAATCATTGATAGTTCTGAGCAGGAGTATAAATACATTTTCCTACTTGATGAAATCTTTAAAGGCACCAACACTATTGAGAGAGTATCAGCAGGGAAAGCGGTATTATCTTATTTAGCAGCTAATAGTAATTTGATATTTGTATCTACACACGATATAGAACTGACAGATTTTTTAAGAGAAGAATATAATTTGTATCATTTCAGTGAAGTCATAACTAATGACAGAGTGGATTTTGATTATAAGCTTAAAGAAGGAAAGCTAAAGACACGTAATGCAATCAGAATATTAGAGATAAATCAGTATCCCAAAGTCGTAATTAAGGAAGCGGAATCGATAGCAGAAAAGTTTGATGTTAAAAAGCCTCACCGATAAACAAATAAAAACCCGGGCCTTCTTGTGTAAAGGCAACATCAAATCTTGTGTAAATATCTTTTTTGGGAAATAGCAGAAATCTCACCCCAGCTCCTCCTGAAACCGCAATGTTATTGAGGTCAAAGTTATTGAGGTCGGGAAAGACTTTTCCAGCACCAGCAAAAACCGCTGCCCCAATTCTATCTGTAAAACCAAAAGGAATGGGCAGAAATCTATATTCCATTTGCGCAGCAATTTGGTTTCGATCTCTATATCTTCCATAATAATAGCCTCTCATGATACTTTCACCGCCCATTAATGCCAATTGATTAAAAGGTACATTTCCAGAATTAAACTGACCTAAAATCTGTGTGGCTAAAACATTGTTGTTCCCTATGGGTCTGTAAATCCTTGTGTCTGATATTATGGAGGTGAAATCGTAGCTGCTTCCCCATACTTCATTATAATGAAGCAAAGCCAGCTCTGAGAAAAAGCCTTTTCTAACATTTAGAACATTATGTCGATTGTCATGCACTAAGCCAATTCCAAAACCTAAATTAGTGGACCCCTCACTCCCTAGAGGTAATTCTTGAATTCCATTATTACCTTCTGCAGGAATAAATTCAACAGCACTCAAACGCTGAAAGTCCATTTCTAACCCTATAAATAAATTCTTTTTAACTTTTCTTAATACTCTTTCTTTTATAAATATTTGATTTGCATCAACTCTGGCTATGTAATCTTCTGGCGAATTACTACCTATGCCATGGTAGAAAAGCGGAAAACTTTGGAATCTTAACCTGCCTAAAAAAAACCATTTATCCGCATCTGAATAGATGGCATGGTCAAACCACAATCCGTATTGATTCTCTAAAGTGAAAAATGTAAAGCCATTAATTTCACTTAGTCGGTTTGCTGTATCTTGTTTTGCGTAAAATACCAATAAGGAACTTAAACCAATTTCCCAGCTTGTTTCAGGTGCATAGGCTAGAGTCGGATAAATGAGAAACTGAGGCTTCGAAATGTCGCTAGTATCATTAATAATACTGTTGATGTACTTACTTACAAAATTTTGAGAGTAAATCTTATGATCATTTAATAAAATAAGAACAATAATCGCTAGACTGAGAAAAATTGATTTGGTTTGCTTCACTAACTTAAATTTATTACAATTTGTAAAAGAACGATTTTAGATCGATTAGTTGTTTAATTCCAGCAATTATTTTTTGCAATTGAAACAAAAAAATAGCCTTTGAGATTCTCAAAGGCTATGTGAAAAAGATCAATATTTAAATTTTATTTTGATTTCATATGTACATCTCGTTGTGGGAATGGAACTTCAATTCCTTCTTTTACAAAAGCATTATTGATGGATTCCATATTGTCCCAATACACTGGCCATAGATTATCAGTGTCCGTCCACAGCCTAACACTTAAATCAAGAGAACTATCTCCAAAATTGGTAAATTTTACGACAGGAGCTGGATCAGCATGAATTCTCTCATCTTTATTAACAACATCTAAGATCAATTCTCGAACTTTCTGTAGATCTGAGCCATAGGCAACTCCAACTTTAAGCTCTGCTCTTCTCGTTTCCTTTGCCGTTGTATTTGTAACGCTTGAGTTTGCTAACCCACCATTAGGCATGACGATTAATTGATTATCGAAAGTTCTAATATGGGTGTGCAGGATATCAATCTTTTCCACCACGCCAAAATATCCTTGAGCTTCAATTATATCATCTACTTTAAAAGGTTTAGTAACCAAAATCAAGATACCACCAGCAAAATTGGATAAACTTCCTTGCAATGCTAATCCAATTGCCAGACCAGCAGCACCTAACACTCCTAGTAAAGCAGCAATTTTGATATCAATGCTTTGGGCTATTACTAAGACCAGTGCAATATAGAATACAAAACGAAAAAATGAACCTAAGAAGGAAGCCAAGGATACGTCCAATTCAGATTTTTTGAAGGCTTTTTTTATCCCTTTCATAAGGTAACTAATAGTAATTCTACCTACAATAAATATGAGAATTACCTTTATTAAAGCTATTCCAATTTCAATAGCGTAGGTATAAATTTTATCTAATAATTCCGGGTCTAATTGTTCAAACATAATCGTATGGTTTGGTAAGTTTTAGTTCAGGATTAATTTTAATGTAATAACATAGGTTATTTTATCGTATTATATCACTTATAGTTTCATTTCTTTGATATAGGCTTCTACTCCAGATTCCAAATCTGTAAACTCATGCAGATATCCTATAGATTTTAATTTCTCCATTTTTGCTTCAGTGAAGTACTGATATTTATCTCGTATATCTTCTGGAGTATCAATAAAACTGATATCTTCTTTTTTGTTCATAGATTTAAAAACTGCTTTCACCAAGTCCAAGAAAGTACGAGCTTTTCCGCTTCCCAGATTGTAAACACCTGAATTTTTACGGTGATGCATTAACCAAATCATTACATTGACAACGTCATCTACAAATACAAAATCTCTCATCTGTTCTCCGTCTTTGTAATCTGGATTATGAGATCGGAATAATTTCATCTTGCCCGTTTCAGAGATTTGTTTGTAAGCATGCAGAATTACGCTTGCCATTCTTCCTTTATGATACTCTCTCGGACCATATACGTTAAAGAATTTTAATCCGGCCCAAAAGAAGGGCTTCTTTTCCTGTTGAAGAGCCCATTTGTCAAATTCATTTTTTGAAACACCATACGGGTTAAGCGGCTTCAAATCTGGTATTTTACTTTCATCATCTTCATAACCTAATTCACCTAAACCGTATGTCGCTGCAGAGCTGGCATATACAAGGGGAATTTGCATTTCAATACATTTCTGCCAAATCCTTTTAGTATAATCTGTATTAAGTTCAGTTAAAAGTTCAGTATCAAATTCTGATGTATCTGTTCTGGCTCCCAAATGGAATATAAATTCTACTTCTTTCTCATTTTGCCCTTCTAACCATTCAAAGAAAACGTCTCGTTCAATTTTTTCTTGAATAATTAAGTCTTCCAAATTTTTATTTTTGTCAGGACGATCAAACTTATCAACAGCAATAATATGTTTAAAACCATCTGCATTGAGTTTTTTGATGAGATTTGAAGCAATAAATCCAGCGGCCCCTGTAACTATTATCATAAGATGTATGTTTTTGAATTAAGCTCTTTAAGCAAAACTATTTATTATAAATGAATAAACGTATATTTGCACCCTAAAAATTAAGATTGACATGGTTTACGTTAATCGTAAAGAACACTTTAACGCAGCGCACAAGCTTTTTAATCCTAACTGGAGCAGGGAAAAGAACGAAGAAGTTTTTGGTCCTTGTGCCAATGAAAACTGGCATGGTCATAATTTCGAGTTAATCGTGACAGTAAAGGGCGATCCAGATCCTGATACAGGATTTGTAGTTGATTTAAAAAAATTGAGCAACCTCATCAAGAAAGAAGTGATTGATAAGGTTGATCATAAAAATTTGAATCTTGATGTCCCATTTTTAGTAGGGAAAATGGCGAGTTGTGAAATAATTATTGCAGAGTTTTGGAATATTTTGGAACCAAAGGTTAAAGAGCTCCAAGTAGGTTCTAGTCTGCACAAATTAACATTATATGAAACTCCAAGAAATTTTGTAGAGTATTATGGGTAGATGTTAGAAGTGGTCGCGATTGTTGAAAAAATTTTGTAATTATCTTCTAATCATATCTTAAAATCAAAAGGGTATTTATAAATTGCACTAATGGAAAATTTTGTTGTATCAGCAAGGAAATATAGACCAAAAGGTTTTGATGAAGTAGTAGGGCAGAAGCATATCACTACCACCTTAAAGAATGCAATTGATAATGATCATTTGGCGCAGTCATTACTATTTTGTGGACCACGGGGGGTTGGGAAAACTACTTGTGCTAGAATTTTAGCAAGACTGATCAACGATTTTGAAGTGGATAATATGGAAGGGTCATCTTCCCTAAATATCTATGAATTAGATGCTGCCTCGAATAATTCTGTAGATGATGTTCGGAATCTGATTGATAAAGTTAGAGTTCCTCCTCAGCATGGGAAATATAAAGTTTATATAATTGATGAGGTTCACATGCTTTCCAATGCGGCTTTCAATGCCTTTTTGAAAACATTGGAGGAACCGCCTTCCTATGCGATATTTATTTTAGCCACAACGGAAAAGCATAAAGTAATTCCAACTATTCTTTCAAGATGTCAGATTTATGATTTCAATAGGATCAAAGTTTCTGATATTTCAGAACATCTCAAAGAGATAGCTGAGAGGGAGGGTATTGAGGCTGAAGAAGCTGCATTGCATTTAATTGCACAAAAAGCAGATGGGGCGCTGCGTGATGCACTTTCCATATTTGATTTAATTGTTACATTCTCTCCTAATAATAAGATCACCTATCAGGCAACAATTGATAATCTTCATATTCTGGATTATGATTATTACTTTAAAGTGACAGATGCTTTACATCAGGAAAAAATTCCTGAGGCACTTTTATTGTTTGATGAGATCTTAAAAAACGGATTTGATGGTCATAATTTTGTAAATGGTCTGGCTGCTCATTTCAGAGATTTGCTAGTATGTAAAGATACATCTACCTTGCAGCTGTTGGAAGTTTCTGAACAAGTAAAAGCTCAATACCAACAACAAGCTAAGGACGTTTCTCCTTCATTTATACTTTCTGGATTACAGATACTTAATCAAACAGATCAATCCTATAAGGCAAGCAAGAATCAGAGACTGGCCGTTGAATTGGCTTTAATGAAGTTAGCAAAAATCAACAGTGCAGTAGATTTAGCAAAGCAACATGACGCAGTTTTAAAAAAAAAAGTGAGTTAAGTCAGTCTGAAGATGAGGAAACTGATCGAAATAAAGCAAGTCAGAAGTCGCTAGCTGATCAAATTGCTGCAAAAGCTACTGAAGCTAAGCCTTTAAAGTCTTCACCATCTATACCAAAGCCTGGTGATAGAATTAAAACGCTAGAAAAGGAAACTATCTCTAAAAAGGAATTCGAAAATGAGCCTGAAGAGGAGGTTGTAGATTTAGCAAATCATAGTGAAGGAAAGGCTGATTTTAATGAATCTTCCCTTAAGGCTGCAATCTTAGAGTTTATTGATAAGAATAAAGTAGGGCCAGTGGCGGAGAACTCCTTAAAAAATTCAATCAGACTTGAAAATGAATTGATCACTGTAGAATTGACCAATCCGATAGAAGTGGATGGAATTGAAAGGATCAAATCAGATTTTTTAACCTTTTTACGAAATAAATTTCAAAATAGTGCAATTCAATTACAACATAAGGTCAATATAGAGAAGGCCGCAGAGCGTCCTTATACACCAAAGGAAAAGTTTGAAGCCATGTTAAAAGAGAATCCACTACTAAGCAAGCTGAAAGACACTTTTGGCTTAGACACAGATTACTAAAATTTGGTCGACTTTAAGGATGATTGAACTCGGAGTAGATGTTGTATTTTATATTTTGATATTGAGACCTATATTCATTACGCTCTTGAACTGCACTCCAGCAACATTTCTAGACTCTCCTGTAGCATCATTCACAATTATTTCCTTTGATTTGATATCATCATCATAAATGAACTGGGTACTGTAACTAGCGGAAAGAAATTTGTTGATTTTAAAATTGAGTGCAGTTTCCCAGTTTACATCAACGTTGCCTAATTTTTCATAATCAGCAAAGAGGTTCAAATTAGTTGATAGATTGACGTTTTCCCAGATATCCTTTTGAAAGGATGAGGAAAAGTTTATACCACCCTGAAATCTAAAATTTTCGCCTGCCTCAACCCCATAGGCTCCCGCTGTTGAAAGACTGTCATCCATAACAAATGTGCTTTTAGAAGATAATGGCGAAAGAGTTGCGGTAAAAAGCTTTTTGTATTTGTAAGTAACACCAATATTTGCTAGCAAAAAGCCCGGTGCCATGAATCGTGAAATTACAACGCTCTCATCATTCAAGCCTTCATCAAATTGCGTTCTGAAATCCACAATGGCAGACAGGAACATTCGTTTTTTTAATTGTCGGCTATATCGTGATGTTAATATGATATTGTCATCAGTTTTAACAAACGGAGCTTCGCTTTCTCCCTGTCTTAATAAGCCATAGGCCATATCTAAACGATTGTCCCAAACGTTTTTTCCTTTGGTATAATTGGCATTGAAATTTGTTAAACCACCAATGGAAATTGAACTTTTACCACCTCCATTCCAATTGGTCAGATCTACTTGTGAAAAATTAAGGTTTAAAACAGCTCCTTTCTCCCAATATGTGGTATCAGATTTAATACTATCAGTTTGGGAATAAGCTAAAGAACTTAGGAAAAACAAGATAAAACTAGTCTTGATAATCTTCATGATAAAGATAAAATTGATGGATGGAAAATCTAATTAATATAGATCGAGAGACCTAATCTCGTTAAGAGCATTCTCTGTTAGGGGCTTCGTGATAAATTTAATTACATGATCATTATTGACGATCTTATCAATATCTCTCTTATTATCAGAGCTTGATAAAATGATAACCTTGCATTTATCTTTTACGATATCAGAGAATTTCTCAAATTCATATAAAAATACGAACCCATCCACAATGGGCATATTAATATCCAAAAATATAATATTTGGAAGCTTGTCAGGATCATCCTTGTGCTCTTCCAAATACTCCAAGGCACTCTTGCCCGAATTTTTGATTTCCACGTATTTTGCGAACTCAGTTATTTCTATGATTCGTTTGCTAATGAAATTATCAGTATCATTATCATCAACAAGCATCACTAAATCAACAGTTTTTGTAGCTGTTACCATGTAATTTACCCTTGTAATCTATTGATCAATATACCCTGTTTAGAGTTAGTTCTAAACATAAGTAAAGTTTTTTTTAATTAAAACATAAATCTTTCGAAATGCGATATTTTTTCGATAGATGACACAAATGTAAGATATTGTAGGCAGGAATTTATGCTTAGAGCATATTTATTTCTGCTTAATCATAATTAATTCGCCTTCTCTCAAATTGTAGTCTTCTTTATTGTTCCACTCCATGATTTCTTTTAAGGTGACATTGTATTTCTTGGCCAACGCGTACATAGTGTCTCCTGAGGTAACCCTGTGCTCTATATTGTTTTCTTTTATCTCTATGTTTTCCTTAGAAGTCTCATTTGTAGCAGGTTGTTTATCTTCAACTATATCATTTTGAGTAACATAACCATCAGTATTTACTTTTATAATTTGACCAATCGATAATGTGTCTCTTATCCCCAAGTCGTTTGCATTCAATAATGTTGAAATTTTCATATTAAATCTATTGGCAATTGAAAAAAAAGTATCTCCTTTCTTTATGGAATAATCAGTGAAGTCGTTCTCGTCATACTCAATTTCTGTTTCCAAGTTTTCATTTTCTTCAGAAGTAATTTCCTGAGCAACGGAATCGTCTACAGGTTTTTGAGCCTCGGAAATTGCTACCGAATCCATTTGTCCCATATCGTTAGCCTTAGTAGATAAAGTATCCTTAATGTTATATTGGGTGCTATCAATACTTATACTTTTAGGATCTTCTATTTTAAGACTATCCGCTGCCTGCTTCTCCATTTGAGAAGATTTTTCTACTTCAGTTTTTTCGACTACTGGGACTTTTGCTTGTTCAGCTTGACTTTCCACGATCGCTTTTGTTTCATTTAGATCATGAGCTTCGCTTTCTTGTTTAGGTGGTTCTCTATATTCTACAGGGAGACTTGCTGGTCGGTTATGACGCAACCATAGTACCCTGCCAACTTTAGGTTGCTGTGGTGGTTCCATCCTGTTTTTTCGGTATAATTTTTTAAGCTTAAGTCCATATTTCTGACTTATTTCCCACATGTTTTCATTTTGCGCTACTGTGTGATAATAGAATTTTGCCCTGTTCCTTTTTCGTCTTAAATAATATATCTTACCTGTTTCTAATTCTTCTCTAATTTTAAGATCGTTCCATTTTCTAAATTTGAATTGATCAACCTCTGCAGTTTTTGCTAATTTTTCAACTGTATATCCTGCTGGAGCATAGATTCCGTCTAATCCATTTACCTCTACTTTATGTGGGATTGTTCTGTCAGCCCTGCTAGGATAATTACCTACTAAAGGGAAATTTTGTTGCTGCTGATCATCAATATTGCCAGGTAAGTCTTTAGATGTGGTTTGCCGCTGGCTCTGCAATTTTTCAATCTTCTCTAAATTGGTTAGAGGTACAATGACAGTGTAATTTTTGTCTTCTGGTATAGCTCCTCTCTTAATCCATTTATTATATTCTTCTATTTGCTCAAGCGACACATTTTCTTCTTTTGCAATCGTTTTTAGAGATGTTCCTTTTACATTTTCAATTTCCTTCAGATAAAAAGGAGGCTTTGAGGTTCCAATAGTATGTTCAAATGCTACCTTATGAGCAAGGAATTTTTTCAAATACCAATAAGTATCACTGGTTATTTTTAAACTACTTTTGCCAAAATTACTTTCATCAATTACGTCAGCGGCACCACCTCGACCTCTTTGGTAAGCAATTAAAGAATAAGCCCAATTATCGAAATATTTATTATGATCTTTTAGATAGTTTGCTGCTGCACGGCTAGATGAAACTATATTCATCCTTTCATCTACATGACGATCAATTCTTAAATCGTTTTCAAGTCCAGATATTTCCTTAAATTGCCAAAAACCTACCGCATTGCTACTAGACACAGCATCGGATACCAAAGCGCTTTCTTGTATGACCAAATATTTGAAATCTTCAGGTAAGCCTTCCTCTCTGAAAATTCTTTCAATGATCGGCATATACATATCCACGCGCTCCAGTTTCTTTTGGAAATAAGTTTCACTTCTGGTGAGAGCGTCCACATCAGCTTGAATGTCCTTTATAGCTCCTGTGGTAAGTCGAAGTTCCATGTTTGCAAATTCCATTCTAGAAGGAACTTGCTGAGCACAAAGCTTTACAACTGTAAGTACAAATATTGCTGATGTGAAAAGAGAAAGTTTTATATTCATTTTTTTCTTAAAATCATTAATCCATCTCGGATGGGAAATAACACATTTTGAACTCTATCATCTTGATGCACAAATTCGTTGAAATTCAGCATACTTTCAGTATCCTTGTCTAGTTTTTTTCTGTTTTTTTCTAATACTTTTCCGCTCCACAATACATTGTCGACCAAAATATATCCGCCTTTTCTCACTTGTTCAATACAAAGTTGGTAGTAGTTTAAATAATTTGATTTATCTGCATCTATAAACACCATATCCCAAGTTTTATTGAGAGTTGGTATGATGTCCAATGCCTTTCCAATTTTCACTTCTATTTGCTCTGAGAAAAGTGACGCCTGAAAATAAGATTTTACCCGATCTGCTAATTCTTCGTTTACATCTAGGGTAATCAGTTTTCCATTTTTTTTTAATCCTTCTGCCATACAAAGAGCCGAGTAGCCCGTGTAAGTGCCGATTTCCAAGATGTTTTCAGGCTGAATCATATGAGATAGCATCGATAATACCCTGCCTTGCAAATGTCCGCTTAACATACGGGGTTTTAAAACTTCGGTATGTGTTTCCCTGTTGATTTTATGGAGTAACTCATTCTCAGGCTCGGTATGAGCTTCAATATATTTGTCTAAGTCAGGATCTAGGAATTCCATATTTATCTTCTTTTAGCTTTATAAGTTAAGATGCTCAATCGATCATCTTCGAATATCTCATGGGCGGTATTTTGTAAATCCTTAGCTGAAATTTGCTTTATTTGTTCAAAAAGCTCATCTAAAGATTCGATTTTATCTTTATCTAATAAACTCCTGCCCAACATCAACATATAGCTCATATTATTTTCTTCTGCCATTGCCAATTGTCCCATAAGTTGTTGTTTGGCAACATGCAATTGCAAACTGCCTAGAGGCTGATCTTTCAATTTTTTGAGTTCCTTTTTTACCAGTTTTATGCTTTTCGGAAGCTGACCAGGGTCTGTCCCGAAAAATATGCTGAAAAGAGCAGTATCAGTGAATGGATGATAGCCAGCATCAATAGCATACACAAATCCGTATTTTTCGCGTAGGGCCATATTTAAGCGACTATTCATTCCAGGCCCACCTAAAATATTGACCAACATAAAAAATGCAAGTCTTTTGGGATGATGAATAGGGTAGGCGGTGGTACCAATCGCACATTGAGATTGAGAAATTTCTTTATCGAAATTCAAGGTGTTAGGTTGATAAACTTCAAAAGGAATTCTTTCTCTTTTCCTTTTATGATGTGCAATGGGCTCTAAGTATTTCTTAACATAGCGTTCCAATTTTCTCTCAGGAATATCACCTACGATCGAAAAAACCGTTCGCTCTGTATCTAAATTTTCTTCTAAAAATTCTAAGAAATGATTTCGAGTAAAGCTTTTGAGGCTTTCTTCAGTTCCTAAAATATTGTTTCCAAGTGGGTGTCCTGAAAAAATGACTTCATCGAATTGATCTTGAATATCATCTTCAGGTGAATCTTTGTACATCGCCATTTCTTCTAAAATGACCTGCCGTTCTTTTTCAATTTGTCTTTCAGGGAAAATGGATTGGAAGGTGATATCCACCAATAAATCCATGGCTTTATCGAGATATTGCTCCAAAACAGATGCATGGAAAAATATTTTCTCTTTGGTAGTGTAGGCATTCAACTCACCACCGACAGAGTCCAATCTGTTGAGAATGTGAAAGGTCTTACGTTTTTTGGTGCCTTTAAAAGCCATATGTTCCCAAAAATGGGCAATACCCACCTGATGTGGTTTTTCATCACGGCTTCCAATGTCCAAAGCGAATCCGCAATGGACTATTTTAGAGTTACTTACTGGTTGGTGGATCACGCGGATCCCGTTTTCTAATGTCTTTACTTTATATTGATTCATTCATTCCCCCGCTTCAATGCAAAACTACAAATTATCTTTCTTTTTAAAGAAGTAATGAGTACCACAAAAGAAATTTATTTAGTTTTGAGTTGTGACAAAATGAAGATTTAATTTTTTAATATGCATATAGCTTTCGAAGCCAAGCGTGCTTTCAATAATTTTACGGGATTAGGCAATTATAGTCGGTTTGTAATTTCTGCCTTGAAAGAACAGTATCCCAAGGAGCAGTATTCACTTTTCACACCTCAAGTGTCTACACGTGATGAAGCCGCCCATTTTTTGAAGGAAAATAAAGAAATTACTGTCTTACCTTCAGGCTTATGGAAAGCAGGCGCTCTCAAAAGTGCTTGGCGCTCTAAAAGAATCGGCAAATTGGCAGAGAGGGAAGATGTGGATGTATTTCATGGACTCAGCAATGAATTGCCCTCGGGCTTAAAAAATAGGTCGAAGAAAATTGTCACTATTCACGATTTAATATTTTTGAGATATCCTGATTTTTATCCTTTCATAGATAGGAGGATTTATAAAAAGAAATTTAAGTCTGCATGTAAAAAGGCAGATGAAATTATTGCGATCAGCGAACAAACTAAAAAAGATATCATAGAATTTTTTGACATTGATTCGTCTAAGATCCATGTGGTTTATCAGGGTGTTCACCCCATCTATAAGCAGGAATTGAAAACCAGAAGGTTGTTGTACCTATTGGATCAATACAGCTTACATCAGCCTTATTTTTTGTATGTAGGTTCAATCGAAGACAGGAAAAATGCTAAGGATTTGGTACAAGCTTTTAAATTGGTTTTGGATCAAGTAAATCATGATTTACTGCTGTTGATTGTAGGAAAGAGAACGGATTATCAAAAAGAAGTGGAAAAGGAAATTAATGATTTGAGGCTTGATCAAAATGTTCGGATTTACAATAATATCCCATTCACTGAATTGCCTTATCTCTATAAAGGAGCGGTAGCTTCTGTGTATCCATCGAGTTTTGAAGGTTTTGGAATCCCTGTGTTAGAATCCCTTTCTGTCGGTACTTCTGTGGTGACGGGCAATCAATCCGCTATGAAAGAAGCAGGAGGGAAGTATGCACTTTATGCGAATCCAAAAAATCATGAAGAATTAGCTTCGCAAATGGTGAAACTAGCAGATGATAATGCGTTTAATGAGCAGTTGCTTGTTGGCGTAGAGGGACACTTAGTGCAGTTTTCGGCCGAAAAAATAGCTGGAGATTTGATGGGCATTTATAAAGCCCCCTAAGCCCCAATTGGGGAAAGACACGGAACTCACTTCATGAGTAGGTTGGTAACTGCAGTTCGGTCTGAAAGTAGGTGGTACTAATTAGATAAGAAATGTGAATAAAGCTGAGATAAACATTTTTATTAGGGAAATGAAATATAATAGACGGAAAAATTAACGACTGCTGTTAAAATACTATCATCTGAACTAGAGATAATTTGCAACCTAAGACCTATCACCGAAAATATTAACCCACTAGTAATTCCGTTTTCACTTATACCGCAAACTAATATCCGTCAACCAATTCATGCTGCTAATAAAATGATCGTATCCTTCTTCTTTGCTAGTTTGATTGATTTGCAACAGGTGGTCGGGTTGGCATAACAGCATTAAAAGCTTATAATCTTCATCTGATAATTTTTCATGAAATTGGTTAACCAAATTAGCAGCTTGTTTCAATAATGCTTTTTGCAATGGATTATTCGTGTAATCAGGTATTTTATGCTCCCATGAAGGAGAACTTAATGGCAAACTTACTGCATAAACAGAGTGCTCATCAGAACTGTCTAGCATGAACAACTCTTGAATTTGCTTATTATTTGACACGCCTTTGTCTATAAAATCAGAGTTGTAGGCACTTCCATAACCATTCACCAGGCTAATTTGAAAATTGTCTGGACCGTCACCATTAGAAAGTAATATATTGAAGGGCTGTGCGGTATTCGATTTATAAACTTGACCAGAATGCTTCCCCGCCAAATGCCAGGGGTTTGCGGTGGCAATAATTCCTTGATAACCTAGCGCATTTACTATTTCAGCGACTTGATCATCGTACAAGCAAGCTGTATTAATGAAAATCCCAGGCTTCTTTTCAAAATATTCATTTAATCCATCCAGATATAATTCGACCTCTTTTTTGAATAAAAGTGGAGAACATAAGTAACTGAATGAATGATAGGCACATGAACCTACCAATTGTATTTTTCCAGTATCAACTTGTTTTTTGATCTCCAACATCAAATTTGTGTCATGCTGTTTGAGAAATTTCAAAAATGGTAAACTGAAAAACACTAATGGCATTTTTCTTTCATCCGCCATTTTTAATACAGTTTTCAATTTTGAATGAACCAAATCAGCGAAATCATTGACAAAATCTTGCTGACTATTAAGTTCATTTATGGCTGAACGATTTTTTCCAATATCTAAAAATGATAATCTTTTTACCTCCAGCGGGTGATTGAAATGTATGATTTGGTAATTATCCATTTTTTATACTTGCTTTAGTGCTGATAAAATTTCAGATGAAACATCTTTCCAGTTTCTTTTCTTAACAGACGCTGCGTTTTCTTTGGCGACTTTTAAAGATTGCTTTTTGTCAGCCAGTAGTGCTCGAACAGCTGTTGCATATGCAGCTGCATCTTTTGTAGTCACTGTGTTTACATTACTTAAAACTTCAGCCACGCCACAATTTTTTGATAAAACTAGTGGCACTTCCAAACTCACAGCCTCCAAAGCAGATAGACCAAAGGGCTCTGATAATGACGGCATCACCATCGCTTGAGAAGCTTTCATGACAGCAAAAACATCCTCCTGCGGTAAAAAACCTGTGAAATGAATTTTATCCATTAGTCCTTTTTCAGTAGCAGACGAAATCATTTCTTCCATCAATTCACCTTGCCCAACGACAACAAATCGAAGTTTATTCTCCTTTTGTATTAGTGCTTCTGCAATATCTATAAAGGTCGTAGCACCCTTTTGTAAACTTAATCTTCCACAAAAAAGAACAATATCCTCTTTGAATGGGGCCTTATAAGCAGATGGTTTTAATTCATTAATTCCATGATGGATTACCTTGATCTTGGAAGCTGAAATACCGTATTCTTTTACCATTATATTTTTATGGTACTTGCTCACGGCTATTACTAAATCAGCTTTCTGCATGCCTTCCCTTTCCAAGTCAAATAACCATGAATTGCTTTTTTTTCCACTACGATCGTAATCCAAGGCATGAATATGCAAAACAAAAGGTTTTTTACTCAACTCTTTTAATTGCTTGGATGCAGGAATGGCGGTCCAATCATGCGCATAAATAATATCAAAATCTAGATTCCTGCTTTTGGAAATGATTTTTTGGCTGAAATCCTCTAATGCTTCTTGTACAGAAATTTCAATATTATCATTGTATTGCTCTTCAATTTCAACACTTCCAGCATAAAAATAGGGATTGAGTTCACTTTTAACAGACAGGTGAACTAAATCGGCATTCAATTGCTGTTTGTTAGTGAGCTTTTGTCTATTGACTGTTTCAATTCTACTTTGCTCAGTTTCTTGCTCCGCTAATTCATCTGCACTCTCGACCGAAAATAATTTCAGATGCACCTTTTCAGCTAAATGCTGAGCAATATGATAGCATGCGATTCCCAGTCCGCTGTTCTGCGGGCTTGGTTTTCCTGGTCCGATCATCAAAACTTCCATGGGCGATTTTTTATAAGGTTACTATTTTATGATTTCAATTGTAGTAAATTCTTTACTAACGATAAATGTTGAATTAGCGATGGTACTAATTGTATGACCATCTACTATTACTTTTTCAATATTTTCAAATCCATGTAGAATCACTTCAAATCCTTTATTTCCACTTTCAAATTCTTTGTCCAGATTATGATGAATGATTACACCATTATCAACGGGCTTTTGAATAAAAGTGTGCAAAGTACTGATACCCATTTCAAAATCTTTGGTCAGTCCATCATCTTCATATAATTCGCTTTCCGTTTCTTCTAAAGCTTTATAAACGTGAAGTTTGATGTTTTCGGGAATGAATTCATCCACATACTGCATTTTATCCTGCATAGGGAGAATTGCTCCCGCTTTTACAAACATTGGAATTTGATCCAAAGGAGTTTGGACAGTAATTTCCCTTTTTCCCAATAATATCTCATCAGTCCAGAAATTATACCATTTGCCCTCAGGCAAATACATCATTCTTTCAGTTACTTTAGGAGCGGAAACCGGGCAAATCAGTAAATACTGGCCTAACAGAAATTCTTCTTCTCTGTCCAAAGTCTCAGTATCGTTTTGATATACTAAAGATATCGACCGCAACATAGGTTTAGCATTTTCTGCATATTGCCAATAGGTCGTATAGAGGTATGGCATGATTTCATACCTCATTTCGATAAATCTTCTTACAATGTTCAAATATTTTTCTTCAAACTGCCAAGGCTCTTTGTCGCCATGGTCTCCTGATGAATGCGTTCGGAAAAATGGATGGAAAGTAGCCATTTGAATCCAACGAGTATACAGTTCTCCATCAGGGGCTCCGATGAATCCCCCTACGTCAGAGCCAGAGAAAGAAACACCCGAAGCACTTAATCTTTGGCACTGAATATTGGCAATTTTCAAATGCTCCCATGAGGCCATATTATCTCCTGTCCAAACAGAGCTGAATCTTTGAATTCCTGCATATGCTGAGCGGGTGATGGTAAAGCTTCTGTTATTTCCTGAAAATTGCTCTAAGCCTTCGTAGGTTGCTCTGGCCATTTGCATTCCGTAAACATTATGTCCTTTTCGATGGCTACACGGATGACCGTCATAATCATGTCTTACATCACGTGGAAATGTGCCTTCTTCAAATACTGCAGGCTCGTTCATATCATTCCAAACGCCAGCCACTCCATCTTGTACTAGTCCTCCGAATAATCCTGACCACCATTTCCTTGCTGCAGGATTTGTGAAGTCAGGGAAATGGCAAGGGCCAGGCCAAACACTGCCTTTAAATCTGGCACCATCCATTCTTTGGCAGAAATAATTATGGTGAACACCTTGTTGAAAAACTGTATAGAGCGGATCAATTTTAATTCCGGGGTCAACAATTACGATGGTCTTAAATCCATCTTCCTTCAAATCGGCAATCATCTGCTTTGGATTTGGGAACCTTTCATTATTCCAGGTAAAGATTCTATAGCCATCCATGTAATCAATATCTAAATGGATCACATCGCATGGAATTTTCTTGTCGCGGAAGTTATTAGCCAATTCACGAACTGTTTGCTCAGGATAATAGCTCCATTTACTCTGATGGTAACCTAATGCCCATTTTGGTGGGAGAGGGGATCTTCCTGTCAGCTCGGTGTAATCTTGCACTACATTTTCTAACTTAGGACCATAGATGAAGTAATATCGCATTTCCCCTCCTTGTGCCCAAAAACTTAAGGCCTCTTTTCTCTCATGCCCAAAATCAAAGAATGTCCGAAAAGAATTGTCTAAGAAGATACCATAGCCTTCTCCATCATTCAAACCCATAAAGAATGGAATGTTTTTATACACAGGGTCTGTTTCATTGCCATATCCATAGCAATCGGTGCCCCATAATTCTCTACGAGTTCCATTCAAATTTAGACTGCCTGTTTTATCGCCTAAGCCGTAATATTTATTATTTTTCGAAGATTTTAAGGTAGAAATAACTACATGTCCACCAAATCTTTTTTCATCTTTCCAATGATAGCCTTTTTCATCTTCAACTAACATTTTTCCATCCTTATCAAGGATTTTGATTGTTGCATCTGATTTTTTAATGATGCACTTGAGCAAATCAGTACTGACAATTAATGCATCTTGAGATGTCTCGAAATGATAATTCGTATTTTTAAATTCGAATTCTGGGTCAATTGCGTAAGAAAAGTCATTTTCAAAATATCCATCATTGGCGTAACGAAATTTTAGGATTTTCTCACTAATAATACTGAGTTCCAAGGTAGAGTGTTGGGCATAAATTTTTATTTTGCCTTTTTTCTGTTTCCAGCTGATGATTCCACCAGGATAAAATTCCTCTTCCTTATGCTCTTTAAATTTTTCTATATAATTGCCTTCAAAATCCTTCGCAGACTCTTCAGCTTTATCCTTATTTTCTTCCATATTAAAGTATTACTATTTAGCGATTTATCGCCAATTCCAATACAAATTAACTACTTATTGTAGTTAATACACTAAGTATTTGCTTATTTTTTTTAAATTAAGGTTCTAAGACTAAAAGCTATTTTAATTTAACAAAACTGGATTGATTTTCACTCCATTTGGTCTTATTTACAGATTATTCTTATAAATTAAGTATTCTATTCCAGATATTGAGAAACGAACAAGTATGAAGGAAACTAATTCGATTGATAATGAAGCACATATTTTAACCGAAGTGGCTTGGGAGGTCTGCAATCAAGTAGGCGGAATTTACACGGTTATACGATCCAAGGTACCTACTATGGTGAAAAACTGGGGAAAAAACTATGTTCTTCTAGGTCCTTATGCGCCCAAAGAAGCAGCCACTGATTTTGAAGAGGCACAGTTTGGTCACGATGTAATTGATGAAACTTTAAGAATATGTAGAGAGAAAGGTTTAAATATAAAGAGTGGATATTGGTTAGTATCGGGTAGACCTCAAACCTTACTGTTTGACCATAAGTCTTCCTTTCACGAATTAGGTGATATTAAATACTATTATTGGCAAAATCACGGAATAGATTTTAAAAATCATGATCCACTGATGGATGAGGTATTGGCTTTTGGATACATGGTGCATATTTTTCTTTCTGAATTGACTCGAGTGGCCATTGATAAAAAATTGAAGCCAATAGCCCATTTCCATGAATGGATGGCTGGTTCTGCAATTCCAAACTTGCGTAGAGATCAAGTTCCTCTGCAAACAATATTTACAACTCATGCCACACTTTTAGGTAGATATTTGGCTATGAACGACCCCCAATTTTATGATCACCTTCCATTTATGGATTGGCATAAAGAAGCAGTTCATTTTAATGTAGAGGCAAATGTTAAATTAGAGCGAGCTTGTGTTCATGGTGCACATGTTTTTACAACCGTCAGTGAAGTGACAGGAAAAGAATGTTTTCATTTGCTGGGTAGGAGCCCAGATAAAATATTACCTAATGGCTTAAATATAGAAAGGTTCTCAGTATTGCATGAAGTACAGAATTTGCATCATAAATATAAGCTTCTACTTGAGCAGTTTATTATGGGGCATTTTTTTAAAAGTTATTCATTTAACTTAAATAAAACACTTTACTTTTTTACCTCTGGGAGATTTGAATATTCCAATAAAGGTTACGATTTAACCCTAGAAGCGTTGGCTCGCTTAAACCATAGATTGAAGGAAGCTAACTCCCCATTAACTGTGGTCATGTTTTTTATTACACGTCAACCTGTTCAGTCCATCAATCCTGATGTTTTGAATGCAAGGGCGATGTTGGATAAAATTAATACCAATTCAAATGCAATAGTAGAACAGATTAAGAATCGATTATATCGTCAGGCCGCCTCAAGTAAAGGAGATCATAAGCTTCCGAATTTAAATGATATGGTGGATGACTATTGGAAATTGCGGCACAGAAGAACTATACAGGCATGGAAGTCAGGTGGTTTGCCGCCCGTGGTAACGCATAATTTAGTGAACGATGATAAAGACGATATTTTAAATTTCTTGAGAACCGCCAACCTTGTCAACCACGAATCCGATAAAGTTAAAGTAGTGTATCATCCTGATTTTATATCGTCCACGAATCCGTTATTTGGAATGGAGTATGATGATTTTGTAAGGGCTTGCCATCTTGGAGTTTTTCCAAGCTATTATGAACCTTGGGGATATACGCCTTTAGAATCTTTGGCAAGAGGTGTAGCTTCAGTGACTTCAGATTTGTCAGGATTCGGAGACTACATGAAGAATGTGAGTATCGGAGATAGAAAGCATGGAATGTTCATAGTAAAAAGAGCCAATAAAAGCTTTGATGAGGCAGCTGAGGAATTGACGAATGTGATGTGGGATTTCACTCAAATCACTAGTAGAGAAAGAATTGATATGCGGAATAAGTCAGAAGATTTATCAGAAGTTTTTGATTGGAAGAATTTGTATAGCGCTTATGAAAGTAGCTACAAAATGGCTTTAGAGACATATTTTTAAACCTAACAACCTAAAATTATGGATAGTAAATTACAAGAAGATATTCAAAAAGCAGCAAAGTCAATTGATCTGGTAGAGGAACAGTTAAATAGATTTAAAAATGGGTTTCCTTATTTGCCTATTGATAGACCCGCTACTATTGGAGATGGATTGATTCAATTATCTGAAAAAAGTATAGATGAATTTATTTCCTTTTATGAGAAGCAGTCAAATGATTATAACTTGATAAAATTTGTACCTGCAAGTGGAGCTGCTAGTCGGATGTTTAAGAATTTGTATGCTTTTCTGGAGGAAGATGAATCTAAAGCAGAGCATGATCAATTTTTGAAAAAATTCTTTGACAATATTCATAATTTCGCGTTTTCTCAAGCATTAGATAAGGAAATGCAAGAGAATGGAAGTGGGATCGATCAAGCTTTAAAGAATGGAGAGTATCATAAGATCGTACAAACTCTGCTTTTCGAAGATGGATTAAATTACGGGAATTTGCCCAAAGGACTCTTGGAATTTCATGATTATAAATCAGGAATTAAAACACCGGTAGCCGAGCATTTTACAGAAGGTGAAAATTATGCAAGAGGGACTGAAGGAAAAGTTAGATTGCATTTTACTTGTTCACCTGAGCATCAAAAACTATTCGAAGAGCATGCGGACCATATAAGGAAGGGTTTCAGTGAATTTGATATTACCTTTTCTCAACAAAAGCCTGAAACTGATACCATTGCAGTCAACCCTGATAATACTCCTTTCTACAATGAAGATGGAAGTATTCTATTTCGGCCTGCTGGTCATGGCGCTTTAATTGAAAACTTGAATGATTTAGATAGTGATATAGTTTTTATCAAAAATATCGATAATGTAGTACCTGATCATTTAAAATTGAATACTATTCACTATAAGAAAGCTTTAGCCGGATTGTTAATGAGTGTCCAAAGTAGATTGTTTGGTTATCAAAATCAATTGGAAAGAAATATCAGTGAGTTGGAATTATTAGAAATTGAGAATTTTGCCAGAAAGGATCTGTTTTTAGTATTTAAGGACGATTATGCTCAATTGGATTTTTCAGAGAAAGTAGGTTATCTGCAGTATTTATTGCACCGACCAATAAGGGTATGTGGCATGGTGAAAAATACTGGAGAGCCAGGAGGTGGTCCTTTCTGGGTAAAAGAAGAGGATGGCTCATTAAACTTGCAAATAGCAGAAACATCCCAAATTGATCCTGATGATAAAAGGGCGCAGGAAGCATTGCAAAATTCCACTCATTTCAATCCAGTTGATTTGGTTTGTGGAATTAAGGATTTACATGGTCGAAAGTTTGATTTAATAAAATATAGAAATCCAGAAACAGGATTTATTACGGCTAAATCCAAAGATGGTAAGGAGTTAAAAGCATTGGAGCTTCCAGGCTTGTGGAATGGTGCAATGTCTGATTGGATTACGCTTTTTGTAGAAGTGCCATTATCAACCTTTAATCCTGTAAAAACAGTTAATGATTTACTAAGGGAAGAACATCAAGCAGGGTAATTTGTAAAACCAAACCTTAATAAAAACGGAAAGCCTTTTAGTTAATTTTGAAGGGCTTTTTCATTTTCTGAAATTCCCTGCGAAGCCAACCAAGCTGTAGTCCAAGCGGCTTGAAAGTTAAAACCCCCAGTGACGCCATCAATATCCAAAACTTCACCTGCAAAAAACAAGCCTGGGCAGTTTCTGCTTTCCATAGTTTGCATATTAACATCGCCTAATTTTACTCCTCCTGCTGTTACAAACTCTTCCTTGAAAGTAGTCTTTCCTGACGCCTCGTATAAATCCGCTACTAAGTGGTTGACAAGCTTATTGAATTTTTTACCTGAAAAATTATTCCAGCGTAAGCCTTCATCAATATCACATTTAGTGAGAAGATATTCCCACAGCCTTTTTGGCAATTGATAAGGATTGCTGTTGAATAACATCTTTTTAGGATTTTCTGATTGAAATTCAATGAGTCTCATTCTAGCTTCTTCCTCATTGGAAGTCGCCAGCCAGTTAACAAGCACTGAATATTTATAATTCTTATCATACAGAATCCTAGCTCCCCAAGCGGAAAGTTTCAGCACTGCTGGCCCACTCATGCCCCAATGAGTAATCAATAAGGGGCCGTGATGAGATAGTTTTGTTCCGGCAATTTTTACTTCAACATCAGAAACTGAAACTCCTGATAATGTTGTGATATGAGAATTTGGCAAGTTAAAAGTAAATAAAGAGGGGATAGGCTCGGAAATACTATGCCCCAAATCAGCCAACCACTGAAAGGATTCTAGTTTATTATGTCCGCCAGTAGCCACTAATACTTTATCGCACTCAATTTTTTCCTGTCCTTTTATGGTTAATGAATAACCATTTTCTGTTTTGGATACTGATTCTACCGCAACTTTGGTAAGTATTTCTACCTTGTGTTTTTTGCATTCATTCAATAAGCAATCAATTATGGTTTGTGAATCATCTGTAATGGGAAACATTCTCCCATCGGCTTCCGCTTTCAGCTGAACACCTCTATTTTCAAACCACGCTATAGTTTCTTTAGAACCGAACTGCTCAAATGCTTTTCTAAGTTTTTTATGGCCTCTCGGATAGTGTTTGATAAGCTCTTGGGGTTCCTGACAGACATTTGTCACATTGCACCGCCCACCACCAGAGATTTTAACTTTGGATAGTAGCTTGCTTGATTTTTCCAATACCATCACCTTCGCATCAGGATTCTTAATTGCTATATTAATAGCTCCAAAAATGCCTGCTGCACCAGCTCCTATAATGATGAATTTAGTCAATTTTTACCCTTTCTCAACCGCTTATATTCATTAATTAAGCCATTAGTGGAAGCATCATGTCCAATAACAGGATTGTCATGCTCTAATTCAGGCAAAATTAAACCCGCCAATTGCTTTCCTAGCTCCACTCCCCATTGGTCAAAACTAAAAATATTCCAGATGATGCCTTGCACAAATATTTTATGTTCATAAAGTGCAATCAAACTACCCAAGCTTTTAGGGGTTATTTTCTTTATCAATATGGAGTTGGTGGGATTATCACCTTTAAATATTTTAAAAGGCAATAATTTCTCGATTTCTTCTGACTTTAAGCCTTTTTGTTCTAATTCCCGTCTAGCTTCTTTTTCTGTCTTTCCATTCATTAAAGCCTCAGTTTGTGCAAAGAAATTAGCTAACAATTTCTGATGATGGTCCCCGATAGGATTATGGGAAACTGCTGGAGCAATGAAATCACATGGAATCATTTTTGTCCCTTGATGAATTAATTGGTAAAAGGCATGTTGTCCATTCGTACCTGGTTCACCCCAGACGATTGGTCCTGTTTGATAAGTTGCAGGCTTACCATTTCTATCAACTGATTTCCCATTGCTTTCCATATTCCCTTGCTGAAAGTATGCAGCAAATCGGTGCAAATATTGGTCATAGGGTAAAATAGCTTCCGTTTCGGCTTTGTAAAAATTATTGTACCATATGCCAATCAAAGCTAAGACTACAGGCGCATTATCAGATAATGGAGCTTCCTTGAAATGAACATCCATTTCATGTGCTCCTTTTAATAGCGCTTCAAAATTTTCATACCCTATGTTTAAGGCAATCGATAATCCGATTGCAGACCAAAGCGAATATCTACCACCAACCCAATCCCAAAATTCGAACATATTGGCTGGGTCTATCCCAAAATTTTCAACGCCTGCTTTATTAGTACTTAGCGCTACGAAATGTTTTTTGATTGTATCTTCACTGCCTCCATTCTCCAAAAACCATCTTCTAGCTGTATGGGCATTGGTCATGGTTTCTTGGGTAGTAAATGTTTTGGAGGCTATTAAAAACAATGTTGTTTCAGGATCAATTTTTTGCAAAACTTCTGCTATATGAGTAGCATCAACATTGGATACAAAATGACTCTCGATTCCTTTTACTTTATAAGGTTTTAAAGCCTCGGTAACCATAACAGGCCCTAAGTCAGAGCCGCCAATTCCGATATTGACAATATGCTTAATCTCTTTGCCAGAATAGCCTTTCCATCCTCCTGAATGCACCTTTTGGCTGAAGGTCTCCATTTGCTTTCTCACCTTTTTCACTAAAGGCATTACATCCTGGCCTGATTCCATAACAGGATTGTTGGAAAAATCTCTCAAGGCAGTATGCAGTACCGCACGATCTTCCGTTTGGTTGATTTTATTACCCGTAAACATCGATTCAATGGCTTCAGGAATTTCCATCTCCACTGCTAAATCCAATAATAAACTGAGCGTTTTTTCTGTGATTTTATTTTTGGAGAAATCTATAAAAAGGGATTCAGTATTGAGGGTGAATTTTTCGAATCTCCCTTTATCGTCTTCAAATAGTTTTTTGAGATGGATACCTTTGGTGTTTTGATAATGCTCCTCCAGCTTTTTCCAACTTTTGGTCTCGATCGGTGAAATATATGCCATTGTTATTTAAAGTCTATGCTTAAAAATCGATGCAAAGTTAAAGCCTATCCTGTAAAAAGATAGTTTTAGTAAGTTTTTTGTTGAAATTTAAGATTCTGGGATTGCACATCCGATCATCGCCCTTCCATTAGTTATTATTGTAAAATTTTCCTCTGAAAAATATTTTATATAATTTAAGCCGACTTTCAACTTAAACTCCAACCTAAGATGGCAATACTTTTTATCGATATAGAAACTGTCCCACAAACCGAATATTACAACGACTTAACCGAAAAAGAGAAGATGCTTTGGCAACATAAAGCATCTTTTCTCGCAAAAAATGAAGAAACAGCAGAAGATATTTACACTAGAGCAGGAATTTATGCCGAATTCGGGAAAATTGTGGTCGCTTCATTAGGTTGGATGTTTGGAGATGAGAAAAATAGAAAGCTTCGGCTGACTACAATAGCTAATAAAAATGAAGCCAAACTCTTGGAAGAGTTAGTGGAGATTTTACAAAAGGTTGACGGTACAAATGCAGTTATCTGCGGACATAATATCAAAGAGTTTGATATTCCCTATATTTGCAGACGAATATTGGTCAATGGCTTAAAACTTCCTTCGATATTGGACGTTTCAGCTATGAAGCCATGGCAAACACCATATACGGACACTTTGGAAATGTGGAAGTTCGGTGATAGAAAACATTATACCAAATTAGATTTATTGGCCCACATATTTGATTTACCCACTAGTAAGGACGATATTGACGGAAGCCAAGTATATGAAGTATATTATAAAGAAGGTGATTTAAAAAGAATTGCCGAATATTGTGAAAAAGATGTAGTGCTCACTTGCCAATTGTACCTCAAATTGAAAGGTCAACCCATCTTGCAAGAAGAGCAAATCATTAAAGTTAAGGATGAATGATTTATTGATTTCTTCATATTCACTTAATCATATCCTTTACAAAACATTTTAATTTTAAACATGAGTAAAAAACGAAATAAAAAAGGCCCAAAAAAGGCCAAAAGAATAATTAAAAGCATACCAGAACTTAAACAAGAAGTTCTTCAAATTCTAGATTTTAATCTGCACAAGTCCTTTACAGTTAGAAATATTGCAAAAGCAATGGGTAGCAACACTGCCGAAGCGAAGCGACTAATTGATAAAGTACTGGTTGAATTATTGAATGAGGGCAAAATTGAAAAAGCTTCCAGAGCTACCTATGTCTCATCTAGAGAACCTGAATTTATCATCGGAAAAGTTGACCACGTCAATCCAAGATTAGCCTATATCATTTCCGAAGACAGGGAAACGGATATCATTGTCAAAACCGATAAGCTGAAAGGCGCTTTTCATAAAGATACCGTAAAAGTAGTTATCACCAAGAAAAATAAAGACGGCAGGGAAGAAGGAAAGGTAATTGAGATCGTTGAACGAGCTAAAACCCAATTTGTAGGACGAATCGATAAATCTGTTCGCTACGCATTTATGATTCCTGACAGCCGATATATCCATACTGATTTCTTTATCAATAATGATAAATTGGGAGGAGCTCAGCATCAAGATAAGGTAATTGCTGAAATCAAGAGTTGGGGAGATACAGACCGAAAACCAGAAGCTAAGGTTATTAAAGTCTTAGGACCAGCTGGGGAGAATGAAGCGGAAATCCATTCCATCATGGCGGAATTTGAATTGCCTATGGAATTTCCCGAAGCTGTGGTTAGAGAGTCTGAAAAGATCAGTGACCGATTACCTGAAAAGGAAATTTCTAAGCGAAGGGATATGCGTGGCACCACAACTTTCACGATCGATCCTGAGGATGCCAAAGATTTTGATGATGCTATTTCTTTCAAAAAAATAGATAACGGTCATTATGAGATCGGAATTCATATCGCAGATGTAACCTATTATGTGCAGCCAGGCACTCTTCTAGAAGAAGAAGCGTATTTTAGAGCAACTTCTGTTTATTTAGTGGACAGGACCATTCCAATGTTGCCTGAAAGATTGTCAAATGGCTTATGCTCACTCAGGCCCAATGAAGATAAATTCACTTTCTCAGCTGTTTTTGAATTAGATGATAAAGGAACAATTCATAATGAATGGTTTGGTAGAACTGTAACACATTCGGATAGAAGGTTTGCTTATGAGGAAGCTCAGGCTGTTTTGGAAACAGGAATTGGAGATCATGCCGAAGAACTTACCACGCTTAATGCAATCGCTAAGAATTTGAAAGCAACTCGCTTTAGGCATGGAGCTATTGCTTTTGAATCGGTGGAAGTGAAGTTTAAGTTGGATGAAAACGGTAAACCTCTTGGAGTTATTCCAAAGGTGAGAAAAGATGCCCACAAATTAGTGGAGGAATATATGTTGTTGGCCAATCGAAAAGTAGCCGAATTCATTGCAACCAAAAAGAAAGGTGACCAAAAACTGACTTTCGTATATCGTCAACATGATTATCCTGATCCAGAGAAATTGAGTACCTTCTCTATTTTTGCTAAAAGATTTGGTCATGAATTAGAAATTGAGGAAAAAGCTGTGGCAAAATCTTTGAATTCCTTAATGAATGAAATCCAAGGAAAGCCTGAACAGAATGTTTTGGAGAGCCTGGCAATTCGATCCATGGCGAAGGCGAAATATACTACTAAGAGCTCCTTTCACTTTGGACTGGCTTTCCAGTATTACACCCATTTCACATCTCCAATTAGAAGATATCCGGACGTAATGGTGCACAGGTTGCTACAACATTACTTAGATCAAGGAAAGTCGGTTAATGCAGAAGAATTCGAATCCAAATGTCTTCATTCCTCTGAAATGGAAAAAAGAGCTTCAGATGCAGAAAGAGCTTCCATTAAATACAAACAAGTTGAGTTTATGGCATCAGTAGAAGATAAAGCATTCGATGGCTTGGTTACAGGTGTGACAGAATGGGGGATTTTTGTAGAAATCATAGAAACCAAATGCGAAGGCATGGTTCGATTAGTCGATATGACTGATGACTACTATGAATTTGATGAAAAGAATTATAGAATCATTGGTCAAAACAATAAGCGTATGATCACCTTAGGGGATCCTGTTACAGTCAGAGTGAAAGCTACTGATATTGATAAAAGGACTATTGATTTGGAATTTTGCGAGAAAGAAGAAGTTGATGGATGATTTCTGAACTAGAATTAATTCATGTTTTTGGAAAAGAAATATTTGAAGAATTCAGATGTTTCTTTTTTTGTTTTAAATCAATTTCATTTCACTAATTTTGAATTTGTAATTACTGAATAATGAAAAAGAAAGTTTTGTTTATAGATAGAGATGGTACTATCATTCAAGAGCCACCATCTGATTTCCAAGTTGATTCTTTAGAAAAATTGGAGTTTTTGCCCTACGCCATTAGTGCCTTGCAATTTATTGCACAAAATTCAGATTATGAATTGGTCATTGTCACAAATCAGGATGGGCTAGGCACTGATTCTTACCCGGAAGATACTTTTTGGCCTGCTCATAATAAGATGTTGAAACAACTTGAGATTGAGGGGGTAACTTTTGTTGAACAGCATATTGATAGAAGTTTTGAAAAAGAGGGAAAAGATACTCGTAAGCCTGGGATAGGTATGCTGAATAAATATTTAACTGATGAATATGATTTAGCTAGCAGTTATGTGATTGGCGACAGAAAAACGGATGTTCAGCTAGCTGAAAATCTAGGAGCGAAATCGATTTTCATAGGGGAAGAATTGCCAGAAGCTACTATTTCATCGAAAGATTGGAGAGAAATAGCACGATATTTAGTTTTGCCAGCAAGGACAGCTTCTATAACTCGCAAAACGAATGAGACTGATATTAAAATTGAGTTGAATTTAGATGGAAGTGGAAAAGTATCGAATGCTACTGGTCTAAAGTTTTTTGATCATATGCTAGACCAGCTCGGGAAACATGGGGGCTTGGATTTGTCCATTCAGGTAGATGGCGACCTGGAGGTGGATGAACATCACACCATTGAAGATACGGCTTTGGCACTTGGGGAAGCATTTAAACTAGCAATTGGGAATAAGAAAGGAATCTATCGTTATGGCTTTCTTTTGCCTATGGACGATGCATTAGCACAAGTAGCTATTGATTTTGGTGGAAGACCCTGGATTAACTGGAAAGCTGAGTTTAAGAGAGAAATGGTAGGAGATATGCCTACGGAAATGTTCTTTCATTTCTTCAAATCGTTTTCTGATGCTTCACAGTGTAATTTAGATGTTAAAGTGTCTGGAGACAATGAACATCATAAAATAGAGGCAATTTTCAAAGGATGGGCTCGCGCGATAAAAATGGCAGTGAGCAGAGATGAAAGTAGATTAAGTGATCTGCCTAGCACTAAAGGGGCTTTGTGATCAAGTAGAAAATTAATGATTTGAAAGATGGTTTTGAATATTGTGCTGCTGAAAGAGCGGGTTGTAAAGTGATACTAACGGAAAATAAAGAAGACTTCTACTTTAGTGACATAGAAGTCTTAAATTTCAGTGAGTTTATTGCTCAGAAGGTTTAGTAAACCCCACTACCCAACATGACCAATGTACATGCATATTCTGTTTCGATTCCCTTGTCCTTAGCTAAATTTACCAATTCAGGGTTTTCAGTTCCGGGATTGAATATGATTCGTTTTGGATTGAGACTGAGTAAATAGTTGTAGTACTCTGGCTGATGTCTGGCTCCCAAGTAGAGGGTGACAGTATCTACATTATCAACTTTGGGGGATTTCCGAATATCTAAAATTTCTTCGCCAAAAACTTCTCCTTTCTTAATACCCACAGGAACGATTTCATGTCCTGCATTAGTCAATCTATCCGCTGCGAAATAGGCATATCTTGATGGATTGGTAGTGGCTCCTATAATGACAGTTTTCTTACTCATTTCTTATTTTGATAAATTTCAACGACTTTTTCCGCACATCTTTCTCCATCCATGGCGGCAGAAACAATTCCACCTGCATATCCAGCACCTTCTCCACATGGAAAAAGTCTTTTAGTTTCGGTATGTTCTAACGTCTCTTTGTCTCTAGGGATTCGAACGGGAGAGGACGTTCGGCTTTCAACTCCAACAACAACAGCATCATTTGTAAAATAACCTTTCATTTTTTCACCATATGCTTTAAAGGCAGTCTTCAGTCTTTCAGTTATAAAGGGAGGAAGGACTTCATCCATACGAGCTGAAAATAGACCGGGCTGGTAGGAAGTGTCTGGTAAATCACGACTAATCTTCCCCTGAGTAAAATCTACTAATCTTTGAGCGGGGGCAGTTTGGTTATTTCCTCCTATTTTACAAGCATTTTGTTCAATAGATTTTTGTAATTCTAAGCCTTTCAATGAACCAAACTTTTCAAAATCTACCATATCTTCTAATTCAATAGCGGCTACAATCCCAGAATTGGCGAATCTTGAATCCCTCCTTGATGGACTCATTCCATTAACTACTATTTCTCCACTTTCTGTTGCTGCAGGAACTATAAAACCACCTGGACACATGCAAAATGAGAATACACCTCTTTGCTTATTTTCAAAGTAAGTTTGATGTACTAGAGAGTAGGAAGAAGCAGGTAAATATGGTCCTCGCTCTTCACATTTATATTGAATTTTATCAATAATTTGTTGAGGATGCTCAACTCTAACCCCCAAGGCAAAGGGCTTGGCTTCAATGAGAATTTTATTTTCGTGCAATAAGTAAAATATATCTCTGGCGGAATGGCCAGTTGCCAAAATGAAAGCATCTGCTTTGAATTCGTGTCCACTTGCGGTGCTTACAGATTTAAGCTCATGTTTTTCCACCTTAAATCCTGTGACCTTGGTGTCAAAATGGACTTCTCCTCCATGTGCCAATATGGTTTCTCTGATGTTTTGGATGATTTTCGGAAGTTTGTTAGTTCCAATATGAGGGTGAGCATCGATCATGATATCTTCTTTAGCACCATGAGCCACTAAAATTTCCAAAATTCTATAGATATCTCCTCTTTTTTTGGAACGGGTGTAGAGCTTTCCGTCAGAATAGGTGCCAGCACCGCCTTCACCAAAGCAATAATTACTTTCGGAATTTACAATATGCTTTTTATTGATGTCAGCCAAATCTCTCCTTCGAGATCTAACGTCTTTCCCTCGTTCTAAAATAATGGGTTTCCATCCGAGTTCAATTAGTCGTAATGCTGAAAATAAACCAGCTGGTCCTGCTCCAATAATAATGGCTGATTGTCGCGCATTATGAACCTCGGGCAAGTCCTCAATTTTATAGTTTATTCTAGCTGGAAAAGGCTCATTTTGACTTATGTCAACTTTAATCCGTACTTTTACTTCCTTTGAACGAGCATCAATCGACCGCTTGGAAATTCTAAAATCTTGGGTTGATTTTAATCCTAACTTTTTTTGAATTACCGCTAAAACCTCTTCCTCGTTGAAAGCCTCTTCTGGCTTTAGAACTACTTCTTTTTCTATCATTTTATTTCTTGTATGCTGGCTACGGATTTAAGGTCTTTACATTCTTAAGTTTAAAAACATAACCAAAGGAAAGGCCAACTATTGGCTGCAACTTAAAACTTGAACTTTTTATATCTTCAAAGATCCCTACTTTTTCACCTTCGTTTATAACTTCTCCGAAGAAATAGTAATTGAAGTTGATGCCAAGGTTAATATCAAATGTAAACCCATTATCATTAAGGTTTTGTAAAATCCTACTTCCCACCAGTAGACCATAACGGATACCTTGTGAATTCATTTCAGCAGAAAGCACATCGGTACCTGAATCATCTTCGTAATATTTGAATCTATCTACATTAGTGTACGAGATGGAATGGCCGAAGTAGGGCATTCCGAATTTAGTGTCTTTATGGTAAAACCTTTGCCTAAAACTAAATCCGAACCCTTGAAAAAAGTTATCACCCGCCCGTAAATTTAGAGAGTTTGCAAAAAAAGGATTTCTAAAAGTATGATAAAGTAATTCGTATCCTATCCTTTGCTGGATATTGTACTCCAAAGCAACTTGCAAGTCACCAAAAAGCATATTAAATGGATTGGCCTGAAGAATTAATGTAGGAAAATCATTGTTTCTTGATTTGAAATAAGAGGTGCTTTTTGATTTATATCTATAATCTGGCTTATTGTACTGTGGGTTTTCATCTGATAATTCATTTGGACTTTTAGCGGTTCTTAATAGCGGTTCATAATCTTCATAAATAGGCTTATAATAGCCTGCTAATTTGCCATTGTCGTCATACAATTCCCATGTCCCAATTTTTACTCCATCTTCAATTAAGCCTTTCATTTTGATATCACCATTGAGATAATATCCAATAAATTCTCCTTTACCATTTTCAAACTCCGCTTTTCCTTCTTTTTCGCCAGATTCGTAAAAATACTCCCATTTCCCTTCGCTTTTCCCATCAACCACTGAGCCCTTTAATTTTAGTTTTCCGCTTTCATAAAATTCTTTGTATTCACCACTGCCCGCATCGTAAATCCCTTCTCCTTTTAATCTACCATCCTCAAAGTAAAGTTTCCAGTATCCTTCTTTTTTACCCTCTCTCTCAGCTCCTTCAGCGCTTACTTGGCCATTAGAATGGTAATACACCCATTTTCCATGACTCAAATTATCAACATAACTCCCTTCTCCTGATAGTTTTCCATCCTCATAGAAATATACCCATCTTCCTTCCTTAGCACCTTCCTTATAGTTTCCCTTAGACTTTAAATTACCGGTTTTGTAATAATTTTTCCACAGGCTATCACTTTGTTCATCTTTAATGAATCCCTCTGATTTTAGGTTCCCACTTGGATAAAACTCTTTGTAAATTCCATTTCCGTTTTTATAAATTGCCTTAGCCTTTAAATTGCCATTTTCAGAGTAATTTGTCCAAAGTCCATTTTTTTGGTCGTCCTTGTACTCTCCTTCACTTTTAATGATCCCTGTCTCATAATAATATTTCCAGAGGCTCTGGCGCTGTCCATCATAAATTCTTCCCTCCATTCTCAGTTCCCCGTTTTCAAAGTAATAAGACCACAGCCCATGATTGGAATTATTTTTAAGCTGGCCTTGCATTTTCAGCTTTCCATTTTCATAGTAATATTTCCATTGGCCGTAGGTCTCGTCATTAATATACTGACCCTTACTTTTTAATTCTCCAGAGATATAATAGGATTCATAGGTTCCATATAGAATGCTGGGATCCAAATCTTTAACAAAATAGCGTTCTTTTAAATGCTCTCTTTCGTCATCGTAATAGACTTTAACCTCCTTGCTTTGCGCTGAAAGTAGGTATGGAACTAATGTCAATATGATGCTGAAAACTATCTTCATACTTTTTTTACTCTCCAAAAATCTCTTTAATGACCCATCCCTTTCCCCATTCTTCTATCTCTTTCTTTGACCATAGTTCAGGGAAAAAGATACGTTTTTGGAACCTAGGGGGTAAATATTGCTGCCAATTTGTACCACCTGTTGCAGGCACATCCTTATTCTCTTGTTGTAAATACCTGACCGCAGATTTGTAGTGAACCAGAGGCCAAAAAACATTTACATTCAAATCAAAGTTTCGCAAAGCTTCCTTTAGTTTTTCATTGTTTTTAGAGTCTTGGTCAAGTGACAAATATTTTAAATAAATATTTTTATCCTGAAAACGTTTAATCCATTCAAGAAATTCCTCTTTGTATTTTTTTTCAAATTGCTCTAGGGTCAGTGTTTTTTGGCCTGTTTCCACTTCTGTTGCCCCTTCTTTCCAATAAATATGCTCATATTTTTCTTCAAGAGATGCATTTTCGCAGGCCTCTTTTTTCTCTTTTCTAACCAAATGAATTAGCGGAGTGGATGCAAATTCAATTAACCTATATTGCGCGGATTGAAATCCACTTGCTGGTAAAAGAGCCATTCGAAATCTTTGGAACTGTTCTTTTTCCATTCCTTGGACCATAATATCGAATGAATGAGTTAAAGTCTCAAAGTATTTATTCATTCTGTTTATTCTTCTAAGGAAAAAGCCAACGTCTAATTTCTCATTCCAACCTAAATCTTCTCCGTTTTCGCCAATAATCTGACCATTATTAGCAATTTGTTCCATTTCATTGAGGCACATTTTGAAATAGAGCTCCGTAATTTGATGATACATGATGAAAATTTCTTCATCGGGGAAGTCCGTCTTTGGTCTTTGAAGAGTTAATAGTGTATCAACACTTATGTAGTCCCAATAAGTAGTGTAGTTTGATAAAAGTAATCCGTCAAGATAAGCTGATAAGTCCTGTCCCATTGACTGATACTTAAGATTCAGTTTTTCTAAACTTTTATTGATCTGTTCTGTGTTCATAGGTTAAAAAATAAGTATTAGTGCAAATTTCCCCTTTTTTGAAGGTTTCTTGAAAATACTTTTAAATTTGCACTATTCAATTGAGCTAACAAAGTTACAAAAATAAAAACGACTAAATATTTATGACTAATCAATCAACCGACCAATTTGAGTCACCGGATTTTTACGATTTAGATGGGTTGCTAACAGAAGAACACAAATTAATCAGACAATCAGTCAGAGATTTTGTGAAAAAAGAAATCAGTCCCAATATTGAGGAATGGGCACAAAATGCACATTTTCCATATGAAATAGTAAAAAAGTTTGGTGATGTAGGAGCCTTTGGTCCAACTATTCCACAAGAGTATGGCGGTGGAGGTTTAGATTATGTTTCTTATGGACTCATCATGCAAGAGATTGAAAGGGGAGATTCAGGGATGCGATCAACAGCCTCGGTTCAGGGTTCATTGGTGATGTATCCGATTTATGCTTTTGGAAATGAAGCCCAAAGAAAGAAGTATTTACCGAAATTAGCATCAGGTGAATGGCTGGGAAGTTTTGGATTAACAGAGCCTGATCATGGTTCTAATCCAGGAGGCATGACAACTAATTTTAAGGATAAAGGAGACCATTATCTTCTTAATGGTGCAAAAATGTGGATTTCCAATTCCCCTAAGTGTGATGTTGCTGTTGTATGGGCTAAAGATGAATCAGGAAGAATCCACGGATTGATTGTAGAAAGAGGCATGGAAGGGTTTACCACTCCGGAAACTCACGGCAAATGGTCTTTACGGGCGAGCACTACCGGTGAATTAGTTTTTGATAATGTGAAAGTACCAAAGGAAAATTTATTAGAAGGAAAATCAGGATTAGGTGCTCCCATGAAATGCTTAGATTCTGCCAGATTCGGAATAGCCTGGGGTGCTATTGGAGCTGCAATGGATTGCTATGATTCAGCAAGAAGGTATTCCTTAGAACGTATCCAGTTCGGTAAGCCAATTGCTTCTTTCCAGTTGACTCAGAAGAAGTTATCAGAGATGTTGACGGAAATCACCAAGTCGCAATTGTTAAATTATAGACTGGCACAATTAATGGATGAGGGCAAAGCCTCAACGCCTCAAATTTCACTTGCAAAGCGTAATGCGGTGGAAATAGCATTAAATATTGCTAGAGAAGCAAGACAAATTCACGGGGGAATGGGAATTACTGGAGATTATCCAATGATGCGACATATGGCAAACCTCGAGTCTGTAATAACGTATGAAGGAACACACGATATTCATTTGTTGATCTTAGGGAAAGAAATTACTGGAATTGCAGCATTTGAATAATTTTTTAACATAAATCAAATGGATTAATGGAAAAATTTGAAGAATTTAAGAACTCATCTACAAAGAAAATAAAAGAATTAAAAACGGAATTTGAGGTATTAAAAGCAGAAGCGCGAAATGCTCAGTCTGAGCGCAAGGATGAGATTGCGGAGAATCTGACAAGGTTGGAAAAACTGCAAAATGAGCTAGAAGAGAAATACTCTAGAGTCGAAAATTTTGGAGATATAGCAGCTCAGGAATTGAGTGACGCTTTTTTTTCGTCCACAGAAGCTTTTAAGGACATAATTAACCAAACCAAGGATAAATTAAAATAGAACTAAGAGCCAGGGTTTTCCTGGCCTTTTTTATGAAATTTTATTGTGCATTTCCACTGGAAGTTATTTTGTTTATCTTCATAGCTGAAAACAATAATTATGAAGATATTAATATCAACCTTACTATTCCTTTCCTGCCAACTTGCATCTGCGCAAGATTATGGTAGCTCAAAAGCAGACAGTTTACTAAATGCCATTGAAGAGCACGATGAAGGAATGGGTTCCGTTGCTGTTCTGAAAGATGGCCAACTATTGTATCAAAAAGCCTACGGTTTTGCTGAAATCAAATCTAAGCAGAAGAATAATCCTATCACTTTATTCCGAATAGGTTCTATATCCAAAACTTACACTGCAACGCTTGTAATGAAGGCAGTAGAGGAGGGGCTGTTAAAACTAGATGATAAACTATCCAAGTTTTATCCTGAATTTGAAAATTCTGATCAAATATCAATAAGCCATATGCTACAGCACAGAAGCGGCTTATATAATTTTACAAATTCACCTTTCTATGTCCAGTATATGACACAGGCAAAGACAAAGTCTGAAATGTTGGAGATTTTATTATCTACAAAAAATAACTTTAGACCTGATGAAGGACATGAATACTCCAATACAGCCTATGTTTTATTGTCTTATATTTTGGAGGATGTTTACGGGTTGAAATACGGAGATATCCTAAAGGAAAAGATTTTGGTTCCCCTAAAACTTGAAAATACATATTTTGCGAAAGCAATAGATCAATCGGCAAATGCATCTGTCTCATATTTCAGGACAGCCCAATGGGAGGTTTCTCCCGAAACTAATATGATGATTACAATGGGGGCAGGAGGAATTTCAGCAACAGCAAAAGAGGTTGCGATATTTTACGAAGCTTTGTTTAATGGTGAAATATTAGAAGAGTCATCCTTGAGTAAAATGAAAGAGATTAAAGATGGTTTTGGTTACGGATTATTCCAAATGCCCTACTATGATCAAAAAATATTGGGCCATACAGGAGGTATCGATGGATTTCAGTCGGTGGCTGTCCACCTAGAGTCCGAAAATTTAACTGTCGTGATTTTATGCAATGCAGTTAGTTATAAAAGGAATGATATATTACTTGGGCTTTTAGCAGCCTATTTCGGGAAAGAATTTGAAATACCTGATTTCAAAGCAGGTGTTGCACTGCAGCGAGAAGAACTTATTGATTTTGAAGGTGTTTACAGCTCAGAAACCTTCCCGTTAAAAATAACAATTTCAATTGCAGATAATAGTCAATTGATGGCTCAAGCAACAGGGCAATCAGCTTTTCCATTGACAGCTATTAATCCCTATAGTTTTAAGTTTGATCCTGCTGGAATCAAAATAGTTTTTGATTCTGAAAATAGCTTGCTTACTTTGGAACAAAATGGAATGAAGTTTAAATTAAAGAAAGAAGTAGAAAGCACTGATGATTGAATATTTTGATTCTATTGGAATAGAAACGCCTTTTTTACGCTTATTTGTTTGTACGTGTGTCTCAATTATTATTGGGATTATCATCCGATATTTATTCTTCAAAACTTTACTTGTCCTTAATAAAAAGGATGACAGAGAACTGATAGGAATTCTGGAAAACCGTTTTAAAGGAAGTATTTTTCTGTTCATTCCAATGCTGATTATGCATAGTCTAATTCCGAGTTTAGAATTAGGGGTAAACATTAACGACTGGTTGCTATTGATAACAGAATCACTGATTATCGCTTCTTTCACTATAGTGGCTATCCGACTAATTTATTTTTTTCAAGATGTTCTCAATCAAAGGTTTAATATTTCTCATGCTGATAACCTGAAACAGCGGCAAGTAATTACGCAAGTTATCTTTGTTCGAAAAATTGTCATTTTCTTAATTACCATGATTGGATTGAGTTTATTCTTATTACAATTTGAAGGAGTAAGAAAATATGGAGCAACTTTTTTGACATCTGCCGGTGTAGCTGGTATAATTATAGGTTTGGCTGCGCAAAAAACTATTGGGAATTTATTGGCAGGAATACAAATTGCTTTTACTCAGCCAATTAAAATTGGAGACGCTGTATTTGTCGAAAAGGAATGGGGATGGATAGAAGAAATAAACTTGACCTATGTTGTAGTAAAGATTTGGGATCAAAGACGGTTGGTGCTTCCAATTACTTATTTCACCGAACAAACCTTTCAAAACTGGACTAGAAATTCTGCAGATATCATAGGTAGTGTCTTTTTATTTACCGATTACACAATTCCAATTGATGAATTAAGGAATGAATTTGAGTCAATTTTGGCAAATACTGATTTATGGAATAAAAATGTTCAAGTCCTTCAGGTTACAGACTGCACTGAAAAAACAATGCAGATCCGAATGTTAATGTCAGCAAAGGACTCCCCAACAGCTTGGGACTTAAAATGTTTCGTTAGAGAAAAGATGTTAGTATTTATACAGGAAAATTATCCTACGGCATTACCAAAAACCAGATTGGAGATGACTCAATGAAGCTATTTCAATGTTTGATGTAACCAGTATAAAGTTTTTTGATTTTCACTACTGTTGATTGCATTTCTTATATTATACTTTTCGCGACCAGTCAAACGCCAGTTTAAGGATGCCCTTTCTTGTATATGGGTCATCTTTTTAATGCTATCGTCAGAAATAGTTTGTCCTGCATCATAAGTTAGCATGGCATGACTTAAGTTACCGTCAAACCATTCTGAGGCATATTCTATTAGTAAATCATTACGTGTATCTTGCACATTGGACCAGTTATTATATATGTTACTGATAGGAGTAAAGAGTTTTTCTAAAATCGATAAGTTCTGTTTTTTATCAATTATTGCTGCTTTTTTAGAATCTCTGATGGTTAAAATAATGACACCAGAAGTGTTTTCTGCAATCCAATCTTTAAAGTTGTACAAAAATAAAACGGCATCACTTACCCCAAAATTATCTGCTAAACCTGCATCCATAATTTCAAGACTAGGATTGCTAGGAAGGTTTACGTTGGGAGTTATATATGGAAACGAAGCACTCATTCTCAGCGCAGTCAAAAAGCTAAGATTTTCCGAACCCTGATCTTTGAACATCCTTAAAAAATCAATACTTCTATTATCCATCAATGTATTCAATGAATCATCAGTAATGGATTTGCTAGACATATAGCTAGTACTATTTGGGGTAATGTATAATTTCCTACCGTCATTAACGCTGGTTGGCGCTAACAGTAACATAGGGATTTCAGCTTTCAATTCAGGTTCTTTATAATCAATGATTCTCTTATTTAAAATCCCCCCTAAGTTTCTATTTAGCTTCTGCTCAAACGCATATCCTCTATCTTTCGGGTAGCTATATCCGCCATAGTCAAAAGACTGATATCGAAAGAAAATGTCATTGGTCAGTAAACTAAATATTATAGGGTTGAGAGCTTCTTTTCCAATGTTTGATAGATATTGAGAGTCGTAAATGTTAATGTCATTATTTTTTTTCTCTAAATATTTAAGCTCTCGGAAGTAGGCGGCTCCTATTAACCCTCCTGATGCACCTGAAATACTAACGGTATGTTTAAAGAGGTTTCCGTTAGTGATACTGTCTGCCTTTTGCAGTGCATTCATTGTCCAATATGCTGCCCGCTGTCCGCCACCACTGGCAGTTAGCAAAATCATTTTAGGTTTTTGTTCAAATCGCTGTCTCCAATTATTTAGAATTTTTAAAGTAGTGTTTTTATCCTCGTTTATTACGGTATCATTACTCAATTTGTCAATAGCATTTTGACTATAAAGAGTTGCTTCGGTTTCATAATCAAGTCCGTGGGCATAATGCGTTTTACTTATGAAGTCAACTGTAGATAGATAATTGATAAGAAAGAAGATGGTAATTGCCCCCGTAATTGCCCAGGATCGAAACCAAAAGGTGATAGCTCCAACTGCCATTAATATGATGCTAATAAAAAGAACTGCACTTGCAGCTGCAGGAATTTGAAAGTATGGGTAATCCCTAAAGGCCCCTAAAATTAGGATAATAACAAAAATAAAAAGCTCTGCTATTACCGTATTAAGATGATTTTGATCAAAGATACTGTTAATGACCCCAAATATTTTTTTATCATCTTGTTGATTAACTTTTACCCATTTGAATTTCAAATCGAAAAAACCTACTACTTCAGTTTGCTGTTTTTTAAGATCTTTGTGATATTTAACTGCTGCAATCCTTCCAATCGTAAGTTTCTTTATTCTTTTCTCTACACGTTCGGCTAATACTTCCCTAAAATCTTTATTGGTGAACCAAAAGTAAAGCTGTAAAATAAAAATAGATATAAAAATACCCAAGGGAACAGCAGAGGCAAGAATAGATGCTTGCCAAAAGCCCATGAATTCATAGAGCATTTGATAATTGATTACCTGAATAACATAGTTGATTATAAAAGCGATTGGAATAAGTGAATTATTTAATGAGAATTTAGAAAAAGGTTTGGTTATGGTGCCGATAAAATGAAATTTATAACCGTCTAAAATGTAGGAGGCAATATTAAAGGCCACTATTAATCCACCTAGGGTTAAACCGACAATCAGATAGCTTTGAAAACTAACTTCATTTAAATATTCAGGAGAAAGAAAAAGATACGGGATGCCTAACCCTTTTGCAAAGCCGCCATTAATAATTGAAAATAGCAGCACCCAACAAAGTAACAATAATTGATTCTTCTTAAAATGATTTAGAATCAATTGAAATGGAAATGAATAGACTATTGAATGGATACGTTTTTTCATAAATATATCATTTCCTTATAACAAGGCACTTCTATAAATCTTCAAATAGGAAGTTGTTGATGGCATATTTTACTAAACCTGCCAAAGTTTTTGAGCCCGTTTTCTCCATTAAATTCCTCTTATGCGCTTCCACAGTCCTTATGCTAATAAATAATTTATCTGCAATTTCTTGATTGCTTAATTCATCAATAATTAGTCTCAATACTTCTTTTTCTCTTTTGGAGATGGCAACTACATCAGCGTCTTGTTTCTTCTTGCTCATGAAGTCCATAATGGCTTTGGTAGCTTCCTGAGCATAATAAGTATCCCCTTGAAATACAGTCTTCACCGCATCTACAATCTCTTTCTCCCTTGCGTTTTTTAATAGGTATCCTGAGGCCCCAGCTTGTAACATTTGCTTTACATACTGGCTGTCTTTTATCATTGTAAGTGCGATAATTTTCACTTCGGGAAATGCTTTATGTACTTCTGCTGCTAATTCGACACCATTCATTTCAGGCATACTGATGTCGGTCAGCATTACATCAACTGCTTCAGGATTTTTTTCTAAAAAAATCAAAGCTTGTTTTCCGTCGCTAGCTTCACCGGCAATAGTGATCTCATTTTCTTCTTTTTCCAGATAAAACCTTATCCCGTCCCGGATTAAACGGTGGTCATCAACTAACAAAACTTTTATCATTCCGAAATATAATAATAACTTTATACAACTGTAAAAATTAAACTATGGAAGATAGTAAAAATAAAAAACCAAGAGTATTTTATCTTGATGATGACGAAATCAATCTAGCCATACTGGAAGCTAATTTAGAAGATTATTATGAAATTATAGGCTTTAGTGATCCTAACAAATCCATAAAATTCCTCAAAAAAAATGAGGTTGATGTGATCTTAACGGATCAAATCATGCCATTGATGGACGGAATTGAATTCTTACAGGCCATTCAAAACATTCAGCCAAATGTTGGTAGGATATTATTAACAGGTGTAGTGAATCACGAGGTGATGCTGCAAGCTATTAATAAAGTAAATATTTATAGGTTTCACGAAAAGTCGGACAATTTTGACGGCTTAAAATTTGATATTGATAATGCATTCCAGATGGTAGTTGCATTAAGACAGAAAGACTATTATTACAAACAGTTGATTGAGACATCTGAAAAGCTGAAAATAATCTCAGATAATGTTCCTGCCCAGATTATACATACCGATTTGGATGGAAATATTTTGGAAATAAATCAAGAAACTACTGCCCTGACGAAGGCTAGCATTGGAAAAAATATTTCTGACTATTTACCTGATGATGAATTAAAAAAGCTTTTTCAAACAATGGCTAGAGTGGTTAGAACCAAAAAAAGTCATAATATTATTACGCGAGCCTTTAATTTTTATGAAAATTTCCAATGGTTTTCGACAGTTATTGGTCCTTTACATTCCAAGAATGAGCTAAGTGGATTTCTTATGGTAAGTCAGGATATAACAGATCGGATTAATCATGAAGAAAAAATCATGTCTGCCGTAATTGAGGCTGAGGATCGACAAAAAAGTAAAATAGCTAGAGATATTCATGACGGACTTCAACAGACCCTGACTATAGCACTTTTGAATTTTGAATCTTTGGATGAACAATCAATTCAGATTTCAGAAAATGAACTTGAAAAATTCAAACAGGGTGTTAAATTCTTAAGAAAAGGATTGCAGGAGACGAGAAGTATTGCGTACGAGTTGATTCCTAAGTCCGTAGAGGATTTCGGATTTGTTGATACTATAAAAGAGCTTATTGGAGAATTTAATAACACTTTAGATGATACTGAATTCAATTTCTACACCAATCTTGATAAAAGAATTGAAGATTTGAACATTGAATATAATCTTTTCAGAATAACTCAAGAATCATTGAATAATATAATTAAATATGCTAATGCAACTGAAGTTTTTGTACAATTAACACGATATGACAATATTTTACAATTGACCATCGAAGATAATGGGAAAGGATTTGACGTAGAGAAAAAGCTCAATTCAGACTTCAGTTTTGGGTTGTTTAATATGAATAAAAGAGCGGAAAGTTTGTCTGGAAAAATGACCATTGAATCAAAAGACGGCACCTTAGTTTTTGTAGAAATACCTCTAAGAAAGAAAATAAATAACAATTCTAAGGAGATTGAAAATTAGCTTGATGTAACAATATTTATTCTAAAGGGTTAATATTAAAGTACTTTTTAATGTAAATAATCAAATTATGGATACGAAAGATGCTTTAAAGCAAAAACTTGTTTCACAATACGAGGAATGGAAAGCCGATTTTAATAAGTTGAAGGCAGAAACCAAAGGAGCTTATGCTGAAGGCCAGTTAGAAGGCAGTAAGGAAGCAAAAGAATTGGAATCTAATATGGATAAAATAGAAGCTTTTATTGATAAGCTGGAAAATGCCAATGAAGAAGACGTTCAAGAATTAAAATCTAAAGCAGATGGTCAATTAGACGGACTAAAAAGTGCCTGGCAGAACTTAAAGGATAAATTTAATACGACTAGATAAATTTTTAAATTTTAAAAAATATAAGCTATCGATCTATTTAGATAGCTTATATTTTGCATAATCCCTTACTATTTTACCTCAGTTACTTTCAACATATTAGTTCTATTCTTTTCTTTGATTGGCATACTCGCCATTAAAATGATGATATCACCGCTTTGAACATGATTATCTCTTTTCAAAGTTTTCTCAATGTCAGCAAAGGTCTTATCGGTACTTTCATAATTTTCATAAATGTAGCCCCTTACACCCCATACCAGATTAATGGTTTCTAGCAAATCATGATTTCCAGTGAAAATGAAGATTCCCGCTTTTGGACGGTGACTTGCTAATCTGTAAGCAGTATATCCAGATTTGGTCATTCCAACAATAGCTTTTGCATTGGTTTCCTCAGCTAGCTTACAAGCTGTTTGCACTAAATTATCGCTGTTAAAAGTCGCGGAATTTCGCGATACATGGCCGTATTTGTGGTAGATAGAATCATGTTTTTCAATGCTTGCAATAGTATTAGACATGCTCAAGACAGACTCAACAGGATATTGTCCCGCTGCTGATTCGGCAGATAGCATAACTGCATCCCCACCATCTAAAATTGCATTGGCCACATCATTTGTTTCTGCCCTAGTAGGCCTAGGGTTTTCGATCATACTTTCCATCATCTGTGTAGCTACAATCACAGGTTTACATGCATCATTACATTTTTTGATGATCATTTTTTGAGCTAAAGGAACATCTTCCATCGGGATTTCTACTCCTAAATCTCCACGAGCCACCATAACTGCATCTGTGGCTTCAATAATATTGTCAATATCTTTCAATGCCTCCGGTTTTTCTATTTTCGCTACTACTTTGCAATCTTTTCCGTTGTATTTAATTCTGTTTTTTAAATCAAGAACATCTGCAGCAGAACGTACGAATGATAAAGCAATCCAGTCTACTTCATTTTTAAGGCCAAATTTTAGATCTTCTAAATCTTTGTCTGTTAAACTAGGGGCTGAAACTTTTGTAAAAGGGAGATTGATACCTTTTTTTGATTTCAATTCATTTCCATAAATAATTTTAGTTTTTACTTCCGTTTTATCAGATGACAGAACTTCCAACTGAATGTTACCGTCATCAATTAGAATAAGATCGCCTTTTTTGACATCAGAGGGGAGGCCTTGATAAGTAGTAGATGCTTTCTTAGCATCTCCTTCCATTTCTTGAGTTGTTATGATAAATTCGTCTCCAGCCTTAATGTTGACACAGCCACCTTTAATCTCCCCAAGTCTAATTTTTGGGCCTTGTAAATCTTGAAGTATGCTGACGTTAGTGCCCCATTCTCTATTGATTTCTTCAATATATTGCAAAGTTTGCTGATGGACTTTATGGTCGCCATGTGAGAAGTTGAGTCTAAAAACATCCGCACCTGCTTTTACTAACTTTTGTAACATTTCTTTAGTGTTGGAAGCTGGGCCAACTGTTGCTACTATTTTTGATTTGTTAAATTTGATGCTTTCTTTTTTCATTGTAAATAGATTTATGTCATTAGGTTCACAACCGATTTCAGCCGGTTGGCATCCAATATTTGAATCAAAATTACATTTTTTATTTTACTTAGTGTACTTTTTACATTAAGTATTTCCAATTCTTCAGTATCATCTTGTATAATGAGGAAATAATCAATATTTTTCATTTCTGGAATTAGGAAAGCTTGCTGAGCCTCACTTTCATTTAATTTATTTTTCAGTAATTTTATGGAAATGTTCTCTGTTTGATGTCGAAAACAAGAAGTGTTGAGGTGAAGCCCTTTTTTAAGTTCAATAAAATGGTCCTTTGTTCTTTTTAGAGTAAAATGAGTATGTTGATTTATATGCCAGGCCATTTGAAAATCGGTCAATGCAGAGGAGATGGCCAGAAGTTGAAAATCAACCTTGAAGGTATCTTGTAACAATTTATTGTTCATGTGATCAAGTTATGAATATTTCAATTTAATCTAAAACTTGATTAATAAAGTTGCAACAAAAAGCAAAATACTTGGACGAAAGGAAAAAAATTGTTTGACATTAATGGGGGAAATACATTTCTTTGCGGAGTATTTAAAACTAAAATTCTAAAATAATGTCTGAAATAGCACAGAAAGTAAAGGCAATTATCATTGACAAACTAGGAGTAGAAGAGTCAGAAGTGACTGCAGAAGCAAGTTTCACCAATGATTTGGGAGCAGATTCACTGGATACAGTGGAGTTGATCATGGAGTTTGAAAAGGAATTTAATATTTCTATTCCTGATGATCAAGCCGAAAACATTGGTACTGTTGGACAGGCCATTTCTTACTTAGAAGAAAACGTAAAATAATTTAATAGCTCAAAATTCTTTTATGAATTTAAAAAGGGTAGTTGTAACGGGACTGGGTGCATTAACACCTATTGGTAATTCTGTCGAAGAATACTGGGAGAATCTTGCTTTGGGAAAAAGTGGAGCCGGTCCCATTACTAAATTTGATGCGTCCAAATTTAAAACGCAATTTGCCTGCGAGGTAAAAAATTTCCAAGCTGAGGATTATCTAGACCGAAAAGAGGCTAGAAAGATGGATCCATTCACTCAGTACGGAATGATTACGGCAGAGCAAGCAATTCAAGATTCTAAACTCGACTTATCAAAAATAGATTTAGACAGGGCAGGAGTGATTTGGGGCTCAGGAATCGGGGGGTTAAAAACGTTTCAAGATGAAGTAGATAACTTTGTATCAAACGATAGAAATCCGCGCTTCAATCCATTTTTTATTCCCAAAATGATTTCTGATATCTGTGCAGGACTTATCTCCATAAAATATGGATTTAGAGGTCCAAATTTTGTGACAGTATCTGCATGTGCATCGGCAACGAATGCCTTAATTGATGCCTACAATTATATCCGTCTTGGAAAAGCTGATATATTCATATCTGGTGGCTCTGAGGCTTCTGTAACCGAAGCAGGGATCGGTGGCTTTAATGCCATGAAAGCATTGTCAGAAAGAAATGATGATCCGAGTACGGCATCTCGTCCATTTGACAAAGACAGAGACGGATTTGTTTTAGGCGAAGGTAGTGCGGCTTTGATTCTTGAAGAATATGAGCATGCTGTGGCCAGAGGAGCTAAAATTTATGCAGAAGTTATTGGAGGTGGAATGTCTGCTGATGCCCACCATATGACTGCACCACACCCAGAAGGATTAGGAGCTACAAACGTAATGAAATATGCCTTGGATGATGCTCAAATTGATGCTTCTGAGGTGGACTATATAAATGTGCATGGAACCTCTACTCCATTAGGAGATTTAAGTGAGTCCAGTGCTATAAAAAATGTGTTTGGGGATCATGCTTATAATTTAAATATTAGCTCGACCAAGTCCATGACTGGGCATTTATTAGGTGCTGCTGGGGCAGTTGAAGCATTAGCTTGTATCTTTGCTTTAGAGAAGCAAATGGTTCCACCTACTATAAACCATTTTACAGATGATGAGGAATTCGATCCAAAATTGAATTTCACATTTAATAAAGCGCAAGAACGAAAAGTAAAAACAGTATTAAGCAATACCTTTGGTTTTGGTGGGCATAATACTTCTATCTTACTTAAGAAGTTAGATTAATTTCCGACCTTGATTAGGCGATTTTTAACTTCATTCAAAAAATTATCAAAAAAAGACAAAAGGCTTGTCGCTACAGTTAAATCAATTGTTGGCTACAAGCCTTTTCGTTTAGAGTTATTTCAGTTGGTGACACAGCATTCCAGTGTAGCTAAAACTCTTCCCAATGGCTTTAGGGCTTCAAACGAAAGACTTGAATATCTAGGGGATGCAATATTAGGAGCTGTAGTGGCGGACTATCTTTTCAAAAAATATCCCTTTAAGGATGAAGGCTTTCTTACCGAGATACGTTCTAGATTAGTAAACCGAGAATCATTGAGCTTATTGGCTAAAAAAATTGGTATCAGCCAAATGTTGGAATCTGATTTTTCCAAAAACCGATACCATTTTAAGTCAATCTATGGCGATATGATGGAGGCCTTTATTGGTGCAGTATATATCGATAGAGGATACCAGTTCTGCAAGACGTTTATAATCAATAAATTACTGATCCCGCATTTTGATTTAGATGAAATAATTGAAAATAATACCAATTATAAAAGTATTCTAATTGAATGGTCACAAAAGGAAAATAAATCTATAAGATTCGATATTGAAGATTATAAACAAGAAGGGATGAAAAAGGAATTTAGAGCTGTTATTATAATCAATGGTGATAAGTTTGCTAAAGGGGCTGGACTCAATAAGAAGAAAGCGGAGCAGAATGCTGCTTTTAAAGCTTGTCAGAAATTAAAACTGTCTTAGGAACAGATAGTTTAATTTGTTGTTATAAAACCATAATTATGAAAATTGCAGGCGCAACTCTTAATCAAATCCCATTAGATTGGAAAGGTAATACTCAAAACATCTTAGAGGCATTGATGGATGCTGAAAAACAGGGGGTAAAGTTATTGTGCTTTCCTGAATTAAGTATTTGTGGCTATGGTTGCGAGGATGTTTTTCTGAGTGATTGGATGTGGGAGAAAGCTTTAAGAACCTTAACTGAAAAAATCCTGCCACTTGCTCCGGCTTTGGCTTTTACTGCGGGATTACCAATAAAACATGAGGGTAAATTATATAATTGCATTGCTTTTTGCAAAGATGGAACTATACAATCCATCATTCCAAAACAAAATTTAGCGAAGGATGGTGTTCATTATGAACCCAGGTGGTTTACCGAATGGGAGGTCAACAGGAAGGATACTTTAAACTTAAATGGAGAAGAAATCCCAATCGGTGATTATACGATTGATTTTGAACATTATACTATTGGATTTGAGATTTGTGAAGATGCTTGGAGAGTTGATAGACCTGCCAATAGGCTAAGAAAAAGAGGAGTTAATTTAATTTTAAATCCCTCTGCAAGTCATTTTGCTATTGATAAATCTTTAAGTAGACAGGAATTGGTTGTGAGCAGTTCTAAAGATTATAATTGTACTTATATCTATGCAAACTTATTAGGAAATGAAGCCGGCAGGATGATCTATGATGGTGAACTAATGATTGCTAAGGATGGAGAGCTAAAGTTCAGAAATGAATTACTGTCTTTTAAAAATTATCAGCTAGGAATTTGGGATACAGAAAAAGAGCACTCAAAGATTGCTGCAAACTTTGAATCAAATCCAAATCAAGAATTCACAAAGGCGGTGAGTTTGGCATTATTCGATTATTTAAGAAAAAGTCATAGTAATGGTTTTGTCTTATCTTTGAGTGGGGGAGCTGACTCATCCACTTCAGCAGTTTTGGTTGCAGAAATGATCCGTTCAGGGATAGAGGAATTGGGATTAGAACTATTTCTACAGAAGATTCATAAGGCAGTGTGGTTTTCGGAATTGGAAAACAAACAGAATGCTAGAAAGGAAATCGCTAATCGGATATTCGCCACTGCCTATCAAAGCACAGAAAATTCAGGTAGCGCTACATTGGAGTCTGCTCAAAAACTTGCAGAAGAAATTGGTGCAGTTTTCTATCATTGGGGAATCGATGAAGAAGTAAAAAGTTATACCGAGAAAATATCCGAGAAAATTGGAAGAAAATTGAACTGGAGCGAAGATGATATTGCACTTCAAAATATTCAAGCCAGAGCTAGATCACCCATTATATGGATTTTAGCAAATATTAACAATGCGCTTTTACTAACTACTTCAAACAGGAGTGAAGGAAGTGTTGGTTATACCACGATGGATGGAGATACTAGTGGAAGTATAGCGCCTATCGCGGCTATTGATAAGCCTTTTATTATTCAATGGCTAAAGTGGGCTGAGAAGACTTTATCTTATAAAAGTTTAAGCTATGTTAACAGCTTACAGCCTACTGCTGAACTAAGACCTGAGGATCAATCTCAATCCGATGAAACAGATTTAATGCCATATCCATTATTGCAAAGGATAGAAGAATTGGCGATACGGGAGAGGTTGTCACCATTAGGTGTCTATAAAGAAATCAAATCGTCTTGGAGCGGAGACCTGAGTAGTCTAAAATCTTCCGTTCAAAAGTTTTTTAAGTTATGGACAAAAAATCAATGGAAGAGAGAAAGAATTGCTGTTTCCTTTCATTTGGACGACTATAATGTAGATCCTAAAACTTGGTGTAGATTTCCTATTTTGTCATCTTCATTCAAAGAGGAACTTGAAGATCTGGAAAAAGCAGAATAAATCATTGAGATTTCTCATTTTACCCTAATTTTGTGTTAAACGAAAATAGAATATGCTTAGCTACATAGTATGGTCACCGAAGCCTTACATTCTTGATTTGGGATTTACTGAATTAAGATGGTATGGTTTACTTTTTGCCCTGGGATTCATTATATCTCAACAAATAATGTTTTACATCTTTAAAAAAGAAGGGAAAAAAGAGAGGCAAGTTGAAGTTTTAACCCTTTATATGGTTGTGGCTACTATAATTGGAGCTAGATTAGGACATGTCCTTTTCTATGAACCAGTGAGATATTTAAGTAATCCCCTAGACATTTTGAAGATATGGGAAGGTGGTTTAGCAAGTCATGGTGGTGCCGCAGGCATTTTAATAGCACTCTATTTATTCTCAAGAAAATATCAAGACATAAGCTATTTATGGATTCTGGATAGAATCGTGATAGTAGTAGCAATTACGGGTGCCTTAATTAGAACAGGCAACTTCATGAATTCTGAAATCATAGGTAGTCCTACTGACAAATCGTTTGGAGTTGTTTTTGGGCGAGAAGTTGAATTAAGATTAAGTTATCTTGCTTCTGCCATAGAGGATGTTGAAATTGAAAGTGTTAGTAAATCGAAATTGATTGAAGGTTCTCTTGAAAGCGAGTTTGAACATCCTGTGAAGTTGATTGTGGCCTATAATGATAAAAATAAATTGGAGGATGTGAAAAGATTTTCTGAGACCCAATTGTTAAATAAACTTCAAGAAGATAATATTCGGCAGCATGTAAAATTTTCAAAAAATACTGAATTTGACTATAATCAAAAAGGTGGTTTTATTTACGTGACAACCTACGGAGATGGAGTCCCTAGACATGCATCCCAATTGTATGAAGCCATTTCATGTTTACTGATTTTCTTGTTATTGTTTTATTTATGGAATAAAAACAGAAGTGGATTGGCAGACGGCCGACTTTTTGGTATCTTCCTGATTGCTTGTTTTGGTTTGAGATTTCTTTATGAATTTATTAAGGAAAACCAGGTAGCTTTTGAGGATGGACTAGTCCTTAACATGGGGCAGTGGTTAAGTATTCCATTGGTATTGGCTGGATTTTATTTTATTTTTCAATCTTTTAAAGCTGAGAAAGGAATTTAGGGAACAGGGTCAAAACCAGATCCACCCCATGGATGGCACTTCGAAATCCGTTTTGCTGATAATTTCGAACCTTTAAATAAACCATGTTTTAATATAGCCTGTTTAGTATATTCTGAACAGGTGGGTGTAAAACGACAGGAAGAAGGAAATAAAGGTGATATACCATACTGATAAAACAATACTGGCCACACAGCAATTTTTCGTACGATTTTTGTTAATTGATACTTTTTGTTTTGTCCCAAGTTCAAATTTTATGAATTAAAATTAGTAAGAAATTAAAATAATATCTTTAAATATCGAGTCAAATCTTAAGCTTTCCTTGAAATTTATATTCAAGCTTAGTCTGCTATGTGTCATTTTCCCAGTACTAAGTTCTCATAACGCAAAAAGTCAAGTGACGGTTGAAACTGATTTAGGAAGACTTGAAGTAGTTAACAGAACCAAAGATAGCCTCCAAAATCAAATTCTTTTTTTAGAAAAAATCGAAATTAGGGGGAATAAGAAAACAAAACGAAGGATTATTACCCGAGAAATAGATATCCAAGCTAACGTCAGCTATCCTTTTAGGGAGTTGAAAGACTTGATTAAGCTTGATGAAAATAAGATTTTCAATACTGGTTTGTTCAATAGTGTCAGAGCTGAGCTGGAATTTGTAGAAGGAAGCGAAAATAATATTAAAGTTGTATTCTTCGTAGAGGAGAGGTGGTATATATGGCCGAGCGTCATCTTTAAACTAGCGGATAGGAACTTTAGTGACTGGCTATTCAATCAGAATGCAGCCACTGATCGATTTGAATATGGTTTTAAGTTTGATCAGTTCAATGTTCGGGGGTTAAATGAGCGTTTGTCAGCAATGGCACAGTTCGGTTTTAAAAGGCGTTTTTATTTTGGTTATAACATTCCCTACTTAAATAAAGATCAAACTTTTGGTATGGGTTTAAGCTTTTCATTCAGTGAATTAGATCAAATTGATTATACAAATATTGCTAATAAACGCCTGTTTATTGATGCGGACAGTATATTCGGAGACGATGGTGAAAGGCAAATCATCTCAAATACACTTACTAGCAATTTGGTTTTCAACTACAGAGAATCGTACTACAATACGCACACCATGCGGTTAACCTACTCGCGAACTACGATCCTCGAGGAAGTTCTTCAATTCAATGAGGACTATTTGGGGAGAAATGGTGAGGTAGAGCAAAACTATATTGGTTTATCCTATATTTTTAGGAGAGATTTTAGGGATCGTAATAATTACCCCCTTAAAGGCTTTTTGATTGACGGGAGATTTACCAAAATGGGCTTAGGAATTTTTAATGATATCAACCAAGGCAATATACAAGCACACTTGGCTTATTTTAAGCCCCTAAAATATAACTTTAATATAGCTTCTTCATTCACTGGCTATACTAGTTTCCCGCGCTTTCAACCTTATAATTCTATGCAGGGATTGGGTTTTGCTAATAATCTCTTGAAAGGCTATGAGCTATATGTTATTCAAGGTCAGCATTACGCAATGAATAAAACTGAGTTTAAGAAAAGGCTATTTTCAATTGAAGCTAATTTAGGAAGATTGATGCCATTAAAACAATTTAGAAAAGTTCCGATTGCAGCTTATTTTAAAGTATTTTATGATCATGCTTACGTTCAAAATAATTTGCCCCAAAGCAGCAAAACTACTGTGAGCCCACTCTTATCCAATAGGTATATATATAGTTATGGTGCCGGATTAGATATTGTAACTTATTATGATGCAGTTGTGAGGTTTGAATATTCTATCAATGCTTTAAATGAAGGAGGATTTTTCATTAATGTGAAATCTGGTATTTAAGTTTAAGAAAATTTTATTTACTCAAAAGCACTGGTTACTAAAAAAGTAAAACGAAGAAATACAAATCAGAATCCTATTTAAAGCGTAGACTCTATTTAATATCTGATTTATCAACCTTTTTCTTTTTCCCAAACCTGTTGAAATAATACCAATTCCCTATTTTTTCACCTTTACTATAATATCCTTCGTAGGTTTTTCTTCCCTTATCATCAAAGTATTGCCATAGCCCATCTTCTTTCCCATTTTGATAGTCGCCTGTTTGAATAATTTGACCTGATTTATTGAAGAATTGCCACGGACCATCTGGTAGTCCTTTCTGATAATTTCCAATTTGTCGTAATCTGCCGTTTTCATAGAAAAAATCCCACTGTCCGTGATAGTTACTATCTAAATATTCCCCCTGTTTTTCAACCTGACCATTTTCAAAAAAATAAACTGATCTACCTTCCAATTCTCCATGCAGCCAATTTTCTTCGGAGGAAATCTGTCCGTTCGGATAGTAATTGATAATCTCGCCATTTAGTTTGCCATCTTGATATTTTTCTATTGCATTTATTTCGCCATTGGGATAGAAGTACTTCCAATGTCCATGTTTTGCGTTGTTTTGAAGTTCACCAAAGGCTTTTAGCTCTCCAGAATCGTAATATATTGAATCAAGCTGAGCGAAGATTTCAGTCGGAAAGCTTAGAACAAAAATTGCGTATGCACAATATTTTTTATAATTTTTCAACTTATTTTTCATTTAGGCTCCTAGCTAATTTAATCACTTTGAGCTTATAATTTGTATTAAGTGCATGAAAATTTTCAACCTCATACCCATTTTATTGATTATATCTCTTAAAACTCATGCGCAATCTATATACGCCCCAGTATCAAGTCGAGGGATTGGCATGGGGGATGCCTCTGTCACTGTAGACGGTTACTGGGCCTCTTTTCAAAATACTGCAGGAATTACTTCTACTAATAGTTTTGAAGTTGGAGCCACTTATGCAAACAGATTTAGCATGCCGGGCATGGATTTTATGGCAGTCGGTATCACCAGCAAACTGCCTTTCGGTCATGCATCTCTCAATGTTTTCCGCTTTGGGGATGATATTTATAATGAGCATAAAGTCTCGCTAGGATATGCTACTGAAATTGGAATAATTAGAATTGGAGGAAGGACCAATTATCTTCAGTATGTGGTACAGGATTTAGGTACTAGAAGCAGCTATTCTGTTGATTTTGGTGGAATCGCTATGTTAACTCCACAGTTGGCAATTGGTGCTCAAGCCTTGAATATTACTCAGTCTAGCTTAAATGCCAAAACTGAAGAACGAGTTCCCACTTTATTGAAATTGGGAATATCCTACAGACCAAGAGATTATTTCATGATAAATGCGGAAGCTGAAAAGGATATTTTAAAAACAACTTTACTAAAGCTTGGTGCAGAATATAATTTCTTAGACAAATTCTATTTACGGACAGGACTAAATAGTAATTCATTTCAGTCCTTCTATGGGCTAGGCTTTCAGTATCTGAGTTTTCAGTGGGATTATGCCCTTAGTAATCATGCGGAAATGGGATTTTCACATAGTGTTTCTATGCACTATAAATTGAATGCGAAATGAAGATTTCATTTTTTACTATAATACTTTTCATTTCAGCACTAGCCAATCCTTTTAATTCGCAAGCCCAAGAGTTTGACTTAGAAGATTTTATTGAGCGTAATTTTTCAGTGCAAGACGAGAATACCAATTATGAAGATATTTATGAAGCTTTGTTTCAACTTTACCAATCGCCAATCAACCTAAATATTGCCTCGCGTCAAGATTTACAATCAATATTATTGCTTTCCAATATTCAAATAAATGAGTTTTTGACGCACAGAGCAAAAAACGGAAAATTGCTAAGTATTTATGAACTTCAGTCCATTCCTGAATTTGATCTGGAAACTATAGACGAAATTCTTCCTTTTGTAAGCGTACGAGAAACTGGCTTACAAGCTGATAATAGACCATTATTACAAAGAATATTAAATGAAGAGAATAATTATTTAATTATTAGATCTGACAGAACGCTAGAAAAGAGGCGAGGATATATTTCTACAAAAGAACGGGATAGAGAATATTTAGGTGATCCATATAGAGTTTACACCCGCTTCAGAGTAAAGCACACAGATGATTTTAGTCTAGGGTTTACAACTGAAAAAGATGCAGGAGAACAATTTAAATGGGATCCCAGTCATAGTCAATACGGGATGGATTATTGGTCTTTTCATGCACAGTTGGAAAATCAGGGAAGGTTAAAGAATATCGTTGTTGGTGACTATCAGTTGCAATTTGGGCAGTCTTTATTGTTTGGTGCTGGCTTCGCAATAGGCAAGGGGAGTCAAACGGTAGCAACAGCACGTAGAAGTAATCTTGGTGTTTTACCTTACACCTCCGTGCTGGAGACTAATTTCTTTAGAGGGATTGCCACCACAATTGAGTTGAATGATTTCTTGGATTTGACCACCTTCTATAGCTATAATCCGATCAATGGAAATTTAGATTCAGATTCAGCAAGAAGTGCTGAAGAGTTTTTCACCTCCATCAGATTGACTGGTTTTCATCGGACTGAAGATGAGTTAGCCGGAAAAAATGCTATCAACACGCAGAATTTTGGAGGTAATCTACTATTTAATACCGAAAGGGAAAACTTGAATATTGGTTTAAATTATATACATACTATTTATGATCGACCATTTTTTCGCCAGCCTAATAAATATAATCAATTTGAATTTGGTGGAACTGAAAATCAGAATTATGGCCTTTTTGCTAATTATTATTGGCGTAATTTTCATTTATTTGGGGAAAGCGCCATCAGTAGTTCTGGAGGAATTGGGGCCATAGGTGGTTTTATCGCTTCGATCACTCCAAGTCTGCAGACCAGCTTTATCGTAAGGAATTATGATAGAGATTTTCATACATTTTATGGGACCGCTTTTGGCGAAAGTACTAGGAATATAAATGAGCAAGGCGTTTACTGGGGAATAAAATTTCAACCCTTCAAACGACTGACTTTTTCCGGATATTATGATCGTTTTAATTTCCCATGGCTTAGATTTCGTGCTGATGGACCATCCATAGGAAATGAGTTCTTAGGTCGAGTTACTTATCGGTTTAGTAGAGAAATAAAATTATATGCTCAAGCGAGAGTTGAAAATAAAGAGCGGAATGTAGATCTAGAGGATAATCCCAACCTATATGGATTGTCTACAGCTGAGAAAAGAAATTACATCTTAAATTTAGATGTCAGACCAAAAGGTATTATTTCACTAAAAACCAGAGCACAGTTTAGTGAATTTTTGCTTCAAGGGGAATATTCAACTGGGATGGCCTTAATTCAGGATGTTAATTTTGACTTCGGAAGGTTTCGGTTAAGTACACGATATTCTATTTTTGACACTGACGATTTCGAAAATAGGCAATATGTTTATGAGAAGGATGTTTTATATGCGTTCTCAATCCCGGCCTATCAAAATGTGGGAAGTCGATCTTATGCTCTTTTGCAGTATAAATTTTCAAAGAAACTGCAAATGTGGGCTCGATATGCCCAGTTTCGATTTGTGGATCAGTTTACTGTAGGAACTGGTAATGAAGAAATAGAGGGGGATACCAGGTCGGAGGTAAAAGTGCAGATGATGATGAGGTTTTAGAGGTTAGTTAAAATCAGTTAAAAATGGATTTCTAAACCTAAATATAATCCGCATTCCTTTGGAATTTTTGTGTTGTATTTCTGTAGCTGTTACCAAAAGTTCATTCTTTTGGAACTTAGATGCTATGAAATTTATTGATAAAAATGTCATTTACTTCTTAAGCATCTGATTAGCGATTGGTCAAATAAAATCCCATTTAATTTCCGCAAAACTTTTTTCTTGAATAAATTGTACTCTATTATATGTTTTTGAACTCTTAGGTGAATGAAAAAATCCTTATTAATTGTAGTCTTTATGATTTTCATGCTTTCAGCCTGCAAATACAGCACGCCTCCGGAAATGCTGATGGGTAATTGGTACGTGGCTTCGGTAAAAGCAAATGGGCACGAAATGATCAATGATTACTTGGATGCCAATACGCGCTATCTGATTTTTAAAGAAGAAGGCTCTTATCAAGTAGGGCTATTAGATACCACAAGGGAAAAAAGCTGGATGATAAAGCCAGATAAAAATGAACTAGTAATGATGAATGGAAGCCCTTTTGATGATATAAAGACCTGGAGTGTTAAGGCATCAGATGAATTGGTTTATTTGACTGACAAGCGCAATCATTTCCGTATTACTTTAAATAGAAAAGCCAAATTACCCAAAATTGAAATAGCTGACCCAAATGCGTTAGTGGGGAAATGGGTTCTTGACAAAGTAACCGTAAATGGTTATAATAATACTGATAAGTATGCCTTTCCAAACCGTTGGATTCTTCTTTCTGATAATGGTAAATTCTATAATGGTAGTGAAAAAGGTGATCAAAATGTTGGTTATTGGGAAGCGAATAGTTCATTGACAAAGGTTGACTTTTTTGCACAAAAGGATCAAGATGAATCTTTTATTTCGTTTAATATAGCTAATAATACGCTTTGGTATGAAAAGGAAACTGATAATTACGACCAGCCGCAGGTAAGAGTGTATTTTAAAAAAAATGACTAAAATTCAAATCATCCAAGATAATCTCCGATCATAAACTTTAAACCTGATAATTGATAGGAATTTTCGATATTCGTCAAATACAAAATTCAATTACTATGAAGCGAATATTAGCCGTTCTTCTTGTTTTACTTGTGCCTTCCTTTCTGATTGCTCAGGTTCAACCAACCGATGCCAATTCAATATTACAAGGCATTGAAGGTAGAAAAAAATTAGCAGAATCATCAAGTTTGAAATCCTTTCCAGCACGAAATGTTGGCCCTGTAATTCAAGGTGCTAGGATAGTGGATATAGCCGTTAATCAAAAAAATATAAAAGAATTTTACATTGCCTACGCCTCTGGCGGACTGTTTCAGACGAAAAATAATGGAGTGAGTTTTGATCCTATTTTCGACAATGTTGGTGCATTGACCATAGGGGATATTGCATTAGCTCCAAGTGATGAAAATATTCTATATGTGGGGACTGGAGAAAACAATTCCAGTAGAAGTAGTTATGCCGGTTCTGGTGTCTATAAATCTATTGATAAAGGCAAAAACTGGAAGCACATTGGCTTACCAGGCAGTCAGCACATAGGTAGAATTGTGGTTCACCCTAAAGATCCGAATACGGTTTGGGTAGCTTCTATGGGCGGTTTATATTCTGATAATGAAGAAAGAGGTATTTATAAAACCACTGATGGCGGAGATAACTGGAAAAAGGTCTTGTTTATAGATGATAAAACTGGTGCCATTGATTTAATAATCCATCCTGAGAACCCAGATTTGCTCTGGGCTAGTATGTGGGAACGCAAAAGATATGCCTGGGACTTCGTAGGGAATGGTGAAGGTTCTGGGATTTATAGCTCAGCCGATGGTGGCGAAAACTGGAATCTTTCTATGCAGGGAATGGAAGATGATGAGTTTACTGGAAGAATTGGTTTGGATATTTCACTGTCCAATCCTGATATTTTATACGCCTTAGTGGATTATCAGAAAGAGACCAAAAAAGAAAAGGAAGATTCAGAAAGTTTGAGTCCAGCCGATTTCTTGGAGATGCCCGTTAAGGATTTCCTTAGATTGAGTAACGAGGACCTAGATGAATATCTAAAAGACAATAATTTTCCTGAAAGATATAATGCGGTAAATGTCAAAAAAGACATAGAATCAGGAAGCTATAAGCCCAAAGCTTTGAGCGAATATTTGGGAGATGCTAATCAAGCTTTATTTGAAACGGATTTGAAAGGGGCAGTGATTTATAAATCTACTGACAGGGGAGCTACATGGCAAAAAACACATGATTATGATTTGTCTGGAGTTTATTACACTTATGGTTACTACTTTGGGGAGATCAGAGTAGCCACTCAAAATCCTGATATCATTTATGCCATGGGAGTACCAATAGTGGTTTCAAGAGATGGCGGAAAAACTTTTAACCGAACAGATTCAGTGGGGGATGTGCATGTAGATCATCATGCTATGTGGATTAATCCAAAAGATGAAGAGCATATCATGTTGGGGAATGATGGCGGACTTTACATTACTTATGATGGAGGAGCCACTTGGGATCATAAAAATAGCATGTCAGTTGGGCAATTTTATACAGTAAATGTGGATATGGAAAAGCCATACAATATTTATGGCGGATTGCAGGATAACGGAACCATGGTTGGCAGTTCTCGCACTGTTCCCAATGTAAGAGGTAGATGGGAAAGCATATTCGGTGGTGATGGAATGTTTGTAAGCGCTGATCCTCGAAATTCTGACATTGTTTATGTTGGCTATCAATTCGGGAATTATTTCAGAATCAATAGAGAAAGTGGAGAAAGAAATTATATCACACCTAAACATAACATTGGCGAAGATCGGTTGAGGTTCAACTGGAGAACACCTGTAGTCATGAGTAAGCATAATCCTGATATCATTTATATGGGAGCTCAAAAAGTTTACAGAAGTTTAAATCAAGGTGATAGATGGACTGCATTGACTGGTGATTTGACCAATGGTGCCAAAGAAGGTAATGTTCCATTTGCTACCATTACTGAAATTGCAGAATCACCACTGAAGTTCGGGATTGTTTACATAGGCACTGATGACGGAAATGTTTGGTTAATGAAAGAAGGCCAGAACATTAAAAGAATCAATAACAACCTTCCGGCAGATTTATGGGTGAGTAGTATTCATGCTTCAGAACATGATGAAGCTACCGTTTATCTTTCGATGACAGGCTATAGAAATGATAATTTTGATAATTATGTTTTTAAAAGCTCTGATTTTGGTAAAAACTGGAAGTCTATTGCAGGAGATTTACCGCTAGAGTCTGTTAATGTAATTTATGAAGATCCTAAAGTGGTTGGCTTGCTTTACATAGGAACTGATCATGGGTTATACACCAGCTTCAATGATGGAGAAAATTGGCAGCATATGGGGGCTATTCCTAATGTGGCTACTTATGATTTAATTGTTCATCCGAGGGATTTGGATTTGATTGTAGGTACCCATGGCAGAAGTATATATGTGATGGATGTGAAGCCTTTGCATAAGATAGCCCAAAATGAGGTTAATAAATTAGTAACTTTCGCTTTAAATAATATTCGCTTTAGCAAAAACTGGGGCGAAAAATCACATCCCTATTCAAAAGCGTATTTACCAAAAATGGAAATAGCATTGTTTTATGATTCCGATAAAAATGGAAAAGTTAAGATTGAAGTGTTGAATGAAGAAGGTGAAAGCCTAAGCTCTTGGGAAGAAGAATTATTCAATGGCTACCAAAGCTTCGACTGGAATTGTAAAATAGTAGATGATTTCATTTCCAAAGGAAAATATGAATTGAAATTCACCTTAGGAAATGAAGAGCATAAGGAAGGATTTGAAGTGAAGTAATCACAAATTTTTAGGGAACTGAAAAAAATGGAGTGAGGCACTTTGAGGAGAAGCTTCGCTCCATTTTTGTATATTCAATTTCAAACTTACAATCCCGGTCGTAGGAATATTATCCGTGAAACCAGAGAGCAGATAATCGGCCAAATCATTCAATCCCGGATTATGACTGACCAATAGCAAGCAATTGATTTCATCATTAGCTTGCTTTATGATATTCAATAATTTTGATCTGCTCGCATGATACAATTGGTCATCAATTTCCATAAGGATATTTAATACGGCTTGAAATGCAATAGCTGTATTTTTAGTTCTTTCAGCACCACTACTGATAATCAAATCTGCCTTGATTTCTTGTGAAGATAGCCACTGAGCCATTTTAGGTGCATCTCTTTTTCCTCTATCATTTAAAGGGCGATCATAATCTTTGAGGTGAGGGAAATCCCAACTTGACTTGGCATGACGGATTAGTATTAATTTTTTCATATTAGCTTCGCTTAAAAATAATTAGCCACAATAGTAACAGAATAAATCAAAAAATGTATATTGCCTCAAATTTATAATTAATAACAATTTATTTTATGAGTACTGGAACAGTAAAGTTCTTCAATGAAGACAAAGGATTTGGATTTATCATTGAAGACGAAACAGAGAACGAAATTTTCGTTCACGTAAGTGGTTTAGAAGACGATATCGAGAAAAACGATAAAGTTACTTTCGAAACTACAGATGGTAAAAAAGGCTTAAATGCCATTGGTGTCAGAAGAGTATAATTCTATTTATAGATTCTGAATGTAAAGCTGATTGGTCGCCAATCGGCTTTTTTTGTGCCTACACAGTATTGATTTTAACCACAAAAGAGCCAAAAGATAACAAAAGGCTTTTCGCTAAAGCGAAAAAATAATTACAAATTTCTCATTCCTGTTCAAGGAACACCACCGAAGTCAAATCATCTCGCTTAGGCATCTAAAATTAACGGCTTTGTTATTGTTTGAACTAGGATTCTTAGAGAGACGCTAAAACCAGTATCAGTTCCATAGGAACGGCCTTACGGTTTGGTAGAAGGAGTCTAATTTATATCTACAAGAGTAAAAGCTATTCTTTTGTGGTAAAGTGTTTTTCAGCTTTGCTGAAATCATTTTTACAGCTTTCAAAACAATTCTTTTCCTTCACAATTATTGATAACTACCGAATTCGATTAATTTTGGAAAAATTAAATAAGCTAAAATGAAAAACTTTAACATAGAACTACTTTCAAAAATTTGTGAGACGCCTGGAGCACCGGGGCATGAAAAGAGAATTCGAGATTTAGTGATCAATGAAGTGAAATCACTGGTTGATGAAGTGGAAGTCGATAACTTGGGCAATGTTCACGCCATAAAAAGAGCCAATAGCAATCCGGAAGGAAAAAAGGTAATGGTGGCGGCCCATATGGATGAGATCGGTTTTATGGTGACCCACATTGATGAAAATGGGTTTTTAAGATTTACCACATTAGGTGGATTTGATCCTAAAACGCTTACTGCTCAGCGTGTGATTGTTCATGGAAAAAAGGATGTGATTGGGGTAATGGGATCTAAGCCAATACACGTCATGACTACTGAAGAAAGAAATAAAGTATCCAAGACAACTGATTATTTTATTGATCTGGGGATGAATAAAGAGGAGGTTGAGAAGATCGTTTCAGTGGGTGATGCAGTGACCCGAGAAAGAGGCCTGATTGAAATGGGAGATTGTGTGAACTGTAAGTCAATAGATAACAGAGTTTCGGTTTTCGTATTGATAGAGGCTTTAAAGACTTTAAAGAATCATCCTTATGATGTTTATGCGGTATTTACAGTCCAAGAGGAAGTTGGGCTCAGAGGTGCCAATGTAGCTTCGCACAAAATCAATCCTGATTTCGGAATTGCTTTGGATACGACTATTGCTTTTGATTTACCAGGAGCTCAAGCACATGAAAAAGTGACTTCCTTAGGAGCAGGGACGGCCATTAAGGTTTTGGATGCCATGACCATTTGTGATTACCGAATGGTAGAATTCATGAAGCAAACCGCTGACCGAAACAATATTAAATGGCAACCTGAAATTTTAACAGCGGGCGGAACAGATACTGCTGGCTTGCAGCGAATGGGAAAAAATGGGGCGATAGCAGGAGCGATTTCTATCCCGACAAGAAATTTACATCAAGTAATTGAAATGGCTCATAAACAAGATATATTGGATTCCGTTAATCTATTAAATGCTTGTCTTGAGACCTTGGATAAATATAATTGGGACCACTAAAAAAATATATTATGAGAAATAGCCTATTAGTATTCTTGTCTGTGTTTTTATTCAGTTTTTCTGCTTTTTCGCAAGAAGAAGACCCTATCAATATTACCGGGGTAATATTAGATGCAGAGAATATGGAGCCAGTTCCTTTCACTACAGTATTAATTGGAGAAGGAAAAAGTGGTACAGTAGCGGATAATTCGGGATACTTCTCATTTTTAGCGTATCCAGGTGATACTATAACTTTTAGGAGTGTTGGTTATCAAACTTCCACATTCATTATTCCAAAGTTATTAGAAGGGAAGACCTATTCTTTAATCGAATTAATGGTACGGGAAAATGTACTTTTAGACGAGGTGACAGTGTATCCATTGCCTGATGCGGATTATTTTACCAATACCATCGTTAAAACCGAATTGACAGAGATTCAGAAGAGACAGTTAGACGATTTTAAAAGGGATTTAAATAGACTTTTAGAAGAACAATATAATCAAAATAGCCCCTATTACGATCAGTGGAGGTATGCAAGGTTATATGAAATGACTGGCATAGTCCCACCTAATAACTTCCTAAACCCTATGACCTGGAGTAATTTTATTAGGGATTGGAAAAAGGAGAATAAGAGGTAAGATTATTTCTTGCTAAATCATCAGTTCGGGTAGGCTAAAATATATTTTAGTAGTAAAAATATTACAATTGACTTCTTTAACTTTCCTCTGAAGTGATGATTATTGACGCGTTTTTATTTCTTCTTTTTCCCAGATATGAGGAAGCAAGTTATCTTTTATAACTTGATTAAAGGCTTTACCCTTTCTTCGGATAAGAATTCTATAGTTGAAATTGATTGAAAAAAATTAGAAGAATCTTAACCCGAGAAATTCATATAAATTTTTGTTCCGAAGGACAGGCAATTTATGAAAACCCAATAATTAGATAGGTAAACTACGAGTTTCATGTTAAAACATGAATTTTCAAACACCAAAATTTGGACTATTAGGTTTTATAAATTATCGGGCTTATCTAGTTTTCTATATGGATAATCAATTAGTTTAAACTTACTGTTTTCATTTTTCATAGCCTTTTTATGAATAGTGTGGGTTGAATTGAAATGAATTAGTATAATCTAAAAGTTATAATACAAACATTTGTATATATAGAGTTTATTTTGTGCCTTTAATGTAGTTTTAACTAAAATATTAAAAAATATGAATAATCTAGTTGTTACAAAACATAAAACTATATGTCATATTTTGGCCCTTTCTTTATTTGGCCTTTATGCTTTTGGTTGCGAAAGTCAATCTCCAGTTGACAAAGTTCCTGAAGAGCAAATTGACAAAATCCCTGAGGGGCAAAGAGATGTGGAAGCTTTGGTTTTCTATGATGGGAATCCTGGTGTAGATGGCTGTGGTTGGTTAATTCTTCATGACCAAAATTTTCACGCAACTGTTAATTTGGATTCGGTTTTTATGATAGATAGTCTTAAGGTTGTATTGACCTATAGTTTTTTGGAATCAAATAGATTTTGTGGCTGGAGAGACTCCGGCTACAGGGAAATTGAAATATTAGAAATCGAAAAGCAATAGTGAGATATGATATGCTTGTAGAATACCAAACCGTTGACATGTAGCTGACGGATTTTGATTTTTGATAAGACAAGGGGAGAACCCTGTCTTTAAATAGTATGATCAAAAGGTTAGTTTAAATCATGAAATCAAAACCTGATAGCATAATTAAGTAATTCATTCACAATTATTCATAAACAACAAATGCCGTTGGTTTATTTAAACTTTTGTATATATTATTTTTTCGTCCTACATTTATTATGTTCTTAGGTAATTATAAGAAATCATGAAAAAATCAACCTATATTTTTATTCTGATTTTTTACCTATTAAATAATAGCTGCGCTCAAGAGAATGATTCATTATGTGAATCTAGTTGTGACAATGAATCAGTTATAGAACATATTTCAGGTCAAAAAGCTCATGTAATTGAAGAGGATGAATTTGGTTTTATTCTTAGCACTAATCCATCGGATTTTACCAGAGAACCATTTGCTGCAAGTAATGAATATATTTTAGTTCCTTGCAATTGGGATTTTACCTATAAACATAATACAATTGTTTTGATAAGTGGTAATAAAAAGAGTTGTTGCAATCTAATAATAGATCCATATGTATGGGGTGGTTTCGGCTGTAAATTCGAAATCACTTCCATTGAAGATTTAAATAATAAAAAATGAAACGAATATTATCAGCCTTACCGTTAACTTTTTTGATTATTACTAATACATCAGCACAAAATATTTGTGGCTCGGAATTGAACCTCGAAGCAATTTAAAAATATAATCCTGATCGATACAAAAGAATTACTCAAATTGAAAGGCAAACATCTGATTATGTAAATCAAAAGTTACTTGGGAGATCTTCCAATCACCCACTAATTACTATTCCAGTAGTGATACACGTTTTGCATAATGGAGAGGCAGTAGGCTCCGGCCTTAAAATAAGCAACACTCAAATTCAATCACAAATTGATGTTTTGAATAAAGATTTCAGAAGGCTTAATGCAGATGCATCCAATACACCTTCAATATTCGAAGGAGTAGCGATCGATACAGAATTTGAATTTGTGCTTGCTTGTACAGACCCAAATGGTAATCCTACCAATGGTATTGTAAGGGCTCAGACTAGTGAAAGTGATTATACCCGTATTAGAAATTCTGACGGGTCAACAAATGAGGTAGCTACCGGTATTAAATTTGCCCCAACAGGCATTCCTGCCTGGCCGACTGACAGGTATTTAAATATATGGGTTTGTAATCTTCAGGCTGGTTTACTTGGATATGCTCAGTTTCCAGATATGTTTGAAGTTCGACCCAATACTGATGGGGTAGTGGTAAACACGACTGCTTTTGGTATGTAAAATTACAAATGCTCAAGAAACCCAACTATTCAAATTAATTGAAGACAAACAACAAATTGCTAAGATTTTAAAGCAATAAGCTTTGGAAAATAAAATTGCCTAAGTCCGATAATCCACCTTTTACCTAATTCTATTAGGGATTGGAAGAAGGACAACAAGAAGTAAAATTCTCTACTTTCAATAAGACCTCCTATGTTTTTAAAACCTGGAAGGTCTTTTACAATTTCCCATACCATTACTTGCCACTTCTGTCTTCTAGTTGCCCGCTATAATATAAAGCTATTTCCGGTTTGACCTTCGGTACTGACCTAAATCGAAACATAAAAACTTCAAAACTTACTCACTTCAACAACTAAATCCCTATCATCACAAAAGCACCCCAATAAATGGGGTCTTTATATTCGTTCCGGATTTCTTTTTTAGCATCTATAAAAGCTTGTCTTTTGTCTCCGGTTTCCAGCCATTTTTCATAAAAGGTAACCATTAGCTTTTCAGTGGCTTCATCTGAAACTTTGAAAAGGCTCATTACCAATGTTTTCGCTCCTGCCACTAGGAAAGACCTTTGCAAACCAAATACTCCCTCTCCTTCATGCACCTCTCCCAAGCCGGTTTCACAAGCAGAAAGCACTACTAAGTCAGTTTGATCTAAATTAAGGTTCATAGCCTCATAAGCTGTTAAAATACCGGGTTCTATATTATAATTATAGCGTGTTTTGGCTAATAGATCCCCAGATCCTTTTAACATCAAGCCTGTGTTTAGTAAAGGATTTTCGCTCATCTGTTTATTTTCAAATGTATTGCTTGTATTCCTATCCTCTTTTTCTGTAAAGAATCCATGGGTAGCAATATGAAATACTTTAGGACTTTTCATTTCCTTTACTGTACCTTCGGCCGCTTGCACATCCATATAGTTTGAAGTGGACCAGCCGTGCTCGTTAAATAGTTTGGTAAGTGCATTTATTTCTTTTTGAGTCCCAGGTAAGTCACTAATTTGGGTGGCACCTGACCTAAATTCACTCGTGTACTCGTCTCTAGATGCCAAATAGAACTTCGGATCTCCAAACAGAAGTGCAGTTTTATCCCCCTGCGAAGCCATGCTATTATTCTTCTTTAAGTATAGGTCTTTAGTATTGCTAACTAGGATTATATTTGATTTATCGAGAAGGTACTGTCCATTACCTACCGGAATAGCTTCTAAGTTGATCTGGTTGTATACGCCATCTGGTGAAAGGTATATAGTTTTATTTTCACCAATATTATTTTCAATTGGCTCCCAAAAATTTTTAAATGAAAAATTATCTGCAACCCTAAATTTGATGGCGTTTCGGTAATTATTAAAGAATTTGGATTCCATATCTTTGCCATTTTCCATAACGACAAATTCTGGTTTACTCTTTTTCTCATTTTTTAAAATGAGCATTAAATAGACTACTGAATCAGTAATGTAATGATCAAAGTATCTAAACCTGACCATTTCAATAGCAACTTCATTAGGTTGCAATGTCTCTTTAATCTGTTCCCAATTGAATTCTTGTTGAATAATACCTTCGCTGAACAGTTCTGATTGCTGGCTTAAGGATTTTTCTATCAGTTCTACTTCTCTCGCCAAGTCGCCAAGATCTATTTCTTCATTTTCGAGCTGCTCCTGACTCATTGAGATTGCTTTGGATAGCACTTCTTTTTTATCAAGCCAATTAAAATATTGTGCCTTCAGGGTGGAGTCATTGCTACTCAAAATTCTTTCCCTCATTTTGATAGAACTGCTAAGTAACAAACCTTTGGTTTTTAGGGCATTGTTATAAACGGTCTCGATCATTTCGGGAAATCGATCATTCATGGTTAATGCCATGGTATTAAAGTAATCGTAGTCAGTTTTGATCGTATTCCAGTATTTGGTTTTCTCACGCTCACTTAAGGCAGGAAAATAATCTTTTATGAAGCGATTATAATTGGACATTACTTCCTCAATGTAGCTTTTAGCTTTTCTTTGGTTTCCATCCATATAATAAACCTTACTCATGCGAGAGGTGGCTTTTACATATTCTGGATGTTGATCATTAAAAAACTTCTCATTTAGCTTTTGGCTTTCTTTATATTCGTTTTCTGCTTCGTTCCATTTTCTTTGTTTGTAGAAGATATCACCTCGTAAGATATGTATATCTGCTGCTTTAATATTGTTTCTTCTTCCAGCTTTTTCTTTCCATATGTCTTCTGATTGTTCTAGGAAGCTTAAAGCATCTTGCAGTTTGTTTTCGGAAATAAAGAATCGCGCCATATCTTTCAGAAGATCTGCATATAGAGGGCTTTTATACGAAAATCTTTTACCGATAATATCTTTTGCTTCAAACAATAGACTTTCTATTTTTTGATTATCTTCTTCTCCTTCATAGAACATAACTATTGCCAACTTGGAAATAGAGGTCGCAACATCTACATGTTCCCTGCCAAATTGTTTTTCCAAAATAGTAATAGCTCTTTTATAAAATTCTTCCGATTTATTATAGTCTCCTAAAGTCTCATACAATTCACCTAGGAGTAAAATGGCGGGAGCATTTTTTGTGGAGCTTTCACCAAATACGCTTTCGGAGATTTCCAGAGCACGTCTGCCCAATTCTTCTGTTTTGGTATAATCTCCTTTAATAAGCTGAAGCCTTCCAAAATCAACCATCGGCAGAATTAACTTCCTACTATCACTACCATAAAGATTTACATTCCTGTCCAATGCTTTTGAAAGGATTTCGTCAGTTTCTTGGTATTTACCGACCTTCATGTAAACAGAAGCCAATTCCTGAGAAGCGATTAAAGGGTTATATTCAGGACTTGGTACCGTATTGGCATAGAGCTTTTGTGATAACTCCAAGGCATCCTCAGCTTCATCAAAGAAACCCTTGATTGACATCAGCTTGGCATAAGTCTCCAACGCCATAATGTAATAGACCACATTAAAATCACTGTTAAAATTTTCTAAAATCCGAAGTGACTCGGTAATATTAACCTGCGCTTTTTCGTATTCTCCTATCTTAATTTGCAAATCGGCAATTAAATTCAACTCTTTTCCAAAGTCAATATCTTGGTTGTCATACTTTTGTCTAGTAACCAGCAATGCTTCATCCAGCAAAGCAGAAGCTTTTCCATATTCATCATCACTTTGATAGGTAGAGGCTAGGTGGTTGAGCAGATTTACATACTTATAATGCTTATCAGTGATCTGTGGTTCGATCTTAGCAGAAAATTCCCTATCGTAGATTTTAACTGCTTCTTCAAATTTATCAGTATAATCTACCCAGTGATGAGCTAGATCTAATCTGCTGTAGGCGGTTGTTATACTTGTATCTCCATATAGTTTTGATTTTATATTGATAATTTCAGTAAGATACTTTTCAGCATCTTGGTATTGATTTTTAGCGGATGCCACCTCTACTAACGTATTTAGTAAATCTATTCTGATGGGGTGATCTGTTGGGAGGAGGTTTTTGTCCGCTTCTAGCTTTGCTGCCGCTTTTTCCACTTTTTTAATTTCACCTTTTTTCAGGTTTGATTCAAAAGACACATTGGCAAGTTTGACAAAATGAGAACTAGTTTTATCAAAATTGGATTTAAGGATCTTTTCCAAGTCTTTGTAAAATGCCATTGCACGACTTATGTTGTTTTCCTTTACGGTATTAAGTATTAAACTTTCTAGATACTTAAGCGTAGTCGGATGACTAGTCCCGTTAGCGGAAATGGAATAGATGTAAGCATCGGTATAATAGCTGTATGGTAAATCTCTGGTTCCGTTCTCCTCCAAAAATTGAGCAAAATGGAATAAATGATCAACAAAATATTTATTTCTTTTATTGAGCTTGTCTTTGATCCAATTCTCACCAGTCGAAAAAGCTGAATCTGCTCTTCGGATTTCTCCTTTATGTCGCAATGCATTACTTTTTAATGTAATCATGCGGGCAGCGTCCTCATATCTCTTGTCTAGTTCGTTGCTTTTAAGTTTTTTGTCTTTGTTTAAAGTCCTTTGTAAGAACAATGATTCTTCGGAATTTATTAAGCTTAAGGCTTGATTGTAATCACCTAACGCTATTAATATTTCTGCTTTTTTTAGTTTTAGTTCACTCAAATAAACGTCATCGGCCACTGAAGAATTTCCAAATATATCAAGGGCTTTTTCTAAATATTCATAAGCTCTAACATAATTGCCATAATTAATCATGTTTTGGGTGGCATCGGTCAGGTTTATTCCATGGCTAATAGAGTTTTCTCCATTTACCTTTTGGCTTATTTGAATCGCATTTTCATTAAGAGTGTAATAATCATTAAACTCACCCATTGCCCAGTTAAATTTTGCCTTTTTGAGCTTCGCAACTGCAACAAATTGGTTTTCAAGACCGAATTTATCTACACTCTTGCTTTCTAATTTATTGGCAAACTTTACCGCCTTTTCATATTTTCCCTTGTCAAAATTTTTATCTGCTTTTTCAATGTATTTATTATATTTTTTTACGCTTTGAGAATAAGAATGACCTGGGTTTAATGTCACTAAAAATACCCCAAGAATTGATATTTGGAAAAGTTTTTTTGCAGCTTTCATAACGATTAGATTATTGCAATTTATTATAAGATAAAGATAATAAAAATATATTGAATTTTATCTTATGAATATCATTTGTTAATCATTTAAATTATAAATAGTTCGTATTCAGCAATAATAGATCTCATGCTTATATAAAAATCGATTCCCAATGATTGACTTCACGTATTTGGTTTTAATCAAATATTCTAAATCCCCACTTTGAGGAATTCCACTTATAATATTGTTAGTTTTGCAAACTGAATTAATATCAATGAAGTCACAAGATTTTAAAGAACATTTCAAGCGGAATTATCTTCTTGCTTATCCGGTGGTCCTAAGTCAGTTGGGACATGTGTTGGTAGGAACAGCAGATTCTGTCATGGTAGGTAGGGTAGGCACGGTAGAATTGGCTGCTGTATCGGTAGCGAATGCAGTTTTCAGTGTTACCATGATGTTTGGAATTGGGGTTTCATTTGGATTAACGCCTCTAGTAGCGCAGTCTGATGGGGAAGGAAATCATAGGTCTTCAATGCGTTTTATGAAGCATAGCTTTGTAATTAATGTCATATTTGGGATCATTCTCTTTTCATTCTTATTGTTTGGAGGCTATATCCTTGATGTTCTAGACCAACCAAAAGAAGTGGTAGTCCTGGCTAAGCCCTATTTGGCCGTAATAGGTTTTTCTTTATTGCCTTTTATGATATTTCAGACTTTCAAGCAATTTGCTGAGGGTTTATCACTTACAAAACAGGCTATGTATATCACCTTGGGTGCCAATGTTATTAATATCGCCTTAAATTATGTGTTGATTTTTGGGAAATTGGGCTTTGAACCAATGGGCTTGTTGGGAGCTGGTTGGGCCACTTTGATTTCTAGGATTATCATGGCCGTAGGAATGGTGTACTTCGTCAGGCATTACAAAAAATTTCAAGTCTACTGGAAGTACTTCAAAGTTACTGTTTGGAATGCCGTCTCATTCAAACAATTGCTAAATTTAGGTGTCCCTACAGGTTTTCAGTATATTTTTGAAGTAGGTGCTTTTGCCTCGGCTGCTATTATGATCGGATGGATGGGTGCGGTTCCACTAGCATCTCATCAGGTTGCCATGAATTTGGCTTCCATTAGTTATATGATGGCCACTGGGATTTCAGCAGCAGCCACGGTGAGGGTAGGGAATCAACTAGGGCAGAGAGATATCCCAACGATGCGAATAGCAGCATTCACTTGTTTCTTAATGGCTATAATTTTCATGAGCTTTACAGGCTTAATTTTCATGGGTTTAAATGATTATTTGCCTATGCTGTATACTTCTGACCAGCAAGTAATTCCAATTGCTTCTTCATTGTTGATCATAGCAGCACTTTTTCAGCTTTCCGATGGAATTCAAGTAGTTGGCTTAGGTGCATTAAGAGGAATGGGAGATGTAAAACTACCAACAGCAGTAACTTTTATAGCATATTGGGTGATTGGTTTACCGTCAGGGTATTTGTTGGCATTTGTTCTAGGATTCCAAGAACAAGGGGTTTGGTATGGATTGCTAATTGGTTTAAGTGTTACAGCTGCTATTTTATTTATAAGGTTCAATAACAAGACCAAAAAATTGGCTGTCAATATGAATCATGCTAAGTCAGGATGATAAATCCACCCCTCTTCCTGAGAAATCTCAATAAACCGCTGTGGAATTTCAGACATAATCCCAGGTATTGATTTTATTTTTCTGTTAAGTCCTAGTACAAAAATGGAACATATTACAGCATCAGCAACATCTGTTTTTTCTTTCGAGTCACGAAAGTAGTAATCAAATCCTTTAATGCCCTGAAAGATTTTACGATCTAGGATTTTTTTGAAATCGTGAAAAATAGAATGCTTTCGTAAATTGATGCTTTTCAGCAAACCAGGATATACTTCTACAGCATTGATATGATTATGTTCGTCAAAAGGTAGTACAGAAAAGTTTTCAAATTTTGATCTCAATTCACCTATTAATGATATAGCCACAGTTGCATTGCTAGTTAAAAAACTAAATGAAGCACTTAGAGGAGCTTTTCCAAAATAATTCTTGATATACAAATCTGTTGCTCGCCATGCTATTGGATTCTCCTTATGTTTACTTTTAATGGAAGAAAATATATTGATGGGATTATGATTGATTATTTCTTTGAAAAGCTGAGGGAATTGCAATGGTGCATCTATACCTAAAGTAATGCTGTGGCTATCTTGATAATCATGTATTGTAGTTTCAATTTTTTCTTTTAAATGGTATATATTTACATTTGTCGCCATTAAAAGCTTAATTTCATCATCAATAATTTCCAAAATGCACAAACCATGATTTTTCCCGCTCCACCCTCCAACATCCCATCCGATGGAAATTTCTTTATTTTTTAGTTCTTTTTTCATTCGCTATTTTTAGGTCTTAAGGTATGCAATATTTTTTCAAACAGATATACACAGCTTGGTGCGCAATTGTTTTCATTGGCCTTTTTTTGCTGTTATTTCCTTTTTACTTGATAATAATATCTAATAATTCATGGCATAAACACTGTTTTTACCTCAATAAAATTTGGGCAAATGTTGCTTTGTTTTTAGTCGGAATTAAAACACAAATTGAAGGACTTCAATATTTGGATTCAAAAAAACAATATGTTTATTGCTCCAATCACTTTTCCTTACTAGATATTGTATGTTTTGGTTTTGCGCCCAATCCGGTGGTTTATATTGGTAAAAGTTCGTTAGCTAAAATTCCTTTGTTTGGCTATATGTTCAAGAAATTACATGTGACAGTGAATAGGTCAAGTTTAAAAAATCGTTATGAAGCTCTACAGTCTGCAATTGAAAAAATGGGTGAGGAGCGCTCATTGGTAATGTACCCTGAAGGCGGCATAGTTTCCAAAAATATACCTCACATGGCCAGATTTAAAGATGGCGCTTTTCGTGCTGCTATCACCAAACAAATTCCGCTGGTCCCTGTGTCCCTTCCGGATAATTGGATAATTTTGCCAGACGAAAAAATCCCACTAATTACAAGACGCAAAATGCGTATGATTTATCATAAGCCTATACCTACAGAAGGACTCAATATGGAGGACGTATCTGCGTTAAAGGAAAAGATTTATCAGGTAATAGAAAATGAATTAAAAACGCGACTGAAAAATGAGCATAGATAAACAGACATTAGAAAAAATTGCACATTTGGCTCGCTTGGAGTTTGATGAAAAATCCGAGGAAAAAATGCTGAAAGATATGAATAATATGCTTTCTTTTGTGGAGAAATTGAAGGAACTGGATACGGACCATGTTGAGCCCTTGCAGTCTATGACATTTGAAATGAATCAATTTCGTGAAGATAAGGTCCAAGACCAATTGGATCATCAAGATGGTTTGAAAAATGCTCCAAATAATGACAAGGACTTTTTTCGGGTACCCAAAGTAATTGAATAAAGGAAGGATGAATAATTTGATTTTTTGGAAAGATTGGCGTAGGAAATATAGGGGCATTTATCAAGTGCTCCTTTTTGTTTTCTTTATCTCAATTCTTTATAGTTTTTACTCGCAATATAATAGTTATGATTTAGCCTTCCCCAAAGACACGGTCAGAAAAACTCAAAGCGTGGAGCTCAGTCTGCATAATGTTCAAGATTTTGTTTTTGATTTACAGGTTCCTGCGCGTAGTTATATTGTATTTCAGTCTTTTCTTTCCCTTGATTCCGGATTTGAATTAGGAAATACTTACCTGTTACTAGCCATAATTTTTTGTTGTTTTAGCTTCTTAATGACCGCATCTACTTATTTAAGCAGATGGTGGTTTATCATTTTTCAATCCGTATTTGTGATTTGGATTATTACACTGAAACTTCAGTTTTTGAATATTTTCGGTATTGATAACCAGTTATTTACTTTTGTTTTTGTCGGACTAGTCTTAGTAGCAGGTTATTATTTCCATGCCTTTAAAGACGATGCAGGACTTTTCCAAAGATGGCTAATTTTTGCATTGATTCTGATTGCCTTGCTGTCATTAGTTATCATTGGATCAAAAGTAGAGGCACCTGTTGTGTTTATGGCTCATCATGGAATTATAATTCCTGTTATTTTAGCGATTATTTTTATTTTTAATGTTGCCTACGATATCATTCTTCATATTCTCTATTTGCTGGCAGCTAGGAAAAATAATGATGGCAGCTCAAACCTCATGCACTTTTTGATCATTTCCTTGCTTTATTTAATCTATGTTGGGTTGACATTTGCTAAAAATGATAACCTGATCAATATTGAGATTATTTACCTAGATGAATTTTTGCTATTTGGTGTCTCAGCAGTCTTGGGCATTTGGGGCTTTAGAAAAAGAAGCGAATTGATAAATAAACAGTTGATATTTAGACCTTTAGGCGGATATGTATATTTGGTAATGGGGATCATGGCTTTTTCCGTTTTGACCTGGGTTTTCAGAAATGGAAATGACCCATTGATGGATACATTTGAGGACATGATTGTATTTTCTCATCTTGGTTTTGGTGTTCTTTTCTTCTTTTACGTCCTCTATAATTTTGTAGCTCTACTTAAGGCAGGCCACGGAATTTACCCAGTGGTATTTAGGCCTGTTAATATTCCTTACAATTTAGTTAGGGCTGTCGGTTTTGGTATTGTGGTGGTATTAGTATTAAGGGTTTCTTACCTACCTTATTATCAAGCAGTATCAGGTTACTATGTGAGTCTAGCTGATTATTATCAATATATCGGTGAGGAAGAAAAGGCCACTACCACCTATAAAATTGCACGACAATATGCAGTCACTTCCCATAAGCATAATTTTGAAATTGGAAAGCGTGAGTACGAGGCTAAAAACTGGGCGGAAGCTTCTACCTATTTTTCTCAAGCCAATTTCAAGCGTCCAAGTGTTCAGGCCTACCTCAACAAAGTGCAAGCACAATTAAATGCAAATCTCGTATTTGAGGCACTCTTTACCTTGGAAGATGCGCAACAGGATTTTCCAGATAATCCTTATGTCCTCAATTTGAAAGGCTTGGTTTATGAAAAGTTAAATAAATCAGACTCTTCTTTTATTTATTTTGATGCAGCAAACCGAGCCGCTAAAAGGGGATTGGCGGCAGATGTGGCTAAAGTCAATAGACTTGCTTTGTTTGCCAAAAAAGGGATAGATGAGGATTTGCCTACGCAAGCAACATTGAGTGAAGGATCAGTGGCATATCAAGCTAATTACTTGGCCTTGGCCAATAGAAAGCGTGATTTTATTGACAGCATTCAACTAGAAGCAAAAAAGATTCCGGAATTATTAACTTATAATGACTTTTCGTTTATCTTTAATTACAATATGAATAGGTCATTGGACCACCAAGCCTTCAATTCCGATACCATTGGTTGGTTAGCCAGGTTTTCCGAAAACGAGGCTTTTGAGAAATCGCTTAAATATGCCTCCGCTTATCGATTAAACTATTCGGGAAAAATTAAGGATTCGTATAGTTATGTCTATGAATTAGAGAACGATAATATTTCTGATGCAGGCTATTATTATTTGTTGCATGGGATGTGGTTAATGGAACAAAAAGCATATGCAGAGGCAGCTGAACATTTTGCAAAGGCAGCAGATTTAAAAATGAGCAAAGCGAGTACGTATCGAACTATTGCCTTAATTTTGGATGAAAGATTATTTGAAGCAGCACAGGTGTACAATAAACAATTAGAAACTCAATCAATTTCTCCAGATTTATTGAAAAATGATCCATTATATCAATTTCTTCAAGCTAATCCTGCTCAATTACCAGATAGCTTTAAGTATCTTTGGGTGAAAACCAATTCCTCCTTGCAGGAAGCTGAAAAAGATTCTCTGGAAATGGATTTAGAAAAATCACCCTTCCTTTCTTTGTTGAAATTGAATCGGGCGGAGCGTTGGATCAAGAAGGGGAGTGAGGTTAAGGCAAAAGGGCTATTGATGAATATTGATCTGCCTGATGAAGAAACAGGTTTGATTATATATAAAAACAATCTTTTGGCATTATTGGCAACCATTACGGGGGATCAGGAAGTGGCTAAGGAAGTGAACAAATCAATCTTGTCTGAATATCCTTATAATTACCAATTGGTATGGGAATCATCTCAAGAAAAACAAGATTCAGCAGCTTTAAGTGCTCTTATGGAAAGACTGGGAACTGAAAATCCTTATTTTGAATCAGCAGTTTTACTAAGTGCAGAGTACTTTAATACACAGGATAATCCTGATAAGGCTTATGAAATATTAGTTGAGTCTAGCCGACTAAATTCAAACAGTACAGACCTACTAAAGGCTTATGCATGGCAAGCTGTGAGTATGAATTTAAGTTCTTATGCTGAAAAGGCATACAATGATTTGGCTCAGCAATTGACAGAAAAAGAGTGGGAGGAATTTGCACAAAAATATGAAACTATTAAAGAGGAAGTGGAACAATCACCATGGTAATTTCCGTTTATCACAAATCAATTGTAGATACCATACTTCTGAATTAAATTTTGCGTTGAAACTATCAATAATTAATTATAATAAATGGGACAATCAGTTATTCAAACAGAGGATATAGCTAAAATATATAGAATGGGAACCGAAACGGTGGAGGCACTGAAATCAGTTTCTATCAATATAGATAAAGGAGAATATGTTGCTTTTATGGGGCCTTCAGGATCCGGTAAATCGACTTTAATGAATATCATTGGATGTTTAGATACGCCTACTCGCGGCAGATATCAATTAGCAGGACAAGACGTAAGTGAAACTTCTGAAAATGACCTGGCCGAGATAAGAAATAAAGAAATTGGCTTCGTATTCCAGACATTTAATCTATTGCCGCGGCAATCATCTCTTGAAAATGTGGCGCTTCCATTGGTTTATGCTGGTTTTAGTAAATCAGAAAGAGAAGAACGAGCACTCGAAGTTTTGACTAGTGTAGGATTAGGAGAAAGAGCCTATCATAAGCCAAATGAGCTTTCAGGTGGTCAGCGCCAAAGGGTAGCAATTGCCAGGGCTTTAGTAAATAATCCTAGTATTATTTTAGCTGATGAGCCAACAGGTAATTTGGATAGTAAGACCTCTTATGAAATCATGGAATTATTTCAATATCTACATGATCAGGGAAATACAATTGTAATGGTAACGCATGAGGATGATATCGCGCAATATGCCCACAGGATTATCAGGATGCGCGATGGATTGGTGGAAAGCGATAATATAAATAAAGATATTACCAGAGCTGGAGCTGAGACCGTTTAAGGGGTTCTTAGATTTGTCATATTTTAGTGGAATTATCAACGGTTAAAATCTTTTAAAATCTAATTATATAGTTCGGCTTTTATATTACCGCTTAAAATTCTTAAAATTATTCAATTTTATTCCAACTATCTGTTGTAAGTCAGATTGAATAATTTTAGATTTGAATATGAACGAAATTTCCTACCCAATAAAGTTGTTGATTGCTGATGACCATGAAATTTTGGCCAGTGGGATGTCATCTATTCTTTCCAAAAAAGAAGAATTAGAAATATTGGGAACTGTTTCAAACGGTCAAGAAGTGCTTGATTACTTAGCCAAAAATGAGGTCGATGTAGTGATAATGGATTTGAATATGCCTGTTTTGAATGGCATTGAGGCTACAGAAATTATAAAAAAGAACTTTCCAAAAACGAAGGTTTTGATCCTTTCCATGTTTGATAGAGAAGGCTATATTCAAAATGCCTTAGACGTTGGAGTGGACGGATATGTTTTGAAGAATGTAAGTGAGGAAGAAATTGTATCTGCCGTGCGAAGAATTATGGAAGGAAAAACCTATTTCTCGCAGGATGTTATGGCTAAAATGGCTATGAAAATGAGAGTCTATGGCGAATCTGAAGGTGGAATAAAATTAACCGACACAGAACGTAAAATATTACAATATTTAAGTGAGGGAGACACTTCTGGTGAAATATCGGAAAAATTGGACTTAGCATCAAATACTATTTCTTCATATCGTAAACTTTTATTACAAAAATTTGAAGCTAAAAATGTTTCTCATATGGTGAAAATGGCTTATGAGAAAGGCTATTTAGGATAAAATCCCAATTCTAATAATGAAATTTTACATCATTGCAGGTGAGCGCTCCGGAGATCTACATGGTAGCAATTTAATTAAGGCACTGAAGCAGCAACGGCCCAATGCTGAAATCCGCTGTTGGGGAGGTGACGCAATGGAAGAAGCAGGAGGAGAGTTGGTTACGCATTACCGAGAAATGGCTTTTATGGGTTTTTTTGAGGTAGTAAAACACCTTGGGACGATTCGTAAAAAAATCAACTTTTGTAAAGAAGATATTCTAAGCTATAAACCGGATGCCATCATCTTAATAGATTATGCCGGTTTCAATATGAGAATTGCCAAATTTGCTAAAGCTAATAATATCCCCGTTCATTATTATATTTCTCCGAAGATTTGGGCTTGGAACCAGAAAAGGGCCTTTAAAATCAAGAAAAATGTGGATTATATGTATGTGATCCTGCCATTTGAAAAGGAGTTTTATAAGCGTTATGACTTTGAAGTAGATTATGTAGGTAATCCCTTATTGGATGCCATCAGAGATTTTAAACCAAGTCAAAATTTTGCTTTTAAAGATAAAAACGTAATAGCGGTACTGCCAGGTAGTCGACAACAGGAAGTAGAGCAGATGATGGAAAATCTCCAAAAAGTGACTGTAGAGTTTTCACAGGAGCATTTTGTGGTAGCAGGTGTTAAAAGTTTGGATAAGACGCTATATTCGAAAATCGAGAATCAGTCGAATGTCAGCTTGATATTTGATCAAACCTACGATTTATTATCAAATTCCAAAGCCGCTCTAGTTACCTCAGGAACTGCAACTTTAGAAACTGCCTTATTCAATGTCCCAGAAGTGGTAGTCTATAAAACGGGTACAATATCCTATGCCATAGCTAAGAAAGTGGTGAAAGTAGAATTTATATCATTGGTCAATTTAATTCTTCAAAAAGAAGCGGTAAAAGAATTGATTCAAGAGAAATTCACTGTAAAAAATATTGCGGATGAATTGAAGCACATACTCCCTAAGGGTCAAAAAAGAGCTCAAATTTTAAACGATTACAAGAATTTAAAAGCCTTGATGGGAGATGAGAATACGTCCCAAAAAACAGCTGGAATGATCTTGGAACGTACTATTTTAGTCGATTTATAACTGATTACCTCTAAAAAAATCAGCAATTTCCATTCTTTTTTTACCCTCTGGCTGGATGATTTCTAATGAGAGAATTCCTGGATTGCATTGTATATGAAGGTAGTTTTTATGGTCTGTAATGAGTTTACCAGCGTCTCCTTTTGAATCATAGTCAATAATAGAAGATTCATGGATTTTGTATTTTTTACCGTTAATAACTGCCCAAGCGGTGGGGAATGGATTTAAGCCTCGCACATAATTGTAAAGCTTTTCCACTGGTTCTGTCCATTGCAATTCTGTATTTTCTTTGAAAAGCTTTGGCGCATGTTTTAAAGTTTGATTTTCATCTTGTGGCCTTAGCTCGTAATTTTCATTTTCTATGGATTTTACTGTTTTTAAAACCAAGGCAGCTCCTTTTTCCATGAGCCTGTTATAGACTTCACCGGTTGTATCAGTGATAGAAATGGACTCTTTTTCCTGCATGATAATACTGCCTGTATCTATTTCATGTTTTAGAAAGAAAGTGGTCAGCCCTGTTTCGGTTTCTCCGTTCATTACCGCCCAATGGATCGGAGCGGCCCCTCGGTATTGCGGAAGGAGGGAGGCATGTAAGTTGAAAGTCCCTATTTCAGGCATAGACCATACAGCTTCCGGCAACATTCTAAAAGCCACCACAATTTGTAAGTGGGCTTTCAAAGAAGCTAATTCTGTTTGAAATTCTGGATCTTTTAAATTAGTAGGTTGCATGACGTTAAGACCTACAGACTCTGCATATTCCTTTACGGGAGATTGAGATAGTTTTTGGCCTCGTCCTTTGGGTTTATCGGGGGCAGTAATGACGGCTGCAATATCATAATTATTTTCTACTAATATTTTCAGTGAAGGCACTGCAAAATCAGGAGTGCCCATATAGACGATTCGTAATTTATTCATAGGCAGCAAAGATAAAAATATAGGATGAATTTCAGGGCAAAATGCTAAGCAAATAGTTTTTGGCTAGCATTCGGTCGGACGGTTTTAACCTTCAAACCGCAAGGAATTAAGCCATTTTCGATTTGTAGGCGTTATCGTCTGCTTCCGAATCTTCCTCTAGTTTACTTTCTTCAACAGGAATTGTCATGACCACGTTAATGCCTTTTCCGGGTTTGGAATTAAAGTAAACCGCCCCACTAATAGTATTAACTCTAGCATAAATACTACGCATACCCATGCCTGAATCCACTACATTCTGGACATCAAAACCCTTTCCATCATCTTCGTAGAAAACATTGATTTCTCCATCCGACTGACTTATTTGTAGGGTGATATTTTCAGCTTCAGCGTGTTTTATGGTATTGTTGATCAATTCCAGTGTGATGTGATAAATATTACGTTCTACCTCCAAGGGTAGTCTTTTTTGCAGTCCGTAAATAGCAATTTCCGCCCGAATTTTTTCGGCCTCATTAATGGTTCTGACCATATCTTTTAAGGCCGTTTCCAATCCAAATCGAGTCAGCATATCAGTGGATAGATTGTGCGATATTTCCCTTGTTTCCTTAATAGCCTCATTAATATTGTTCAGTAGCTTATTTTTAAGGTTGGAGGTAGTCTCATTTTGCTCAGACTGAAATAATAGTTTGATAGAAGATAATCTTGCCCCCAGTCGATCATGCAAATCGCTGGCTATTCGATTTCTCTCTTCTTCCTGTCCGTGCATCATGGCATTGAGTTCTTTCAACTCCTGCTCAGTTTTCATATTGGAGATTTCTTCATTCTTGAGCCTTTTTAAATACTCTTGCTTTTGAATAAAGAACCAGATGGTAGATATGATTAACACCACCAAAGTAATACTGAGCCCTAGAAATAGATTTTTCTGAAAGTTTTTTTCAGCTATGGCCAACTGTTGTTCCTTTATTTCGGCTTCCTTTAGCTCGGTCTCATATTTTGTTTCGAGGTTTTTTACTTCCTGCATTTTTTCTCTGTCATATAGAGAATCTCTTAAATGGTTGAATTCTTGAAATAGAACAGAAGCTTCTTCCACTTGTCCGATTCCCATTTTGGCCTTTACCATATTGGAATAGAGATTCATTTTTCGATTGGGATCTCCTAAATACTCTGCTAATTCTAGACTTTTTTCGTAGTACTCTAAGCTTTCTTTGTATTTCTTTTGTTTGAGGAGAACGTTGCCGATGTTCATTTTTGTTTTAGCGATATCATGTTTATCATCTAAAGCAGTACTAAGGCTTATGGAATTTTGATAATTATCGAGAGCAGCCTCCATGTTATCTTTGGTTTCATACAGAACACCTAAATTATTATACAAATTAGAAAGATTAATTGAATCATTAATTGCCTTAAATGATTCTAATGAGTTTAGATAGTAATGGACCGCGGAATCATAATTGAAAAATTCCGGATCCGTGGATGAAAAGATCAATCCAATATTCATATTAATAATAGCGGACTTTCTATCACTTTGATTTTTTGGCAGTAGTCTTTGGGCCTCCTTGTAATATTTGAGTGCTAGTTTTACGTCTTCTTTAAGATAATAATTAGCAAGATTATTATAGTTTCCTACTAAAGCCTCGTAGTTACTGACCTTATTGTTTATTTTAATTGCTTTGTAAAAATAATTTAATGCATCTTTTCTATTATTAAAACTACTTGAAATTAGGCCTAAGTAGTTATATGATAGTGCAATCCCAACAGAGTCGTCATGCTGGCCATATTGCTCTATGGCTTTTTGGAAATATTGAAAGGAAGAGTCTAATTTATTTTCATATCTTAATTCCTTAGCTTTAATAAAATACTGATTTTCTATTTCTTGTGAGAAATGAATGGAAAAAGTGAGTAAGTTTAAGACTGTGAAAACAAAAAGAAACCTCATCATTGTATAAAATTACAATAATGAGGCCTTAAATAAAAATATTATTCTATTCTTCAATTTCTCCTGCAGAACCTTCACTACATCCAGTACAAGTTTCTGTATCCATATTAGGCTCGTCAATTAATTCACAAGCTGAAAAGGTAAACATGGCTACTATTACTAATGCGTACTTAATTGTTTTTAAAGTTTTCATGTTGTTGTTGTTAAGTGTTCCCTACTATTTAATTATATCACAATATTAGGCTTATTTAACATTCTGTAAAACACCTAATTAGGGGTTTGTTAAACTATTTTCGAGGTGTTTATGATATGACAGAAGGGGTGGGGCTATCCTAGAAGTAAGGTGTTTGAGTACAAGAAAAGGGGTTTTTCTGCCCCATTTTCGAAAGTGTATTAATCTGCTATTATAAATCATATAAAGTATTGATAAACAGAGGTTAATTGGTTATTTTCTTGTTTTTATTGACGAAGTGACAAAATCGAAAATACCACCTGAAACTACCCAAAATGTATAATATTTACCCCCAAAAGGGTATGAAAAATACCCCTTTTTTATTTTTAAATACCCCTTTTCTGGTGTTTTCTAGAAAGTCTGATTGTTCTACCTTTGAATTGTCGCTTATGAATTAATGCATTGTGCATTCAACCAAGATCTTTTATATAGAGCGGCATCACCCGAAGAGACGGGGCATACAAGATGATGGTTAACTTCTCCCCTATTGTTGTTAAGATGTCATTTGTCCCGTCTTTGAGGGTTTTTTTAGTTGCAATAGGTGCTAATAAAAAGAAGTTTATAAATGGTGTAAAAATATAGGGATTAATTTAAAATCTTTGGACTATGAGCTTACCAAAATATTTCAGCAATCCTTATTTTCATCCGCAGCATCAACTACTTCATCAGAAATTAAGTCCGGTTCTAAAAATGCTGTCTGGCCTTACGCAAGCGCCTCAATCTTTTTTAGCTTTATGGGATGAGGATTATCAGCAGCAATATAATTTAGAAACTGAAACTTATGTCCAGTTAAATATTGATTTCAAACTTTTTAAATCCAGATTTTCAAAGCTCAACCCTGAAGTGATTTATGTCCCAAATGTTAGATACCATACTCTTTTCCAAAATATTGATTTCTTTAAATCATTTGTTGATGAAGAACAGCTATTGATTTATCCCCTTGTGGATGGTCATCAACATGCTAAGGGTATAGTGGGTGTAATTTTACCAAAATCTGAAAATCTAGCTTTCGATTTCCTTTTCAAACAAATGGAATCAGTCGGTTCCTATATAAATCAATTATTTCAAGATTATCTTGATCACCAAAAAAGTAGTTTACTTAATCATATAAATTTAGAAGATCTGCCATCATCATTTTTTGAAGCAGAAATTAATCAGAAGCAGGAATTGGTTTTTAGCAATTTCAGCAAAACATTGATGCGAAAGCATCCGACATTTGCAATCGAATGCTCTGCTGAAAAAAGGATGAGCGAGCTGTTAAGCATGACTTTGGCTGACTTTTATGCGCTTATTAATAAAATCAAGGATAAACAGAATATGGAATATGTGTATTCCTGCTCTAACCAGGAAGGAGTAAAGAAATACTTTTTGATCAAATTGCATATTTCTGAGATTAGTTCAAAGGGGTATCGATTTTTAGGCGTTTTAGAAGATTTTACGGTTCAGAAAGCATATAGTAGTGTACTTGATCAAATGATTTTTGATATTTCTCACGTTATGAGAAGACCTGTTGTGACCATGAAGGGGCTGACTAACTTAATTGATATGGATATTTTTGATAAACAAGAACTGACTGAAATCACTAGAAAAATAAAAACTGTTTCAGAGGAAATGGAAGAATATATTGGGGCAATGTTTAAGATATATGAAGCTAAACAGGATGCTATATATCATTTGTGATTTGTGAATTAATTAAACCGAGGCCTTAAAAAGCCTCGGTTTTTTGTTTTTTAGATAATATTTAGTTCTTTCCCCACTTTCGTGAAAGCTTGAATAGCTTTATCCAAATGCTCTGTATCATGAGCCGCAGATAACTGCACCCTTATTCTTGCTTGTTCTTTAGGTACCACAGGATAAAAGAATCCGATTACATAAATCCCCTCTTCTAATAGTCTGTCTGCAAATTTTTGAGAAAGAGATGCATCGTAAACCATAATAGGTACTATAGCAGAATCACCATCTTTTATATCAAAGCCTGCTTTCTTAATGTTTTCTTTAAAGTAATTGATATTATTTTCAAGTTTATCCCTCAACTCAGTCGAACTGCTCAACAAGTCAAAAACAGCTATTGATGCTCCAACAATCGATGGAGCCAATGAGTTGGAAAACAAATAAGGCCTTGATTTTTGTCGCAGCATATCAATAATTTCCTTTCTGCCGGAAGTAAATCCACCCATGGCACCACCTAAAGCTTTTCCAAGTGTGCCTGTAATAATATCCACTCTTCCCATCACATTATTGAGCTCATGTGTTCCTCTTCCAGTCTTTCCTATGAAACCTGTTGCATGACAATCATCTACCATGACTAAGGCATCATATTGCTCGGCCAAATCACAAATTTTATCTAATTGTGCTACATAACCGTCCATGGAGAACACGCCATCAGTCACAATGATTTTACTTTTGGCATCTTTTGCTTTTTTCAACTGCTCTTCTAAGTCTGCCATATCATTATTTTGATAACGATACCTGGCAGCTTTACAAAGCCTTACGCCATCTATTATAGAGGCATGATTCAGAGAATCTGATATGATAGCATCTTCTGGACCTAAAATAGGTTCAAAAACTCCACCATTAGCATCAAAAGCTGCTGCATAAAGAATCGTGTCTTCAGTGCCTAAAAAATCAGCAATCTTTTTTTCAAGTTCCTTGTGAATATCCTGAGTTCCACAAATAAATCGAACGGATGACATCCCAAATCCGTGTGAGTCTAAGGTGCTTTTGGCTGCTTCCAGTACTTTAGGGTGCGAAGAAAGCCCTAAGTAATTATTGGAACAGAAATTTAAAACCTCTTTCCCGCTGTCTGTTTTGATTGCAGCTCCTTGTGGAGTAGTAATAATTCTTTCTCTTTTATAAAGGCCGTCTTTTTTGAGTTGTTCAAGTTCGCCTTGTAATTTTTTCTGAAGATTTCCGTACATATTTCCTGAAATTTTTCTTTTGAACAAAGATAAGCTTCCTTCTACGAATCACCATTAATTAATAAAGTTTTCAAACAGACTGAAAATTTTAAATGTCGATCCAGAAGGTATTATCTCAGTGAATTTTATAATTGATTTCAATATTTACATAAATACGAAGTTATTTATAACCTTTAGCTCATGTCTACATAGAAAGGATTGTATAGATAATTTGTTTAATGAAAATTATCTTTACAGGCCAACTAGCCATTTAAACATTAACTGCAACAACAAAACGAAGTTCGATCTTAAATTATGCATTAATCCCTTAAAGGCATCATTTCATAAATTTTCATTTCATTTTTTCAAAGAAAGAAAAATGATGGAACTCTCAAGTTGGTAATTAATTGAAGCTATCGCACAAATTATGACTTCTTAAAAATTTAGACTTAATATACCGGTAATAGAGTAGTTATATTAATGGAACTCAGGTTAAAATGAATGACAGTTTTAAGAAGTTGAATATCGAAAATTGGTGTTGATAGTTTAATTGGAAGGTTAGAACTTTAATATCTATCTATTTATCAAATATTTGTACAATTGTAATGTTTAAAGGCTAACCCAATTTTCTTAACCGATATATCCCTCTAGTTTTGCTTTATGTTTCAGAATCTGGAGGGTGGATTACTTGTAAATCAAAAAAAATGTTTTTCCGTTAACAACAAAATGGAAAATAGCTTCACGGCTTTTAAGGACTTTTTTGAGTCAGCAAATAATCCCATGTTTATAATTGATTTAGATTCCCATCAACTGCTGAATGTAAATCGTCAATTTGTCAATGAGCAATATTCATCGCAACATGCCCTTAGCTTATTTGAATCAAAATTAAGAGAATGCAATGGTTCACGATCATTTAGTGTGAAGCAAGATGAAAAAATAATTCTGTTTAATATTGTATTTGAGAAGGAGAAAAAAGCTCTTGTTCAAATTTTAGAATCTGAGCCAGAGCCGGCTCAGGAAAATTCTGGTTCTATTCCCTCAAAGCATCCATTTGATGAAATTGCCTCTAATAAGTCATTCATTAACAGATTGCCGTGCGGTATCATACATACAAATAAGAATTTTGAGGCACTTTGGTTCAATGATAAGTTAGAGAAATTATTTGGCCGTGAGATCGAGGAGCAGTTTAACTTTATTGATGCGATTTATGTAAAAAATATATCGCAGTTCTGGGAAAAAATAGAAAAACTGAATTCGGGAGAGGAGCAAGTTAAATTTTCCTTTGTAATTCATAATGTAAAGAAATCGAGTGAGGTTTTCATTAATGCTACGGCCATGGCGGTAGGAAAGGACCAGCAACTACAAGATGGTTTTGTTTTTATTTTAGAAGACAAAACTGAAAATATGCATTTCTCTGAAGAAATTACTAAACAAAATTTGGCCTTGAATCAGATCAATCACGAGTTGGATAAATTTCTTTATAGTGTATCGCACAACATAAGAGGACCTATCGCTTCATTAGAAGGTTTATTAAAGGTTATTGAAATCTCTGATGTAAATACAGTTAATGAATTACAGCATCATCTTAGGTTGAATCTAAGACTATTAAATGGTTTTGTGAGTGACATCAATAATGTTGCAACTAATATTCACACTCATGTTAATTATGAAGAAGTCAATCTTAGGGATATTTTAGAACAAACGGTATTATTTGTTGATGATATTTATGAAATCAAACCAAATATTAATTTTGAAATTCCTGCTTCGTACAGCATAAAAACAGATTCAAACCGTTTTGGTATGGTAATTAAATCTTTATTGAAGAACAGTTTTCAATATAGAGATAGCCGTAAAGATGATTTTAGAATCGATTTTAAAGTAAAGCAAAATGAAGATTTCCATTTAATTGAAATTATAGATAATGGTATTGGTATTCCAGATAAAGTAATGCCATACGTCTTTGATATGTTTTACAGAGGAACAGAGCTATCAAGTGGAAATGGAATGGGACTGTATAATAGTAGGGAAATATTGAAGAAAATAGGAGGCACAATGAATATTGAAAGTAAAGACCGGGAATGGACAAAAGTTAAGATTTATGTCCCTATGCATGTTTAAGTAAAGAGATTAGTAGTGAAAAAGCCTCATTGATTTTAAAATCAATGAGGCTTTTTCACTAGACTGTTTTGAATTTATTCTCCTAATATAAAGTATAAACCAAAAGTAGGAGCAAAAGTATTGGTTCCTAAATTTATTCCATTTGAAACAGTGGTCGTATTTCCGCCAGCTGGAGTAACAGCATTTCTGCTAAATGAAATCATATTTAACTCAAAATTAAATCCGACTTTGGACCCTGGAGTAAAAAGTATTCCGGGGTTAAGACCAAGATTAAATGAAGAACGATCATTCAAATCTGTTCTATCATTTCCGTTGATGGCAGTAGATCCCCCAAAACCAAAACCAATTCTAGCAGCACCATATAAGTGAACATTTTCTCCTAATCCGAAATAGTATCTTGCTTCAGGACTAAATGAAATGCTATTTGTTCTCACATAGTCATCTTCTCCTAAGTTATTTCTTTGAGTTGTAAATCCCACTGCTCCACCAACTGATAAATTATCACTTAAGAAATACTGTGCATTAGGCAATAATCTTATTTCTTGAAAGTCAGCATTCTCTATATTCTGAAATTGAGCACTACCGCCAATTAGAATACTTCCACTTCCTAATTGAGCAAAAGCTTGCTGAGAAAAGATTATAACGAGCAAAATCAAAGTTACTTTTTTCATATATTTTTTTTCTATTTTAGTTGTACTGCAATATTAACTGAAAGATTCAAGATTTATTATATCATGTATTATTTTACCATAAATAATAAAAAAGCACAGACCAATCTATTGATCTGTGCTATGAACAGTGAAATATGCGTCTTTAAATTTTATCGGATATTCAATCCCATACCAACTGAAAGTGTATTGTACTTTTGTATCGTGTAATCAACATTTAATGCCAAGACCCACAAAATCTTTACTCGTGCACCAACAGTAAATCTAGGTCCACCGCTACCATCGAAAGTTAAATCAATTGGATCTGTAACGGTATAAGATTCTCCTCCTCCGGAAAATTCATAATCACCTTTCATAGCGAAATTTGATCTCACAATATTTACTCCGAGACCCGCATATGGGGTGAAAAATAATAGCTTTTTTGAAATTATAGCTTGAATAGTTGTTGCACTGGCACCGAATTCTGCAAATTGACCTTGACTCTCATCAATTTGGTAATTAGTTGAAATTCTATTGAAACCAATTAATCCAGACAGATCAAAAGGTAATAATTTCATTCCCGGGATCCATTGTTTGAAATCATGTTTTACTCCAAACCCGAATGATTGAAAACTAAAATCCCCAACATTTATTTCTGGTGTAAATCTGATTATTAAGTCAGTACTTTTAACAATTCCAATTCCTAGCTGTACAGTAGGGGTTGGAATAGCTAAAGGACCAGGATAATCCAAATCTCCCAGTATACCGTCTGGTGCACCAATATTCTCCGTGTACGAAACGCTTTGACCTGCTGCGATTTCTCTCTCTCCACTTATCTGTAGCTGCTGATTTGTACTACTTCCTACAAAAGTAGGTAAGCTGGTATTACTTGGGTCGGCTAGTGATATATTATCATATTCTGAAGCCACGAACTCAAATGTTTTTGCCGCATCCGGGATAGTGGCCATATTGATATTGAAAGTCAAATCAAATCCCAAGGTCTTATGCGGTTTTGCCGTGTTATACCAACCATTCGCTAAACCATTACCTATTGAGGTAGCCACTGGGTTCATATAATGTTCTAAATAGGTATTGGCATCTGCCACTCCTGAATTTACAACTTGCTCAAAGTCTTGCGCTTGAGTATCATTCAAGTTAGCTAAACTATAAATAGCTAAAATTATTCCTGTAAATATTCTTTTCATAGTGTTGTGTTTTGGTGATACATATGTATAAAAGTATTGAATTTTTATTGAATTTTTTAATTTTAATATTCTTCACTTCATTAAACCTAAAAAAATATTTTTATTCGAAAGTACTGAATAGTTTTTCTCAACATACTCTCGACCTTTTTTTCCTAACTGATTTCGTAAATTATAGTCTTCTATTAGATCTGATAATTTCTGTGTCCATTCCTTTTCATTTGTTGCAGAATACCCAGCTCTGCTTTCTGTAAGTAATTTTTCATTAACTCCGACCGGTGATCCCACAATAGGTTTTTTAACTGCCATATATTGCAATAATTTAAAACCACATTTTCCCTGACTCCAAATATCATTGCTTAGTGGCATGATACCGATATCTATTTTATTTAAGTCTTCTATCTCTGACCTTTTACTCCATGGTATAAACCGCATGTAATGGACATCAAAATCAGGCTTTTGGTTGGAAATTACCAACAATTCAAAGTCATAATTAGTCGAGAGTTGATCTAAAACAGGTAGGACTAGTTTTAAATATTGGAGTGTAGAATGCGTTCCAGTCCAACCAATAACGGTTTTTTCGGAGTCTTTTTTTTCCAAAGCTCGGTGGTAAGTTGTATCTATAGTAGTTGGATTAACTACAACTTTATCATTGTATTTTTTGGCAAATTCAGCTAAATATTCGTTCCCACAACTCACCTTATAGCTCCACTTACAGATATTTCTGACTTTCGATTTCCATTTTAAAACTGCTTTTAAGCTACCTTTTTCGCCAGGGTCTTCTAGCCAAATTGCATCATCGAAATCATAGATGATTTTTTTTCTCCATATAAAGCGAACAATCCATTCAAAAAAGGGCGGGCCTACTGGAGATGCTTCTCTATGGATAAATATAAACTCATAAGAATGAAGCTGAAATAACAATAAAAAGCGTTTGATAAAAGATATGATAAGCCATGCTATTTTTTTGGCGCTATTTCCTGATTTATAGAGGATTTTCCAGGCTTTAAGATTTAAAAATGGGGCTAATCGAAATGCATATGCTTCATTTTTTATGATGTTGAGATATTGCTCATATCGAAAACGCTGACTAGGAGCTTCATCAAAAGGGTAGGGGCAAATAAAAAGTATTTTACGAGGCTTCATTTATTCTGGTATCCTGATTTCTCCAGTCCCCATGTGAACACATGATCCACCTACTAAAACTTTGGATATTTTTCCGTCTTCCTGCACTATCTGCATTTTTATTTGGCTTGGCCTACCCATTTCGTATCCCTGTTCACCAATGGATAATTCACTTAAATCAGCAATGTTGTAGTTATGTATATAAGAGGCTAAAGGACCGTGGGCGCTTCCTGTTGCAGGGTCTTCAGGTACTCCAATATGGGGTGCAAACATACGGCTATGAGTCAGATGATTTTTATCCTCCGTTTCCATAGTGAAAGCCATTACACCCGTGATAAAAATTTCATCTAAAATCTCAGTAAAAAGCTCATTGTTTAGTTTTAGGTTTTTTACTGAATTTAATGTTTGAATTGGAACCATTAAAAATGGATTTCCACAATTCACTATTCTGCAGGGAAAATCTTTTGAAATCTCCTCTTCTTCAACTGAAAGAAGCGAGGCAACAAGTTTTTTGTCTTTGAAGCTCTGTTCAAATTTAGGTAATGGTTGCTCCATTAGTATTTTAGAAATCTCCATATCGTGCTGCTCGAATTGGACCTTAATCTTTCCAATATTTTGTTCTAGCAATAGTTCATTAGCTTTCTTAGGCTTTATTCCTTTTTCTTTTAATAAGTAATATGAAGTGCCAATTGTAGGGTGACCGGCAGTGGGCAATTCCATTCCAGGCGTGAAAATTCGCATTTTAATATCAGCTTCGGCACTAGGTTTGTTCAAGAAAACTGATTCCGATAAATTTAATTCTTTTGCTATTTTTTGCATTTGTTCAGCACTCAAGCCTTCGGCATTATCGAAAATTGCCAGTGGGTTTCCGCCAAAAGGCTCTGAAGTAAAAACATCAATAAGCTTAAATTTTATTGTCTTAGCCATATCCGAAATTAAGAAAAAAGATTAAGGAAAATAGTAATATTAACTAATCGTATGTTTATGCCTAAGAAAAAAAATGGCTCAACTTAATTAAAAGTTGAGCCATTTGTAATAATTGTAATAGAGCTTTATTTATCATCTCCTTTTTTACCGCCAGATGATTTTTTAGCCGAACTTGATCCTTTATCACTTCCGGATATTGAATCTCTCATGTCAGTATCAGCTTGAATATTTTGCATTCTGTAGTAATCCATAATTCCCAAATTACCGCTTCTAAATGATTCAGCGATAGCTTGAGGAACCTGTGCCTCTGCTTCAATTACTTTTGCTCTAGCTTCTTGTGCTTTGGCTTTCATTTCTTGCTCTTCTGCAACCGCCATCGCTCTTCTTTCCTCTGCTTTGGCTTCAGCTACTTTTAAGTCGGCAGATGCTTGGTCTGTTTGTAGTTTCGCTCCAATATTGGCTCCTACATCCACATCTGCAATATCAATAGATAGAATTTCAAAAGCAGTTCCTGCATCCAAACCTCTTTGCAATACTAATTTCGATATCTTATCAGGGTTTTCCAATACGTTTTTATGTGAATTAGCAGAACCAATTGAAGTTACGATACCTTCACCCACTCTGGCTAGAATAGTATCTTCTCCTGCTCCCCCGACCAATTGTTGAATGTTAGCTCTAACAGTAACTCTTGCAATCGCAATTAATTGAATACCATCTGCCGCAACTGCTGCTACTTTAGGGGTAGTGATTACTTTCGGATTAACTGAAATTTGAACTGCTTCAAATACATCTCTACCTGCTAAGTCAATTGCAGTGGCTTGTTTGAATCCTAGTGTAATATTGGCCTTATCTGCAGATATTAATGCCTTGATGACATTGGGTACATTACCACCGGCCAGGTAGTGGGTTTCCAGTTCATTGGTGGTCACTTCTAATCCAGCTTTGGTCGCAGTAATCATTGATTCCACTATAATTCGAGGAGGAACCTTTCTGATTCGCATAAAAACCAGTTCGAATAAACCTACTTTAACACCTGAGAAAATTGCAGTAATCCACAGGTTTATAGGTACAAAGTACAGGAATACGAAAAATAAGACTATTCCTGCTATAACAATAAAAATTAATGAAGTGTCCATATTATTTAATTGGTTCTACAAATATTCGTTTTGAATCTATTCTAATTATTTGAATTTCTTGCCCAGCACCGATCCACTCTCCCTTGCTTCTGACCTCGTAAATCTTGCCAAAAATTTCGGCTTTTCCAATTGGTTTTAAATCGGAAACTGTTTTTCCTTTTTCACCTACTTGAAAAGAGAATATATCTTCATCATTCACCTTACTTTTAATGCTTGATTTTAAAGAAAACCGATCCCAAGAATTGGATTTAAAACTGTAAACAATTCCAAGGATTGTAACTAGAGCAGTACCTGCAACGGTCCAATAGCCTGCAACATTTCCATAGTCATCAAAAACCATGAAAATCCCCACAATAGTGAGCAGAAGACCAATTACGCCCACGAAAGTTGTACCAGGTACAAAAATCAATTCGGCAATTATTAGCAGTAAACCAGCAAGGATTAGAAAAATAATTCCTATCATAATTTAAAATTAAGCCTAAAAATAATTAAAATCAGTAAGCTTTTGCAAAAAGCACTCTTTTATTTGAAGGCTTACCTGAATAAATGCATTTTCCATTTTCTTCTTTAGCGTCCAACGGAATACAGCGGATTGTGGCTTTAGTTTCTTCTTTTATTTTTTCCTCAGTTTCTGCAGTCCCATCCCAATGTGCACTGATGAAACCACCTGTTTTCTCGAGTTGAGATTTAAACTCCTCATAAGAATCTACTTTATAGGTATTGGAAGTTCTAAAATCTAAAGCTTTTTTATAGATATTGTTTTGAATCAATTCTAATGTGTTCTCAATAGTGGATTCAATACCCTCGATATTAACGGTTTGCTTTTCTTTAGTGTCTCTTCTTGCTAATTCTACCGTACCATTAGCCAAATCTCTAGGGCCAATGGCAATTCTTAATGGAACTCCTTTCAATTCCCATTCTGCAAACTTAAATCCAGGCTTATGAGTATCTCTATCGTCAAACTTTACAGAAATCCTTTTCTTTTTTAATGTCTTTTTTAGCTTTTCAGCTACTTCAGCTATTTTATTTTGTTCTTCTTCTGTTTTGAAGATAGGAACTATAACGACCTGTATTGGTGCCAATCTTGGTGGCAAAACCAATCCTTCATCATCAGAATGAGCCATAACCAATGCGCCCATCAATCGAGTACTTACGCCCCAGGAAGTACCCCAAACAAACTCTTGTTTTCCTTCCTTCGTAGCAAATTTTACATCAAAGGCTTTGGCAAAATTTTGACCTAAGAAGTGAGAAGTGCCTGCCTGTAAGGCTTTTCCATCTTGCATTAATCCTTCAATGCAATAGGTTTCCATGGCACCTGCAAACCTTTCACTTTCAGATTTTAAACCTTTGATTACTGGTAAAGCCATAAATTCTTCTGCGAATTCGGCATATACGTTAATCATTGTTTCAGTTTCTTCAATAGCCTCTTGCTTGGTAGCATGAGCGGTATGGCCCTCTTGCCACAAGAATTCAGCTGTTCTTAAAAACAAGCGAGTTCTCATTTCCCATCTTACTACATTTGCCCATTGATTGACTAGTAATGGTAAGTCTCGATATGATTGCACCCAGGTTTTGTAGGTGTTCCAGATTATGGTCTCTGAGGTAGGCCTAACAATGAGCTCTTCTTCCAGTTTTGCATCAGGATCTACTACAATTCCTTTCCCATTTTCATCATTTTTTAATCGGTAATGAGTAACAACTGCACATTCTTTAGCAAAACCTTCAACATGATCTGCCTCCTTGCTTAAATATGATTTAGGAATAAATAGAGGGAAATAAGCATTCTGATGTCCTGTTTCTTTGAACATATCATCCAATTCTCTTTGCATTTTTTCCCAAATTGAAAATCCATAAGGTTTTATAATCATGCACCCTCTTACTGCAGAATTTTCAGCCAAATCTGCTTTTTTCACTAATTCATTGTACCATAGTGAATAATCTTCACTTCTTTTTGGTAATACTTTCGCCATTTTATAATTTTTGGTATGAAGTTTGTATCAATATTCTTGATTAATATCTCGAATGATTTTCATATATTGAAATCAATTTACAATATTAATCGTTGTAAAATTAGAAACATTAAATTATGTAGCCATGAAAACCTTAAGCTTTATATTACTTATCAGTATATTTATTATTCCAGAGGTCGGATTTGGACAATCTGATCTGAAGGTAGAAAACGATGATTTGTACTTTACTTCTAAAGATAGAAAGGTATTAAACGAGAAAATTGCCTTAGAAGAAAAGCGTAAGGCTGAGGAATTAAAAAAATCAGGCTACGCTTATGATCAATTTGAATCTTCCAATGAAGGCTTAAATGATTTAAAAAGCAATGAAAAGAAACAAAATGCCGAATTAAATCAGGAGCCACCTGTTGCAGAGCAGTCAGAAGAGCAAGGATGGTATTATGATGAAAATGCAGCAAGAAGAGGTTTAAATCCTCAGACTGGTCAAACTCAAATCCATAATTACTATGGTGGAATGAATCCAATGATGTATGGTTGGAACGATCCGTGGATGTATGGTGGAATGAATCCGATGATGTATGGAGGGTTTTATGACCCATTCATGTTCCGCCCTGGTTTTAACGTTGGGTTTGGATTTAATTCCTGGGGAAGGAATTCATGGTCAATTGGATACGGTCGAGGCTTCTATGATCCGTTCTATGACCCATTCTTCGACCCTTATTGGGGAAGTCCGTTTGCGTACAGGAACTCATGGAGAAGACCATTTTGGGGTTCAAGCTACGGATGGGGTTACAATAATGGATATAGAAACGGCTTCTATGATGGTTATAATGTAGGACTTTATAATGGTCATTTATTAGCTGATAATACTTTGAATAGGAGAAGTAGAACTTATACCAGTAATCCACGAGTTAGCAGATCTGCTACGAATGCTAGAGTGGCTAGTAGTAGGACAAGAAATGTAAGCGATAATTATAGTGTAAGCAGAAATGTGGGAACGGAAAGAAGTAGAAGCGCATTGCAAGTGGCGGACAGGTCAGCTAGAACCAACAATGTCTCTAGCAGATCAAGTGCTACAGCAAGAACGGCTAGTGTTAACAATGCTAATAGCTCGATGTATAGCAGAACTTCAAGAACGGCACAGTATGCTCGCTCTGCATCTGACAATAATGTACGAACTGCTTCTTACTCTGGGAATAGAGGTAGAACGGTTGCAAACAATGCCTCAACTGTAAGTAGAGCAAATACCAGTGCTAATAATAGTTCTAGATACTATAATAGTTCCAGAACTAATAGATCTTCATACTCCTCAGGAAGAAGCTCTAGTAATAATAGAAGCGCAACCTTTGGAAATAGCTCAAATAGAAGCAGTAGTTCTTTTGGAAGATCATCAGGATCTAGCAATAGCTCCTACGGAAGATCGTCCAATAGTTCAAGTAGAAGTTCTTCTTTTGGGAGATCATCTTCAAGCTCTAGAAGTAGTAGTTCAGTGGGAAGATCTTCATCTTCTAGTAGATCTTCCTCTGGTAGCAGCTCAAGAAGTAGTGGCTCATCTAGAAGCAGCTCATCATCTAGAGGCGGAAGAGGTGGATGATAATATATAAAGCACCTTATACCAAGGTGCTTTTTTTATTAACGTTATCTAATTATATCCTTAAAAATTTCTTTGAGAATACAGGAATTCTATATCAAATTATTTTAGCACTATTAACTTTTATTCAATGAAAACGCTCAAATATTTTTCCCTAATATTTATAGGGTTGTTATATTCATTCAATTCTTTGGGGCAAGTCCCACTTTATACCGCTGATGCTGTGAGGTTCAGTCAGACTGATGGCGGAGGTTCTGCAAGATTTGTAGCATTGGGGGGCGCAAATGTCTCCTTAGGTGGCGATATAAGTAGTATTTCAGGTAATCCTGCAGGTTTAGGTTTCTATAATCGGTCGACTTGGGCAATTTCACCTGTATTAAGAATTGGCGACTTCAGCGCTGAATACGAAGGACAAAACAACCAAAATATGGGGGGTAACTTTCAAATCCCAAATATGGGAATGGTTTTTCATAATAGGTATGAAGAATATGCTGGATCAAAATGGATATCAGGTACATTTGGTATTGCTATTAATCAAAAGCAGAGCTTTTACAATAATATAAATTATAGAGGCACGGTCGAACAGGGAAACGATGGCTTCATATATGATTTTACTGAAAGCTCTTTATTTCCGTTCCTGACGGATAATGGATTTAGAGAATTTAATTTTAGAAATGAAATCGAAGATGTAGCAAATTCCGATACTTACACCTATTTAGCTTATCAGACTTATTTGTTGCAGACTTTTACTACAAATGATGATACATTTATTGTTGATAGGTATGATTATGATGGAAATACTGACGGTTACTTGACACAGTCTGTTAATCACAGAGAAAATATAGATAGTTATAGTGGTTTAACCACCTTAGATTTGTCTTATGGCGCCAATTACAATGATGTACTTTATTTAGGAGCAGCTCTTAATGTAAACTTTCTTAATTATCGTCAAGTTAGAAATTTTAGGGAGACACCGGACAACAGCTTGTTAAACTATATGGAGCTAAATGAGGAGACCATTATTTCAGGCACTGGAGCTGCCTTTACGATTGGTGGTATTTTTAAGCCTATAAATATTTTGAATTTAGGCTTCTCCTACACAACTCCAACATTTATTTCTATGACAGAAACTCAAGAAATATCAATGGAAAGCTTCTTTATATATAATCCTGAAACAGATGAGGAAGATGTTAGCTATGAAGAGGAAGTACTAAATGAAGTCCCAGCTTATAGCTTAAGATTACCACAGAAGGTATCTGTAGGCGCTACTGCATTTTTATCTAAGTACGGTTTTGTAACGGCTGATTTAGAGTATGTAGATTATTCCTCGGCTAGGTATAGCAGTACGAATGGAGCATTTGGCGGTGATGCCCCTGATGTTGGAAGTGAATTGCAAAATACATTTAATTTGAGGTTAGGAGTAGAGGGCAGGTGGAATATATTAAGAGCAAGAGCTGGTTTTGCATATTTCGATAACCCCTACAGAAGCTTTGATCACAATAGACAGTCTATTTCGGGAGGTGTGGGAATAATAAGAAAAAGCGGCTTTTTTGTAGATGCCACTTACACTGTAAGTAGTTTAACCAACCCCAATATTACTGCATATGCAGGAAGCGATATTATAACATCAGAATCAAATATTTCAAATGTTAGGATTACGCTAGGAAAGAATTTCTAGGATCTTTTGGATTAAGGCGCTTTTAGTTTTAAGAAAGCGCCTGTATAGTTGTTTCATCCCAGTCTTTTAGGTGATGAGTTGCTTTGTTATAATAATCAAATCTTTTGTTTTTCAGTTGTTCTAATTTATTGAAAATATCTGCTTGCTTATTGCAATGCGAAAAAAGAGGTCTGGTGTTTTTTGCTGGATCCCATATTCTTTTTGCTATAAGCTGTAGTGGAGGGTTAAGAAATATTGTTGAGCCTTTTTTATTCATTAACTCCATATTATTATTGAAGCATGGTGTACCTCCTCCTGTTGAGAGCATCATGGCTTGATAATTATCGGCCAATTTCTCCAGGTAAAAAGATTCTAGATTGCGAAAATAATCTTCACCTTCGCTTTTGAAAATTTCAGTTATAGGAAAACCTTCATTATTTTCAATGATATCATCCAAATCAAAAAAAGGAAGTTTGATTTTTTCCGACCATATTTTTCCCCAATGACTTTTCCCACTTCCTGGCAATCCTACTAGGAAATAGCGCATTATTTTAATTTTTCAGTGATGTCAATAGGATCAGGGACGTCATTAAAGTGCCATTTGGCTTTAACAGTCCCGTCTTCCACTAATACCAGACCAGGGTTTGAACGAATAATTGTTTTTAAAACGGTAGCATCAGCATAATAGAAATCAGTTTTCATCCCTCTTCGAGCTCTAACTTGCAAGACATCCTCCGCAGACGATGATGTCAAAATTATTGGTTCAATTCCTGGACTTAATCTTGAAATCAAATCATTTACGTCAATTAAACCTTCCGTGTTTGAATTTGAAATATCATAAGCTACTATCCACAACTTTTTTCCGCTCAAAACCATATCTGTCTTATCCCCAGATTCATTCCAAGTGGCAAAATCAGTGATTTTAGGAGTTGAGGCCTCTTCATTAATTACTGCATGACCAACCAGTTTATAGCCGTCCTCTTCAGATTTGTAGTCAAAAGACTTAAGCTTTTCTCCATTTTTTTCAAAGGTATATTGAAATTTCGGACTTTCTTTGGCTTGCATTGCACTAGGTATATGTGTACCTATTTTATAGGCTCTAAAATCGATTGGTGGCAAATGCCTGACTGCATAAATGCAAAGTAGAAAACTTATGCCTGTAACACAGATTACTATAATGTTCTTTGCAGCAAATGTACTTTCCTTAATCTTTTTGATATTTAGATATAAGAAACCAATAAGCACAACTAAAATAATGTCTTTAGTGAATGATTGCCAAGGGGTTAAGGTTATAGCATCACCGAAGCATCCGCAATCTGTTACTTTATTGAAATATGCTGTATAGAATGTCAGAAAAGTAAAGAATACAATCATTATGCTTAATAGGTTCATGGTGTATTTAACTCTCCATCGAATAATCAAAGCAACTCCTAAGGTCACTTCCAATACATTTAAAATGATTCCAATAACTAATGCATAGGGCTCGAATACGGAGAAGAAGGAAGCAATATCACCGGCAAAAACGGCAAAATACTCTTCCAGTTTTATGGCAGTTCCAACTGGATCAACGACCTTTACCAGGCCGCTAAAAATGAATAAGCCACCTACTATATACCTAACAATATCGATTATTACTTTCATAATATTATTCTCTTATTCTGATTTTAAGTTGATTACTATATCCTGCAGATTAACTTTTTAATTAATTTCATCTAATTTGATTAAGCAAAAAACTGCATAATTAATCATGTCCTGATAATTGGCTTTTACCGGTTCGGACATGAGTGTTTTACCCTGGTTGTCTTCTATTTGTTTCACTCTATAAAGTTTCATTAAAATAATGTCTGTTATAGAGCTTATCCTCATATCTCGCCAAGCCTCGCCATAGTCATGATTTTTATTTATTAGTAATTGCAAAGTTTCCTCAGCAACGGCTTCATATTTCGGCATCAGGTCTTCAACGGGTATTTCAAGCGGAGCATCAACCGAAAGCGATTCTTGAATTATTGCTATTATGCTATAATTAATAATTCCAATAAATTCATTCTTAATATCTTCATCAATCTTTTGAGCCCCTTTTTCCTGAATTGATCTTATTCTCTGCGCTTTAATGAATAATTGGTCTGTTATGGATGTTAATCTTAAAATTCTCCATGCTGTACCATAATCTTTGGTTTTCTTTTCGAAAACATCTTTACACAGCGCAATAACTTGCTTATATTCGCTCTCGGTTTGTGTCATCAACTACCGTTTTATATAATTTTTAGTTAAATACTATTTGGAAGCGAAAGATAAAGCATTTTCTCATAAAAAAACACTACTCCTTAAAGGGAACTTAATGGATTTTTCTGTTCCAAAGGTAATGGGCATTATCAATGCTACTCCAGACTCCTTTTACGATGGTGGCAAAAACGTAGATGTAAGTAAGACATTGAAAACGGTAAATGCAATGCTGGCAGATGGCGCCAATATTATTGATGTAGGCGGCTATTCGACCAAACCAAATGCATCAGAAGTTTCTTTAGAAGAAGAACGAAGAAGAGTGATTCCTCTTATTAGTAGTTTAATCCGAGAATTTCCAGATCTCGTAATTTCTATAGATACATTTAGGTCTGAAGTCGCACATGAAGCTGTGGAAGCAGGAGCCTCTTTGATTAATGATGTATCTGGGGGCAATTTGGATGATAAAATGTTTCAGACGGTCAGTAAACTTGCTGTACCATACATTTTAATGCATATGCGAGGAACACCTGCTACTATGCAGTCCTTAAGTAGTTATCATCATTTAATTAAAGATGTTGTACTGGAATTAAGTGAAAAAATTAAAAAGTTGCGTTCTTTGCAAATTAATGATATTATTATTGATCCAGGTTTTGGATTTGCTAAAACACTCGATCAGAATTATGAAATGCTTAATAATTTATCCTATTTTAAAGTATTAGAATGTCCATTGTTAGTGGGCGTGTCACGAAAGTCAATGATTTATAGACTTTTGGGAACAGAAGCGAAAGAAGCTTTGAATGGAACTACCGCGCTAAATATGGCCGCACTAATGAATGGAGCCAATATTTTGCGAGTTCATGATGTAAAAGAAGCAATTGAGACAGTTAAAATATTTAATAAGCTAAAAAATTGATTTTAGGTTTTACCATAGGGTTTTTAGAAGTTAGTTTGGTGGATGTCTTGGATATTGCACTTGTCAGCTTTTTGCTGTTTCAAGTGTATAATCTGATGCGCGGTAGTGTTGCAGTAAGAATTTTTGTCGGCTTTTTATCTCTGTACTTAATCTATTTGGTTGTAAGAGCGGCAGAAATGGAATTGTTATCAGCTATTTTAGGACAGTTCATGGGGGTTGGGGTGATTGCTGCCATTATTTTATTTCAACAGGAAATTCGTAAATTTTTACTCTTGTTAGGAAAGACTACTTCCTTCAACTCCGAAAATGGTTTTTTATCCAATCTCCCTTGGAAAAAACGCAAAAGAGCTGATGAATTTAATATAACTCCTTTAATAGAGGCTTCCAAGTCATTGGGAGGTACCAATACAGGTGCTTTGATCGTGCTTTCGAAAGGCTCGGAATTGAAGTTTTATTCTGAATCTGGTGATTTAATTGATGCAATTGTTTCTAAAAGATTATTGATATCTATTTTCAACAAAACAAGCCCATTACACGATGGTGCTGTAATCATATATAAAGGAAGAATAAAAGCAGCAAGATGTGTCTTGCCTGTTTCAGAGAAGGATGTGCCAGCTCAATTTGGATTGCGTCATAAAGCTGCAATTGGTATGTCGGAGGCTACTGATACTATTGTTTTGATAGTTTCAGAAGAAACGGGGCAATTGTCTGTTGCTAGAAATGGGACAATTTACCATAACCTATCAAATCAGGAAATCAGGTCAAAAATAAATGACTACCTAACAGAAGATAAAAAGAAAAAGCAAAAAGAAGACAAAAGAGAAAACACCGAACAAGAGACTGTTCAATAGTACTTTTAGTTTTTCTAATTTTTTTCTCCATTTCACTATCTATTAAATCTCTGTAAATGAGTGCTTTAAAAAATTTCTTACAAAAAAAGAAAATTATTTTTTAGATAGGGGTTACTTTTTATCCTTTCACAGTATATACTATTACAAACACAAATTTTATTCATACACCTGTTTAACACGAAAAGCCTTCTTTGAAAAAAGAAGGTTTTTCTTTTTTATACTCTCTTGCTTTTTCATATTTACGTTATGGAATTCATAAAAGTAAATACACAATTTAAGAAGCATATAGCACTCATCAATCTTAACAGACCTAAGGAATTAAACGCCTTGAATTTGCAGTTAATGACGGAATTAAAGGACACGCTGAAGGCATTGGATGAAGATGAGGATGTGAGAGTAATCGTTTTAACAGGTAATGAAAAAGCCTTTGCAGCAGGTGCAGACATTAAGCAAATGGCTGGGAAAACGGCTATTGATATGCTGAATGTAGATCAGTTTAGCACTTGGGATCAAATTAAGAAAACCAAAAAGCCTATAATTGCAGCTGTATCTGGTTTTGCATTAGGTGGAGGTTGTGAGCTTGCTATGACGTGCGATATGATTATAGCTTCCGAATCTGCTAAATTTGGCCAGCCAGAGATAAAAATTGGAGTAATGCCTGGTGCTGGAGGAACACAAAGGTTAACCAAAGCACTTGGTAAAGCCAAAGCTATGGAGTTGGTTTTAACGGGTAATTTTTTAAGTGCTGATGATGCCCTGCATTACGGATTGGTTAATAAAGTAGTGCCAGCAGAAATGTATTTAGAAGCAGCCTTAGAATTAGCTGAACAGATTGCACAGATGTCCCCAGTAGCTGCTAAATTAGCTAAGGAGGCTGTAAATAGAGCGTTTGAATCTCATTTGGATGAGGGCTTACACTTTGAACGTAAAAATTTCTATTTGACATTTGCTTCCGAAGATCAGACTGAAGGCATGAAAGCATTTGTAGAAAAAAGAAAGCCAGAATTTACTGGTAAATAATATTGATGAAGTATAATTTCTATCCCGGCCCTTCAAAGATTTATCCTCAAGTAGCGAGATACTTTCAAGAGGGAATGGATTTAGGAATCTTCGAAAGAAATCATAGATCAGATTCTTTTCAAGAATTATTTTCTAGGACAAAATTATTACTTAAGTCAAAATTGAACATCCCGTTGGATTATGAGATTGCAATGGTTTCCTCTGCAACTGAATGCTGGGAAATCATTGCGCAATCTTTTGTTCAAAAAAGGTCTTCACATTATTTTAACGGTGCTTTTGGTGAGAAATGGTGGAAGTATTCCCAGAAAATTCATCCCAAATCAATAGGGGCTAACTTTTCAGTAAATGAATTACCCCAAATAGAATCTTTTGGCCAAAAGCCTGAATTGATTGCGCTGACTCATAATGAAACTTCGAATGGAACGGCTATTCCACTTGGTTTCCAAAAAGATATCCGAAAACGGTTTCCGGATAGCATGATTGCATTTGATGCCACCTCCTCTATGGCTGGGTATGAATTTGATTGGGAAAATGGAGATATTTGGTATGCATCTGTGCAAAAATGTTTTGGTCTTCCTGCTGGAATGGCAATTATGGTCGTTAGCCCAAAAGCCATTACTAGAGCAAAAGAAATTGGAGATGAAGCTCATTACAATTCCTTTAATTTAATTTTAGAAAATACCAGAAAGGATCAAACACATCATACTCCAAATATTAGTAATATTTTTTTATTGGGTAGACTATTAGAGAATGTTGAAAATATTACCGCAATACATAATAACCTTAAGTCAAGAAAAAAAGATTTTTATACAGACCTGAAAAAAGTAGAAATCCTAAAACCGTTGATAAATTCTTCAGAGGTTCAATCTGATACGGTTTTTTGTTTGCAGGGACCTCAAGAGTCTATTCGAATGGTAATACAAACTGCTCTAAACGAGGGGATAATATTGGGAAATGGATATGGAGTAATGAAAGATAGTACGATAAGAGTGGCTAATTTTCCAGCTATCCCCAATCAAGATTATAAAGACCTCATTAATTTCTTATTACGTTTTGAAATAAAGAATTGAAAGCTGAGTTTCTTGTTGTACTTTTGCGCAAATTTTAAAAATATGCTCAATTTTAAAGAAATTATTTCAGTCTCTCTCATCCTGTTTTCAGTAATCGATATTTTGGGATCAGTCCCGATTGTGATCGATTTAAGAAAGAAATTAGGTCATGTTCAATCCGGTAAGGCTACTATTGTAGCCGGAATTATTATGATTGCTTTTCTTTTTTTAGGAAAATCTATTCTCAATTTATTCGGATTAGATGTTGCTTCTTTTGCTATTGCTGGAGCCATCGTAATGTTTTTAATTGGTATGGAAATGGTACTAGGTATAGTGCTATTCAAGCATGAAGATGCTTCAGCTGGCAGTGCCTCCATTATGCCCATTGCGTTTCCGCTAATTGCCGGAGCTGGAACCATGACCACACTGATTTCTTTAAAGGCAGAGTATCAGACTTTAAACATAATAGTGGGAATAGTAATCAATCTTATTTTGGTATTTATTGTCTTAAAAACTTGTGGATGGCTTGAAAGAAAGATCGGTCAGGCAGGGTTTAGCATTCTACGCAAAGTGTTTGGTATTATACTTTTGGCGATATCAATCAAATTATTTAAAAACTTTTTTTAGTAGGGACTGATTATTGTCAGCTAGGGGTAATCGATCAAGAAACAGTCAAAAATTTTCTTTAGTATTTCTTAAAAAGAACAAAATTATCTTTGATCTTGCAATGCTGACTACTTGGATTTGTAGGATAACATTGGTCTTTTTAATAAAATCACTGAACTCATGATAACCATATATACAGACGGATCTGCTTTAGGAAACCCTGGCCCTGGAGGCTATGGGATTGTTCTTCGTTTTGGGGAGAAGGTTAAGGAAATATCGGAAGGGTACAGAAATACCACTAATAATAGAATGGAGTTGCTGGCGATAGTAGTGGCTTTGAAAAACCTTAAGACTAATAAGTATCCCGTTCATATTTACAGCGATTCAAAATATGTAATTGATTCAATCACAAAAGGTTGGCTGTCAAACTGGGTCAAAAAGGGATTTAAGGGCAAGAAAAATGTTGATCTGTGGAAACAATATTTAGATGTTTCAAAGGGTTATGATGTACATTTTCATTGGGTGAAAGGACATGCCGGAAACCGAGATAATGAACGTTGCGATAGATTGGCAGTGGCAAAAGCGGAAAATGGACCTCATTTAATTGATAAAGGATTTGAAAATAAAGTATCGGATTAAAAATTATTTCGTTACAAGGAGAAATTAAACCAATAGGATGTATATGAATAAAGTAAAATTAATTTTAGTTTTTGTTTTAATGAGTAGCTCAGCTCTTTTCAGCCAAGATTATAAAACAGCGATTGGAGTTAGAGGTGGTTTTCCAACTGCTATTACTGGCAAGCATTTTATCAATAAAACCGATGCATTAGAAGGTCTTTTGTCTGGATATAGAGGCGGTTTTGAAATTACTGGCCTTTATGAGAAGCATGCTAACGCCTTTGATGTACCGTATTTGAACTGGTATTACGGGGCTGGGGGACATATTGGAGCTTTCGATAATAACATCGCAAGACCTGGGTACTTTTACAATGACAGGGGTAGAGGTTTTACAGTTGGCTTAGATGGTATTCTTGGATTGGAATACACTTTGACCGATATACCCTTTGCGATAGGAGTAGATATGAAACCAACTTTTGATTTTGCTCCTGAACCAAGATTGTGGTTTGGTGGTGGAGTTTCATTTAGATTATATTTTTGATAAAAATGTATAATTTAATCTAATTCTTCCAGAAGATTTTTAGCATCTTCATATCGGCTTGCAGAGGGTTTGATCTTTGAAAGATATACTTTGCAGGCCGAATATCTCTTTACTTTTAATTCATTTAATGCTGCATACCAAAGGGCCTCCTCCGCATAGCCACTTTGCGTCTGGAGGATTTCTTCAAACAAATCTCTTGCTTTAGTTTCAGCCCCAAGTTCCATGTAGGCTATGGCTCGGTATAATTTAATTGATTGCTCTTCTTCGTTTTGCTCTAATATTTGATTGAAGAATTCGATTGCATCAGCATACTGTTTTTCGTTAAATGCATTTTCAGCTTTAGTATATATACCATTATCATTACCTCTGACAGTTAAATGGAGATTAGGGATCTGAGCTATTTCGTCATACTGTGGTTTAGAAATATTACCTAAATAAAAATATAGACCAATTGCAACTATAACACTAGCGGCTATAGCCATTTTTAACCATGGTAATTTTGCTTTCTGTCTAGAATCAAAATACTCTTTTGATATCCTGGAAACGGATCCCTTGAAATCATTTATTTCCGATTCAGTAGCAGAACCTTTTTCAAGATGATTATTTACAGATTGAAACAGTTCAAAATTTTCCTTATAATCTTCGTCATTTTCAATTCGTTTTTGATGTCTTGCAAGTTCATCCTTAGTTAAATCACCTGTAAGATAAGTTTCAAATATTTGGTAGTCTTGCTCTGTCATTTTTAGTCTCTTTTTATTGAATCGTATTTAGGTGATGATTTAACTAACTCGGTTAATTTCCCAATGCACAATGATTTCTTTTTTCTAGCGTAGGCATATGAGATATCCAGTTTTTTAGCTACTTCTTCCATGCTTTTTAACTTAAAAGAAGCTTTCAATAAATCTTTGCAAGCATCAGATAGTTTTTGAAACATTTCCTGAAACAATAATTCTTTTTCTTCATAAAGAGCTGTTTCTTCGGCCATTTCATAAGCATTATCAACTATAGATAAATTTTCGCTCTTGCTTGTTACCCATTCCTTTCCGTTTTTTTTCAGCTCATTTAGCCATTTTCTTTTGGATAGCAAAAAGAAGTAGGCATCAAAAGGGCATGTAAGCTGCAAGTCATTATTGATGGCCTGTTTGTAAATAGTGATTAGGACCTCTTGAATAATGTCTGATGCTTGAGATTCATCTCCATTATTCTTGCAGATATACTGTATAACTTTTTCTGCAAAGCGGTCATAGATTTCTCTAATAATCCGACTGTCATTATGCTTTATTCCATCAATTAGGTATTGATCCGGATGGTTTTCCTCGGGCATACTCAGATATTTTTATACGAAAGTAAAAAAAATATATCAAACTGGGGTAACAAAGTATGAAGCACATTGATCTAAGGGCGAATCAAATAAAAACAGAAAATTATGAAAAGCTTAAAAAACTTATTTGCAATTAGCCTTATGGCCATGGTACTATTTTACGGATGCAATAATGATGATGAAGTAAACGAAATAGTACCTGATGAAATTATTGAAGCCCCATCTAAAGAAGAGTTTCGGCAACTTCAAACAACGGCAATCGAAGCAATTATTCAGGAATCCCAGTTTGAAGCAGAAGACGGAATTGAGTTTCAATCTGAAAAAGGCGTAACGCTTAGAATATTTCAAGGCACATTAACTTTAAATGGCGAGCCGGTTAGTGGACCAGTGGACTTAGAGTTCGTGGAAATATTTAATGCAGGCAGCATGTTAACTACAAATAAGCCAACAATGGGCTTGAAAGAGGATGGTAGTAAAGCTTTATTGATTTCTGGAGGGGAATTCTACGTGAATGTGACACAAAATGGACAGCAAGTGGATGTTACGAATCATATGCAGCTAGTTGTGCCAACCGATTTAACAGGTGGAGCAGATCAAGACATGAAACTTTGGACAGGTCAAATTGATGAAAATGAGAATCTAACATGGGAAGAAGATAGAATAGGAGCAGATGGAGCAGGAAATCTGTTTGTAGAAGGAGATCAATATTTTTCCTTTCTATCTGATTTTGGCTGGACTAATGTTGATAGATTTTATAATGACTCAAGACCTAAAACGACTTTAGAAGTGGTGGTCCCAACTGGTTATAATATTGAAAATTGCTCTGTATACTTATACTATGATGGGGAGCCAAATGCTTTAGCTCAGCTGGATACTTTCAATGAAGGAAGTAATTCTTTCTCTGAGCATTATGGTCAAATTCCGATAGGATTAGAAATGCACGTAGTTTTTGTAACAGAAGAAAATGGGGAATGGAAGTACTCAATTCAACCACAGACTGTTGAAGACGGTGATATCTATACATTTGATCAGCAGGATCTAATCATTGGATCTGAGAGTGATGTTTATAATGCAATTGATGATTTGCCATAATATTTAATCTGAAGATGACTTTATCGAAAATGGTAAGGTCATTTTCATTATAGATTTTGCAAGATGTATTTTTATAAAAAGAAATCTAAATGGGTTTTAGTTCTACTAGTGATTGTGGCTGCTACTATTATTGTTTGTGACAATATCATTAAAGACAGGCAAACCAAGATTGCTGATAATACTTATAATTACAAAAGTATTTTATTTCGGTAAAACTTATATAAGTTTCGAATAATTTTTTAATTTCAAAGTTGAATAAATTCTGAACTAAGACGATGTACAAATATTTATTTCTTTTCCTGCTTTTCTTCGCCTACAAAGGCAAAGCTCAACAACTTCAACAAGTTGATAGCGTTATCAGAGAAGCAAAATTTGACACAGAGGTTAAAGAGAATAAAGTCAATTTCTCTGTGACAACTCCGCCTTTAATTCAAATATCGGGCGCTCCAAAGGGATACTATACTTTTTTTTGGGAGTTTGGTGATGGCCAATTCAGTCAAAAAGAAAATCCTGAGCATTCGTATGAGAAGACGGGAGACTATAATGTCAAGCTTTGGGTGACCAATAATTATGATGCAGGGAAAACTCCCACAACGCGACCTAAAAGTGTGAAAATTGATAAAGTAGACATGAAGGAGAATGCCTCAGCCTCGATATTAGATGAGGAGGAAGTGTTTGACTTTACCAAAAACCGAGAACCCATTCCTAATGAAGAATTAGTGGTTGTTTTGACCTATAAAAATCCTTATCAGGAATTGACAGACGGGAGACTCTATTTCTTTTATAATGAAGCTAAGTATAAAACCGACAATTTTCAGTTAATAGATGTCCGTACATATAATGGAGAATATCCCATCATCTCTGAAGATCGATTGGCGCTTGATATTGATAATCCTTTTTCATCCATGCTGGCCTTTAATGGTGGTAATTTCATGAAGTCACCCCTTATCATCCAGGATACTAGTACCCAAGAAGAACTTAAAGAGCAGCTTGAAAATTCTAAGAAAGATTATAGGGAAATGAAGCAGATTGGATTTTCTAATTTTGAGCCAGGGGAAGAAAGAAATATTTTCTTTCAACTCAGAACAACACCGGAAATGTTGAAAGACACCAGTGCTATTATCAGTATCAGAGGGATTTATGTTCCAAACTCCAAATCTGCCAATCATAGCGTGAAGGAAATGGAAATGGAGATCGTAACATCTCATGACCCAAATAAAATGACCACCAATGCCAATTTGATGGATTTTAGGAACAGAAACAAAAAGAATTTTAAATATAAAATTCAGTTTCAAAATAATGGGGAAGGGCCTGCCAACACTGTCCGTCTTGAAACGAATATTCCTGAGATATTTAATCAAGAGGACATCGAGCTACTGGATTTCTATCCCAAATGCGATATTTGCCCTGAAGAGGATGTCACATATAGTTGTTTGGATACAAGCTTCGTTGAAGATAAAGTCATATTTACTTTTAAAAATATTTATCTGCCCGGAAGTAATCAAAAAGGAGTGAATTCGTATGATTCAACCAAGGGCTTTGTAAGTTACAAAATCCCGCTGAAGGGAAAGATTAAAAAGCAAAAGTCTCAAAGTCAAACGGCTATATATTTTGATAAAAATGAGCCCATCATCACGAACTACGCTACCACACGCTTTACACCCGGTCTGTCAATTGGGCTAAAGGCTGGTAATATGCGAATTGGAAGTTTAGAAAATTTTCAGGAATGGTTTTTTGGTGCTACCCTATCCAGCTATCAAGCATTTAAGGGATATTTTCAATCCGAAGTATTGCTTTCGAGCAATCAATATACAGCTAGTAGGCTTTATACTGAGGAAAATAGGAGGGATGAATTTTTTGTAGATGTTTATGATTATCAAGAAGAATCCGAATTTCAGAATCTTAGCTTTTATGTTGTGCCGACTTCCTATCGATATAACCTAACGGATTTTTTGGCCGTTGGTGGAGGAATTCAAATAAAATGGGATATAAAAAGTAAATTAGAGAGAGAAAGAAATGGAGAATATACCATGGTAGTAGAGTCAGAAAATTTTGAAATGAGAGATCCTGAACAAGATACTTTTGAAGAATTTACTGAATCGGATACATTTACTAACTTTAGAGCTGCTACATTCATAGATTTGAATATCGGGAAGGTGAGAATTGGTCCCAGTGTCGGGCTTCGATATCACCACTATTTTAATGCACCCAGACATCAATGGCAATTCTATGCCATCTGGAAATTTTAGTACTTATGTCCCGTCAAATATTCTACTTTTTCCTTTTACTATTTATACATTTATTAAGCACTAATTTAGTAGCTCAAAACCTCGCAGATAGTATCTATAATGATTTGGATCAATTGGTAGAAAGCTATCCTTCCTTAAGCTCAATCAATACGGAACAATTAAGAATTGATGAGCACTACTCAAATCTGAGAACCGATGAAGAGCGATTAGCTTTGGTTATCATGCGATGTAATTTAGCTTTTTATTTAAAAGAATATGAGAAGCATTACGATGCAATTCAGCAATATCAAAAAGCCTGGAAGCTCTATCATTCACATAATCTAAAAAATTATGACATTATTGAATATTGCTTAAAACCATTAGGGAATTTATTAACGATGACAGGAAATTTTGCTGAAGCGGAAAACGTCATTGTACAATATATGGAAATGGCAGAATCTGATAATGACGAGGAAAGCTATACTGCAGGGGTAATTAATCTATCCGTGGTCTATAATAACATCGGGAACTACCAAGAGGCGCTCGAATTACTGAGAAGTCATCTGAAGAAGGCAAATCCTAATAAAAACCAAAAGGAACTCATTGAGAATAATATTGCTTCCAATTTGTTAGCATTGGATAAGCACAAGGAGGTTAAAGATAAAATAAAGGAAAATGGAGCCAAATCAATTTCAGCCTTAAAAATTAAGGTACAATCTTATATAGAGGAGAAAAAATATGCTGCAGCCCGTACACTTTTTAAGGAGATTGAAAAGCTGTTGATCAAAGATAATAGTAGTCGACAATTAGCAAAATTTTATGTGGAAGAAGCTAGTTTTTATCATCTAATTTCCAAAAAGGACAGTGCGCAAATTCTTCTGAAAAGTGCCCTGAACTTATTGCTTCCGAATATTGAATTAGAAGAAATTAGGAAGAATTATTCACTGCTCTATGCAGAGAACACCTTTATAGATATATTCGATGCTTTTGCACTGTATTCCGAACAGCTTAATTTAAAGCTTGAGTATTTCAAGTTGAGTTTCTATGTTGAAGAATTATTATTAAAGAAGATCAATGATCCTCAATCGAAGCTCATTTTTCAAACTTCTTACCGAAAGCGAAGTGAAAAGTGCTTAAAATTGCTTTACGATGAATTCCAGAGCAATCAAAACGATAGCTTGATAAGGATTGCTTTCGAATATGCTGAAAATAGTAAGACTAGAGTTTTAAAAGAATCTGCAAACAGCAAGTCATTGCTAAAACGAAATCCGGAGGATAGTTTACTCATTAAAAAGGAAGTATTATTGAATAAACAGCAATCTTTTATTGGAGAATTGATTCGCAGGCGACTTTCTAATTCGGAAGATACATTAAATAGGATAAATCAAGATTTTATTGATTTGAGTTATCAGTTGAGTGAAGTTCAAAAAAATATTGAAGAAAAATACCCAGAAATCAAGAATACCGAATCCGATTTAGAAGCTTTACAACAACAACTAAAGATCGATGACGCTCAGATGCTTTATTATTTTTATGGCGAGCAGGACCTGTATTTATTTCATATTGATGAAAATGATGCCATTTGGCAGAAAATCTCCCTTCAGGATAGATTTACAGAGCAGTTGGTTCATTTCGTGCGGTCATTTGAATCTCCAACTGTAATCAATAGTAATACAGAAAATTATGTAAATAGTGCATTTGAATTGAATCAAATATTAGGAGTTGGCTTAAATCAGGAAAGAGAAAATTTAGTAATTGTCCCAGATGGACTCTTAAGTTTTTTACCATTTGAAGCTTTGCTAACAGAAGATGTGCAGCATTCAAATTACAGTAAGATGCCGTTTTTGATTAGAAAATACAAGCTGTCCTATAATCTGAGTTCAAGTTTTTATATAGAGAACCAGAAGGAATTAGATTTAGAAAGTCTGTATGGAGTATTCCCAGTTTTTAAAGAATCTAAGCGGTATTTAAAATACTCTGAGCATGAATTAGATTTGATTGCTGGAATTTTTGAGGATAATTTCGATACATACCAAAATGCTACTCGCTCCAATTTTTTGACTAAAGCAAATCAATATGATATCCTTCATTTATCAACACATGCTATGGGAGGTAGTTTTGCAATTCCTGCGTACATAGAATTCGCGGATGATGTAATCTTGTTACCAGAGTTATACTCCCTAAATTTGGACGCAGATTTAGTAGTTTTGAGTGCCTGTGAAACTGGTGTAGGACAAATCATTAAGGGAGCTACTCCCATGAGTCTAGCAAGAGGTTTTCAATATGCCGGAGTTCAAAATATATTGATGACGCAGTGGAAAGTTAATGATTTTGCCACTTCAAAATTGATGGAGGATTTTTACAAAGAATTAGTCAAAAATAAAGCTCCTTCTATCGCAATTAGAAAAGCGAAAATTTCATACTTGGATGACACTTCTATTAGTGGTATTGAAAAATCACCATACTATTGGGCAGGTTTCACTTACTATGGAAAGATAAAACAAGAAAAGCAAACCTGGATGGATTTGAAATATATAATATTACTCGGGTTATCGGCTGTTATTGTACTGCTTTTGTTTTACTTTTTCAGTCGAATTAAGAGGGTGAAATCATGAGTATTTTTCGTTTTAAGCAATTTTCGGTAAATCAGGAAAGTAGTCCAGCAAAAATCACAACTGATGCCACAGTCTTTGCTTCATCACTTCATATTTCTTCAGATGTAAAGAGGGTTTTAGAAATTGGGACGGGAACAGGAGTATTATCTTTAATGCTGGCCCAACGATATCCTGAAATCGAAATTGAAGCTTTAGAAATAAACCCCAAGGCATTTGAAGTAGCAGATAAAAACTTCAAAAACTCAAGATGGAGTTCTAGATTAAAAGCCCTTTTGGTAGATTTTAATAAATTTGAAAGCTCAAAAGAGTATGATCTTATATTCTCTAACCCACCGTTTTTTCAAAACAACCTTCAGTCAGAAGTAAATCATGGTAAAAATATAGCCTATCACACCAATAGTCTTTCATTTGCAAATTTAGCAAAAGGAATAAATTTGCATTTATCACGAAATGGAGAAGCCCATATTATGCTTCCTCCCTATGAAATGTCTTTGTTAGATAAAGAAATGAATGAATTGGGCCTTTTTTGCAAAAACATCATTGAACTAATGCATAAACCCAATAGTAAAATAATTCGGACTTTCAATATTTATGAAAGAGTAGAGCATCGAAGCCCAGCACCTTATGTTAAAATATATGTAAGGGATGAAAATAATGATTTCCACCCCTCCTATATTAAATTAATGAAAGATTACTTGACTATTTTCTAATCCTCAATTGTAATCTCATTTTCTTTAAATTGAACTCCTATGCTGTTAAGCTCTTGCAATATCGGTTGATATATTTCCTTTTTGATTGGAATCTGTACCCCTCGCAATTTAATATTTCCGTTCAAAACATTTTTTATGGCAATTCCTAAAGGCCAACCAACAGTTTTAGACATGGCTGTTTCCATTTGGTCATCTCCTTTTGAAACGATAGAGGAATCCAATCGAAATTTTTTACCATTCAGATCATATTCAAATTGGTGTTGCATTACGATCATATCTTTATCTTGTGGCTCTAAGCTCATTTTTTCTTCCATGATCGCTTGCATAACTTGAGCAGGACTACCTTCATTAATTGGTACCTTTTTATCTTCAAAAATTCCCAACCATTCAAGCTTTTTAAAAATTTCTGCATCCCTGCTGAACCCAAGGTTTTTGCACAATTTATCTTCAATTGACGCTGATTTATTGTACGGTAAAAATGCATTGAAGAAGTCTCTTTTGGACATCCCATCTAGACCTTCCATTTGGTAAGAGTCATCCGTGACCCCTAGTTGAACAAAGATATTCCATGCATCGCAAAAGCCGGCTTTTCTGAATGTACCTCTGATTAAAGTGGGAATTTCTTCAATGCCATAAACTTTTCTATATGCCAAAGAATTACGATTTGGATAGCCTTCAAAATCACCTAATCCATTTACCTCAATGGTTTCATATCTAGTAAATAGTTTATGATAAGGAATGTATTTGTATCTTCCGTTTCTGATAAACTGAGCAGTTCCCTGTCCTGCTAAAACCACATTTCTTGGGTTCCAAGTAAATTTATAATGCCAAGGATTATTATCACTTTCAGGAGCAACTAATCCTCCGGTATAAGATTTAAAAGAAGTCAATTTACCGCCTTTTTCTCTTATCTTGTCCATAGCTTCCATTGCAGTCATGTGGTCAATACCTGGGTCTAAACCACATTCCATTAAAATTATAATATTTTTACTTTTTGCAATGTCGGATAATTCATCTACATCAGTGCTGTTGTAAGATGCAGTTACCATATGTTTGCCTTGATCCACGCAAACCGTAGCTACTTTTGGATGAAACCTGGCTGGAAGCATAGATATGACCAAATCAGCTTTTGCAATTTCATCCTTGGTTTGGATTTCATTTAAGATATCAAATTGAATAGCAGAAGTATTAGGATGGTTCCCAGCCTTGTCTTCTGCTAGCTTAATGTCAAAATCTCCAATTCTAATATGCCAGTTTTCTTCCGGGGCATGTTTTTTCAGGTAGTTAATTAATGAAGTAGCAGACCTTCCTGCTCCTAATAATAAAATGTTTTGCATAGTTCTTTTAGTTTCCAAGGAAGCAAAGTTATTAATATGAATTCCTCAAAAAACCGAGAGTCAAAAAAAGTTAGTCGAAAAATGTAAAATAAGTAACATTTTGTAAGAACAGGTCTTTATTATTGCAGATATAATTTATTAATCTTAATATTAAAAACATTTGTTTGAACATCATTGATTATTAGCGGTGATAGACGGAGTTAATAATGAATAATAATTTAAAACATACATGAAGCATGTTTTTTCGATTGATTTTCATTAATTAGGAAAGATTTGTTTTTTAAAGTAGAACTGATGCATAATCCACATGAATAGACAGGATATAGAAATATCGGATTTGAGGCGCATCACAGAATTGGTAAAGGAGCAATATAAATATGATTTTACCAATTATGCCATGTCCTCATTTCGAAGAAGGATACTTCGAATTATGGAGCTCTATAAATTCGGGTCTGCAGATTTATTGATCAAAAGGCTGAAAGATGATAAATCTTTCTTTGATGAATTTATAGCAGAGATCACTGTAAATGTTACTGAAATGTTCCGAGACCCTCCTTTTTGGAGAGAATTACGGGATAATGTAATTCCAAATATTTTATTGAATCATAATACCATCAGCATTTGGCATGCCGGCTGCTCCTCCGGTGAAGAGGTATTTTCTATGGCCGTTCTACTCAAAGAGATGGGTATTTTGGATAAAGCTAAAATCATAGCTACCGATATCGATAAAGTAATACTTGAAAAAGCAAAAAAGGGTCATTATTCCATGAAAAACATGGAATTAAACGAAAAGAACTACATCCGCTTTGAGGGTAAGAACAATTTCAAAGATTATTTTAAGGAAGAAAACGGGAAGGCAGTGATGGATAAATCTTTGATCCAAAATGTATCCTTCCGTGAACATGACCTAGTTCAAGGCGTGGTATTCAACAAGTTTGATTTAATCTTGTGCAGAAACGTGATGATCTATTTCAATCAGAACCTCCAAAATGAAGTATTGAAAAAGCATCATGAAAGTCTATTCAAATACGGCTACCTAGTTATTGGGTCCAAAGAATCTTTAATATGGTGTGAAATTGCCAATAAGTTTATTGTAGTAAATAACGAAGAAAAAATTTATAAGAAAATTAAAGACTGAGGTCTCTGCAAATTAGTACTCAATGGCTCGATTCAATCTTGATAATAAATATAAAGCGATAGTAATCGGAGGATCGGCAGGTAGTTTTCAAGGGATAACCCAAATTCTATCTTCCATTCCTGCAGATTTCAGCTTGCCTATTATCCTATGCTTGCATAGATTAAAGCATGTGCGCAATGGATTTGTTGAGGCTTTATCTATTAAGAGTATTAAGCCAGTGGTTGAGCCATATGATAAAGAAAATATAAAAAGGGGTAAGGTTTATTTAGCCCCTGCAAATTATCATTTATCAATTGAGTTAGGTAACTCTATTGCTTTATCAACTGAGGAAATGTTCAACAATTCAAGACCTTCAATCGACATTACCTTAGAAACTGCAGCCTATAATTACAGAGATAAACTAATAGGAATATTATTGTCAGGGGCTAATAAGGATGGTGCGCTCGGGATGAAGAGAATTAAAGATAGAAAAGGACTTACAATCATTCAGGACCCAGAGGAATGTATGATCGACACCATGCCTACTGCGGCAAAGAAAATTACTGAAATCGATTACACCTTGAAAGTTCAAGAGATTGTTCAATTCCTAAAGGAATTGGATAAATTGTATAAATGATTTCTGAATTATTGCCTTAAAAGCAATACAATTATATATATTTGGTGATGTTTGCCATTAAGAATGATTGATTTTTTTGAATTAAAAGTGATTAAAACATAGAGTGGAATTTTTTTATTTATTTCTTAGGATTTTAAGGATTAAGAGTAGATAGGATTTTTATCTCGGAAGTATTCATTTATGAAAGCATTATACAAAAACTTAGCACTTATCACTTCATTGCTTTTTACTATGAGCATCATAGGATTAGCATATTACATGTTTATTTTCCCGGAAAGAATTGCTAATCAAACGCATCTCATCAGCTTGATGGAGGTGTCTGAATTGAAGCCCGTTTTGGAAGAGCTTTATATATTTAGTGCAATTTCCATTTTGTTAGGTTTTGTTTCGATTCTATTGCATTTATTTAATAGAAGTAGCAAAGATGAAAGTAATGTAGTTTACATTGAAAAATTCAAAGATAAAAAGGAGTCAAAGAATGCACAGTCTAAGGAAGAAGGTGATGAAAATATTGATGAAAATCTAAAAGAAATAAATGCTAGCCTCAAAAAGGAATCAGATAATAAAGCGAAAGCAGAGAAGTTACTGTCATTCTTAGCAGACCAAATGGAGGCAAGTCAGGGGGCAATTTATGTAACTGATAAAGATGACAAAAAGAATATTATAAAACTGTTTGCGGCTTATGCTTTTGTGCTTCCAGAAAGTCAAACAGTTTCTTATGAATTTGGTGAAGGGTTGGCTGGCCAAGTGGCGAAGGAACAAAAGTTGATTAATATTTCCGATATCCCTAAGGGTTATATCAAAATATTGTCTGGCCTAGGGGAAGCAAATCCTGCACACTTAATATTATGTCCTATCATGAAGGATAAAAAGCTTTTAGGAGTAGCAGAAATCGCCTCCTTTAAAAGCTTTACGAAATCTCATGAAACGTTGGTTGAAAAAGCATTGGCATTGATTTCAAATGACCTTGATAGAGGACCAGAAAAGGTAAAAGAGAAAAAATAATTCATTTTTTAGTATCAAAGAATTCAATATGTTTAAAAACATAAAAATCGGGACTAAAATAACTACAATTCTACTTTTTGTAGTTTTGGTGAGTGTTATTGCAGTTAGTTTTATTACTTATAACATGAACCGCGATTCAATTGAAAAATTGAATTTTGAAAAGTTGATGTCGCACAATTCCCAAAAAACTGAGAAGCTTAATGATATTTTTCAGGGTATTCAAAATAATGCGAATCATATTTCTGGGCTATTATCTATTCAATCAGGAATTAGAAGATATCAGGAAGAGGATACAAGTTTAAATGTAGATAGCTTAAAATCTGCAATTTTATTTGATATTGAATCTGATTTAAGGTCATTTGTTGAAAATTATCCTGTAAATGCTGTAATTCTTACTGATCTAAACGGTGATATTATCTTCAACTCCAATAGTGCTATTAGTGAGCTTTCCGTAGGAGATAATCTTAAAAATTTAGATGAAGATTTTTATAATTCATCCATGACTTCAGCTACATTTAATCAGCCCGAAAAATATAGTGACAGTGAAATAGTGCTTTACGGCTTGCCATTGATAGATGACTATAATAGTCCTGCTGGCTTGTTAGTTTTAGCTAAAAATATGGAGCCTATTTATGAGATCACCAGAGCTAATTCAACTGGCTTTAAATCTTATGAAAGCATTTTGACAGTTCAAAGTGGAAATCAAGCATTATTTCTGTCCCCCTTACAGCAGATTGCTGATAGTTTGGCACCCGCTTCGGTAACTATCAAAGATGAAAATTCTGTTGGTGTGCAAAAAGCAGCACTGGGCGAAAAGGGATATGCCAAAGACAGAAATTATAATGGCACAGATGTGTTGTCTGCTTGGAATAGCATTCCAGCAGTTGGCTGGGGTTTAGCTTCCAATGTCAATGAGTCAGAAATTAATGAGCAATTGAATGGATTAATCACTAAGTTCATTTACACAGGTGTAATCATATTAATTATTTCGTTAATCATTTCTATAATTTTTTCCAGAGTATTACTTAACCCAATTATTTCTCTAAAGGAGACTTTGAAATTGTTGGGAAAAGGGATTTTACCTAATAATGTGCCCAAGAAATCAGATGATGAAATAGGAGAAATGGCTTCAATATTGGATGGTTATGTCTCTTCCTTAAAGAATACTGCCAATTTTGCCAAGCAAATTGGAGAAGGTGATTTTAAAGCTGATTTTAAACCTATTTCAGAAGAAGATACTTTGGGTAATTCCTTAATTAACATGAGGAATTCTATCCAGGAGGCAGAAAAAAGAGACAAAGAAAGAAATTGGATTGTTACTGGTGTTGCAGAAATAGGAGAAATTCTGAGAAGTAATGATAGCTTGGAGCAATTAGGTGATGAGATCTTGATGTATGTCACCAAAAAAATCGATGCTATACAAGGAGCTTTTTATGTGCTTAACGATGATGATACCGATAACTTGTTTTTAGAAATGAAATCAAGTTATGCTTACAATAAAAAGAAGTATTTAAAGGCAAGGTTCAAGTTTGCAGAAGGTTTAGTAGGGCAGTCTGCTATTGAACAAGATACATTATTAAGAACAGAAATTCCTCATGACTATGTAAGTGTTACTTCTGGGCTTTTGGGAGATCAGCGACCGAGTTCAATTTTAATCGTTCCCTTAATTACAGATGAAAAGGTATTTGGCGTTTTGGAATTCGCTGGATTTCATAAATTTGACTCCAGTCAGATAAAATTTGTAGAGGAAATCAGCTTAATTATTGCCCGAACTGTCTTCAATATTAAAGTGAATGAAAGAACGAGGAAGCTATTGGCTGAATCGCAGACTATGAGTCAAGAGCTCCAAGAGCAACAAGAAGTTCTTAGACAGAATGCTGAGGAAATGGAAGCAACTCAAGAGGAACTGAAACGCACCAACCAACGATTAGAAGATCAAATTGAGGAAGTGAACCGTACCCAGAAGCGTATGCAATTATTGCTTGAAAATGCTTCTGAGGTTATTACTATTTACGAGAAAGATGGAACAGTTCGTTATATTTCACCTTCTGTTGAGAAGATTTTAGGATACAGACAAGAAGATATTATTGATACAACAGAATTGGATAAGGTGCATCCAGACTCTAAAGATGAGGTACATCAACAATTTCTATATTTGGTAGACAACGCGGATGAATCTGTCACTATGCAACATCAATACCTGAATAGTGACAATGAGTATGTTTGGGTAGAAGTAACGGGAACTAATCAATTGGAAGATCCCGCTATTCAAGGTATTATTTTCAATACTAGAGACATCACGGAACGAAGACGCGCTGAGCAAGAGGAGCGCATGAGAAGTAAAATGCAGGCATTGTCTGAAAACTCAATCGATTTGATTACTCGAATCGATAATGAGGGAAAGTTCTTCTATGTTAACCCAATGATTGAGCGATATACTGGAAAAAGACCAGACGAAGTGATTCAAAAAGGATTGCACGAGGCAGATATCGAACCTAAAATCGTTGAGGCATGGGCTCAATTATTAGACAAGGTTAGAGATCAAAATGAAAAAGTAACTGAGGAAGTAGACTTCCCTTCTGAGATGGGGGATAGGGTGATGCAAGTTAATGCCATACCAGAATATGATGAGGAAAAAGTATTGGAATCGGTTCTAGTAGTTTCTCATGATATTACCGATAGAAAAGCCATCGAATTAGAAATTGCCAGTAAGAATAAGAAAATCACGGAATCAATAAATTATGCCAAGAGAATTCAAGGAGCAATCCTTCCTAATAATCAAGTGATTAGGCAACAATTACCTGATTCCTTCATTCTATACAAAGCAAAAGACGTTGTCAGTGGCGATTTCCCATGGTATATTGAAGTTGATGACGTTATATATATTGCAGCAGTTGATTGTACAGGACATGGTGTACCGGGAGCATTAATTTCTTTAATTGGCTACTTCTTATTGAATGACATCGTTAGGTCTCAAAAAATCAGTGACCCTGGCGTGATTTTAGATAAATTAGATGCAGGAGTTACTTCTACTTTAAGGCAAGATAGGGATGATTCTACTACTAAAGACGGAATGGATATTGCTTTCTGTAAGATTGACAAGAAAAAGAATCAAATTGAATATTCAGGTGCCCACAGACCATTATATTATTTACACAATAATGGAGAGTTGGATGAGATAAAGGGTAATAAGTTCCCAATTGGTGGGGGTATTTACCGAAATCAGACCAATTTTGATAATCATAAAATTAAGTATAAGTCCGGTGACGCAGTATTTTTCTGCTCCGATGGCTTCCCGGATCAATTTGGGGGTCCACAAAATAGAAAATTTGGTCCTAAGCGTTTGAGACAGACAATAGTCGACAACCACAGTAAATCGATGGACGAAATGCATATTATATTTGATGAAGCATGGGAAAACTGGAAGGCGGACTACAAACAAACAGATGATGTCTTATTAATTGGCATTAGATTTTAACTGGGAAAAGTTTAATTATAAATAAAATTATTTAATTTAAGGCTTGAAATGAATCTGGCTATAATTTGAGTACGGCTTTTTAACCTATTAACAACATGAAGTATATATACGACCTACATAAAACCATGCTGTCCAGAAACCTTATACTGGTTTACGAAGGGGAATTTACCCAAGAGATTACAAAATCAGTTTTGGCAATGGCAGAACGAAACATGGATTCTATGGGTGAGGAGTCAAGCATAAAGCGAAAGGTGTTTAATGTAATGGTAGAGTGTTTGCAGAATATTGTGAAACATTCTGATGATTTTAATCCACTTTCAGCAAAGCGTAATGCAGCTATTTTTATTATTGGAAAAGAAGATGATCGTTATGTAGTAACGAGTGGAAATCCAGTTGATACAGAAGCGGCAGAATCACTAAAAAAGAGAATAGATGAAATTAATAAACTAGATAAGGACGGTTTGAAAGCTATGTATAAGGATATTATTAAATCTAATAGCTTATCGAACAAAGGTGGCGCAGGTTTGGGATTTGTTGATATGGCTCGGAAGTCTGGTCAAAAATTAGAATATGACTTTGAAGACATGGGCGAAGGATTTCATTTCTTTTCACTTACCACTACGATTTTGAGATTTTAAAATCTGAATTTTAGTTTAACTTTTAAATTTAAAACATAAAATTAAATATGGAAATCATTAACCTTGAAGGAACAGAGGATACCCCTAAAATATTATTGGATAAAGGAAATGGTATTTTTGAAATATCTGGAAGATCATTACCAGAAGATTCAGCTGAATTCTATCAACCAATTTTAGATTGGATTGCAGCCTATGGTGAAGATCCGAATCCTGAAACTCTATTTACATTTAAACTAGAATATTTCAATACGGCCTCTTCAAAATTAATACTAGATGTTTTATCTGCTTTAGAAGATATTGATGGAGTAACCATCGACTGGTATTTTCATGAAGATGACGAGGATATGGAAGAAGCAGGTGAAGAGTTTTCAGAACTTGTTGAAATTCCGTTCGAATTCAAAACCTATTAATTAATACTGAGAAGTTTTAATTTGTATTATGGGCCATGCGATTAATGGCCTATTATTTTATTACTAAGCTATAACCCTCTTTTTATATGAGTGAAGAGATACTCAAAGCCTTAACTCAATTATTTGGAATTATCACCAAGCAGGATGGAGGAGCCACAGAAAAGGAAAGAAATTTCGTTATTGGTTTCTTCCAGCAAGAGCTTGACCAAGACTCTATAAAAGAGTATTTGGAGCTATATGACAAATTGGTGGGATGGGGAGAAGAACCAGAAAAAGAGGAAGAAGACGGTAAAGCTAAAAAGAAAAAGCTTACCTCAGTTAGAGATTCGGTTAGAACTTTAGCTATATGTAAAAAAATTAATAAAACCCTTACCCAAAAGCAAAAGGTTGTAGTATTGATCAAGCTTTTGGAGATGGTCTCCTCAGATAAGAATTTTACACCACAAAGAATGGAAATCATTGATACGGTTTCCAATGTTTTTAATATTGTTAAAGACGAATTCAAACTAATTGAAAGCTTTGTTACTAAAACAAAATCTTCTGACCTTGAGGAGTTTGAAGATATATTATCGGTCAATAATGATACCCCCATTGAAGATAATCTACATGTACATGCTGATATCGATGGTGAAATACTCTTCTTGAATGTAAGAAGTGTAGATATGTACTTCGTTAAATATACCGGTTCAGAGGAAATAAATCTTAATGGCTTCATCATGAAAACAGATGGAGTTTATTTGTTTTCTCATGGAAGTACAATTAAAACGCCTAAAGGCGCGGCATTATATTATTCCGAGTTGATACGGAAATTCTTATCAGATGGAGAGCAAGTCAATTTGTCTTTTAATGCTGAAGATATTGTCCTTCAATTTCCTAATGGAGAACTTGGACTCAGAAATGTAAATGTTTTTGAGGGCCCAGGTGAATTAGTGGGTATAATGGGTGCTTCAGGTGCAGGTAAAACTACTCTTTTAAATGTTCTAGCCGGAATTCAGGCGCCTACTTCAGGTCATATTAAGATTAATGGTCTTGATTTGAATCAAGATCAAGATGAGCTGCAGGGAATAATCGGATACGTATCTCAAGATGATTTATTGATTGAGGAATTAACCGTTTATCAAAACTTGTATTATAATGCTAAGCTTTGCTTTGCTAAGATGACTGAGGAAGAAATCCATAAAAGAGTAATGGATACTTTAGAAAACTTAGGACTCGAAGCTAGGAAGGATTTAAGAGTGGGTGGCGTGTTGGATAAAACGATATCAGGTGGTCAGAGAAAAAGGCTAAATATCGCTTTGGAATTAATTCGTGAGCCAGCGGTAATGTTTGTAGATGAACCAACTTCTGGATTGTCATCTCGTGATTCTGAAAATGTAATCGATCTTTTAAAAGAATTAACACTTAAGGGGAAACTAATTTTCGTAGTTATCCATCAGCCTTCATCAGACATATACAAAATGTTTGATAAGATGATTATAATGGATACTGGAGGATATCAAATATTCTATGGCCATCCTGTAGAAGCGGTTACCTATTTTAAGAAAACTACAAATCAGGTAGATGCCGATCGAGGGGTTTGTCCTACTTGTGGTAATGTGAATCCTGAACAAATATTTAATATCGTTGAGGCAAAAGTGGTAGATGAGTATGGTCAATTAACCAATAAGCGAAAAATCAACCCTAGTCAATGGCGGGACTTTTACTTAGAAAGTTTTGATCACAAACCTGTAAAAGATGAAGAGGAAGCCCCACCATCTACTCTGGCTATCCCCAACAAGCTCAAGCAGACAGTAATATTTACCATACGAGATACCTTATCAAAATTAAGTAATAAGCAGTATTTACTAATCAATTTGTTGGAGGCACCGTTTTTGGCGCTTTTGCTGGCTTTCATAATCAAGTACAGGAGTGCCCCATCAGGTGAGGAGTATATCTTTAGATTTAATGATAACCTTCCGGCCTTCCTCTTAATGAGTATTATTGTTGCCTTGTTTATGGGGCTTACAGTCAGTGCGGAAGAAATAATCAGAGATAGGAAAATATTGAAACGTGAGTCGTTCCTGAATTTAAGTTGGAATAGCTATTTACTTTCTAAAATCACAATTTTATTTACATTATCTGCTATTCAAACACTGACCTATGTAATCATTGGAGTGCTGGTACTGGAAATAAGAGATGCTACTTTTAGTATGTGGGCTATTTTATTTACCACCTCCTGCTTTGCGAATGTATTGGGATTAAATGTAAGTGCCGCATTCAAATCAGCTGTTACGGTATATATCCTAATTCCACTTTTACTTATCCCGCAAATGATTTTAAGTGGCTTGTTGTTTAGTTTCGATAAATTGAATGATTTTATAAGCACGAAAGGTAAAGTGCCCATAGTGGCTGATTTAATGACATCAAGATGGGCATATGAGGCATTGGCTGTTGATATGTTTAAAAATAATACCTATCAAGAATTCTTTTTTGATATTGAATCCGATGAAAAGACCGCGGATTTTAAATCTTCTTTTATGACCAAGAAGATCAGGGAAAAATTGAGAGTGATTGAAAATAATTTAGGATCTGATAAAGAGCAAGCGGAGCAGGAAATAGAGTATGCAACCAGAGTAATTTTTAACGCACTTGAGAAAGAGCCATTCAAAGGTAGTTTGGAAGGGGAGGATTTGAAAGAAATCCTTGATCCTGAGAAAATTAACCAAGAAAAGATTAATAAGATCAGTAGTTATACAGATCAGTTAAGGGATCACTACTTGAAAAAGTTTAATTTGGCTATCAAGAAAAAAGAGACTTTACAATTTCTAATGGAAAATGATTCTTCATACCAGTTTGACCTGAATGAAGCAAAAGATAAATACTACAATGAGAGTTTGGCTGATTTAGTGAGGAATTTAACAGTTGAAGACCGAGTAATTGAATTTAAAGGCGAGTTAATTCAACAAATTGACCCTGTATTTAACAAGCCTAAGGAACCAGATAACCTTCTTAATTATCGAACTCACTTTTTTGCTCCGGAAAAGTATTTTGCCGGAGCCTACATTGATACATTTTATTTTAATATTATTGTAATATGGTTCATGTCTTTAATTCTTTATATTACTTTGTATTTTGAACTTTTCGGTAAGGCAATTTCATTTTTCGGGAATATTAAGCTGAAAAAGAAAGAATCATAAATAATTGTTGTTAAATTCACTTTTTTGATGCTTATATAAAAGGTATATATTGAAAAAAGTGGATTTATGAAAAAAGAGAATTTGTATTAACTTAAGGAATTTCTATTTTTGTTATGATAAAAAACATTTTTATGAAAAACATACTCTTGGGGCTACTTGTAATTGTTACTGTTCTAGCCTCCTGTGACTCGAAGAAAAAACCTTCAGCAGAAGAAATATCCGGTGTTCTGGATTCTGTTAAAATAGAGGAACCCTCTATTTCCGAAGATGTTATTTCTGATATTATTCAGCAGATTCCTTCTCCTTTAGAAATATCTACTTTATTGAAGGAGTCGGAAACTAAATACGACAAAGAATATCTTAATGACCCTGAAAAAATATCTGATTATAATAGTAATTATAAAAAGGCATTGGCTTTAGGTGTTTATGGTACTGATTTAGGATATACTAATATCTATGAGCAAAACCAAGATGCTTTATTCTATTTGAATTCCATTAAATCTTTGGCGGATGATTTAAGTATTGGGCAGTTTTTTGACATAGGTACTATAAAAAGATTAGCTACCAACAGTAAAAATCTGGATTCACTTTTGTTAATAACTACCAAAAATTTCAACAACATTAATAATTATTTGCAAGAACAAAAGCGTTCTAACTTAAGCATACTGTTATTATCAGGTGGTTGGTTGGAAGCTTTATATATTGTGGCTAGGGTTTCAGAAAAAAATCCCGATAATGAGCAACTTAAAGAGACTATCGCTGAGCAAAAGGTTATCATGGATAATGTTGTCTTATTGATGTCTTTTTATAAAGAGAACGATCCTAATATTAGACAGTTGTCCGATAGATTTGAGAAGCTTCAAGAAGAATTTAATAAGATTGAAATAAAGACTGTTTATCGTGAACCGACATATGAAGTTGTAGATGGCATGCTTGTTGTTAAAGACAACAGTACAAGTGAAATCATCATGAAAGATGAGAATATTGAAGCAATAAGAAATCAGGTTTACGAAATTAGAGAGAACATTATTAACTAAGAAATTATATGAAAAAGCTAATCTTTGCATTAGGAATAATATTTATATCAGCCTCTGTACAGCAAACGTACGCTCAGTGTAATACTGAGAAGCATATAGAAGCTTGTATTCCTAAATTACAATCAGGCTTTACTTTTTTGAAAAGCTACAACATAGATGGACAAGGCGGTGCTAAGGACAAAGTAGAATATTCTTATGTATTTACAAAAGGGGCAACATACCAGGTAATGATTTGCAACGATGGTGCTGCGACTGATGGTATAGTATTAACCTTGTATGATTCAAATAGGAAAAAAGTAGCTTCAACGATGTATGAGGGATCAACTTTGTCTAGTATTGCATTTCCGTGTCAAGTCACAGGGATTTATTATATAACCTTTACATTTGAAGGCAGTTCAAATTACTGCGGAGGAAGTGTTTTAGGATTTAAGAGATAGTAATTTATTTTTGATAGTTTTAATATATTTAGAAGCAGGCCTAGCCTGCTTTTTTTATTCTCTGAATTTTTCTTCATGCGAAATACCGTTCATTTTCAGCACAAAGCAGTCTTTTACCAAAGTGAACCTATTAGTTCTTCTACAAATGAGATTTGGTTTGTTTTACATGGTTATGGACAGCTCCCACAGTACTTCATCAGGAAATTTAAGGAAATCTCAACTAAAGAGAGGATTATTGTTGCCCCTGGTGGACTATCACGTTTTTACTTGGACGGGTTTTCAGGAAGAGTTGGAAGTACTTGGATGACTAAAGAGGAAAGATTGCTCGATATAGAGAACTATATAAATTATCTTAATTCAGTTGCAGAGGAAGTTCTGAGCTGTGATAAGGATGTGAAAATTACTTTGTTTGGTTTTTCACAAGGCTCTGCTACTGTTTGTAGATGGGCGGAAAAGCTCAATTTTGCTTTCAGTCGATTAATTTTACATTCAGGTGCTTTCCCGCCTGATATTGATTTTTCGGGACTTGGAAATCAACTAAAAGACAAGCAGGTTTTTATGCTAAGAGGAGATCAAGATGAGTTTATTAATGAAGAAAGGAAAGCTGAACAACAGGCATTAATCGAAAAATTAGATGTGCAAGTGAAGCAGATTGAATTTCAGGGTAAACATGATATTCATGTGGATTCATTAAAAAAAATTATTGAGCAGTAGCATTTTGGGCCTTGCCAAATGTATTGGCTTGCTTGTATTTTTTGAACCAACTCTTGACCTTCATCTGAATTACTCCAAAAATTGCCTCCTTAAATATCTTTTTTGACATTTTTGAAACGCCTTTACTTCGATCTGTAAAGATGATGGGCACTTCTTCAATTCCAAAACCATGTTTCCATGCTGTAAATTTCATTTCAATTTGGAATGCGTAACCAATAAATTTTATTTTATCGAGCTCAATAGTTTCTAAAACTGATCTATGGTAGCAAATAAAACCAGCAGTGGCATCATACACTGGTAAGCCCGTGATGAAGCGAACATATTTACTGGCCAAATAGGACATCAACACCCTACCCATAGGCCAGTTTACAACATTTACACCCGTTTTGTATCTTGAGCCGATGGAAAGCTGAACATCTTCTCTACTGCAAGATTTTAGTAATTCAAGTAAATCCAACGGATTATGAGAAAAATCTGCATCCATTTCAAAGATATACTCATATTTGTGTTTTAGAGCATACTTGAAACCTTCAATATACGCTGTGCCCAATCCTAGTTTCCCTAATCTTTCAATGATGTGGAGCTGATCTGAATATTCACTCTGTAATTTTTTAACAATGTCGTAAGTGCCATCAGGAGAATTGTCATCAATTATCAAAATGTCAAATCTTGTTGATAATAGAAATATAGCACGAATTATGTCTTCTATATTTTCGCGTTCATTATAAGTTGGTATGATGACTAAATTATTCTTCATAAATCTTAATCAACTTCAAAACTATAAAATCTTTTCAGATATTGCGGACCAATTAAACAAAAGAATTCAATGAGTAGAAATAAATGTGTGTTTTTAGATAGAGATGGTGTTTTAAATAAAGAAAGAGGAGATTACACTTTTCAGATTGACGAGTTCGAGATTATTGATGGTGTTAAGGAAGCATTAAATCTGCTGAAGCATTTGGGTTATTTGTTAATTGTAATTACTAATCAAGCAGGTATTGCCAAAGGGCGCTATGAAAAGGAAGATGTGATGATTTGCCACAACTATTTACAGGCGGAAACAGGAGGCTTAATAGATGATATTTTTTTCTCTCCTCATCACCCTATTACAACTGAATCTTTGTTAAGAAAGCCTGACAGTCTGATGATAGAGAAAGCTGTAGCCAAATGGAGTATTGATCCAAGCCTATCTTATATGATAGGAGATTCTCTAAGAGACCTAGAAGCTTCTGAAAAGGCAGGAGTGAAGGGTATATTAGTAGGCGGGAAGGAGAAAGCGAACTTCACTGCACCAAAAGCTCAAAACTTGTTGGATGCAGTGAAAAAATATATTCTAAGCAGGAGCAATGTTAGTTAATCTAAAAATCGCCCAGGTAAAACAAGACCGATTAAGCAATACTAGATGCCTGTATAATTAAATGGTGTAATATCTTTTAATTCATTTTTAATCGCATCAGTCACATCCAGCTGCTCAATAAATTCTGAAATGGTACTTTGTGTAATTTTCTCATTTTTACGAGTTAAAGCTTTTAGTGCTTCATAAGGAGCAGGATAAGCCTCTCTTCTCAGAATGGTTTGTATGGCCTCCGCAACAACAGCCCAATTTTCTGTTAAGTCCTGTTCAATGGCTGATGGATTTAGTTCTAACTTACCTAGCCCTTTTTTCAATGATTCAAAAGCGATGATTGAATGGGCAAGCGGCACTCCGATATTTCTTAAAACTGTAGAGTCTGTTAAATCCCTTTGTAATCTTGAAATAGGAAGTTTGGCTGATAGGTGTTCAAAAACTGCATTGGCTATACCTAGATTTCCTTCGGCATTTTCAAAATCAATAGGGTTGACTTTGTGTGGCATGGCAGAAGAACCCACCTCATTTTTGGCAATTTTTTGCTTAAAATAATTCATGCTAATGTATTGCCAAACATCTTTACTTAAATCTATTAAGATGGTATTTAATCGTTTGAATGTATCAAAGTGAGCGGCTAAATGGTCATAATGCTCAATTTGAGTAGTAGGTTCTGAACGCTTAAGCTCAAGATATTTCTCACAGAAGTTATTCCCAAATTTTCTCCAATCAATATCGGGATAGGCAACATGATGAGCATTAAAATTTCCTGTGGCTCCACCAAATTTTGCAGCAAAAGGAATGTTTTTCTCCAACTTCAATTGCTCCTGCAAGCGAATTTCAAATACAGCAATTTCCTTTCCTAACCTAGTTGGAGAAGCTGGCTGTCCATGGGTTTTTGCAAGCATTGGAACATCTTTCCATTCATTGGCATACTTCCCTAAAATACCTTTTATTTCTGTTAAAAAGGGTAAATACACTTTTTCCGTGGCGTGCTTTAATAAAAGTGGAGTGGCCGTATTGTTAATGTCTTGAGAGGTTAGTCCAAAATGGATAAACTCTTTTTGGGCACCGATCCCCAGCTCATCAAATTTTTGCTTTAGAAAATATTCTACCGCCTTCACATCATGATTAGTGGTTTTCTCTATTTCCTTAATCACTAACGCATCTTTTTCATTAAAATCAGATGCCAAAGCACGCATTTTTGGGAACAAGGTATGATCAAAGGCTTTAAGTTGTGGTAATGGAAGCTCGCAAAGGGCAATGAAATATTCTACTTCTACATGGACTCTGTATTTAATTAATGCCCACTCAGAAAAGTAGGGAGCAAGACTTTGCGTTTTTGTTCTATACCGACCATCAACTGGAGAAATGGCACTTAAAGTAGTTAAATCCATGAGCATAAAAATTTAAAGGTGCAAAGATAGGTATTTTATGATTATTGAAGCAGTTAATATGAAATAGAATACTTAACTGTTACGATTTACAGTATTGATAATTGATCTCAGATTAATGGATTTCAGCTGATATCTTCCAAACGGTGAGTTATTGTTGAATACTCATTTTTCTGAACCATTTCCACTCTGCGTAAAAAGTGCCAAAAGGAATTAAAGAAGCGGCTAGTGAAAGCAGTGTTAACTTCATTGTCCAATTTCTTTTATAAGCTGCATATACTACCAGAACGCAATAAGCAATGAAAAGTACACCATGTGCCATTCCTACAAAATAGTTGGGTTGTGGCATATTCAGCATATATTTTAGCGGCATTGTTACGCCAAGCAATATGTAGGAGATACCTTCTAAAATAGCTATAACTCTTAAGTTTTTAATCATTTTAATAAATACTTTTAAATGAAATACAAAGAAAGGGTTGCCTAATATGTAAACCAATACTTTTCATATATAAAATGCAAAATTGATTAGGTGAGGGAGTTAAAATTTGACATTTTTGTGCCACGATTTATAAAAATTACTTATATGGAATTTAAAGGAAAGGTTATAAATATTTTACCCGAGGAAAAAGGTCAGGGTAAAAATGGAGAATGGAGAAAGCAATCTTATATTTTTGAAACGCAGGAGCAATATCCAAAGAAAATTTGTGCCGAGGTTTGGGGAGATAAAATTGATGGTTTTAATATCAAGGAAGGGGAAGAGCTAACTGCTAAAATAAATATTGACAGTAGAGAGTATAACGGGAAATGGTATACTAATGTGAAAGTTTGGGCTGTTGATAGGGCTTCAGATGGAAATGTAGGAGGTGTTCCAAATGCTCAAAGTGATAATTTCCCACCTGCCACTGGAGGGATGACTTCACAACAAGATGCGCCACCTCCAAGTGAAGATGATGAATTGCCATTTTAAAGCTATTCTAATTCAAGTACCCTTTCCTAAATGTTTCATTTTGGAAAGGGTATAAATAATTTAAACAAGAATTTGTAGGCAAAAATATATCAATAACCCTTCCCAGTATCTACCAATAATTTACTTTGCTCTCCTGACTTTATAGCATTGTAGGCAATTCTAAAACTTTGCTTTATATCTTCTAACAATGTAATTCCCGAAATATGTGGGGTAACAATAGATTTTGGATGTGCCCATAGTGGAGAGTCACTGGGTAAAGGTTCTTGTTTAAATACATCTAAAATTGCCTGTCTTAGATTTTTTTGATTTAAGGCTTCGATCAAATCTTCCTCATTCACTGAGTTTCCTCTGCCAATATTGATAAAAAGTGCATCTTCAAGTCCAGAGAAGAAGGTTTTATTAAATAAATTTGTCGTTTTTTCTGTTGCTGGTAGCGTGTTAATTATGATCGAACCAGCTTCAAGATTTTCAACTTCCATTTTATCAAATGAAATACAGACATCGAAAAACTCTTTGTTTTTGCCATTCGTATTCACTCCCACGATGTTTTTAACCATAGGCTGGAGAACCTGTGCTATATCTGTACTGATATTCCCAGTGCCAAATATAACCACACTTTGCTTTGATAAGGATTTGGGCACAACCTGCTCCCAAGCCTTAGTGGCTTGATTAATTTTGTATAAGTCGGTTTTGTTCAGATCTTTAAGAATGTAGGTTAGGCAGTATTCAGCCATCCTTTGCCCCATTTTACCTTTCGTTTTGGTTACAGTGCAATTTTCTGGAAGATCCAATTTCATAAAGGCATCTACTCCGGCTCCAAAAGAATGTATCCATTCTAAATGACTTATATCTAGCTTACTCAAAAAGTTGAAGCCAGCAACGTAATGTGAATTTGGAAGTAGTTCTTCAACTTCACTTTTGCTGCTTGCTAATAAGCAATTTAAATCAGGGAATTCATTTGCTATAAAGGCTTGAAAACCTTCTGATAAATGACCGTAGGTTAGAATATTTTTTGTTGGCATATTGTAAATTTAACCTTTTGCAACTAAATTTCTGAAGTTAGAAGGAGGAACTAACTCAAACTTCAAATGTTCACCACTTATTGGATGCTTCAGTTCAATTAAGTTTGCATGTAACGCCACTCTTCCCAAAGGATTTTTCTTGGCTGTATATTTTTTGTCTCCCGTTACTGGGAACCCATAGTGAGCCATCTGTACTCTAATCTGGTTTTTAAAGCCTGTTTCAAGCTTAAATTCCAGCATAGAATAAGCGTTGCTTTGCTTTAGTAATTTAAAATGCGTGATGGCTTCCGTAGCGCTATCTGGAGTATTTACGATGTATACTTGATTGTGTTTATTACTTCTTAAATAGTGTTTTAAGGTTTTTTCAGAGTCTTTGATTTTACCTTCCACTATTGCAACATATTTCCTATCAATGACATAATCCTCCCAGTGGTTTTGAAGTTGTTCCTGAACCTTTTGACTTTTGGCAAACAGAAGAATTCCAGAAGCTTCTCTCTCAAGCCGATGAATAATGTAGACTTTATTTCTGGGGTCAATTGCCTCCATATGCTCTTTCAGGATCTGTACAGCATTTTTGTTTTTTTCTTTTAAAGAGGCAACTGAAAGGAGTCCTGCCTCTTTTTCAATTACAATCAAATCCTGATCTTCATAAATGATGTTCAGTTTTTGCAGCTTTACTTTTTTGGAAGGCTTTGCCCAATTGATTTGTATTTCATCCCCTTTTTTAAGCGGATGATTAAACTGTGTGATCACGTCACCATTAATTCTGATTTGACCTCCTCCCATTACGGATTTCAATAAGGGCTTTTTTCTATGAGGATAGGTGGCAATCAAATGCTTCAATAATTCTGTTTCTTCTTGAATTATATAGCTGTTTAGCTCCTGGTTGGCAGGTACTGATTTTTTATTCATTGCGTAAAATTCCGCATAAGAATTGAAGTTTACAAGTTAGTATCTTGATTATCAACAAAAAACCCTTTTAAATTATTTCAAGAGGGGTTTAAAATTTTAAATGAAAGCTTTCCGGTCTAAGTGCTCCCTTCCAATGTTTAGGTGTTTTTACCTAAACAACTTCTAAATTGGCTAATATTTTCTGGTGGATTTTTGCAAGTACAAACACCGCCAAAGTGGTGTTCATTTCTATTCGCAGAAATAAAACCTGTCAGCTTTGTAGAAATTTAAGACAACAATTTCACCAATACTATCAAGTACAAACCTGAAGGGTTTTGAAGGTATCCCTAGTATGATAAAATAAGATTAATTAATTCCGGTAAATAGCCGTTCCCACCTGATCTTGCTAAAGAATGATTCGTTAGGATCCATACTCATCCAGATGAATAAGGCTTTACCCACCACATGGTCTTTAGGGACAAATCCCCAGAAGCGGCTGTCCCATGAATTATGACGATTGTCTCCCATCATGAAAAAGTAGTCTTGAGAAAAAGTATACTCTTTTACTTCTTTTCCATCAATATAAAGCTTGTCATTTTTTATCTGAACGTCTTCCAAGTGCTCATAATAACGCAGAACATCACCGTACATTAGCAAGTTTTCATGGTTAATCTCAATCTTTTGACCTTCCTTTGGAACAGTGATGGGTCCGTAAAAGTCTTTATTCCAATTAGTCTCTGGAGTTTTTGGGAAAGTAGCATCGTCAACATCACTACTATCGGTGCTTAAAATTTGACCATTTTTATAAGTAGGGGAGAAGATAATGTCATCCACAAAAGTAAGGGATTTCATCTTTTCTATTTCTTTTGGTTCAGCATGAACTCTGTAGCCATAACCTGGTTCATACATTTTATCCCAAATATTATATTCTTCAAATACTCTATCTCGAATGCTTTGTTTTGTTTTAATGAAATAGCTGAACTGCACATCTTCGGGAAGATCCGTTTTTGTATCATTGACGTATAACTCAGCATTTATTACTTGAATTTTATCTCCTGCAATACCTACACATCTTTTGATATAGTATTCCCTTAAATCAAGTGGGTACTGTAATTCTTCAGGGTAATTAAAAACTACCGCATCATTTCTTTTGACTTCGCTAAATCCCGGGAGCCTTACTTGTGGCAATTGAATCCAATCGAGGTAAGCCGGAACATCCTCAGTCCCATAAAATCTTCGATGGGTCAGAGGTAATTGTAAAGGGGTTTTAGGCGTTCTGGGGCCATAATGTAATTTGCTTACAAAAAGGTAGTCACCTACCAATAAAGTTCCTTCCATAGATGGAGTAGGGATTACAAATGCCTCTAAGGTAGCCCATCTAATTAGCGTGGCTGCAATTACAGCAAATACTAACGCATCTATCCACTCTCTAAGTTTAGATTTTGGCTTGGCTGGTTTTTTCTTTTTATTGAAAAATGGAATTTTCATTTTTATAGTTTTAAGAAGTCATCAATATTAACTATCCCTTTTTGTGAAGGCAACCATTCTGCTACAAAAACTGCGCCCTGTACAAAGCCATCTCGGCTATAAGCTTCATGCTCAATGCTAATTTGATCTACTTCTGATTTATACGTTATTTTATGGGTACCAGGAATCTCACCAATTCTTTCTGAGGAAATCGGGATCTCACCAGCTTTCATTGGAGTATCATTTTTCCAACTGCTATACTGTTCATGTTCACCAATAATTCCTTCTGCCAAAGTAATAGCAGTGCCACTAGGGGCATCTTTCTTATGTGTATGATGAACCTCAAGCATCGAGGGCTTGTATTGATTTTGAGGGTTCATCAACTTGGCTAAAAACTTATTGAGTTTAAAGAATAAATTAACGCCAATAGAGAAATTAGAAGCATAGAGGAATGTCCCGTTATTTTCTTTGCATATTTTTTCGATTTCCGGCATTTTATTTAACCAGCCAGTGGTACCGGAAAGAATAGGTAATTTATTCTCCAAACAAAATTTGATATTGTCAAAGGCTGAATCAGGATGGGTGAACTCTATAGCGACATCAGCTTGTTCTGCAAGTGTTGGCATCAAGGTGTCGTTCACATCTACTGTAGCTACTAAGCTGTGTCCTCTTTGGATGGCAAACTCCTCAATGGCTTGCCCCATTTTACCATGTCCGATTAATAGAATCTTCATTATTTTAATCTAAAATTTAAAGATAAACCCGCTTGCATATCATTGTATTGACTTCGTTGAAAACTTGGTTTAATATTTAAGCTGAGGTCTTCATTGATGTTAAATTCTCGCAAATGAGCATCTACGGTGGCGTCAACAATATTCAAAACATAAAATATCCCTGCCAAAATAATCCAATAATCTCGATCTCTCTTATATCGGTCGTATCTCCTTTGAATATTTTCGGCTGATAAAAGATTGGTATAATCTTGAACCTCAGCATCATTATCGGGGTTGAGATCTTCTATTATAAAGCTAACGTTCCTAAATAGGAGGTAATTCTGATGGTTAGATTTGATTTGAGATGCGGCTAATACTCCCAAGGCGTAAACAATAGGTATTTTCCAGTACTTTTCGTTGTAAAACTGTCCCATTCCTGGTACAACTGCTGAATATAATGCAGCAAGTCTCGGGGAATGTACCGTGTCTTGTGTTTGAAATGTTTCGATATCGTCACTCCCATCTCCTAATCTTAAGAAAGTGGAATCTGTAGGCTGTATTTCTTGCCCCATCGAAACTATTGGAAGCAGTATTATAAAAGTAAAGAAAACTAAAGTGCGCATATTACAATTCAACTGAAAGAATATCCAATATCCTATTTAAATCGTCTTTTGATAGAAATGGAATCTTGATCTCCCCCTTATTATTTTTGTCGATTTTCATACCAACTTTTGTGCCAAAGTGAGAAGAGAGCTTAGTTTGCACTTGCTTGGCTTCATATGGCATTTCCACTTTTGAAGTTTTATCCTTTTCCTTTCCTTCACCACTTGTTAACTCCCGTACTAAGGCTTCTACTTTTCGTACGGATAAATCATCCTTCAATATTTTCTTGAAAACATCTAATTGTTTGTCTACATCTTCAATATTGATGATAGCACGAGCATGTCCCATGCTAATTCTTTTATCGCGAATAGCCAATTGAATATCTGGTGGAAGCTTTAATAGCCTTAAATAATTATTGACAGTGGTTCTATTTTTTCCAACCCTATCACCCAATTGCTCTTGTTTTAGATCGCATTCTGTCAATAATCTCTGATAGCTTAATGCGATTTCAATAGAATTAAGATTTTCACGCTGAATATTCTCAATCAATGCCATTTCTAGCATTTGCTGATCGTCAGCAGTTCTTATATAGGCTGGGATAGACTTTAGTCCTGCCAATTTAGAGGCCTGTGTTCTTCTTTCCCCAGATATAAGTTGATAGCTATCTTTGCTTAACTTTCTAACCGTTATCGGCTGAATAATACCTTGTACCTTTATTGATTCTGACAATTCTTCTAGAGCTTGTTTATCAAAATCAGTACGAGGCTGAAATGGGTTCACTTCAATTGCATCTAAAGGAATTTCATTAATAGAAGCTCCTGTAGAAATATCAGTGAAATCCTTGTTTTCTTTACTAGAGGATTTCTGATCTGTATTTGAATCTTCTAAAAGAGCGCCTAAGCCTCTTCCTAATGCTTTTCTGGTTTTCTTCGCCATCCGCTATTTTCCTAATCCGTTATTGTTAATAATTTCTTTTGCTAAATTTAAATAACTAATTGCTCCTTTACTTTCTGCATCGTGAGCAATTGCAGGTAATCCAAAACTTGGTGATTCACTCAATTTGATATTTCGAGGAATCAAGGTTTCAAATACCATTTTACTAAAATGTTGTTTTACTTCATCTACTACTTGATTGGAAAGATTAAGACGAACATCATACATAGTCAATAAGATACCCTCAATTTCCAAATCTTTATTCAAACGAGTTTGAATAATCTTAATTGTATTAAGCAATTTACCTAATCCTTCCAGTGCAAAATATTCACATTGAACCGGAATGATGACTGAGTCAGCTGCAGTAAGTGCGTTAATTGTAATTAAACCTAAGGAAGGAGAGCAGTCTATGATTATGAAATCATATTTCTTACGCACCTTTTTCAAGGCATCTCGCATTCGCTCTTCCCTGTTTTTGATATTTACCATTTCCACCTCCGCACCAACGAGGTTGATGTGAGATGGTAAAATATGTAAGTAATCAAGATCAGTTTCTACTATAATATCCTGGGCATCAACTTCATCCACCATGCATTCGTAAATGCTGCTCTCTATTTCTTTGGGGTTATAACCTATTCCAGAAGTGGAATTGGCCTGTGGGTCGGCATCTACAATAAGTGTCTTATACTCTAAAGCAGCTAAACTGGCTGCAAGATTAATTGCCGATGTGGTTTTACCAACTCCCCCTTTTTGATTAGCTATAGCGATTACTTTACCCATATTTTTTATAAATTTTAGCTTTAAAAGTTATTCGGCAAGCTGATCTTTTTTTGTTTTGGTTTGTTCAAAAAATGTAAAATTGAGCAATTGTAAATATCAGCTACCAAATTTTTTAGCGAACCACAAAGATAAAATTTTATATGAGAAATAGAATGGATTTTTAATTTGCTTTAGGCAGATTTATATAAAATCTACATCAACATTCAGAGGATATTTCATTAAATATTGCACCGCTTCTTCCATAGTTAGGCCTTCAAATAATACTCTATGCAAAATTTCAGTGATTGGAGCCCTCACCTTAAAACTTTCAGCAATTTTTTTAGCTATCATTATAGTGTTTACTCCTTCGGCAACTTCTCGCATATCGGCTAGGATGGCTTCTAATTTCTCACCTTCTGCCAATCTTCTCCCAACGGTAAAGTTTCTACTTAGGGTGGAATGGGAGGTAGCCATTAAATCTCCGATTCCCGCTAATCCTATAAATGTCCTTACATTTCCTCCTAGTGCTTTACCCAAATAAATCATTTCTACCATGCCTCTACTAATCAAGAGAGAACGTGCATTTTCTCCCAAGCCTAGTCCTGACAATGCACCTGAAGCGATAGCTATTATATTCTTCAATACTCCACAAAGCTCAATTCCAATTAGATCAGGATTACCATACACTTGAAATCTGTCACTACGCAATAATTGTTGTCCTATTTGAATGACCTCGTTGAAGGGGCTTGCCACCACCGTTGCGGCAGGAAGTCCTTGAGCTATTTCTTTTGCTAAATTCGGTCCTGCTAGACAACCAATCCTCACCACTACGCTTTCATCCATGATGACCTCGCTCATGGTTTTGATATGGCGTCTTTCTAACACTTCCATATCCTCCAATTTTTTTCCTTCGGGTAAGTTAAGATTTAATCCCTTAGTGCCATGTATAAGGATATGATAAGGATATAAAAAAGGAGAAAGGTCCTTTATCATGTCCCTAAAATTTGCCGAGGGAACTACCGGAAAAATGACATCACATGAGGATGCTAGTTGCTCTAAATCATCTATGGCAGTAATGTTGTTATGAATTGGATATTCATTCCATTCTCTGTTTTTGTTTATGCTTTCACGGGCTTCTTTATTTCGGGCATAAAGCAACACCTGAGAGTTTTCAGCTAATAGATTGGCAACGGAAAGTCCAAAACTCCCTGCTCCGATTACTCCAATTGGTTTTTCAAATGTGTTTTTCGAGGCCATATCCATCTAATCTGTTTCTGTAAAAGTATAGAAGATTCATATCCATAGTTGTAATGTCACCTTCTTTGGTTTTAATTAAAGGTCGCTTTGAATGATACATACCCAAATTCAACAAGCCGTGTTCAATGATATTGTCGATTTTATCATTCATATGCTCCGCTTGCGACATTCTACCCTCACTAATTCTTTCCTCAATTTTATTTTTAATTCTCTGACAAACGGTCCTAAATTCACTAAAAGTAATCACCAAATCTTCTTCAGGAAGTCTTAGCAAAGCAAAAAGGTCTAGTTTTTTATTTCTTTTTCTAATCATTTCAAAAGCAGTAAAGGCAATCAAGTGACTTGAAAAAACACGTGCAATTTTACTGTACTGCTCAACTATTTTTTTTGAAAGCATTCTAGTGTATTCTGCTTCTCTTTGCTTATTTACTGTTATTTTATCTTGGAAAGTGAAGTAATCTTTAGGATGGATTTCCCTGCCAGTTGTATCAAAACTTCTTCCATCATCATCTACTTTATTTCCCAAAATATCCATAGGTTCTCCGATGGAAACACTAATGTCAGATCCTTTTGTAAAGAATTTGAAAAGGAATGTGATGATTTTATAGGAAGAGGAAAACTCGTCATTTTCTACATAGTAACGTTCTTGACCCTGCTTTTCCAGATATTGACGAATCAAACTGGGTGCTTCCAACACAAAGTGATAGTTCAAACTTGCTGGTACAATAAATATCTTTTCAGCATTCTCTCCAAATTCTTCGTAATTTGATCTTTGAGCTTCTATTGCAGTTCCTAGGAGACCGAGCTTCAGTTCTTTTTCTACTCTGCCATCTCTTGAGCGCGTTCCACCAGGAAAGAACAAGCTCTGGCAACCTTTCTTAAGGGCTAATGCTGAATAGGATTTTAGTGTTTCAAGATAGATCAAATTTCTTTTTCGCCTGTCTACTTTGTAGGCACCTAAGCTGTTCATGAAATATGAAATAATGCTGATGTTAAATAAATTAAGTCCGGCTCCGTAAATTACTGGTGGTAATCCTAAAGTGTAGATCACCCAGCCAATTAAAATGGAGTCAAGATTACTGGAATGTGTAGGAACAATTACAACAGTTCCTTTTTTAGCCAGTGTGCGTAACTTTTCAGCTTCACCATTAATCTGGATTTTATCGTTCATGGTAAGCTCATTGCTCCAAAAACCACCTAGTTTTTTTACTCTTGCAGCGTTTAAAAGCCTATTAAATCCAAATGTGGCAATTCCTCTGGCAAAACGATAGTGACTAGTGTTGAAATTTCCTGCAATCTCATCTGCGTATCGCTCAATGATATCGTAAAGGATTTTATTGGCTTTCTCCTCGTCTTTAGCTTTTTGTTGAGAAATCTCTAGAAGTTCATTTTTGACTTTCCCCCAAAATTGATGTTCATCATCTGGATCTACTTTCCATGGGTTTTGTCTTATTCTAGCTTTTTCTTTGTAAAGAGTCGTTTCCAGCTCTTCAATGAGTGCAGTCTTAGTTCTAGTATTATTTTTAATGCGTCCGTAAGCTTCTTCGGCTACTTCTTTGAGAAATTCCTTCCTGTTACGACTTAATTGCACTACAGGCCACTCACGTGGCCCGGGTAAAATAGGGTCATATTTTCTTTTGCTTCTGTAGCGTTTTAGCTTCATATCAGTTTAGGACAATGCTTGCTTTAAATCATAAATTAAGTCTTCTATATCTTCTATTCCTACACTAAGGCGGATCAAAGAATCTGACAGACCGATTTTATCACGCTCAGCTTTAGGGATGCTGGCGTGGGTCATAGTTGCAGGGTGTCCGCTTAAAGACTCAACTCCGCCTAAAGACTCAGCTAAAGTAAACAATTTAAATCTTTTTAGAATTTCCGTTGCTGCTTCTTTTGTATTTTCTTTTAATGAGAATGAAATCATTCCTCCGAAGTCATGCATTTGACTGCTGGCAATTTCGTGATTAGGATGCGTTTGAAATCCGGGCCAAAATACTTTATTTACTTTTGGATGGGATTTTAAGAAATTGGCCACTGCTGCTCCGTTTTCGCAGTGTCGCTGCATTCTTAGGTGCAAGGTTTTAATTCCTCTCAATACTAAGAAACAATCTTGTGGACCAGGGACGGCTCCGCTGGCATTTTGAATAAATTTTAGTCTGTGAGCTAATTGCTCATCATTTGTAGCCAATGCCCCCATTATGACATCCGAATGACCACCAATATATTTAGTAACTGAATGCATGACTAAATCTGCACCTAATTCCAAGGGATTTTGTAAGTAGGGTGTAGAAAATGTATTGTCTACTGCTAACAAGACCTTATGTTTTTTTGCTATTTCAGAAACTGCCTTAACATCAATGATATTCATCATTGGATTAGTGGGCGTTTCTACCCAAATTAATTTTGTTTTATCTGTAATATGTTGTGCAATCGTAGCTGCATCTTGCATGCCAATAAAATTGAAATGGATGCCAAAATCCTTAAAAATATTAGTGAATATTCTATAGGTACCCCCGTATAGGTCATTAGTACTTACAACTTCATCGCCAGGCTTTAATGTTTTGATTATTGCATCAATGGCCGCAAGTCCCGAAGCAAAACAAAATCCAAATTCAGCATTTTCTAAAGCAGCAATGCTTTTCTCTAACGCTTCTCTTGTGGGGTTTTGTGACCGACTGTATTCATATCCTTTATGTTGGCCTGGAGCGGATTGAACATAGGTAGATGTTTGGTAGATTGGCGTCATGATGGCTCCTGTAGCAGAATCTGGTTCTACTCCTGCATGAATTGCTTTAGTACCAAATCTGTACTTACTAGACTTGCTCATTAGTTACTTTTTTAATTTTGAAATTAAAAATAAACCTTATTTTCTGGTTGATGTCGAAAAGTAATTTTTCAATTTTTCAGAAATCTGATTCTTCTCTTGATATTCTGGAGATAACGAGGGCTGCCCAGGGAAGTTTTCCATGTGTAAAGTTTGTGTTGGGAATGCAAAATTAATTCCTAGCTCCTTTGCTAATTTCATTATACTCAAAAGGACTTCTTCCTTATGTTGCAATTCTTCTCCCCATGTTGGCACATCAAAGAAGATATAAAACATGATATCCAAGGAATATGCCGACATGTTATTGAAACGGATGTGATACATGTCTTTCCAAGTTTTGGGATGTTCTTCAACAATTTTCTTTAATCCATCTGTAAATGCCTCTATTAAATGAGCAGGGGTATCATAAGTAATAGTAATTGTAGTAAAAAATCTTCTATAATTCCTTAAACCATGATTGTCCACAGCCATATCAGCTAGTTTACCATTGGGTACAGTAATCAAGGAGTTTCTAAAAGTCCTGACCCTAGTTGAGCGGAAACCAACTTCTTCAACTGTTCCGTCAATATCCCCAGCAGTTACCCAGTCACCGATTTGGAAAGGTTTGTCAAATAGAATCATTAGCGATCCAAAGAAGTTTTTGATGGTGTCCTGAGCGGCCAAAGCAAAGGCTAAACCACCTATCGATATACCGGCCAACAATGCTGTTATATCAAATCTTAGATTACTTAAGATGTAAAGGAATCCAATTATCACCACAAAAATCTTGAGTATCCTTTTAAGTATGGGGACAATTTGGTCGTCCATCGTAGTTTCAGTCTGAGCGGCTTTTTTCATTAAGTATTCGCCCAAGATATCAACTAATTTATAAGCCATCATTGTACCAAATAATGGTAAAAGTGCCCTCAATAATAAAATAAAGTAATGATTAAAAGTGATTGGTAGTTGTAGGACAGGGACTAGAATTATGAGAATCCCGACAATAACAAGCAAGCTGAAGGGTTTTGCGACTGGCATAATATACTCGTGCGCAATATTCCCATATCCTTTATTACTGAGGAGTTGGTATATTAACCAATCGAAAAACCAGCTCAGTAATTTATGTATAACGACACAAATGATAATGAGTAAAAGGATACTGATGTACTGCCAAGCATGTAAACCCATTATTTTCTGAGTTCCCATTTTGGGTAAAATATTCATCAGTTTGTCCGTACCAAAAGGATAAACTCTTTTATGTAATTCTGGAGTTTTCTCTATAGTCTTTTTACTGAAATACCATTTCTCATTACTTCTCTCCAAGTAAATCTCGGGAAACTCTACTTCAGATATGTAATATCTCCTCTTGTCGGTAGAATCGGCATAATTAGGATTGTCTGGGATATCGTCAACGTCAATCAATACTCCTGCACCATCCAAAACTTGTTTTAATTGAGTAACGATTAGTTTTTCATCTTTTCCTTTTAAATATTCTGGATTTAAGGTTTTTGAAGCAATTTCAGGGTGAAATTCATCTTCCTGCAGATTTTTAAGAAACGTATTGATTGTTGCTTTTGGCGAAGATAAGCTATTAGGCCCTAGTGCTTTCTCCTTATTGTCCTGCCCGCTTGTAAGTTGTGATAAAAATATGAATATGATTAAAAAGTACTTCATCCCTATATATTGAATTTTAGAATACTGAAAGTGTTTTTATGGCATTTATAGACATGCACTTCGTTATCCTTATTGTAATAGATCATGGCAATTTCATCTGCGCTCTCAATAGGTTGCTGATTTATGAGCTGACCTTCACGGGTGTAAAGATAAGTGAATGCTTGTTTTTTGTCCGTAATAGCAATAATTTCCTTATTGGGAGCCAATTCATAATATTGGATTTCCATTTCATCCTTACTGAGGTAGTCTTTTTCAAACATCATTTCACCTGATGGTTTCAAAACACTCACTCGGCTTAAATCTTGTCTTGCCAGAAGATAACTTCGTTCAGAAGCATTTTTAACAATTTTAAAAATGGTCTCTTTGTTTGGCATATACAGTTGTTCTTTTTTATCAATTTTCCCTGTAAAGCTAATTTTTACCAAAGCACCTCCGTCTGTAATGGTAACCAAATAACTACTTTCAAAGCTATTTCCAATTTCAAAGTATAAGTTATTTGATAGTCTATCGTTAATGTTGATTGGGAAATTAGGTTTCATCTCTCCATTTCTGCTCATTACTTTCACGAGACCGTTTTCCTGAAGAACTACCATGAAATCCTTGCTTCTAATCCTAATGTGTTCCGGTCTAGCAGCAATTTTATCATTCATTTTCAATGGCTTCCAGTCGCCCAAAGTATCACCATATTTGCTAGTGAGGAATATATCTCCGTTTTCTTTTGCAATTAGTAATCGATAAGTTCTGCTTTTGTCGTAGTCAATAACATTGAAATACTGATTTTCACTGGTATTATCGCCAATCACTTTAGGAAAATATTCTAAAGCAATCCCGTTTCTATCCAGCAGGTATACTTTTTCAGTTGTAGCGAATGCATATTGCAACTTATTGTTTTGATAGTAATCCATCTGGAAAACTTCCCCGATAATCGGTGCCTCCAATGGCTCAGACCATAGGATATCTCCGTTATTTGAAATGAGGTGTAGATTGTAGGCGGAGTCCTGTACGAGCGTTTCAAATAAACCTGTATTATGATTTTTCACTACGTGAGGCTTACTAATGATAGGAGAGGCTATATCAACTTGCATTAGCTTATCAAAATACTTCATTTCATTATTAACCCTATTATCAGAATGAAGCACTTCAATATTACTATAATAACGTTCATTTTCATTGCTGAATTGAAAAGCAAGCATATCAAAATTCTTTACCGGATATTCATTTTCCATAAAGTTTTTACGCCATCTTTCGTTAAGATTATCGAGAAGTAATGACCATGCTTGTGGGATATTTATGAAAATATTTAGGTTTGATTCTTGTAATGTGGATTCAATGAACTGATTTTCCTTAATAGACTTACCCCATGTGTTTTCCGTTTCAATATCTAGTATAAGTTCCTTTAAGGATTGAATATCATTACTGATAATCATATTGTCATCAATTGTAGTAAAAAAAGAGTGGGTAAAGCCTTTAAAATTTTTCCCCAACAATTGATACGGGAATTCCTTAATTAGCAATTCCCTAATTTCGTTTTCAGCATAGTACTCATAATACAAAGTATCTTGTTGTAATTTGGCGGCTTCTTCTGATAATTTATTGAATTTATTTAAGCCCTCGTTTTTATCAGTCATTTTAATGAAAATAAGCTTTTTGCTCTCTTCTAAGTCCTGATTGCTATTTAGAATGACTTGAGCATTTTCTCCGGCCATAAACTGGTGAAATTCCCTAAAATCAGTTTCATATTGTTCTGCTATTAGATTTCTTTCTCGAGGATAATCCCGATCAATACCACCCCAGAACTTAACTTTTTTATCTTGAAAGGTTTGAGCATCATTAAATCTTTCATGAATGACAATCGCAGTTTTTGAAGGAAAGTAGTTTTCCAAAGTAACGTCACCCCCTGTTTGACCGCGGTAGGTATTCAAGTAGCTGATAGAATCTTGAGGAAATGTAAATCCATTTAAATACAGATCGTCACCGTCAACAAACAAATCGAGAAAGGCACCTTCCGAAAATTGTGATAGAACATTGAAGAGAATAGATTGATCAGACTTTGTAAATATTTTTACGATTTTATCAAGTCTTTCAAAATTGATATATAGATTACCTAAATCATCTTGAAAATTTGCAATTTTAAAGACTTCAACTATACTTTCTTGAAAATTTTCTTCATCCCTCTCAAGATTTCTGATAACATCTTCTACTAAAACGGGTGAGAAACTACCAACAAAATTTCCACGAAGTAATACATAGCTGAATGTTTTACCATCTCCTGTGCTCTTTAGTTCGTAAATAGTATTTTTGTTAAAAACTCTTTCAGATTTTTTGAATTCTTCAAATTTGGATTCTATTTTTTTAATTATTTCAATTTGCTCTGTATTTTTCAAGCTTTGGTAGAACACAAAGTCAAAATCATTGTTAGAAATGATTGACATCCCTATCAACAAGTGGTTGTTTCTAAACACTTCATCCAGAATTCCGCTTTTCCCAGATAAGCTGTCTAAAGCTTCAAAATTTTCCTTTAAAGATTTGAAGTATTCAATGTTTTGTAAGTCTTTCCATATTGGGTTTTCTTGGATACTATTCCAGGCACTAACTAAATTGTTGTTTTCATACACTAAAAAAGTGTTTTCAGGGACTAGAGACCATGCATCCAGACTTTTTTGTTTATCCCAATAGTAATATATTCCATATCCACTTGCTAAAATCAAGATGAATAGAAATATTATGATAAAAATTCTTCTCAAAGGTTTTTTGATTTTTATTGCTGCTATGCAAATATAGGATTATTAATAACTATGAAGGTGTTTTCGCAAGAAATATCTTAGGGTAATAGAAGGGTTGCAATTAGACTAGCACTACTTCTATTCCTTTAGACTCTAAAGTGCTAATAAACTGCTTGGAAGCACTTTTGTTAGTGATTATTTGGTCAACATCTTCTAAATCGCAAATTTTACCAAATCCTTTCTTTCCAAATTTACTAGCATCAGCCAAAACTATCGTTTTTTGAACGGATTTAATCATTTTAGCATTCAAATGAGCCTCCATCATGTTCGAAGTGGTAAATCCATGTTCTAAGCTAATGCCATCCACGCTTAAGTACAATTTACTGCAAGCGAAGCTCTGCATCATTTCTTCCGCATAATGCCCCACTACTGACGAGCTACCTTTTCGGACAACACCCCCTAATTGTACAATTTCTACATCCTTGCAGTCTAGTAAAGCCATGGTTACATTCATTGCAGAGGTAAGTACTGTTAGTTGTGCATTTTTTGGGATAGCGTGGGCAAATGCTCCAACTGTAGTACCAGAACCAATGATTATAGCTTCATTCATTCTCAAGCTTTCCACCGCCATTTTTGCGATGCTTTGTTTTTCTTCAACATTTACCAACTGCTTTTCATCAACAGGCTTTTCGTTCACATAAGGCGAAACTAAAGTTGCACTTCCATGCGAGCGGTAAAGCAGTCCTTTGTCTTCTAAGAGTCTTAAATCTTTTCGGATCGTTACTTTGGTGACCTCTAAATCCTTGCTTAGTTCACTAACACTTACAAAGCCTTCTTTTTGAAGTTGGTCTAATATGAATTTGTGTCTTTCTGCAATTGTCATAGGGTTCAAAAATAAATATTTTAGTAATTAAAAGAAATAAAAGGTAATAAAAAGAAAGTTTTTTAAGTAAAAAGTTAGATTTTAACTTTTGTAATGTTTCTTTTTATTCTATATTTGGGTAAAACGAAACAATATGAATAGAAAAGAAAACATAAAGCAAATTTCTGAAGCTGAAAAAGTTTGGGATATAGCAGTGATTGGAGGTGGTTCTTCTGGGCTGGGAGTTGCTTTAGATGCTGTTTCTAGAGGTTTGAGTGTTGCATTGTTTGAAAAATCTGATTTTGCTAAAGGCACCAGTAGTAGAAGTACTAAATTAGTGCACGGTGGGGTTCGGTATTTAGCACAGGGTGATGTTTTTCTTGTATTGGAAGCATTAAGAGAACGAGGTTTATTGTTAAAAAACGCTCCACATTTGGCGCATAATCAATCGTTTGTAATACCCATTTACTCTTTCTTTGATAGGTTAAAATATACGATCGGTCTCAAAATGTACGATTGGATGGCGGGGAAATTAAGTCTAGGTAAATCAACTTTTATTTCTAAAACAAAAACTATTGAGCGCTTGCCAACCATAAAGCAAGAGGGGTTGAAAGGCGGTGTAATTTATCATGATGGGCAGTTTGACGATGCCCGTTTGGCTTTAAACGTGGCTCAAACTTGCGATGAAAAAGGTGCAGCGGTTTTAAATTATTTTAAAGTAAACCAGTTGATAAAAGATGAGGGCGGTAAAATCTCCGGACTTTCTGTTAAAGATCAATTTTCGAAAAAGAATTATGACATAAAAGCAAAAATGGTGGTAAATGCAACCGGTGTTTTTGCAGATAAGATTTTGCAATTGGATAATCCTGATGCCAAGAAAATGATTCGGCCAAGTCAAGGTATTCATCTAGTGCTAGACCAATCTTTCTTATCAGGAAAAGATGCTTTGATGATCCCAGAAACCAGCGATGGAAGGGTTTTATTTGCAGTACCCTGGCATGATAAATTAGTGGTGGGAACAACTGACACAATGAGGAAGAAGCCAAAACTGGAACCAGCCGCCTTAGAAAAGGAGATAGATTTCGTCTTGAAGACGGCACAGGAGTACTTGACTAAGAAACCGCAGAGGAGTGATGTTCTTTCTGTTTATGCCGGCTTAAGGCCTTTGGCTGCACCTACTGATGAAAGTGAAAAAACCAAGGAAATCTCTCGCAGCCACAAAGTATTGGTATCCAACAGCGGTTTAATTACGCTTACTGGTGGGAAATGGACTACTTTCCGAAAGATGGGGGAGGATACTGTAGAATATTTTACAAAGTTGACGGGTGAAAGACTTCAAAAAAGTGGTTCAGCGGAGATTAAGATTCATGCGTTTTCTACGAACAAATCTAGTGATTACTTGGGTGTGTATGGTTCAGATAGAGAGGCAATTAAGTCTCTACAGGATGCGAATTCAGAATGGAATCAGCTTTTGCATCCAAAATATCCTTTTACTCAAGCTGAAGTCATTTTTGCATGTAGAAATGAAATGGCCATGAAGGTAGAAGACGTATTAGCCAGGAGGATTAGAGTCCTTTTTCTTGATGCAAAAGCAAGCACAAATATGGCCCCCAAAGTTGCGGAGCTGATGGCTGAAGAATTGGGAAAAGATGAAGCATGGATAGAAAAGCAATTGAAAGATTTTAATAAATTGGCAATGCGATATCTAATTGAAATTTAAATTGGTTTATTTGATAATTATTTAGAATTCAATTCGAGTAAGCATAGGAAGTTTTTCAAACCAGTGATTAGTGAGTCTCTCTGCGAGAACTTTATTTGAAAGTAGAAAATAGATGTATTACTATTCAGTAGCATAAGAAACAATACGACCACTTCCGAGGAACTCGGAAAAGCGGGAGGGAGGAAAGTTTAGCGGGCTAGCGAGGGCAGAGAGGGTTGAAGCATTAAACTTTCTTGATTTTTTGTATCTTTTGTATCAAGACAAAAGATTGGAATGAAAATTATTGATTCAATGATTTAAAAAAAATAGTAAAAATATCTGCTCGATAAGAATATTCAAGTAGATATTTCATTACCGTAAACTCAAATAAAACTATGGAAAAACCTCAGTATATATTATCCCTGGATCAGGGAACCACCAGTTCAAGAGCAATTCTGTTTAATGAGAAAGCAGAAATTGTTGCAGTTGCTCAAAAGGAGTTCGAGCAATTTTTTCCTCAGTCTGGCTGGGTAGAACATGACGCAAATGAAATTTGGACTTCTCAGGCTTCGGTAGCAACTGAAGCAATCACTAAAGCTAACATTACACCCACGCAAATTGCAGGAATAGGCATCACCAATCAGAGAGAGACTACTATAGTATGGGATCGGAATACTGGTAAACCTATTCACAAAGCCATAGTCTGGCAAGATAGAAGAACTGCTGCTTATTGTAATGAGCTTAAAAAGAAAACAGGTTTATCAGAAAAAGTCAATGATAAAACAGGATTAATAATTGACGCTTATTTTTCAGCTACTAAAATAAAATGGATTTTAGATAATGTTGAAGGAGCAAAAGAAAAAGCTGAAAAGGGTGATTTATGTTTCGGTACAGTGGATAGTTGGTTGGTCTATAAATTAACAAGCGGAAAACATCATTATACTGATATTACTAATGCTAGTCGCACCATGATTTTTAATATTCATGAAAAAAAGTGGGACAAAGAATTACTGGATTTGTTTGAAATTCCTGAATCTATGTTGCCTGAGGTGAAGGCTAGTAGCGAAGTTTATTGTACAACTGCTGGGGATCTGTTCTCACATAAAATCCCTATCGCAGGAATAGCTGGTGACCAACAAGCAGCTTTGTTTGGACAACTTTGCTCGGAAAAAGGAATGGCTAAAACCACCTATGGAACGGGTTGCTTTTTAGTGATGAATACAGGAGACGAACCCGTGAAATCGAAGAATAAATTATTGACTACCGTGGCTTGGCAAATAGGAGATAAGGTTCAATATGCTTTAGAAGGCAGTGTTTTTATAGGAGGAGCAGCTATCCAATGGTTAAGAGATGGACTAGAGCTTTTCCGCAAAGCAAGTGAGTCGGAAGCTTTGGCCACTTCTTTAAAGAATAATGAAGGCGTTTATTTTGTACCCGCTTTAACAGGATTAGGAGCACCTTATTGGAATCAAGATGCTAGAGGTACATTTTTTGGAATTACCCGAGGAACTACGAAAGCTCATATGGCAAGAGCAGCATTGGAAGCCATTGCCTATCAAGTAAATGATGTTTTGGCAGCCATGGAAAAAGATGCTGGACATAAAACCCAAGAAATGCGAGTGGATGGTGGTGCTTCCGAAAATAATTTCTTGATGCAGTTTCAATCTGATTTGGTCGATTGTACTATTACTCGACCTAAAATTACTGAGACTACTGCAGTGGGTGCCGCATTTTTAGCAGGGCTAGCAGTGGGCTATTGGAAAGATATGGAGGCCTTGCAATCCCTTTGGGAAGCCGAGCAATCCTATAATCCTGAAATGGATAAAGAAGAAGTTAAAAAATTATTGCATTTTTGGCATAAGGCGGTGGACCGAAGTCAGGATTGGTTAGAATCATAAAAGCAGATGAACTATTTTGTAGCAGAATTTTTAGGCACTTTTTTATTAATATTGATGGGTTCTGGGGTAGTAGCCAATGTGGTTTTGCCCAAAACTAAAGCCGCAGGTTCGGGCTGGATGGTGATTACTACAGCTTGGGCATTTGGAGTTTTTATAGCGGTGGTAGTCGCAGGTCCTCATAGTGGAGCTCATATTAATCCAGCGGTTAGCTTGGCCCTAGCAATAACAGGTGATTTCGCTTGGAATCTTTTGTGGATTTATATCCCAGCACAGATTTTAGGCGCAGCTTTTGGGGCTTTTTGTGCCTGGTTGATTTATCAAAGGCATTTTGAATCCACGGATGATCAGGGTTTGTTATTTGCGCCTTTTGCCACTGCTCCTGCCATTCGAGATGTCAGGACTAATTTTATTTCAGAATTCATCGGAACATTTGTACTTATCATAGTGATATTGTTTTCCACTCCTCCGCAGTTGATGGACGCCAATAGCACTCCAATTGGCTTGGGGGATTTAGGGGCTCTACCGGTTGCTATTTTAGTATGGGTAATAGGATTGGCTTTAGGGGGAACAACTGGCTATGCGATCAATCCGGCACGTGATTTAGGTCCAAGGATCATGCATCAAATTTTACCCATAAAAGGAAAAGGGGGGAGCGATTGGTCCTATAGTTGGATTCCCATTATTGGTCCTTTAACAGGTGCTGCCGTTGCAGCATTTATTTACATAGTATTGAATTAATTTATATTCCATAATGGATAAGAAAATTTCACATTTCAAAACTTCAGATAATTTATCATTGGAGGTTCAAAAATACATTCAATCTGATAATCCTGAGAAGATAATATTGATAGTTCATGGTCATGGAGAGCATGCAGGGAGATTTCATAAAGTAGCGGAGTATTTTAATGAAAAGGGAATAAGCGTCATAGCCTTAACTTTAAGAGGACATGGGAACTCAGAAGGCAAAAAAGGACATGCCCCTAGCATGGAGCAACTATTGACTGACATAGAGTATTTTATCCGTTTTGTAAGGGTAGATTATTTAAAGGCTGAAATATATCTATATGGACACAGCATGGGAGGGAATATAATCTTGAATTATCTAGCTAAAGATCAATCAAATGAAATCACAGCGGGTATAGCGACTTCCCCGTGGATTAAATTGGCTTTTGACCCACCAAAATGGAAAGTGAATTTAGGAAATTGCGTAGCCGATATTATTCCAAGTTTAATACAATCTTCAGGACTAAAAGCAGAAGATATTTCCAGCATTAAAGAGGAAGTCGAGAAATATGAAAATGACCCCTTAATTCACAGTAAAATTTCGGCCAAATTATTTACCTCCATCACAAAAGGAGGGGAGTACCTGATTCATAATACCCATAAATTTAAGCACAAAGTATTTTTAGCTCACGGACAGCAAGATAAGATAATCTCCCATGAGGCTACAGCTGAATTTGCAAAAAATAGTAGGATATTTACTTTCAAAAGCTATCCAAAATCGAAACATGAAATACATCATGATGTAGATTTTGAGGAATTGATGGGGGATGTTTTGGGGTGGATGGAAGATAAATCTTAATAGATTTTAAATTTTTTGGTGAATTTTAAAAAAAAAGTAAATTTATGCTTTGGAAGTTGAATACTTCTGGGACAGAGACAGAGCAAAATTAAGCATTAAATTGCTAATTTTTGCATTTTAATTCTGGCTTAATCATTCATACTTTTTCCATTGATGAAAAAGTATGCAAAAAATCTAGATAAAATGATGCTACTACCCGCTAATGCCAGCGCCTGCCCGCCATTTTACCCTCCAGCCCGCTTTTTCGCTTAAGGCGAAAGTTGGGGAGTTAGATATTAATAAACTCACCAAGTAAATTCAACTTTATGTAACATTGATCAAACTCCTTTTTCCTTGTTTCTAGATGATTATTAATTATCCCGCTAATCTAGATTGTTCTTGGAAAACCTATGTTGTCCTAACGTGAGAGATAAAGCAAAATTCTTAATTGGTTATTGCACATTTGCAACAGAACTGACTCGACCACTTCCGAGGAACTCGGAAAAGCGGGAGGGAGGACAAAATAGCAGGCCTGCTTGTGCAGACAAGCCAGCGGATGGATGTGGGATGAAGCATTATTTTGTCTTGATTTTTTCTTTCTTTTTCATCAAGAAAAAAGGAAAATAGAAACTTTGGAAAATACCTAATAAGTATAAGTAAAGCCTCAAAAAAATACTACTCATCATATTAAATATTGCCGTAAAATATCAGTCTTAACCACTTCCTGATTTTCAGGAAACGATTTTCCCTATTCAGGAAGCCCAAAAAATATTCAGTAAGCATCTTTACCAAATCATGAAGCAGAATAAAAACTCAGGAGGTAGTAATATTCTGCAGGAAGTATAAATAATGTTCAGGAAAGAATATTATTTGGTTTTGAATAATAATCAGCATCCTGACACTCATTTCAAGCCTTAAAATCATCATGCTTTTCGATTAACTATTATATTTTTAGGATGTATTTTAAAATTAATCTGCTACATTTATTCATCAAGTTCATCAGCAACCAAAACCTATAATTATTTTATTTTTTGGTTGAAATGGACATTATAGTAGATATAGTGAAAATAGAATTGTCACTATATTTAGTTTGGGGTAGTTACAAGTTTTTTTGCTGTTGGATTTTTGGAAACGATACAGAAAGAGAGTCCACTAATATTGAGAAATGAAAAATTAATTATACAATTATGAAAGTAATATCATTTATTAACATGAAAGGTGGGGTTGGTAAAACAACTTCAACAGTAGAAATAGGAGCATTACTTGCAAAAGAACATTACAAGAAAGTACTTATTATTGATATTGATCCTCAAACAAATTCGACCCTATCTTTAATTTCATTGGAAAAATGGGAAGAATTGAAGGATAGCTCAACAATTGCTGACGTCTTAGGTATGAATAATGGTATGACTTCGAGAGAGGAAGAATACGATATTAATGATGCAATAGTCAGCAATGTTGGAGGAGTTAATAATTTAGACTTAATACCATCTCATCTAGAGTTAACATTTTTAGATTTGGATTTAGTTTCAGTACCAGCTAGAGAAAGTGTTTTGAAAAACAAGCTTGAAGGTTTAGCTACTGAATACGATTATATATTAATTGACTGTCCTCCGAATTTAACCTTAGCTCCTCAAAATGCCTTGATAATTAGCGATTTCATAATTGTGCCTGTTGTTCCTGAAATATTTCCTTCAATTGGATTACCATTATTGGTTAATCGTATAAATAAATGGAAAAGAAGCTTTAGAGAATGTAATGTTGAGTTTCTTGGAGTCGTATTTACGAAAGTTGACGGTCGCTATTCAATGCATTCACAACAAATGGATGCATTACGCAGAAAGGATGTTATTGATTGCTTCTCAACTGTTATTCCACAAAATGCAGATTTAGGAAAAGCTGCAGCAATTAACCAACCAGCAACAATGACTCATCCATACTGTAATGGTGTTGAGTCATACAGAACATTAGTTAAAGAAATTTTACGAAAAATAAACTCATAATGGAAAATAGAATATTAAACGAATTAGAGAAAATACAGAAAGAAATTTCTATTTATGAGCGTAAAGGGCTTGACTCATCATCGCTAAAAATATTCATTAAAAATTTTAAAGAGTTTATCAAGCTCAATGAAGATGTTTTTAATGAACCAAAGTCTATTCCAATTGAGGAAAAACTTTCGATTATTGAGAAATTTCTTGAAGATAAAAAGGCATTTCCAACTATTGGTTCTGTAATTGAGTTTGCAAATAATAAATTAGACTTAGGTTTTAAGGACCAAAAAGAATCACGTAAAATAACAATTTCAAGAATAATTGGGCGGATAAAATCAAAACCGGAATTAAAAGACAAGCTAAAAAAAGCAGTTCTGGAAATTCGTAATGAAAAGGTGCATACAACTAAATCCTCAAAAAGTAAGAAAGAAGTAATTAGTGCTGAGATTTTTAGTAAATGGGCAGATATCATAAAAAATATTTAATTATGGATTCTCAGATTCTTTTAAATGCTAAACGCGATATCCCAGAATATTTTAATGATTTTAAAAAGTTTTGGGATTCAACAACTGAATTTTATACAGATGAAGATTTAATAGGTTGTTATTTATCTACTCTAATATTTAAGAACTTGAAAATTTCACTTAATCATATCGGGTTAAATGGAAATGATGAAATTTTAAATGAATTGCATGAAGATATTAACTCCTCATTTTTTCACTCATATTTTGGTAACTATCGTTCAGCATACATGCACTTAAGAAGTGTAATTGAATTATCATTGCAACTCATATATTTTCTTCAGCATGAAGTTGAATATAAGCAATGGAAAGATGCTGATTTTGTAATTAAACATGATGCTCTAACAAAATACCTAAAGAAACATCCAGTTTTAAAAAATCAAAAGTGTGAAAATATAATTAATGAAATTACTGGTTATTGGATAACTTTTTCCAAACACATCCATGCTGAAGCACCGGTATTTTTTCAAACTCAAAGAGAATCATCAGACACAAAAGAAATAACTAGAGAAGATTTTGGGAAATGGAAATCGAATCATCTAAAAACGACTTATCTCATAAATAAATTGTTTATATACTTTTTCAGAGATCAGGTAAATAGTTTTCCTACTCAAAGTAGAGATTTACTAATGAAAAGGATGAAAGAATCGGATATGGAAGCAATGGATGAAATGTAATAAAGCACATGTTGATAATAATAAATATACATAATGGTAGGTGATTTGATAAATTTGAACATAATAGCATTGATTATCCAATGTGGCGGTTTGATATTGAGGTGCTTTGAAACCCCGCAGTATGCATATTCATGACATTAGAGGTTAATATTATGAAGCAATTAATTTTAATTAAAATACTTATCCTTATTTACTCAACAGGGTTTTCTCAAAATCTGAGCGAATTTCTTAATATTAGTGAAGATTTTAAAAATCATTTGGATTGGTCAAAGATTGAATTAAGTCTAACAGATGCAGAAATACAGCTTTTAAAAAATAAAACTCAATATTATAAGCTTGGCTCTTTTACCGAGGCTAAAAGTGACAGTGAACATCATTTCTGCGATCTTAATAAAGATGGACTAATTGATTTAGCTCTAGTTTATTTCAATGGTGTGGATTACGGTCTTTCAATATATCTTAACAATGGAGATAGTTTGATAATTAAAGAACGAATAAACGGCAGGTTAAGCAGTATTAAAAGTCTTGGAGATATAACTCAATTTAGTATCGTTACCTACTTAGAATCAATTAGTCCACTACCTACTAAGTATAGCACTTTGTTATTTATCCCGTTTTTTGGCGACTACAAAATGGTAAATAGTGAAGTAATAAGGTATCATACCAACTTTAAATTTCCGAAGCAGCAAGTTGCTAATTATACAATTAGAATTTTGAATCCAAAATATAGATTAAGGTCTTCCCCTGCCATTCAAGAAGATAACGTAATAGCTGAGTTGGAGAAAGGTAGGATAGCTACAGTTTTTGCAGAATCAGAAGATGAAACTGGTCGCACCTGGATTTTTGTTTCCGTTGACACGCCTTCAATAGAAGATGGTTATTTTCATACAGATGACAGAAATAGTAAAAGACCGAGTGAATGGAGAAGCTTAATGCATCTTGGTTGGATTAGTAAACGATATGTTGAAATAGTAAATATTCATTAAAATTGCATATAGTTTACTATTACTTCTTGAGCAAGCAGTGCTAGAAAAAATAGCAGGAATATTTCTTTGCAATCTTATTTTTTGAAAGTAGAAGAAAAGGGTAGAGGCACTCTTCTCAACCATTACCCCATTAATTATCCAAACTATATATATTTTACAAAATAACAAACTTCTGAAATTTCTAATTTCTGCTGATACCAATAAATTCAATGGTTTTTTGAAAAAGAAAACAATAGCGTATAGAGGAAAAGAGGAGAGCTCTAAACGGTAATTACTAGTAAGCTTTTTTTAAAAAGGATTCTAGATTAAATATTGATTAAGACCACTTTCTTTACTAAAAAATTATTCGTCAATGATGCTTATGATTTCAAAACAATAAACATTATGCAAACTAGAACCCAACAAATACTTTTTATTATAAGGTCTTTCTAGAAATTGTATTTTTGAAAGATCTAATTGGTTTTGATAATTATCATCGATCGGAGGATACTTTTCAGAAGTAAATTGGGCATATTCAATTTTGTGCGTATGACGGTTCAAAGCCGTTATTACTCCAGCTAAACCCTCCTTCCCATTTTGTTCAAAAAATATATAGTCATCTGTAAGGGTGATGTCTGAAACTATTTTCACATCATCAGATATCCAATAAACTTCTCCGGTGGTTTTACTAATGCAGTATACATTCATAGGAGTACGGACGAAGATACTATCATCTTCAAAGATCATCTGCATTGTGAAATCAGAATTTTCTCGACCTTTCAGCCAAGTAGATTCGATTTGACGTGTATTGAGGTTTACCACATTTAATCCAAAAGATTCAGCCCAGAGATAAAGCTTATCGCCTTGCCTATTAAGCTCACCATTTAAGGAAGATTCTCCTTCAGTAATAATTGGCAGTTTCCATAACGTCTCTCCTGTGTTTTTATCTAATTGATAAAAAGTACTGCGAGTAGTCAAATTGATTAAATCTTCCTTGTATTCTTGAAAAGTATATACTGTCTCTGGAAATTCACTCTGCCAGACCTCATTCTTGGTAAAAGGATTGAATGCAAAAAGCTTGTTTTTATCCTCCAAATAGTAAATTACAGAGTCTTTTAAGAAATATGGATAATCTCCATCACTAATAAAACCAAATTTTTTATACTTTCTTTTGGTAAGAAAATTTTTACCAGTGTAAATATTTTTAATAACTAACTTATCCATCAGATCATATACTAACAGACTATCTGGCAACCTCGATTTAATAACTTGCTGATTTGAAGTAGCTGAAAAAAATAATTGCTTGGACGATTTTAAATCCACTACAAAATCCATATTAAAATGATGGATAAGTAGGTCATTTTTAATCAATGGGTATTTTGAAAAATAATGTGAAAAATCATTTTTTTCGTAGGGATATTCCCATTTTGGTTTCAATATCTCATCCAAACTTTTATCTGCATAAATATTCGTGATCTCTTGTGACGTCCCCTGAAAATACAGAAATAAGAATAAAGCAATTGTAGTTGTATATTTCATTTCTTTTTTTCTAAAACTTATCATCAGCTATATATTCCAAATGCATGAAGTCCTTTTTGGTCTCCCAGCTGCCACCCCAGCCAATATTTTCTTCTCCAGTATATAAAAATTCATTTACAAACTCAGTACTCATTAGCATGAAACCATTTTTGGCTAGATTAATTGAACCATTATCAGATAATAAATTAATTATTTCTGAATAATTGTTACTACCAAATATAGCTTTATACTCTTTCTTTCTAGTTTCAATGAATGAGCCAATTGAATCAGATGCTTCAGCTGTAATTACGTTACTGGGTTGGATTATATCAACATTAGTTATCCATTGTGTATAATCATCACTTTCTGGTCTTGCGCAAGCTTCTTTTAAGCTAGATATTGCTTCCTCAAAATCAAACAAATTACTCAAACGATCAAGTGTTGTAATCATTTCAGAATTATATTCCTTAATATGTTTTTCGAGTAAAAAAGCTTTTTGATACCCATCTAAATATATATTCTGTATCTTATTAATATTTTCTGTTGTTGTAATCGACTTTACTGCATCCAATAAAACATCTGCTTGAGCTGGCAACTCAGCAAACAATTGCTTCTCAATTTCGGCAATTTCTTCTGCTGTTTTGTCATCAAAAAAATGAAATTCATTACGAAGGTTTAGATTAAGGTTTACTAATTGATCAAAGGATGTAGAAGCTGACCTGAATTTGGTTAATACCTCTAATAGTAAAGTGTCGAAACCTTCATCTTTTAAGATATTATCGTTTAAATTTTTAAAACCGTACTTGATTGTATCTAGATCTAATTCAGTATAACCAAACTCAATTAGTTTATCGTGCGTATCTTTTAGAGCATTAGGATTCGATGAATTCTGATAGAATTTAAAGTTAGTAAGTAATTGAAGTAAGTAGAGCTTTTCTTTTGATAAATAGGGATTTCGCAGCCAATTAACATCCAAAGCCATTCCATAAGCATGATTGCTGATATGTTCATTGGAACCCCGTTGAAAACGAATACTAAATCCACCCATCGGGTAATTTGAATTATTACGGTACGCTTTTAATTTTTCATCTAAAACCTCTAAATATTCCCAGTAATGGTCATGAACCGTAACCTCATTTCCTAAGAAATCGCGTTTTTTCACATTATCCCCCAAATAATCTAAAGCATTGGTGAAGTTTCTAACAATTTCTTCATCAGTTTGATTTTTTGAAATTTCATTATAAAGAAAAGGTGCCAACTGTATGTAATACTCGAACTTATCCATATCGCTTACTGGTGCGACATCTTCAATATTTGTAGCTACATCGTAATTATCAAGAAAGGCATCAACATGAGGATTCACACTACCTTGGGTTTCAGCCTGAAACTTATCAGTAAATTCCTCATCTATACTTGCAATGAACTTAATCTTAAAAGGGGATTCATCTGATCGTATAAACACTTTTTCTTCATCTTCCAAATCCTGATTTACTTGACCATCCCACAAGAATATTTGATTTTCTCTAATTTCAATGCTATCGCTATTTAAATAAACAAGAGTCCCATCATTTTTATAAATTTCTAATTTGGCATATTGTAATGGATATTGTTCTGTAGTTTTAATTGAGTAATTTATTTTCAATTTGTCATCATCAATTCCAGCGGCAAATTGATCATCAGTAATTGGTTCGATGGTAACCAATTCGGGCTTTTCTTCGTCCTCCACCAAATGAACACATATCATTTCCACCAATTCATCCCATTCTTGGTCTGACAATCCATCAGCATAAGGTGGTTGAGTCCCCGTTAATTTATTTGCAAATTCTTCCATTTTTGATCTGCTTAAATCATCTTCCTGAATCAATTCAATTAATGATTCAGGGTCTTCTATATATTCATTTATTTTAATTAAAATCGCATCCAACTCATCAACATCTTCAGGTAAACAATCAGGAAAATCAGACATCCTTTTTATTATTGAGTTATCCAAAGGTCCCTTTTCGTAATTCTCTATCCACAAGTTAATTTCTTCTTTATAATACTGCAAAACTTCGGTTATTAATTCTTGTTGAACATTTAGGCTGTCTTGAACAATTCCATTACCTGAACCACCTCCAGAATCAAACGGCCCACTCACTTCCCCATCATCACCCACGACCCAAATATTTCCTACATCATCCTCTATCACAATATCTC